>CAMVDV010000005.1 GCA_947166305.1 uncultured Prevotellaceae bacterium | reverse complement strand
CCCCATCGCCTGTCACCTTTGAGAACTGGAGCGACTATGCGGCCTTCTTGGCAGAGATGCCAGATGACGGCAGCAGCCATAGCCGAAGCGTCATTATGAACATTGCACTGAATAATGCCGGAGATGCGCAAGGTACAGGTACAGGCACAGATAAGATTGTCCGTAAGAGCCACCACTACATGCCCATCAACTTCTCGTTGGCATTAAAGTACAGACTGAATAATCGCTTTGCACTGGAGACAGGGCTGAGCTACAGTAGGTTGAAGTCGGAATTTGAGATGGGTTCAAATGGTAATACTATCAATGAGCAGCAGACCATCCACTATCTCGGCATTCCCGTGAAGGGCACCTATAATATATATAATAGGAAGGCGTGGAGCCTCTACGAAAGTCTCGGCGTTACCACGGAGATACCTCTCTACTCGCCGCTCAGCACAAGTTACTACTTGCACGGCATGTTGGAAGCTACCGACAAGTCAACCATCCACGCTCCGTGGCAGTGGTCGGTAGGTACAGGTCTTGGCGTGCAATACAATTTCTCTCCCAACATCGGACTGTTCGCAGAACCAAGTCTGCAATACTACATTCCGACGGGTACACAAATTGAAACATACCGCACTGAGCATCCGTTCAACTTTACATTGCCCATAGGCATCAGATTTACGTGGTAATCGGTGCAGTCATTCGTTGCAATTTTGGACTTTATAAGTAGAGAACATAATTGCAACGAATTGTATGTATAGTATTTATGATTACGCCTATAATGGGCTACTCTATCTGAACAACGTCATGAGGCCAAAGCACAAGCGCCTATCGCAACTGATGATTTATTCGACTACGCTCTGCCAGTCGAAATGCAAGCACTGTAACATCTGGCAGAAACGACCTGTGGAGCATCTTTTGCTCAATGACATTCAGCGGATCATCCAGAGTAAATGTGTGACACGAAGGACTACCGTAGGACTGGAGGGCGGCGAGTTTATCCTTCATCCGCAGGCTGAGGAGATCATGGCGTGGTTTCAGAAAAATCACCCTAACTACACGCTGCTATCTAACTGTCTCGCGCCCCGTCGTGTCATAGATGCCGTCCGTCGCTATCAGCCCCGGCATCTGTATGTCTCTCTCGACGGTGGCCGCGAGACTTACCAAAGAATGCGTGGCTGCGATGGCTACGACCGAGTGATTGAGGTGGTCGAAGCGCTCAAAGACGAGGTGCCGCTATCGCTGATGTTCTGTCTGTCTCCATGGAACACATTCGAAGATATGGCTTATGTCATAGACGTTGCCAAGCACTACGATATAGACGTTCGCATCGGCATCTATGGAACAATGGCCTTCTTCGACACAACAAGCGAACTGCTGACGACTTCGGACTTCGTGAAGCAGATACCGCAAAGCATCCACCAGACACAAGAGAATTTCGACTTTGTAGCACTCTACGACCAGTGGCGCAATGGGCATTTGCGTTTGCGCTGCCAAAGCATCATGAGTTGCCTCGTCGTGCATAGCAACGGTGACGTACCGCTCTGCCAGAATCTTGATGTGGTGCTGGGGAATATCCATGAGCAATCTCTCGACGAGATTTTCAACGGTGCATCGGCATGTCAGACCCAATGCCAGTATTCCAAGGACTGCAATGAGTGCTGGATAAACTTCCACCGTAAGTATGACATCATTCTCGTGCGCAACTTTGAGCGAATGTTGCCCAAATGGCTCATTGAGAAGTTCTACGGTCCGTATCAATGGACGGCAAGCCCTAAGCAAACATACCGCAAACATCTAAAAGC
This sequence comes from uncultured Prevotellaceae bacterium, assembly GCA_947166305.1. Lineage (GTDB taxonomy): Bacteria > Bacteroidota > Bacteroidia > Bacteroidales > Bacteroidaceae > Physcousia. The sequence goes on along the minus strand of CAMVDV010000005.1, from coordinate 101,422 downwards.
AATACAATGATACAAGCACTCATCAAACGATACAAGCAGATGCGTACAGAGCGTTTCCTGCGCCAAACATATCAATATCAATATGCCTTCGTAGGCATGGGGCAGCACTCGCTGACCAATCTCTATCCCGTTCTTCATTACCTCGGAGTGCCACTGAAATACATCTGCGTCACGTCGGCAAGAAAAGCCCGACTGATAGAGCAGAAGTTTCCTGATGTGAAAGCCACGACCTCGCTCAACGAGATTCTGAACGATGAAGCAATCAAAGGCATTTTCGTTTCAGCCTCTCCAACAGCCCATTTCTCCATAGCCTCGCAAGTGCTTCGCAGTGGCAAATCGCTTTTCATCGAGAAACCACCCTGCCGGACATTGGAAGAACTCGACACGCTCATTGATTTACAGCGACTCCACGGCTCGCCCGTCGTCATGGTCGGCTTGCAGAAACGCTATGCCCCAGCCATCCAGCTGCTAAAGAAGCGTCTCAACAAGGAGCACCTAATCAATTACGATTTGCATTATCTCACAGGCGTATACCCAGAGGGTGATGCACTTTTAGACCTCTACATCCATCCTCTCGACCTCGTCTGCTTCCTGTTTGGCAAACCCGAAATCCTTGCCTACCGTCAGATTGCCAAAGGTTCTTACATCCTCATGCTCCGTCATCCCCACATCGTCGGCACGCTCGAACTCTCCACAGCTTACTCATGGACTGATGCAGAAGAGTCGCTGAAGGTATGCACCCGTTCTGGCATTTATCGCCTTTCACAAATGGAAGAACTCTCTTTTACCCCTTCGTCACGGACTGTCTCAGGCATCCCAATGGAGAAATTGCGCCCTCACAAAACAACGGTAGAATATCTCTATCAGAACAACAGCTTCACCCCAATATTGTCGGCCAATCGGGTCTATTCACAAGGATATTACAATGAATTGGCCACTTTCGTGGAAGCCGTTGAACATCATGATAGCCACGTCATTTCGACTCTCGAAACAATAAATGACACTTATCGGTTGATGGACAATCTGAAAAGAACTTAATGTCACCCTTCACAATATCTACGCCCTGTGAGCGTTTATAAAAAAGAGTAAGAAACAACAAAACATTCATACGTAATGAGAATGATAAACCTATTGAGAAAAACGCGATTTAGTGAGAGCTATGCAAACTCGTTTGCTAATGGCCGAGCAAAAGCGATTTATGCAATTGCTTTTATGGTTCTTACTGTTTTCTTCCTCGCCTCATGCAGCAGCGAAGAACCACAATGGGCAGACCAAGAAGCACACGAAAAGACAGTGCAACTTCAGGAGCAATATGGGCCGCTACTTGTCGGTACATGGCACCTTGAACGCATCGGCGAGCGGCAACGATTCTTCGAGCGGTTGACGTTTGAATCCGATGGAACGCTGACAGGTCTGCGGAAATGGCAGATGCGCCGCCTATTTTTATTTTTTTCGTTTCTCTCCGCCTATTGTTGCGGACGCGCCGTGGCGCGTCCCTACAGCGCGACTGTTTATGCTGAACTGACGTTATTATAATTATTTCAATTCGTTTCCAGAAAGGGTTGTCTCGTTCGTGCGGATTTGTAATCCGCACGTTGGGAGTATAGGGATTTGCAATCCCGCTATAACAAGTTTCAGCGCATTACAAATGCTTATATTAAATGCTGTCGGACCAGCAAATCCGACAGAACGGGTGCTTGCAATAATTGTTTCTGTGATTTCTGTGTGACATTTGCGGACGCGCCACGGCGCGTCCCTACTGGGGCACTGCTAAACACGTTTAGTTTGCGTTGTTAACACGTTTAGTTGGGCAACTAAACACGTTTATTTGGCGAAGTAAACGTGTCGGATGAAGACTGCTAACGAGTAAAAGTAATTTACTATTGGATGGTTTGCGATTTATGCCTTAGTAAATCAGCATTTATCCATTAGTAAATCGGCATTCATTCATTAGTAAATCGGCTTCTCCTCACGGGTGGTTTGAGAACTCTTCATGAGAAGATGGAAAAAAGCTCATGAGGAGTTGGCAAAAACCTCACGAGGAGTTGGCAAAAAGCACATGAGGAGATGGCAGACTTCTCGTGTGCTTTTTGCAGACGGGGGCTGTGGATGGGGATGAGGATGCCTGCGGAGCGGACGGGCGGAGGGTGGCTTGCTGGGCTAAAGTTTGACGGCGCGGCCGGTGCGGGCACTGCGGATGGCGGCCTCGAGGATGCGGCAGACGAGGACGTTGTTCTGCAGGGCGGAGGGGTCGGACGGACGTTCTTCTATCTGACCTCTGACGAGGGCGGCGAGATAGCGATAGGAGTCGTCGCGGGGAGACAGCAGTCGCGGGGCTGTGAACTCTGGACCTTGCTTGCCGTCGATGAGGAGCTGCAGGCGACTGCCTGTGCGCTGGTAGGCATAGCCGCGCTGTCCGTAGACGTACATATCCTTGCGGTTGAGCGGCCAGCACCATGAGGCCATGACCTGCACGACGCAGTCGCCGTAGTCGAGGGTGATGGTGGCGTCGTCGTCGACAAGCGGATAGATGTCGGGCTTGTTGTGGGCGAGGACGCAGCTGACGCTCTTCGGTGCCTTGCCTTCGAGCAGCCATGTGGCGAGATTGATGCCGTAGCAGCCGAAGTCTATGACGGCACCGCCGCCGTTTTGCCTGGGGTCGGTGAGCCAAGAGAGGAACATCTGGTCGCATCCTATCTCTTTCGGTCCCTGATGTCCGTCGTAGACGTTGATGCGCGTCAGGCGGCCGAACTGTCCGCGGTCCACGAGTTGCTTGATGTGATGATTGGCGGCGTACCATGTCGTCTCGTAGTTCGTCATGATTTTGATGCCGTGCTTCCGGGCGAGTTCCTGCATTCGGAGTGCTTGCTTGTAGGTGGTGGCGAGTGGTTTTTCCACCATGACGTGGATGCCTCTGGGCGCACAGGCTTCCACCGTCTGCGCATGGTGGAGGATGCTTCCGTAGTCAACCACGACTTCGGGCCGCTCCTTGTCGAGCATCTCGGGGAGCGAGGCGTAGAATTTCTCCTCGGGGAGTCGGCCCACGAGGTTGTTGTGGCGGCGGAAGTCGTCGTTCTCTTCTGCCACGCCGACGATGACGAAGTCGCCGCGATGCATGGCGGAGATGAGGTTCCAGAGATGTCCGTGGGCCACGCCTGCCACGCCGACGCGCAGCGGGCCGCTTGTCTGCTGGGCCGACACGAGCAGCGATGCCATGAGGCTCAGGATGAAAAGAATCTTCTTCATAAAGGGAGTCTTTTAGGTTGTCGTTTTTTCGTGATAACGTTATGACGTTATAACGTGATGTCATTCTTTCCGGAGTGCTGCATCAGAAGTCCTTTCCCGTGAACTCGGCATCGGTGCTCAGTGCGCCTCCTTTTGCCTTGGCGGATGGCTGCCGGAAGCGGTAGGCGACGGAGAAGACGATGCAGGGGAAGCTGGGTCTCACCCATGTCTCGCTGCTCAGCAATGCCGAGGTGCGCAGGCTGTGATAGCGTGCCGTGTGGAAGATGTCGTGCCAGACGAGTCCCAGCTGCAATTTGTCGTGGAGGAGCGACTGGCGTGCGGCGAGGTCGAAATAGACGTAGGCCGACTCGCGTCCCTGCGTCAGATGCTGACGGCCGACGTAGTGTCCGTCGAACTGGAGCGCGGTGGTCTTCGTCAGTCGCAGGTTGTTGATCCATCCCACCGTGCCTGTCGTGCCGTGGGCACTGGTGCAGCCTTCGTAGGAAGCACGGTAGTTGTAGAGCGAGAGCGTGCCGCTGAGGGTGAGCTGCCACCATTCGGTGGGCTTCGTGACGGCTTGCAGTTCCAGCCCTTCGCGCCATTCGTTGCCCGCGTTGATGATGCTGTCGAGCGTCACGCCGAGTGAATATGCGCGCCGAATGTAGTCCACCACGCCCTTTCTGCGCCGGGCGAAGACCGTCGCCGAGAGTTGCGTCGTGCCCATCGTCTTGCGCCAAGAGAACTCAAGCGAGTGGACGAACTCCGATTCGAGGTCAGGATTTCCGATGATACGCGTGTGATAGTCCTCGTAGGTGATGTAAGGTTCGAGCTTCCAGATGCCTGGCCTGTTGGTCCGGCGCGAGTAGCCGATGGTGAACGTGCCTGCCTTGTCGTCCGTATAGGCAAGGTGGGCGGAGGGATAAAGCTCGGTCCGTCGGTTATGACGGCTGGTGATGGTGGGCAGATCCATATCGTCCAGAATGCGGTCGATGCGCAGTCCGGCATCGAACTGGAAGCGCCCTATGCGGTCGGAAAGCATGGCATAAGGGCTGTGGGTCTGCCTTCTGTAGTAGAACGGCGCGTAGAGGTCGTCCTGCCAGAGGAAGAGACCCTCTGAATCTCCCTTAAAGGGAGACTCCTTATCCTCCCCCTTTAAGGGGGAGTCAGAGAGGGTCTTCATGCGATAATCGCCGTGCTCGCTGTAGGTGGTGTACTGGTATCCAAGCTCCAGCAAGCCCGTCTGCCTGTAGTGAAGCTTGTAGGAAGCGGTGCCGTCGCAGTCCCAGTGATGCTCCGTCTCATAGCCTCTTGTGCCTTCCTGCCTGTTGCCTTCGGGCGAGAACATATTGCTCTCGGTGTATTCCTCGGAGAAGCGGTCGTAGCGGAAACGGTTTGAGATGCTGAACTCATCGCCTCGATTGTTGAGCCTCCAAGTGTAGTCGGTCGAAGCCTGAAAGAGGTACTTCGTAAGTTTGTAGCGGTCGTGGCTATTTAAGTTGGTATTGGACAGATGGCCCGTGTGCTGTTCTGTCTGGGTCGTGTAGAGCATGTCGCCGCCGCGAGGATTGATGGTGCGGCCGCCCTGAAGGTCGATGCCAAGGCTGTGCCTGCTGTTGTTGAACTCATAGCCTCCACTGCCGAGGAACGTCCGGAAGTGGCGGAAACGGCTGCCGTCGGCATAGGAAGTGACGGACACATCGCCTGCCGTGGTCTGCTTTTCCTGCTCGAAGCGGCTCTTGTTCCTCACGTCGGAACCTTGGCCTCCTATATATATATTATGGTGTCCTGCACGGAAGTTGATTTTCGTGTCGAGCGAGAGCGTTCGCCATGTGGACGCGGTGCCGTTGACGACAACGTCCCATCCGTCGGTTTCACTGCGGCGGGTGACGATGTTGATGATGCCCACGTCGCCTTCTGTCCTGTACTTGGCGGAGGGTGTGGTCAGAATCTCGATGTCCTTGATGCTGGCCGCGCCTATCATCTGCAAGGCTTCGGTGCCCGTGAGGGGCGACAACTTGCCGTCCACATAGACGAGAAACTCCTGACTGCTGCGGTAGGAAAGGCTTCCGTCAGCATCCACCACGACTCCCGGTACAGCCCGAAGCACGTCGAGCGCCGTGCCTCCGCTGGCGGTGAGCACTTGCGAGGCGTCGATCTTCTGCCGTCCCGGACGGTAGCTGATGCGGCTGCGCTGGCCGTTAATGCTCACTTCCTTCAGGAGTGTGGTGTCGAGAGGTTCGGCCTTCTCCTGTGCAGAAAGCCCCAGAGGGAGCAGACAAAAGAGCATGAACGGCAGCAGGGCGTGGAGATGTGTCATCGGGAAGCAGCGTTTGGTTACTTTTCCGTGCAAAGTTACGATAAAAAGCGTACAGAGGAAAGCAAAAAGCAAAAAATAACGTACAAAAGGACGTTGCGGTGACATCTTTTTCCCTTTTCCTTCTTCATTATTCCTTAAAAAATCGTACCTTTGTGGAGATTTTTTCCGTAACACTATCTTAATAACATGAAAAAGAACACTTCTCTCCTCTGCCTCATAGGGGCAGGCTTGCTGGCATCAGCCAGCGTCTTTGCGAAAACTTATCGCTATCCCTATCAGAACCCAAACCTCAGCCCTCACGAGCGAGCCGTTGACCTTTGTCATCGCCTCACAGTGGATGACAAGGCGAAACTGATGCGCCGTCATCCCCACATCATTGAGAGGCTCGGCGTGCCTTCCTTCCAATGGTGGAGCGAAGCGCTGCACGGCTATGCACGCAACGGCACTGCCACCGTCTATCCCATCACGATGGCTATGGCCTCGACGTTCGACTCTACACTCGTCGAGCGCATCTTCTCCACGGTCAGCGACGAGGGTCGCGTCAAGAACAACCAGGCGCGGCGACTCGGCACGCAGGGATGGATGTACCACGGCCTGTCCGTCTGGACACCGAACATCAATATCTTCCGCGACCCACGCTGGGGACGTGGACAGGAAACCTACGGCGAAGACCCCTACCTGACGGCAGTCATGGGCAAGAGCGTCGTGAGGGGTTTGCAGGGACCTGCCGATGCTCGCTACCAGAAGCTGCTGGCCTGTGCCAAGCACTTTGCCGTGCATAGCGGCCCAGAGTGGAACCGTCACAGCTTCAACGCCGAGAACATCAAGCTGAGAGACCTCTACGAGACGTACCTCTACGCCTTCCGTGCACTGGTCAAGGAAACAAAGGTGGCGCAGGTGATGTGTGCCTACAACCGCTTCGAGGGCAAGCCTTGCTGCGGCAGCGACCGCCTCTTGCAGCACATCCTGCGCGACGAGTGGGGATATCAGGGAGTGGTTGTGACCGATTGCGGTGCCATCAATGACTTCTGGGACGAGAAGGCGCACCGATACAGCAAGAGTAAGGATGAGGCCATCGTGCAGGCTGCCACGGCAGGCACTGACGTGGAGTGCGGCGAGAGCTTCGAAAATCTGGCGAAGGCTGTGCGCGATGGCAACATCAAGGAGGAGGTTCTCGACAAGAGCGTAGTCCGTCTGCTCGAAGCGCGCTTCCGCGTGGGCGACTTCGACACGCCCGACGAGGTGCCCTGGATGAGGATTCCCGACGACAGCCTCTGCACGCCCTACCACAAGGCGCTGGCGCTGGAGGCTGCACGCAAGGGCATTGTCCTGCTCCGCAACGAGAAGAACATCCTGCCCCTGAGCGAACAGACGACGGAGGGCCTCTGCATCATGGGCCCCAACGCTGCCGATAGCACGATGATGTGGGGCAACTACAACGGAACGCCCGAGCACACCATCACCATCTCCGAAGGCATCCGGAGCATCTGCCCGTCGGCCAGGCTCATACCATGGGAGAAAGACGTGCAGAAGCAACTGGATGCGGCCAGGGACGCCAAGACGGTCATCTTCTGCGGAGGCATCTCTCCCAAGCTCGAGGGCGAGGAGATGGACGTGGACGAACCGGGGTTCAAGAAAGGAGACCGCACGATGATTGAAATGCCGCAGGCACAGCGCGACGTCATGGCCGCCCTCCACAAGGCTGGCAAGCGCGTCATCCTGGCCAACTGCTCGGGCAGCGCCATTGGACTCGTGCCCGAACAGCAGTCCACCGACGCCATTCTGCAGGTATGGTACGGCGGAGAGGCCGGCGGACAGGCCGTGGCAGAGGTCATCTTCGGCCGCGTCAACCCGAGCGGCAAGCTCCCCGTCACTTTCTACAAGAACGTGGACCAGCTTCCCGACTACGAGAACTACGACATGGAAGGCCACACCTACCGATTCTTCCGCGGCGAACCGCTCTATCCCTTTGGCTACGGACTCAGCTACAGCAAGTTTGTCTATGGCAAGCCCCGCTTCGCCAACGGAACGCTCTCGCTCCCGCTCTCCAACAAGTCGGAGCGCGACGGCACGGAGACCGTGCTTGTCTACATCAAGAAGGTGGGCGATGCCGAAGGTCCCGTGCGTACCCTGAGAGCATTCAAGCGCGTCGACGTCCCGGCCGGCACCACGCAGACCGTAAGCATTCCCCTTCCCGACTCGGCTTTCGAGTGGTGGGACCCCAAATCCAACGCCATGCGCATCATGCCCGGACAGTTCGTCGTCGAAGTAGGCGGCAAGCAACTGAAGATAACACGGTAGGCCGCGACTGAAAACGCCGCGTGCGGCGATGGCAAACGCCCCGTGGAGCGTTGGCAATTTCCCCGTGGGGCGATGGCCAACGCTCCACGGGGCGTTTTCAGACATTCCACAGACCGGCAAGGCAAGCCGAACGCAGGAAGCACCCAAACCCCACGGAAAAAGCCACCACAAAAAAAGCACCCCGGGACACGAATGTCTCCGGGGCGCAACCACCCTCGTTGCGGGAGCCCGACTCGAACGGGCGACCTCCAGGTTATGAGCCTGACGAGCTACCAACTGCTCTACCCCGCGATGTTTTCTCGATTTGCGCTGCAAAGGTACGACAATTTATTCAAAATACAAAATCCATAATTCAAAAATATGCATTCTGACGCGCTTTTTTGACTTTTCTTGCACAAAAAAGGGGCGTTTGAGCATTTTTAACAGGAATTTATTGCACAAATTCATCGAAATGTGCTAACTTTGCAAACGAAATGGCAGTAGTGAAGACACGCATAAAACTCGTGGACGTGGCCCGGCAACTGTTCGCCAAGAAAGGACTCGAGAACACCACGATGAACGACATTGCCCTGGCATCAGGCAAGGGCCGGCGGACACTATACACCTACTTCAAGAGCAAGGAGGAAATCTACTGGGCCGTCATCGAAGGCGAGCTTGAACGCATCAACGAACGCATGAACGAGGTGGCCACACAGCCCATGGAGCCGGAAGACAAGCTCATGGAAGTCATCTACACACACCTCAACATGATCAAGGAAGCCGTGCAGCGCAACGGAAACCTGCGGGCAGAGTTCTTCCGCAACATCATCATGGTGGAAAAGGTGCGCAAGAACTTCGACCGCAACGAACAGCGACTCTTCGCATCCATCATGGCCGAAGGCGTACAGCAAGGACGCTTCGAGATAGACAGCATACCCCTCTGCTCCGACATCATGCACTACTGCGTCAAAGGACTCGAAATCCCCTACATCTACGGCCGCCTGGCCGACGGAATGCCACAGGGAATGAGCCGAGGCATCGTGCAGAAACTCATACACAAAGCACTCTGCCGACCCGACAGACACTTCGGACAGTACCTCTGAGAAAGGGAAAAGGGAAGAGTGAGAAGGGAAAAGGGAAGAGTGAGAAGGGAAAAGGGAAGAGTGAAAAGTGAATAATTTGCTGCCGCCCCTGCCAAAAATTGTGAAATTGTCAAATCGTATAATCGTAAAATCGTAAATTTGTCAAATAAAAATGGGATTACTTGAAGGAAAAACCGCACTCATCACGGGTGCAGCCAGGGGCATCGGCAAAGCCATCGCCCTGAAGTTCGCCTCCGAAGGCGCTAACATAGCATTCACAGACCTCGTCCTTAACGACGACATGGCAGCCGCTCTCGAGGCCACACGCAGGGAGATAGAAGCCGTGGGCGTCACCTGCCGCGCCTACGCAGGCAACGCCGCCGACTTCAACGCCACAGAAGAAGTCGTGAAGAAAATAAAGGAAGACTTCGGAACCATCGACATCCTCGTCAACAACGCAGGCATCACCAAGGACGGACTCATGCTCCGCATGACCGAACAGCAGTGGGATGCCGTCATCAACGTCAACCTCAAGAGCACCTTCAACTTCACCCACGCCTGCATCCCTGTCATGATGCGCCAGCGCAGCGGTAGCATCATCAACATGGCCAGCGTCGTAGGCGTACATGGCAATGCAGGTCAGGCCAACTACGCCGCCTCCAAAGCCGGAATGATAGCCCTCGCCAAGAGCATCGCACAGGAGATGGGGCCAAAGGGCATACGCGCCAACGCCATAGCACCCGGATTCATCGAGACAGCCATGACCGCCCAACTCAGTGAGGAAATACGCGAGGAGTGGAAAAAGAAAATCCCTCTGCGCCGCGGCGGACAGGTGGACGACATTGCCAACGTAGCCACATTCCTCGCAAGCGACATGAGTAGCTACGTCAGCGGACAGGTCATCCAGGTGGACGGCGGCATGAACTGTTAAAAAGTTAAAACGTTCTGTCGTTAAAACGTTATATCGTTATATCGTCATATCGAAAATAAATCGTAAATAGTAAATCGTCAAATCGTAAATTGATTAGGATTGTCACATTGTGAAATTGTGAAATTGTCAAATCGTGAAATCATCTACGAGGACAACCACCTCATAGCAGTCTCGAAGCGAGCAGGGGACATCGTGCAGGGCGACAAGACCGGCGATGTCCCCTTGTGCGATATGGTGAAAACCTTTCTCCGCGAGAAGTACAGCAAACCGGGTGAAGCCTGGCTCGGCGTGGTCCATCGGCTCGACCGGCCTGTCAGTGGCGTCGTACTCTTTGCCAAGACGAGCAAAGCCCTGCCCAGGCTCAACAAGATGTTTGCTGAGCACAAGGGCGTGCGCAAGACCTATCTCGCCATCGTCGCGCGCCGTCCGCCCGAAACGGAAGGCACGCTCACCCACTGGCTCACGCGCAACGAGCAGAAGAACATGGCCCGAGCCTACGACCGCGAAGTGCCCGGCAGCAAGAAGGCCGTGCTGCACTACCGGCTCGTCGCTGCGTCGGAGCGTTACTTTCTCCTCGAAGTGGAGCTGCAGACAGGCCGTCATCATCAGATACGCTGCCAGCTCGCCAAGATAGGCTGTCCCATCCGGGGCGACCTGAAGTATGGTGCGCCTCGCAGCAACCCTGACGGCAGCATCTCGCTCCATGCCTGGAGGCTCGAACTGGAGCACCCCGTCTCACATCTGCCCATTACCATCGAGGCGCCGCTGCCCGAAGAACCTCTCTGGAGGGAGATAGCCAAAGGCCTCGGAGCAGAATAGATCCGGCCGACAAGACAGGGAGCGGCACATCGTTCTGCACGGTGTGTCGCTCCCTTTTTGCTTTCGTCCCAGACAACATGCCCTGCATAGTTGATTGCTGCATCATGTATAAGCAATTGCTTCATCATGTACAAGCAATTGCTTCATCATGATGAAGCAACGAAGTATCCCTGCCATGTTTGCCGACCATGTGTGTCGTGTCACGTCGCGCGGAAGCAGAAATTCGCCATCGGAACGAGGGAAATCGGCAGAAAAACACTACCTTTGCGAAAAAAATTGTTTTCAGGGTTAGTTTTTTCTGCCTTTGAAGGGTATTATAGGTAAAGGCGCGATGGAAAGAGAGACCGTTAGGCAGCTGTTCATGCAGCACTATGCCCGGATGCACAGGGTGGCGCGTACGCTGCTTCTGGATGCTCAGGAGAGCGAGGATGTCTGTGTGGACATCTTCGAGAGCCTGCTCCGTGGCGAGACGGTTCTCGTGCCGGAGACGGAGGAAGCCTACCTGATGACGAGCGTCAGGAACCGCTGTCTGAAGCGACTCAGGCATGAGGCCATTGAACATTCATCATTGACCATTGACCATTTCGCAGCGGCAAATGGCACAGCCAATAATGGCGAAGATCCAATACACAATGGTCAATGGTCAATGGTCAATGGTCAATGTTCGTCGGACGACAGGCTGGACGACATCGTGGAGTACGTGGCGAGCCATCTCTCGGAGCAGGACAGGCGCATCTTCGGCCTGCGCTTCCGGGAAGGATGCAGCTACGAGGAGATAGCCCTGGCCGAGGGCATCAGCAAGGTGGCCGTGTGGAAACACCTCTCGCACATCATCGCGTCCATCAAGAAACAGTTTAACCCGAGAAGCCTATGAACCCTTCGTATGACAAAGAGCTGTTGCTCGACATGCAGGAACACCCGGAGCGATACTCCGACGAGCAGCTGGAACAGGCAATGACTGAGCTTGACAAGGAGCCGGACACAGCGCTGGCATGGGAGAAGACCCTCTCCCGACTGACCCACCCCCAACCCCTCTCTTGCAGGGAGGGAAGTGACTGTCTTTCTGGACGAAAGCACAAACTACTCCTCTCCCTGCAAGGGAGAGGTCGGGAGAGGGTCCGCATTGCCGCTATCCTCGTTGCATTCATGTTCCTCGGCTTCATGTCGTTGGCCGGATACCACTTCGTCTCTGGCTGGAATCGCACGCCGAAAGTTCAGGCAAAGGCCGACACGACGGAGGTCGTCCGGCAGCGTTTCACCTATGATGTGCAGGACGGCGACACCATCTTCCGCTTCGAGAACATCCGCCTGGACAGCATCCTCTCCGTAGTAGGCAGGCACTATGGCCGGGAAGTCGTCTTCATGGACAACGCCCCGAAGCACCTCAGGCTCTACATCACCTGCCGGACTTCGCAGAAACTCAACGACTTTGTGGAGACTTTGAACGTGTTCGACGGCTTCCGCATCACGCAGGAATTCTACACACTCTATGTCGAACCGGAAGAAACGAAGGAGGACAAGAGATGAAACGCCTCGCCATATACCTTATTATATATATAGGTTTCTGCCTGAACGCCACGGCGCGCGACCTCCACTTCCGCGGCGAATCGCTTGCCACGGCACTCGCCACCCTCAGGGACATCAGGTCGGACTACACGATTAACTTCATCGCAAACGACCTCGAGCAGTTGCCCGTCCATGCCGACCTCACGGGACTTTCCATGACGGAGGCCGTCAAACGCCTCTGCCAGGGACAGCCCGTCAAGGCAAAGATAAAGGGAAAAGACATCTTCATCCAGTACGACCGCAGCTACAAGCCACGCACCATCAAGCTCTCCGGCATAGTCTGCGATGCCCGGACGCGTGAGTCTCTAATGGACGCGAAGGTGGAACTCCTCAGTGAGGACAGCACGCTCATCGACTCGGTGCGTGCCAGACAAAGCGCCTTCTACTACGACGGAAGCGGACGCCAAGTGGACTACGACATGCCACGCTACGCCCTGGAGGTGCCCGCCCTACCCCGCCACTACATCTTCCGCATTTCGATGGACGACTATCGCACCGTCTGCTTTGACTACGTCATAGACAAAGTGGGCCGACGCGAAACGTCGCGCAACCTGTCACCCTTCTACATTCATAAGATTTCCAAGACCCTCCAGGAGGTGACTGTCAGGGCATCTCGAGTGAAATTCTACTTCAGGGGCGACACCGTCGTGTACGATGCCAGCCAATTCCAACTGGCCGAAGGGTCGATGCTCGACGCCCTTCTCCGTCAGTTGCCGGGCGTCGAGCTCAAGAGCGACGGGCGAATCTACCACAATGGCAAGTTCGTGGACGACCTCCTCCTCAACGGAAAAGACCTTTTCAAAGGCAGTCGGAAGCTGATGCTCGAGAACCTTCCGGCCTACACCGTGAAGGATGTGGCCGTCTACGACAAGCAAACAGAGGAAAATGAGTGGCTCGGTCGGACCGACGAGGGCAGCCAACACCACGTTATCGACGTGCGGTTGAAGCGAGAATACCAGGTCGGTTGGATAGCAAACGCCGAGGCTGGAGCAGGCTTTCGGCAGGACGAAACACCTTACTTGGCACGCCTTTTTGCCATGCGGAGCGATGAGCGATCGCACATACGGTTCTTTGCGAAAGCCAACAACCTGAACGACGAAGGCTCGGGCGACATGGTCTGGGGCGACGGATGGCAGCCCGACAGATCCGGCAAACTGAGTCGCAACGAGTTGGTTCGCGTGGATGCCAACTTGATGTCCGACGACAAGAAGCGCGATTACTTTGTCTATGTCGAGGCGAATCACAGGAAGGAATGGCAGGACACGCGCACCACGACGCAGACCTTCCTGCCCGACGGCGACACATACGACTATGGCTTCGGCAATATGAAGAACGAAGCGTGGGACGTCTCGCTGTGGAACCGCTTCATCCATAACGGCAAGCGACTGCGGACTTACGCAACGGCAGATGCCAGCTACCGCTACTTCCGCAATGCCTCCGGCAGCACGTCGGCCCTCTTCTCTGCGCCCGTCGAGGTCAGTCGCAGCCTGCTCGACGACCTCTTCTCCCCGACATCTTCCCGTCCGAACCTGCGCGACACTCTCATCAACCGCCAGCTGCGCGAGAGCAAAGGCACGGGGCACGACATCGAGACAACTGCCTATCTGTACGAGACACTGAAGATAAAAGGCTCGGGCGACTATATGAACTTCGGCATAAACGGCAGCTATGAGGAGAACAAAAGGCAGGAGTTCAGCCGACAACAGGCAGGCACGATCTTCCGACACCAGTACGCCGACACCCCGCCTCGCAGTAAGTTCAAACTCAATTCCTTCGTCCAATATACCTTCATGCTTGGCGAACACTACCGACAATTCGTGTTGGGCTATCGGTTCTCCCACAGCAATCGGCGCGAACAGGAGAGCATCTATCGCCTGGACTGCCTGGCGAATGCCGACTCAAGCTTCTCTAAACCCATCGACTTGCTGCCCAGCGTAACCGAATATCAGCAGGTCTTCGACCGCGCGAACAGTCATTTGGCGCATTACATCGACAACACAAACGCCTTTTGGGCCGACTTCAAATACGGCTTGGGGGAGAAGGAATGGGGACAGTTCTACCTCGATTTCAGGATTGATGCCACGCTGAATGCACAAAGACACGACATCGAGAGAGGCATCGTCGACACCGTTCTCCACCGCTTCAGCCCGACGTTCGAGTTCAAGACGAAGCCCTGGCTGAGGACAAAGGACGGGCATCATGCCGGACTGGAAGTGCGGGTGAGGAGCGAGGCGCCCGAGCTTCTGAACGAAGCTGGCATCGTCGACGACACGGACCCCATGAACATCCGCATCGGCAACCCTGACCTTCGATACGCCATCCGCACCGATGCCGTCCTGGACGGCAATCTGTATTCCCTGGAAAAGCGTTTGCATAACCGCATCGACCTCAGCTATGGCTTCACTCACAATGCTATAAGTATGGGACAAGTCTATGACCGCACGACCGGCCGCCGCACTTTCATCCCCACGAATGTCAACGGCAACTGGGACGCTTCGGCCAAGCATACCGTCAACTACAGCTTTGGCGACGGCAAGAAACACAGTGCCGGTATGGTCACATTGTTCAGCTATAGGAACAGTGTCGACAAGGCCCCCTCCCCGCTCCCCCTTTGGGGGAGTGATTCTACGGCAGCAGGAGAGGCAAGCGGCAATGAGGCACTCCCCCAAAGGGGGAGCGGGGAGGGGGCCAGTGTGGTACGCTCCGTCACCCTTTCTCTTGAGCCAAAAGTGAATCTTTCGTTAGGGAAACACACGCTCGGCTTCTCGTCGGCCATCAGTTGGAACCGCTATACGAGCGACCGCGCAACGTTCCAAAGCATATCGGCCTGGCAATATCGCATCGGCGCGGACGCAATCATCCACCTTCCCTGGCAGTTCGACCTGACGACAGACCTCACCCTCTACGGGCGAACGGGCTACAACGATGCGAGCCTCAACACGGCCGACGTGGTTTGGAACGCGCGCTTGAGCCGGGCTTTGTTCAAGGGAAAATGGATAGTCATGCTCGACGGCTTCGACATCCTCGGGCAGCTCTCGAACGTGACGCGCACCATCAATGCACAAGGGCGCACGGAAACCTACACAGGCGTGCTGCCGCGCTACGGACTCCTGCACGTCGTCTATCGCCTCGACAAGAAGCCTCAAAAGAGACCTTAGCTGCGGTCCTGACGAACGCCGAAGGCAGTGCCCGGAAACTTCGCGTGCGACGATGTCCAACGTCGCGTGCGGCGACGGGCATCATCGCGTGCGGCGATGGACATCGTCGCACGCGGCGTTTCCGGAGGTCGCCTTCACTCGAAGAAACCGAAGCCCGCGATGGCGGTCAGCATCCGCTCGATGTAGTCCTGCGACGTGGTGCTCCAGTAGAAGCCCAGGCGGTGGAGAACCTCGGAAGTGTAGTTGTTCTGGCGGTCCACCATCGCCGACTTCTGTCCGTGAGCCAAGTCTTTGTAGGCAAGCATACTGGAGAGTGCCTTGGCCTTCTGCGGGTCGTTCTTGGCCTGTTCCATCGCGTCGTCGAACTCCTGGGGGTCGACAAATCGGATGCCGCCCGTGATGCCGGCCAGCTGGGTGAGGATGTCGCCCATGAGCTCGACGTGGTTGTTGTAGGGATGGAACACGACGCACTCCTTCGGCGTGGCCGACAGCAGCACGATGGCACGGGCTGTCTCGTTGATGGGGGAGAACTCGGCGAGCGCATCATAGTGGGAGAATGGGCAACAGCCCAGCATGTTATAGACGCGTATGCGCCCCATGTAGCTGTTAGACTGGAAGTTTACCTGGAACTCACCATCGGTGCTTCGGGCTGCAAGGTTGCCCACGCGCATGACTTTGGCATTGAGTCCGTGCCGGGCCACGGCGTCGAGGATGATGCGGTCGGCCATAAACTTGGAGTAGATGTACTGGTTGCCCAGGTACTGTCCAAAGTAGAGTCGCTGCTCATTGAGCAGGACGTCGGCTGCCGGATAACCGTTGATGGAGGTTCCCCCCACGCTGGTGGTGGAGACATGGACCAGGCGTGCGCCCGTCTTCAGGCAGAATTCCACGCACCGCCGCGCGCCTCCGATGTTCACGTCCTCAATGTCGGTGCCCTTCGAGAAGTGCTTCACGTTAGCTGCACAGTTGATAACTGTGGAGATTTTATCATTGACCATTGAGGATTGACCATTGGGCATCTGGAGTTTTGCCGTGAGGTCTTCGGTGACGTCGCCCAGGATGACGTGCAATCTCCTGCCGAAGAGTTCCTTGAAGGCATCGTCGAAGTAGTAGAAGAGCAACGTGCGCAGACGGCTTTCGGCCTTCTCCTGCGTCTCGCCACGCACAAGGCAATAGATGCTGGTGGCTTCGGAATCAATCAGTTCCCTCAGCACATGGATGCCCAGATAGCCTGTGGCGCCTGTCAGCAGGACGCACCCCAACTCCTGACGCTCGCCGCGCTTGAAGGCCTCGACGGTGTTCCCTTGCAGCAGGTTGTTGATGGGCGTGTAGTCGAATCCCGTTATCTCGTCGAAGTTCTCCTCCGCCGTGTCACCCGACACGAAGCGCGCCAGGAGCCGGGGCGTCGGGTTGGCAAAGATGTCGCCGTAGGCCACATGGAGTCCCGCCTTGTCGCATTCGATGATGACCCGCGTCACCATCAACGACGTGCCGCCAAGGTCGAAGAAGTTATCCGTTGCCCCCACCTTGTCCAACTGCAGCACGTCCCCGAAGATTTTGGCAAACAAACGTTCCTGCTCGCCCTTGGGTTCCACGTATTCGCGGTCGCTGGTCTGGATGACAGGCGCCGGCAAAGCCTTGCGGTTCACCTTCTGGTTTTGGTTCAGCGGAATGGCATCAATCTGCATCGTGGCTGCCGGAACCATGTACGGGGGCTTCTGCGAGAGGATGAACTGGCTGAGGGCCTTGACGTCCACCTGCTCGTCGCTCACGACATAGGCAGCAATAAACTTGCCTCCATTCTCGTAATCAAAGGCCTGGACGGTGGCGTCCTTGATGCCCGGGAACTGCCGAATGACCGCCTCCACCTCTTTCAGTTCGATGCGGAAGCCGCGGATCTTCACCTGTCCGTCGCGCCGTCCCACGAACTGCACCTTGCCGTCCGGCAAGTAACGCACAATGTCGCCGGTGCGATAGACGCGGCTGTATTTCTCTTCCGACGTGAAGGGATTCCTGATGAAGCTCTCCGCTGTCTTCTCCGGCCTGTTCAGATAGCCCCTTCCCACCTGTGGGCCCGACACCCAAAGCTCGCCGGCGGCACCAAGAGGCAAACGGTGGAACTGCGGATCGACAATGTAGAGACGGATGTTGTCGAGCGGCTTGCCGATAGGAATGTCGGCCTCATAGTCCTTCAGCGGGTAGGTGGTCGTGAAGATGGTGCACTCCGTGGGACCATATCCATTGTGCATCTGATAGTTCTTTGGCGGGTTGAGCGCGGAAAGTTTCTCGCCCCCGACGGAGAAATGGCGCAGCGAATGGTTGTCGACATTCGTGGCAAACTGGTAGCCCACCTGCGTCGTGATGAACGAATGCGTGATGCCGTTGGCGTTGAAGTACTCGTTCAAATCGGGCAGATTCAAGCGAATGTCTTCACCTATGATGTAGACCGATGCGCCACACGTCAAGGCTGGATACATATCCATCATGCAAGCATCGAAGCCATAGCTGGCGTATGCAGCCACACGGCTCTCGGAAGTAAGCTCATAGTAACGCTGATACCAATGACAGAAGGCCACGAGATTGCCGTGCGTCAACTGGCATCCCTTCGGAACGCCAGTGGAGCCCGAGGTGTAGAGAAGGATGAAAAGAGAAGAAGGAGCAATCGAAGTGGCAGGAATCCCCTGAGAACTCGGCAGATTTGGTATGTCCTTCGTCAGCAAGACGTCGCCTTTGTATTCGTCCACGATGTCCCGCAACGTCTCGTCTGCAATCAGCAGTTTGGCATCGGCGTCCTGCATCATGAAGTTCAGCCGCTCCTTCGGATAGCTTGGGTCAAGCGGCTGATAGGCACAACCGGCCTTCAGCACGCCAAGCGAGGCAAGCGCCATCCATTCGCAACGCGGGATGAGCACAGACACGACGTCCTCTGCCTTCAGTCCCTTCGAAGCGATGAAGCCAGCAATACGGTCGCTTATCTCGTCCACTTCCTTATATGTATAATGTATATCCTTATAGACAACGGCAATGTTGTCCGGCACACGTTTGGCTTGCTCGGCAAAGAGAGAAACGATAGTCTGCGAGGCATCGTAGTCAACATCCGTTTGGTTGAAGCTGTCGAGCAGTGCCTTCTGCTTGTCATTGAGCAACGACACGCTCAGCAAAGGTGCATCGGGCTGACGCATAAAGGCAACGACGGCCGCACTGACCGCATCGGCCAAACTTTGCATCAGGCTTTGGCTATACCGACCATCGTCGTACTCTATATACACACAATCCCTGCCATTGTACTCCCTTATGTAGAAGGCTATGCTAAACTTCGGCACGTTTAGCTCGAGATTTTCTATTTCCAACGGTACACCTTGGCACTGGTAGTCGCTGAACACCCCAATCTGATAGGCAAACATTATCTCGGCAGTCAGGTCGAAGTCGGATGCGATTTGAGCAAAAGGATAGTTCTCGTGGGTCAATGTTGTGTCGAAGTCCTCGCTCGTCTCCTTGATGAACTCCATCACACTCTGCGTTCCGATATTGGCACTGAGGGCAAGTGTGTTGACAAACATGCCTATCGTGCCTTGGATTCTCAGGTTGCTACGACCGTTGCTGATGGTGGTGATGCAAAGACGCTCGTTGTTGGAGAAGCGCGACAGCGCGTAGAAAACGGCAGACAAAGTGAGGTGAGCCGGTGTTATCTGGTGCTTTCGACAGAATTCGCTGATGGCTTCGATGTCGATTGCAGAAGAGGTCACCCCGATGATGCCTTGGTCGTGCGGATTAGTCAAGTCGGGTTGAATCACAGTCGGCCCTTCGACGGCACCAAGTTGGCTCTGGAAGAAATCGCGGGCGGCAGCATATTCCGCACCCTTCTCTGCCTCTTTCTCCCTGACGACGAAGGCCGCATAGCTCATGTCCTCTGCCTCAATCTCGCCACCGTTCATCAGGTCGCACAACTGATGGAGGAAGAGATCGTAGGAACCTCCGTCAAACACGAGGTGATGGAAGTCGGAGAGCAGATAGACCTTCTGCGGTGTCTTCACAATCTCCAGCCGGTATAGCGGTCCTTTACTCAGGTTGAAGGGCTTCACGAACTCCAGTTTGTAGCCCGACAGCGCTTCCTCTGTCATCTCGCTCAACGCGATGTTGACGGTTTGTCCCAAGTCCTGAACCTGAGTTATCTCTGTGTTTTCCGTCTCGAAGTGTATGCTAAGCTCCGGATGAGCCTTCACAAAAGTTGTCAATGCCGCCTTGAGTTCCTGCACATCGACAGAGGGCGGGAAGGCAATCTTCAGCGGGATATTATATATGGTAGAGGTGGGATTCTTCATGCAGTCCACATAAACACCCATCTGAGCGTAGGAGAGCGGAACTTTTTGCAGTTCCTGAGCAGGCTGTGCGGGCGTTTCTTGTGGCGAATGGACAGCCCCCGGTTGCATCAAGCTCTTTAGGATTTCGTTCTCGATGCCTTGCAAAGTGCCTGTCTTGACGAGCGATTTGGCATCAATGGCAACGCCGTAACGCTTGCTGATGAGCACCGCGAGCCTGATAGCTGAGATGGATGTGAGCCCGGCATAGCCAAGGATAGTTGTAATGCCGAACTCCTTGTTGTTCACAATGCCTGCTATCAAGTCGAACAACTCCTGCTCGAGCACATTCATTGGTGCGCTGACTGCCTCGACAGCCTCTGCCTTCTTCTCCGGTTTGGGCAGCGCACGTTTATTGACCTTCTGGTTCTGATTGAGAGGAATGGCGTCGATTTGCATCGTGACAGCAGGCACCATGTAGGGCGGCTTCTCTTCGAGAATGAAGTTGTTGAGTGCGTCGATGTCAATCTTCTCGTCGCTGACAATGTAAGCAGCAATGTACTTGCCGGAGCCTTCGCCTTCCATGTCGAATGCCTGCACCGTAGCATCCTTGATGCCAGGGAACTCGCGGATGACAGATTCCACCTCCTTCAACTCAATTCGGAAGCCACGGATCTTGACTTGTCCGTCTCTTCTTCCCACAAACTCGATGTTGCCGTCGGGCAAGTAGCGCACGATGTCGCCAGTCTTATAGATGCGGTTGTACTTAGGCTCATCAGTAAACGGGTTGCTGATATACACCTCGGCCGTCTTTTCGGGGCGGTTCAGATAGCCACGCGTCACTTGCGGACCAGCCACCCACAACTCGCCGCAGGCTCCTGCAGGCAAGCGGAAGCCTTCCTTGTCCACGATATAGAGTTTGCAGTTCTGCACGGCCTTTCCAATAGGGATGTTCTTCTTCTGTTCCTTCACCCAATAATTGGTGACATAACATATTGTTTCCGACGGACCATAGCCATTGGTGAGGCTGAATGTCGCGGGCGGTGTCAGGGAAGGCAGCTTCTCGCCGCCCGTCATCAGCACTTGCAGGGAGTGGTTCTCTATGCTGGTGGCAAACTGATAGGCCACCTGCGTGGTCATGAAAGTATGCGTGATGCCATTTGCCTCGAAGTAGTCGCTCAGGGCAATCAGGTCGAGTCGCAGCTCCTCGGGGATGATGTAGAGTTCTGCTCCAATAGTCAGCGCGGAGAAGATTTCCATGGGTGAGGCATCGAAGCCAAAGCTTGCGTATGCTGCCACACGGCTCTGGGCGTCGATGTGTAGCCCTTGTTGATGCATGTGGCAAAACGCTACCCAATTGCGATGCTCGGACATGCCTCCCTTGGGCACGCCGGTCGAGCCGCTGGTGTATATTAAGGTAAAGAGGCTGTCGGGCCTCGGGTCTCTGGTGCTTTTCGAGTCCTTCAGGCTCTTCAGGTCCTTGGTCAGAAGGATTTCTCCCTTGTACTCGTCCATTATCGGCAGCAGGGCTTCGTCTGCTATCAGCAAGCGAGCTTTGGTGTCCTGCACCATGAAGTTCAGCCTGTCCTTAGGGTAACTTGGATCGAGCGGCTGGAAAGCACAGTCGGCTTTCAGTACGCCGAGGGATGCTATCGCCATCCATTCGCACCGAGGAATGAGTATCGCCACGACATCTTCGGCACCCAATCCCTTTTCGATGATAAAGCCGGCAATGCGGTCGCTCAGTTCGTCCACCTCCTTGTAGGTGTACCGATTCTCGCGGAAGACGACGGCAGTCTTGTCGGGTGCACTTTGTGCCTGACGTCGGAACAGTGAGACTATTGTCTGACTTTCATCGTAAGGCTGGTCTGTGTTGTTGAAGGTGTCGAGCAACCGAACTTGTTCGGGACTGATGATGCTGATGTCGCGCAGGTATTCCTTGGCAAGGAATCCTTCCACCACAGCTTCGTAGCTCTCCAAAAGTTGCTGGATGAATGCCTCAGAATACTGTGTGGTGTTGTATTCTGCATCGATGAAACATTGCTGCCCCACGATGTAAGCCTTGAGATAGATGGGTACATCGCGCGTGTTGTTCACAAGGACCGGTGCCGTCACTGTCTTGCCGTCGAAGGCATCGTTGTTGATGGTTTCGCCGTGCCAGGCAAACGTCGTAGCCAACTGCAGGCCGAGGTCGGTCATCACGTCGCTGAAGGCGTAGGCTTCGTGCTGACGGCATCCTGACATTTGCTCCTGGCCGGCACGGAGAAAGTCGAGCACGGAGGTGTCTGCGCTGAACTTGTAGTAGGAAGGAATGGTCTTGACGAACATACCGACCGTATGCTTGAGTCGCTTGTCTTGCCTGCCGCTATAGGCCGTCGTGAAGAGCGATTCCTGCTCATTGTTGTACTTGGCGAGCAGGAAAGCGTAAGCCGCAGTGAACAGGGTGCTCTTGAAGATGCCGTTTTCCCGGCAGAAGGCTTCCACGCGCCCCTTGTCCGTATGGAGTGCCCTGACGCGCATCGTCTCTGTCTCTTGCCCTGGAACCGGTGTCTGGCCGTTGTCCACATCGGGCATCAACGGCGAGTAAACGTCGCCACAATCGAAGCTGCGGGCATACCATTCCTTTGCCTCGCGGAAGGCTTCCGTCTCCCGCACGCCCTGTTCTTCCATGGTTTTCTCGGCAAGTGTCAGTTCCTCGGCGTCGGGCGCGAGACCATGATATGCCTTGTCGATGGTAGAAATCATGAGTTTTATCGAGCCACCATCCACGATGATGTGGTGATAATCGACGAAGAGATAGAGGTGACTGGCATCGCGAAGCACGTGGATGCGGAAGAGGCGGTCGGCGTAGATGTCGAAGGGCTTTATCAACGACTCTCTTTTCACTGCGATGTCTTCGCTGATGTCTTCTACGGAGACCTTGAAGTCCTCGTCCGCTTCGATGACTTGCACCGGCTCGCCCTCGTCGTCGAGGCGTATGCGGGTGAAGAGCGTCGGGTGTGCCTTCACAGCCGTCTCAACGGCCTTGCAGAACTTTTCTGCATCGAGGTCTCTGCTGAACGTATAGAGAAATGGGAGATTGTAGCAGATTTCGCCACTGTGTTTGACGCATTCTACGTAGATGCCGTACTGCGTCTTGCTTAAAGGAGTCGTCATGGTTGGTCTATGATTTACAGGTTTTTTACTTTGTTTGACTTGTATCTTCGAGTCCGTCGGCCGGGGGGGTCAGAAATCTCCGCGTGCGGCGACGGGCATCTCCGCGTGCGGCGATGGCTGTCGTCGCGTGCTGCGATGGACATCCCCGCAGGCGGAAATCTGTCACTCCGTCAGCCTCACCACTTTTTTGATATGATGCGTGGCGAGACGTAGAGCGAGAACCAGGCCCACTTGAGGTCGGTGTTCTTGTCGGCTCGCTTCAGTTTCTCCATCGTGTCGTTGCTCTTCATGTAGGAGAAGCCGAGGGAGAGGTTCACGTCCTTCAAGATCTGATAGGATGCCTCGAAGTCGATGTCGTGTCCCAGCGACATATTCAGGCCTTCGAGCTTCGTGGCCATGGCCAGATAGTGGTACGTGGCGCTCAGTTTCAGCTTATGGAACGGGCTGTAGCTCACGCCGGCGTAGAGGTTCTGCAGGCCTGGGCTGAAGCCGTCGGTGAAGTTCTGCACATAGAAGAAGTCCATCATGCCGTAGAACTTGTGGTGAGAGCCGTAAACTGGGTTGAAGTACTTGATGGTCTTGTGTTGCACCAGGCCCATCTTGCCTTTGTCCCTCACGGCAAAATAGTCGTCGCCGCTCAGGTAGTCGAAGCCTGTGTGGAAGCCCCAGTGACGGTCCAGTTGCAGCTTTGCCTTCACGCTCGCCATCCATGCGTCTATCTTGACGTTATGCTCGTTGCGCCCGAGCTGATGGTAATAGGAGGCTTCGGTGGAGAGTTTCCAGAAGTTGTAGGAGAGGTATCCACCCACGAGCTGCTGGTAGCGGTTGCGAGGCTCGTTGTCGCCCACGCCGTCCTTCTCGCCTCCTTGCATACCGATGTTCATGAAGAGCAAGGAAAGGCCGAGCTGTGTGCGGGGCACGTCGAAGTGATACCAGAGCGTGTGCATCACCTTGTAGGGCTGTGAGCCGTTGACATAGTATGTGCCGCCGCTGACGTTCTCAGCATTCTGGTTGAAGCCAAGGATGGCATGAACCTTGTGTCCGTAGCCTTCATAACCGAGTTTGATGACATCGTGAGAGAGGGATGCCATGGCCCAGTCGTTGGAACCGATGATACGTTCATCGTCGTAGGAAAGCACTTGGCGACCCATCTTGGCGAAGAAGCCCATCTTGGCCGTAAGCTGCACCCAGGCTTCGTAGAGGTTGAAACTTCCGCCGCCATTCTGTCCCCACACGCCTTGATGCCGTGCCGTCACCTTTGCCGCGATGTAGGGACGTTTGTAGCCGATGGAGAGGCGTGTCCTTCCCATGAGAAACTGTGCGCGGTCGTCGTATGTGCCGTCCTCGTTTTCCGTATTGCCCAGTCCGCCGAAGCGCATCTCGCCGTGCCCAAGCAAGTCGAGGTCAACGTCGATCTGGTTCTTCGGCTCTGCCTGTTGCAAACTGTCGGCAGGTTGCTCGCCCCAGGCCAAAACCGTAGTCCAGGCGAGCAGCACCATCATTGCCGCTCTCGCTTTCATTCCACTTCGAATATGTTGATGAATCCTGTAAGACGGAACACCGTCTTGATGTCGTCGTTCATGTCCTTGAGCACCACCTTGCTGCCTCCTGCCTTAGCCGCCTTGAGGATGCTGATGAGGATACGCAGGCCGCTGGATGCAATGTAGTCCAGTCCGGCGCAATCAATGACGACGTCTTTGCCGCTGGCCGTGTAGAGAGGTTGCAACGTTTGCTCAACCTCTGCCGCAGCAGCCGTGTCGAGTTCGCCAACAAGCGTGACGAGATACTTGCCTTCCTGTTGTTCGATTGTTGTCTTCATGTTGTATGTTTTTTTTGTTTTGTTTTTTATTGTTTCACTTCGTGGGATTGACCGTTTTGGGGAGCGTCTTTTGCAAAGTCAGCACGTTCTGCGTGCCGATGCGCTCGTAATTGATGCTATCCATGAGCTGCCTGACGAGCAGTATGCCAAGCCCTCCCACGGGTCGTTCCTCGGCGGAGAGCGTTGTGTCGGCTTGAGAGACTTCGGTCGGATTGAAAGGGATGCCGTTGTCTGTGATGACAAAGCGTAGCCTTTGGCCGTCGGAGGTGGCGCGAATGTCCACTTGTCCTGTGGTTCCCTTCGGGTAGGCATACTCCATAACGTTCACCACGGCTTCCTCCACGGCGAGGCGAAGCTTGGAGGCCAGCGACCTTTCGAGCGAGAGTTTGGCGGCAATGCCTTTGACGAACGCTCCCAGGGCTTCCACTTCCTGCACATCGTTCCCGAGCGTGAGCGCTTCGCTGAACAGTTCTTGGGCGTGCATAGGAGTATAACGTACTGCCAGGAGCGTGAGGTCATCGCTTTGCTCCGTGGAGCCAACGAAGGCGTGCCATGCCTGGATGGCCTTCGCGACGAGCTCTTTCGGCTCAGAGGTGTTGAATTTGCTGACCATCTGCAACACCGCTTCCCTGCCCAGCAGTTTGTTCTCTTCGTTGCGGGCTTCGGTGAGGCCATCGGTGTAGAGGAAGAGTGCCGAACCTGGCTTCATCGTCATCGACTGCATCTGGTAGTCGAAGTCGTCGAGGATGCCGATGGGGAGGTTAGGCAAACAGTCTAACATTGAACACTGACCTTTTTCCATTGAACATTGAACATTGAACATTGAACATTCTCCTGCCGCTGTGCCTTGCTGCGAATGATCAATGCTCAACGGGGAAGAAAGGTCAATGGTCAATGGTGAATGGTCAATGACGAGTGGCACCTCGTGGCCTGCGTTGCAATAGCGGAAGTGACCTGTGGGAAGGTCGAGGACGCCGATGAAGAGCGTGACGAAGAAGTTTTTGGTGTTGCCCTGACATGCCGACTCGTTGAGGTGTCTCATGATGTGGGCAGGGTTGTCCTCGCGCGTCGCAATGGTGCGGAAGAGGGCTTGAACGATGGCCATGATGAGGGCGGCGGGCACGCCCTTGCCGCTGACGTCGCCTATGCAGAAGAAGAGTTTGCCGTCGCGCACGAAGGCATTGTAAAGGTCGCCTCCCACGGCTTTGGCGGGGATGAGCCGTCCCTCGACGCTGACATCGGTGCGACCCAGAAGGGAGGGTTCCTCGGCAGGCAACAGGGCTTGCTGTATGTCGGCGGCGATGCGCAGCTCGCCCGCTATGCGATTCTGCTCCATGGTGCGTTGCCTGAGCTTCTGTTCGCTGCGGGCGAAGGCGCTAATGAGGAAGAGGAGGATGCCGAAGGCAAGCAGGGAGAACAGCAAAAGGCGCAGGCGAAGCCAGATGAGGGGGGCATAAACCTCGTCGTCGTAGCAGACGACGGCCACCTGCCAGTGGGGTTGTCCGCGCATGTTGGCGAAGAAGAGGGTGAGATTGTCGTCGGCCTCGCGGTCGTAGTGGGAGATGATGCGCATCGTGCCGCGCTGGTTCCACCGCTTCTCCACGGTGCTGTCGCCCATGAGGGCGGTCATCTGCTCCACGCGCTGCTGCTGCTCCGGGTCCTTAGGGCCTGCCAGAAGCTGTCCATGCTCTGTGAGGAGGAAGACAAAGGAGGAGGGATAGAGGTGCCGGTAGTTGAGTGTGTCGCCCAGGTCGCCGGTGTGGATGTCGATGCCATAGACGGCTACGGTGTCGCCCGACTCGTCGTAGATGGGCACGGCGTAGGATACGATCTGCTCGTGGAGGTAGTGGTCGTAGTAAGGGCCCACCCAGCTGTTCTCCTTGCGCTTGCGTATGTCGTTGTAGAAGCCGTAGCGTGTGTAGTCAAACTCCTCTCCGGCCAGTTCCAGGCTGAGGATGCCGCTGTCGGTGCGCAGGGCGTACGGCTCGAAGAGCTCGTGGCGTCCGCCGTAATAGCCTGGGCTGAAAGCGATGCCGCAGCCCTCGAGGTGGGGAGCGTGCTTGAGAGTCCAGGCCACGATGCCGGCCAGCGAGTCGGGATTCGAGAGGTTGCTCTTCACCTCCTTGATGTGGCTCTTGACGGTGCGCTCCGAGTCCTGAATAAGTCCCTTGGTGATGATGGCCTTGAGCGTCAGCTCCAGCTCGGCACGCCGTTCCAGTTCGTCCTCCAGCAGCCGGTGCGTGAAGACATACTGCACTGCGGAGAGCAGCTCGATGAGCAGGGCGGCCACGATGACTATCAGCAGCGCGCGCCTCTTGGACAGGAAGATGAGGAATCTGCTCGGCTTGCTCATGTTAGGACGATGCTTTCAAACGGTGTTCTTTGCCCCACAAAGTTACGTTTTTTTTGATACAAACACACACTTGCCGCCTGTTTTTTACGAAAAGTATGCAAATAACGTGTTTCCGCCCCGCCCACGGGGTTGAAAAACGTCGCGTGCGGCGATGCCAATCGTCGCACGCGATGATACGAATCGTCGCACGCGAAATCGACCGACTTCGCGTGCGACGTTTTCTATGACCGCTCGGAGCGGTTATTTTCTTCCTATCACGACATTGGACTTGCCTGAGACTTCGGCCTCGTTGCCGCCGCCGAAGACGTTGCCCAGGATGTTGACACCTTCCACGGCCTTCGTCCTGTCGGCCTCGCTGTCGGTCTCGGGCGTCACGAAGACGACGTTCTCTTCGGTGCCGACGTTCACGCTGGTATTGCCCTCCACCTTAGCCGCGTTGCCGCCGCCGAAGACGGTACCGATGGCGCCTATCTTGCCCGACTCATGCGTGGGCAGAGTGACACTGGTGCCGTCTTTGTAGGTGATGGTCGTGCCGGGATATGCCCAGGGCGAATAGGTGGAGCGCAGGCCGGTCACTTCGTTGATGTTGACCGTCGGGTTGCCTTTCACCACAGCCCCCTCGCCCAGTCCGCCGCCGAAGATGCGGCCGATGCTGGTGAACGACTTCACGTTGACGACAGGGTCGGCCTTGCCCGCCTGAGTGGTGTAGGCTGCCTGGTTGCCACAGCCGTAGAGCTCGCCGATGGTGATGGGGTGACAGCCGGTCTCCTCAACGTTCACCGTGATGGAGCCACTGATTTCGCCACTGATATTGTTGCCGCCAAAGACGCGATCGTAGTGTCCGCTCGTGATAGTCAGGTTGATGTCGCCACCCACATCAGCAGCCTTGGCGCCGCCGTAGAGCGCCTTCAGACGGGTGATGCAACCGAGTTTCACCTGAGAGTTGCCAGCCATGAATGCCTCGTTGCCGCCGCCATAGACCTCGTCGATATCCAGCGGGCAGTCGCCCCCCTCGTCGAGATAGGCCACAGAAGAGTGGCGGACGTTGCCCTTGGTGTTGGATCCGCCGAAGATGCTGCCTATCGTGCCGCCCAAAGCCTCCACGATGGCCTCGCCGGTGCCGTAGCTGACGGTGCCATCCGTGTAGCCTACGTCGGCACCGGGATTGGCCTGCCACGTCTCACTCTTGTAGATGCGGTCCTTACCGTTACCGCCTCCGAAGAGGTAGCCCACCTCGTAGCAGCCCACCATGAGCACGTCGGTGCTGGGAGTGGCAGCAGCGTTGCCGCCACCATAGACGTACTCGATGCTCGCCTCGTCGCAGCCATCTACGACTACCTGCAGGGGTCGCTGAGTGGCAACGTGGGAGTTTGCGGTGTACTGGCCGTCGGCTGTATCCACCCACGGCTCGTAGGCTGCCAGGTTGCCGCCGCCATAGACGGCCTGCACCTCGTAGGTCTCGGTGCCCTTCTCCGGCTTGGTATCGTTGACAGTGTATGTGCCGCCGCTCTCCGTGACGCCTCTCGTGCGGAGCACATGCACGAGCACCGTGCCCTGCGGCGTGCCGTTGAGGTTATTGCAGCCAAAGACGCGGCCGGTGGCGGCGATGGTGTTGCCCTGGTCGTCGGTCGTTGTGGTGGGATGGAAGGCTGTGCCGTTCAGGATGACGGTCACGTCGCCGCGCACCAGGGCGCCGGCGTTGGCGATGTCGGCGGCCGAGGCGCCGGCCTCGGGGATGACACCTTGTCCGCCGCCGTAGGCGTTGCCGAGGACGATGCCGCCGGTCAGGTTCACTGCGGTCTTGCAGAGGGCGTCCTCGGAGGGATTGCCGTAGACGGAGGTGCGGGCCTTGGCTGTCGTGCCGTCGGCATAGAGGCTCGGGTTGTTGCGCTTGTCGTGGGTGTTGGTGTTGGCGATGGCACCGCCGCCGTAGACGTCGCCTCCCACGAGGCCGCCTTCGATGTTCACCGTGACGTCGTGGTTCACGAGGCCGGCCGTGGGCGACTTGATGCTGCCCGCGCCGCCGCCGTAGACGTTGCCGTCCACCTTGGCGCCGTCCAGGATGCTCACCGTCGTGTTACGCCTTACGTGGCCGGCATTGCCGCCGCCGAATACGTTCTGGAAGACGTGGGCCTTGCCGACGGTGACGAGCGTGTTCTTGACGTAAGCGGCCTGCCTGTACTCGGTGTTGCTGCTGGCTACGCCGCGCCCGCTGCCATAGACGGAACCGTGGATGACGGGGGTGGCCGAAGTGCCGTTGACGTAGACGCGCGTCAGACCCGAAGAGAAGGGGAAGGGATTGGTGGTCAGCGGGTCCTCGGTGACGTTGATATGGGAATCGTCGCCCGTCTCGCCTTCTTCACCAACGGAGGCCAGGGAGCCGCCGCCGTAGACGTCGCGCCATACGGTGCCGCCGGTGATGTTCACCGTCGTGTTGCCACGCACCTTGCCGGCTGTCTCACTGACATGGAAGTGCGGATGGTCAACACCTCGGCCGGAACCATAGACGTTGCCGGAGTAGATGAGCGTGCTTTCCTCGCTACCTATAGTGCCGCCAGTGATGTTGATGCGGGTGTCTTCCCAGACGTGGCCGTTCTCGCCGGAGCCAAACACGCTGCCATAGAGCTGTCCGCCACTGATGTTGACATGAGTGGAGTGCGAGTAACCCATCTGACGATACTGCTGGTCGATGGCAACGCCGTCCTCTATGTAGTTGTCGGCCACCATGCCGCAGCCGGAACCGAAGACATGGCCGTTGTTGTCGCCTGGGGCAAGGAAGGGAAGGCCAGTGGTGGAAGTTCCGCTGAGGGCTGTTCCGTCGGGGTTGACGTTGCCGATGATGCCGCCACTGATATTGATGGTGGCATCGCCAGAATCTTCTTCATCCTCTATCATGTCGACGATGTGGAGGTCGGACTGTGCCAGTCTGTAGATACCCACGGAGGCCAGGTTGCCACCACCATAGATGGCTCGGCGAACCACACCGCCCGTCATCGTGACATAGGCGTGGCCATAGACACGGCCGGCCGTAGAGCTTCGGGTCTCGGACGACGAGTGATAGAGGGGATCCACACCGCGTCCGCCGCCATAGACGTGGCCTCGGCGAGGATTCTTCGATGTGCCGTCGGCCGAAGTCTTGTGCTGTTGGCTTTCACCCTCGTCGAGAGGCCAGCCGATGATGCCGCTGTAGATGTTGACGTGGGTGTCGGACTTGACGTGACCGTTCTCTCCTCCGCCAAACACGGCACCATATATATAAGGATAGTTCAGTTCGCCAGGTGCGCTGCCGCTGTAGTCGGAGGGCTGCTGCCCGCTGGTGCCGATGTTGACATAAGTGTCGTTCACATACTCCATGCTGGCCACATGGTCGCTTCGGCTTGCCGATACGCCTCGACCTGCACCATAGACGCGGCCATTGTTGCGCCCTTCGTGGCCGGGAGTAGTGTCGCCCACGGTGCCGCCCGTGATGGTTACGGTCACCTTGCCGGTGTTCTCCGTGAAGACGCCGGTCAGGTAGTTCACGTCGCTGCCGTCGGGGTTGACGATGTTGCCGCCGTCGTCAACTATCTCGTCGTGGACATGAACGCCCGCAGGCTTGGCCTCGACGGTACCTACCGATGCCATAGCGCCGGAACCATAGACATTGTGCCAGACGTGGCCGCCCGTCATCTTCAGTTCGGCATTGCCATAGACAGCACCTGCCGTCAGACTGAAGCGGTCGGTGCCTTCCTGCTGATAGAGGTCCACGCCGCGTCCGCCGGCATAGACGTTGCCTCGGAACACAGGCTTCACGGCTACACCATAATCGTCGAAGCCCACTTCTTCGGACTGAAGTGCTGTGCCTACGGAACCGCCAGTGATTTCAACATAGGTGTTGCCCTTCACATGACCATTGGCACCGCCACCGAAGACGGAACCCTTGACGTCGGCTCCCGGCTCGATATAGACTCGGGCATTGTGGACATAAGCCATCTTCACGGCATCGTCGTAGGGTGCTACGGCCAGACCGCGGCAGCCGCCATAGACAAAGCCGCAGTTGAAGCCTTGCTTGTCGGCATCGGAAGAGTAGCCGATGATGCCTCCCTTGATGTGTACCTCGCTGTTGCCGGTATCGCCTTCGTAGGTCACCTCGCCGGTCACGTTGTTCACCGTAGCCTTGCCGACAGATGCCAGCGAACCACCGCCGAAGACGTCGTGGTAAATCTTGCCGCCGCTCACTTCGATGAAGGTGTTGCCCTCCACACGTCCGGCGGTGAGGCTGTACTGCGAAGGATCATCGACCATGTGGTCGATGCCTCGGCCGCCACCGTATGCGTTGCCACGATAGAGGAGTCGGCCTCGACCGTTATCGTCTATCTCATGCTCGGCATCATTCAGTTCGGTGCCGATGAAGCAGTTCTCCTTGACATAGACCTTGGTGTCCTTGCGCACATGGCCGTTCTCGCCGCCGCCGAAGACGGAGCCCGTGACGTTTGCCTCGCCAGCGATGGTGACGAGGGTGTTCTTGACGTAAGCCATGTCCACGAGCGTCTTGTTGCCCACAGAGCCTGCTGCCATACCACGGCCGGAGCCGAAGACGAAGCCGTTCTCCCTGCGGTGTTCGCGGATGGGAGTAGTGGAAGTGCTGGTATAGTCGTTGGCGCTGGCAGCGCCGTCGGTGCCTATCTGTCCGCCAGTGATGTTGACTGTGGCAAGGCCGGTGCTGAAGTTGCCGTCGGTATCGGCCGTCTCGTTGGGGTCACCCACCGAGGCAAGCGAGCCACCGCCATAGACGTTACGATAGATGATGCCGCCCGTGACGTTGACCACGGTGTTGCCTGCCACCTTGCCGGCCGTGATGCTATAGTCGCCGCCAGGGGTCAAGTCGATGCCTCGACCGCCGCCATAGACGTTACCTCTATATATAAGGTTGTCCACGAGGGCAGCATCGGCGATGTGCTCCTTGTCCAAGGGAATGCCGACGGTGCCGCTCTTGATCTCCACATCAGTGTCGTTGAAGACGTGTCCGTTCTCGCCGCCGCCGAAGACGCAGCCATAGACGGTGCCGCCGTCGAGGGTGACGAAGGACTTGTTCACGAAGGAATAGCCGGAGTAGTCTTTGCCGGACCTTCCGAGGCAGCCGCCGAAGACAAGGCCATGAGTGTCGGTAGTGCTGTTCTGGC
This sequence comes from uncultured Prevotellaceae bacterium, assembly GCA_947166305.1. Classification (GTDB taxonomy): domain Bacteria; phylum Bacteroidota; class Bacteroidia; order Bacteroidales; family Bacteroidaceae; genus Physcousia. Next base: position 69,256 of record CAMVDV010000005.1, on the reverse strand, counting down.
CGATGGTGCCGCCGGTGATGTTGATGGTGGCCGTGCCTGCATTCTCGTCGAGCAGGGCATACACGTCGCCCACAGACCTCTCCTCGAAGGTGTGGGTGGCGTTGTAGCTGGCAGCCTCTTCTGCCGTAGCATACTTATAGTAGCCGACAGAGGCAATCTCGCCGCCGCCGTAGACGTTGCCGTAGATGGTGGTGGGGCTTGCTGCATCGGCCTGAGAGATGTTCACCGTGGTGTTCTTCACCAGGCCGAGCTTCTGGCTCTTGGCCCATTCGTCCAAGAGCACGCCCTTGCTGCCGCCGAAGACGTCGCCCGTGCTGAACTCGTTGTCGTTCATCTTCGTCAGGTTGCCAATGGTGCCGCCGGTGATGTTGACCGTGACGTTGCCATGGTCAGCTCCTGACTGCATTGCGCCATAGTTTTCGTTGTCATCAGCCGCGAGGTAGGTGCCAACGGCTGCCATACGGCCGCCGCCGAAGACAGAGCCATAAACCTTGGCTTTGCCGTTGATGTTGACCTCGACGTTGCCGCAGACCACGCCTGCCGTGAGTGCGATGCCCGAGAAGCCGCGGCCGCTGCCAAAGACGTTGCCGTCGACGCCCGAGGAGCCGAAGGTGCCTACCACGGCGTTGCCTTCGATTGTCGTGCTGGCGTTGCCCCAGACGTGTCCGTCCTCGCCGCCGCCGAAGACGGAACCGAAGACGACGGCCTCGCCCCTGACGATGACTTCGGTGGAAGCCACGTTGGACCATCCGTTGAAGAGGACGCGCGGGTCGCCCATGCCGGCACCGAAGAGGTTGCAGTTGACGGGGCGTCCCTGTATGTCGGCCAGTGTGCGTGGCACGCCGACGGTGCCTCCCGTCATCTCCACCCGGCTCGTGCCGAGCACGTCGGTGATTTCGTTGCCGCCATATACATTAGTTAATATGTGTCCGCCTGTGATGTCTACTTTTGTATTGCCGCAAACGCGACCTGCCGTACGGCGCCACATGCCAGCAGCAAAGGGATAGTATCCGCTGCCGCCACCGAAGACGTGGCCGAAGTAGCTGTGACCGTCGCTGCCGGGAGAGGCTCCGCCCTTGGCATCATAGCCTTCCGTGCCGGCATAGTGGTCGTAGACATGGCGGTCGCCTTCCGGACCGAAGGGCCAGGCGTCGCACAGGTGGAAGCCTTCGGCATCGGCATCGGTGAAGGTGCCGTCCTTGACCTTGGCAATGGCTGCCGTCCAGGCATCCTCTTCGTATATGCCGTCCCAGCGATCTTCTTCGCCTTCCTTGTAGTGGCCTGTGCCAATCTGACCGCCCTTTATCTCGACATGCGTGTCGGTGAGCACCTCTCCGTTCTCGGAGCCGCCATAGACGGAAGCGATGATGAGGCCGCCGCTGACTTCGAGGTGTGTATTGCCTACCACGGCGAGCAGGTTGGCCTTCTCGTAGGTGAGGGAGTCGGCAATGCCCTTGCTGGCGCAGAAGACGTAGCCGAAGTCGTCGTCGGCCGTCGGCTTTGTGGGGTCGGGCATGAGCTGTCCGTTGAGGCCCACCTGTCCTCCGGTGATGATGACCTCAGCCAAGCCCGTTCCTTCCTTACAAGCCTTGGGTTCGTCCTTGAAGTGCCAAGCCTTCTTGTCGGAATCGAACTGGTTTGCGTCCCACTTCTCAGTGAAGGTGCCGACAGAGCCAAGTTCGCCGCCGCCATAGATGCTGCGCAATACATGACCGCCGCCAAGGTTGACCTGCGTATTGCCCGTCACGATGGCAGCATCGGGGTCGGAAGCGATGCCCTTGCCTGCGCCATAGACGGTGCCGGTGATGTATGCTCCCAGGACATTTGCCGTGGCTCCGGTGGATGCCAGAGTTATCTCCTGCCCTATCGTAGTGCCCACGTTGACTGTGGTGTTGCCGTGGACGGCAGCTTCGTTGCCGCCGCCATAGACGTTCTCCACTGCGCCGAGCCGGTTGGGGTTGTTCTCGTCGTCGGGCAAGAGATTGGCATACTTGCCTGGTATCATATTGATGTTGACCGTCGGGTTGGCATACATGGCCGCTCCCGTACCGAGTCCGCCGCCGAACACCTTGCCGATGCTCGTGCAGGAGATGACATTGAGCACTGGCTGAGCGTAGGGGAAGGAGTGATTGGCATCGGCTGCAGGATTGGCGATGGCTGCATTTGCATCGTCGGCCGACACTCTGGGCAGATAAATCGGCCTGTCGAAGGTGTCGGTCTCTCCGCTGTCGTAGTAACCGAAGACGGAGTAGGCAGCCTCGTTGCCGCCGAGATAGAGCTCGTCAATCTTGATGGGGCGACAGCCTGTCTCCTCGATGTTGACCTTGAGGTGGCCCTTGATGATGCCACCCAGGTTGTTGCCGCCGAACACTTGCCCGAACGTGCCGCTGGTGATGGTCAGCTCGACGTTGCCATTGACGTTGGCATTGTCGGCACCGCCAAAGACGAGTGCCGTCTTCGTGTCGGGCATACAGCCCATGACGAGGATAACGTCGCCGTCGATGTCAGCGTTCCTGCCGGCACCTACCATCTTGTCGATGTTCAGGGGGCAGGCGCCGTCTTCCTGCACGTTGAGGTTGATGGAGCCTCGGATGGAGCCTTTCTGGTTGCTGGCTCCATAGGCTTCGTGGATTGTGCCGCCGTAGATGATGGTATTGGCATCGCCTGAGCCATAGGGTGAGCCATTGATGAGACCGACATCAGCACCAGGGTTAGGCGAGCCGTCTTCCAAATCGTCGTAACCATTACCGCCGCCGAACAGACTGCCTATCTCGTAGCAACTGTTGACGGTCACTTGTGTGGCAGGAGCCGGTGCAGCGTTGCCGCCGCCATAGACGTACTGTATGCTCGTCAGGTCGCAGCCGTCGATGATGACGTTGGTGGAGGAGGTGCTCAAGGCGGGTTGGTAAGCCGCCTCGTTGCCGCCGCCATAGACCGCATGGACGTCGTAAGTGGTGTCGTCCTTATCCGTCGATTTCTTGTGGCTTTCGTCGTAGCCCACGGTCTTGTAAACGTGGACAGTAGGTATTCCCTTCGGCGTTCCGTTGTAGTTGTTGCAGCCAAAGACATTCCCCTTTACTCTGCAATTGTCCGTAGCGATGGTCTCGTTCAGCTTCACCATTACATCACCATAAACGAGGGCTGCCACAGGTGCCACGCCCGTAGCGGCCTTGCGTCCCAAGCCGCCGCCATAGACATTGTGTCCGACGATGCCGCCGTGGAGGTTCAGCGTTGTGGTATAGGTCGAAGTGGAAGATATGGCTTCGCTACTGGTGCCGTAGTTCGTGGCGTTGCCGATGTTCGTATTGGCCAGCGCACTGCCGCCATAGAGGTCGCGAAGCACGAGTCCGCCTTTCATGTTGACGACGACGCTATGTCTGACGACACCCGACTGACCGCCGCCGAAGACAGAGCCCGCAATGAGTTGGGCCGTATGCTCCGTATTGTCGCCGGTGGGCGTGGTGGCGTAATTAATGTTTACTTCTGTATCTACCACCTGAGCGATATCGGCATCTGTCGCATCGCTGTCGCCTCGTGGAGCACCATAGATGTTACCGTTGTCATTGCCGTCGGTACCGACGCGGCCTCCGGTGACGGTGATGGTGGCTTTGCCATTGGAGCCGTCGGCCTTGCCAGCCGAGCCGATGGCACCGCCGCCATAGACGTTGTGACGGATGTGTCCGCCGTCAATCGCGATGGTGGTATTGCCCCAGACCGTACCGGCCAGGGGATTGTAGTGCTGCACTTCGCCAACGGTGTATTTGTCTGTGCCGCAGCCAGCGCCGAAGACACTGCCGCAATTGTAGCCGGACGTGGGGTCGTAGGATGTATAGCCGATGGTGCCGCTGTGGATGTTGACTGCGGCATTCTGGTAGTTGTGTCCGTTCTCGCCGCCGCCATAGACGGAGCCGTTGACCATGGGGCCGGTGGCAGAGCCTGCCGTGCCGACGTTGACTACGGTGTTGTACACCCAAGCCAATTTGTCGATATTGGTATCTGTGAGGGGATTGCCTTCCTGACCACGAGAAGAACCGAAAATCATGCCGTTGTCGTGTCCATCGGTGCCGAAGGTGCCGGATAAGATGTTCAGCGTGGCCTGACCGCCGGAGGTGTATCCCGTTATCGTACTGTCGGCAGCGTAAGTGAAGGTACCCACCGAGCCGAAGGCGCCGCCGCCATAGACGTTGTGCAGCACTTTTGTCTTGTTGTTGTCGGGCAGGCTGCTGATGTTGACGGTGGTATTTCCCTGAACCCATCCTGCCTTGACGTCGTTTTTCATTCCCTTACCGCCGCCATAGACGTTGCCAAAGTCTGCACCGCCCAAGCCACCGGTGCCGATGGTGCCGCCCTCGATGTTGACGACTGTATTGCCGGTCACTATGGACTCTTCGCCGCCGCCATAGACACTGCCTTTCACCTCGGTGGTGCCTTTGATGGTGAGCTGGACGTTGCCGACAGAGCCGAGGTTGGTCTTATCGAGGTTCTGCGTGGTGATGACCTGTGTGCCGTCGAAGCCCGCACCACCCTCTGCAGGGTAGTTGGCGACTTGCTCCCATGTGTATTCTGTTGTGCCTGTATAGATACCAGGCTCGAACATACCTGAGTTCTTGTTGTAATTAGGATCCGTCGTGAAACCACCATTTCTGACAGGGATGGTGGGCAGGGTAGCGGAATAGCCGGCACCGAAGGCATTGCCCATCACGGTGCAGTCTTCGAGTTCCGACCTGGCTGTTCCCGACACTTTGCCGAGACTGCCGCCGCCATAGAAATTCTCGTTGATGGTACACTTCTTCAGCGTGGAAGAGACACTATCGCATTGTGCCAATGAGAAAGAGACGAACTTCACAAACAGACGGGCACCGGTGGTTCCGGAACTCCAGACGAAGAACTCATAGTCGAAGTCCGTAGCTACGCCGGGACCTTTCTTGCCGTAGTCTTTTCCTGAAGTTTGCGACGAGCCGGTGCTTGTTCCATTGTAGTATTCGCCGCGGTCGTTAACATAATAGTTTTGAAGAGTTGTCCAGTTTTGGTCTCCATCTTTATCGTAGTATTTCTTTCGGCTATAAGAGTTGCCGCCATAGCCTGCGCCGAAGAAGTTGCCAAATGTGCAGCCCTCGGCGTTGGTCGTGACAGCCTTTCCCGTTGTCATGTTGCCGAACTTCGGTCCGCCACAGAAGAGTGTGACATGGCTGTTGTAGATGTCGGTAGTGACGGTTCCCTGTATGGGTCTGGCCTCGTTGATGCCGCCTCCAAAAAACTGATCGATATCGGCATTGTAGATTTGCCAGTGTACGTTGCCCTTGATGCCTTCCTGCGATGCTCCTGCCACTTCATGGAAGTAACCGCCGCTGATGTAGCATTCGGCATTGTCTTCCCTGATAGTCGCATTGGCATTGTAGGTTCCCGTGAGGTAGAAGCCTGGGAACTCGCCTCCCGTCACTGATACGGGAACGTGGGGGGTGGACTGACTACCATCACTATGGGTGCCCATGCCGAACTCTTGGATCCATACATTGCCGCCGACATGGATGTAGATAGTTTTACCGGTGACAGCCTTGCTCTGCGTCGATACAAACTGGTCAACCACGCCGCCAAGCAAGATGAGTGGAGCATCGGTCTTGGTGTTGTTATCCAAATTCTCATACTCCAGCTGAGAGGTGTAGAAAAGTGCTGTATTGGTGGTCTCGAACCATCCTCTTGTCTTGAAGATGGTGAAGTTGCAGATAAGGCTGGCGCCGTTGGGTTTCTGCGCCTGCGCTGTACCGGGAATGTTCAGGAAGTCGTAACGTATGGGAGTTATGCTCAATCTGCCCGTATGGTGATAGATAAGGCTGTAGTCTGGCTCATGGTCGTTGTCCATGTCCACCGATGTCATGGTGAATGGTGTGGTTCCGTTTTGCGGCACAGTGTTCAAATGAAGATTGCCCACGAGTACGAGAGCATTGTCATAGACGGTAGAACCTAAGCCACCCAGTTCGCTGGTTATCTTGTTTAAGGCTCGCTCAATACTCGTTTCTACTTTTTGCCCATTAAACAGCGTGGAACTCGTGTTCACCTGCGTGCCGGTTTGACTCACACCCTGTTTTGTTTGATAATTAGCCGAATAAACAACATCGTAGTATTGGTCGGCGATATAGTATGCCTTGCCCCAGTAGGGTTCGATGGTGATGGAGGTCACACCGTAGGGCACGTCGAAGTAGGCACCTTGCGAGAAGACGCGCTTGCTGACGCTGTAGAGGTCCTTGTTGGAGCTGCGGCGGTCGGCGTAGTTATGGTCGGGGAAGTCCTTGATGCCCGTGGTGGGATAGTTGGCCGCGGTATAGGGGTCGCTGTCTATGGCTGTGATGGCCGTAATCTTCCAGCCTGTCACCACGCGGTTGCCTGTGCAGTTGCCTGTACCGACGTCGTTGTAGTAGGGCAGCTGCACCTTGTCGTAGTTGAAGTTGAAGCGATCGAAGTCCTTGTCGGTACGTATCAGGGTAAGGTTCCCTTGCGTGATGCTCGCACCGCTTGGAGCATTACTGCCCACGCCGCTAATCGTTACAGAAAGCGTCTTGGTGCCGCCTGACTTGTTGCTTAACTTTCCGCCATGGTTGCGTCCGACTGTTGCACTGTCGGGAGCGTGTTCGATGTCGGGGTTGATGATGGAGGGATACTTGCCTTGGGCTTTCAGTATGGGGTAAGGCTTGGGATTGTCGATGGTGCGGTCGGCCGTTTCAAGCACCCACTTGAGCATCTGGCCACCGTCGGCCACATTGCCCGTTGCGTAGAAGGCTGCCAGCTTCTTGTTGCTGTTCAGCAGCAGACGGTAGAACTCGAAGCGGTTCAAAAACTTCTGCTCCACGGCCAGGGCGCTGTTGTATTTGTTGTTGCTGATGGCTTTGGTCTTCAACTCGTCGTAGGCATAATAGTTGAAGGTGTTGAGACCGCCGTTGTTGAGGTTGGCGATATTGGTGCCACCAAAAACAGGCGAGACGGTGGAGCCGCCTGTGATGTCGCCGTAGAACATACAGTTCATCACCATGGTTTTGATGCTGGCAGCGGTGGTGGTGGTATTGTTGTTACCAACGATGCCGCCTACGTTGCTGCCGCCAGTGATGGTGGCATAGCTGTAGCAGTTCACCACGTGGGCTGTGCCGCGGAGCAAACCTACCAGGCCGCCGGTGTTGTCTGTGCCGCCAACCGAGCCGCTCAGGATGCCGATGTTGTAGATGCGGGCAGCGCCCTCGGCAGTGGCTGCGATGGCGCCGGTGTTGCCGGTGTTGCCGCTGATGTTGACATCTTCCAGGACGAGGTTCTTCACTGTTCCGGTCAGGGTGGTGAACAGCGGTTTGTCGAGACCCGTGATGCGGTAGGGCATCTTCGTTGTGGGGTCGATAGCGGCCTCGAGTGTGCCTCGGAAGGTGGTGACGCCGGGAGTGCCGGAGGCATCGCTCGTCAGCTTGTAGTTGCCGTCCTCATTCGTTATCTGGTCCAGAGAAGTTATCTCCGTCTGCGCCTGCGCTGCAAAAGTTGTCAGCAGGAGGGCAAGGCACAGAAGAGCCTTTGATACTTTTCTATTGAACATATTGAACTGCATAGTCGTTTCGATGGTTAAGTTATTGCGATTCGTACCGTTTTATGAGTCGGTCTCGATGGTTTTGCGGATGGGTATAGCATATCCTTGCAAGCAAAGCATGGGGTCTGCCTGCTGCGGCGTGTCGGTTGGTGTATGCGTTGTTGTCATGTCGTTGACAGGGTGTTGCGTGGATGGGGTGAGTGAGGGTGTGAATTTTCGCGTGCGGTGTTGGCGGTCGTCGCGTGCGGCGATGCCGGTTGTCGCGTGCGGTGTTTGCTATCCTCGCACGCGGAGTCCTGAAGCTCCGCGTGCGAGGTGATGAGAGAGTGTGTGCGTTACTTTACTGATATCTTTTTCTTGTTGACGATGTAGATGCCTGGTGCGACTTGGGTCTCGACGGTCTGTCCGGGCTGTATGTCGAAGACGCGCACGATGGCACCGGAGGTGTTGTAGATGCGCACCGTGGTCTCCTCGTGGAGTCCGGAGTTGACGATGATGCGTCTGTGCCTTGATGTGATGACAAGCTGTCCGTCGAGGTTCTTGTCGCCCTCCGCCTGCTCTTCGCTCTGGATGTCGGTGCTGACGCGCTTGAAGCTGATGGCGCGTGCAAGGGCCGGCTTGTACTCCTTGACTCCTCCGCCTGCCTGCGTGAAGTACGGGCGGAAGGGCACTGCCTGCGTCTCGGCATCGGTGAGCACGTAGCTGCTACCGTCGGCGTTGAGCATGTAGGCTCCGGCGCTGACTGCCGCGTTGAGATAGGTGGGCGTGAAGACGTATCCGCCGAAGGTGCTGCCGTCGGCTCCTGCAGTGAGCTCGGTGTCGCTCTTGGCGATGCTGCCACCGGCTGCGGAAGCGAAGGTGATGACCTGTGCATCGAGTGCCTCGACATCCTGCAGCGGGTGCTCGGGCACGAACGTTCCGCTGAGGTCGAACTCATAGTACGTAGTGCCTGGGAAGCCTGCGATGTAGGGCTTGCCTGCCGTGGAGAAGGGATAGTCGGCATACTGCTTGGCTGCAGCATAGTAGCGCTGCTGGTACTCGTCGGTATTGTCGTCCTGACGGTTGCTGCTGGAGTACTGATAGTAGTAGTCCCAAAGGAAGGTGTTGGTGTAGTCCTTCTCGTTGGTGCCGGCCTCGGGATAGACAAAGTTGGCCTCATAGATGTCGCCATTGAGCGTACCGCCGTCGGCAAAGCCTCGGAGCCAGTACTCATGGCCATAAGTGCTGCCGTCGTAGAAGTGGGTGAGCTCACCCTTCTGCTGCGTGGTGACGAGCTCGGCCTGGAAGGGCAGGCAGACGCCTTCCCAACCCTTGGTGGTGCGAACAGGCGTGGCATCGTCGCTCCAGGTGGCCTCTACGTAGTTGTCGGGCGTACGCTGGTACCACATACGCTTGTCGGCCGCATACTTGAACGGAATCGGTGCGTTGAAGTCCTGCTTGTCCACAAGGAAGTGATCGACATCGGTGACGTAGCTGTACTCGCCGTCAACGAGCTCTGTGCCGGCCTGCAGCACGACGTGACCCTTGACGTTCTGTGCGTTCTGCACTGAGACGGTGCGATAGTTGTCGTCCTCCTCGGCATAGCTGAGATCGTGGAAGTAGTTTGCGAGCACATCGTGCGTCTGCTGGTTCTTAGTGCCCTCCTGTCCGGTGGGCGGCGTGTAGGCCAACAGGTTCTGGGTGAGGCCCTGCGTCTGGAAGGCATCGAGGCGCTCGAAGTCGAGCAACGGACGATAGCCATGAGCGCGGTCGGTGAAGTCGCCGGCCACACCTTCCTTGTCCTCAACGCCAGCCACTACGCCTTGATATCCGTGGGTGTCGCCGTTGCCACCGGTGAAGTCGATGGCCGTCATGCCCTCGTGCGGCGTGGTGTGATAGGACGCTCCGCCAGCCGTGAAGTCGAAGTTATCGACGAAGACGGCACGGGCATTGAAGATGGCATACCGCCCGTAGGTGCCGTTGCGATAGTAGGCCGGTGCACGGAAGATGCGGTTCTCCGAGCGATCGTTGATGTCGTTGATGAGCAGACCGTGACGGCTGTTGTCGACATCCTCGTCGCTGCCAATGGTGTGGCTCTTGGCCACAGCCTGCGGATGCAAGGCGTGGGGGATGACAGCGCCGCCGGCGCCAGTCTGGATGTTGTACGTAAGCTTCTGTCCGAAGAAGATGTAGTCGTCGGGGAAGAGCGGCAGATAGCCGTAGTCGGAAGAGAAGCGCATGTCGGGCTTCAAAGGCTTCTTGCCGTCGGAGAAGCGGAAGTCGCCGTCGTCGACGTACTTCTCGACGTAACCCACCTTGCCGCCCGTCGTCTTGTCGAAGCGAGCGTAGTCGGTGTCGGCATAGTTGAGCGTGTAAACCATGTTGGCATACGTGGTGACATATCCTTCGTCGCCCGGGTTCTTGCCGTTAGCGTCGGCAATCTGCGTGGTCTTGTCCTTCTGCAGAGAGCCGTTGGGCAGGCGGTAGAAGATGTTGTCGTTGACGGTGCCGTCGGTCTTCTGTCCGAAGAGGCGATGGCGTGCCTCAAGGTAATAGCGGTTGAGGTCGTAGGCCACGGAGCCGTTCACGAAGTCCTCGACCGGACGTTCCGTTATCTCGAGGTTGCCGGTAGAGCCCGTGAAGGTGCTGTTGGCATCGGGATAGTAGGTGTTGATGACCCTTGCACCTGCATCCGGGTTGGCATAAACAGCCTGGCCGGAAGGTGTGGCAGAAGTCCATACCCAAGCATTCTCGATACGTCCCTCGCCAGTATTGGCAACGCCTCCGGTGGTGAAGTTACCCATGACGCCCAAGTTATAGACGCGTCCGCAGAGATGACCGAAGAGGGAGTTGTTCAAGCCCGTCACCGTGTTGCCGTTACCATGGAAGATACCTGCGAAACACTGGGTGTTGTCACCGATAGGCGTCCACGACGGCAACTGCGAACCAACCTCGTTCTGGAGGAAGAACTCAAGTCCGTTGGCACCAGTGATGTTGCGCGACTTGCCATCCACTTCCTCGTTGTACTGGCTACCGTAGCTTGTGTTGACGATACGCCAAACGGCTTGCATAGCGTCCAGCTCGTTGTTGTACTCGCGAACCACCTCGGCCTCGTCCTTATCCCTGATGGCCTCGCCATAGGTGTCAACAGAACGTCCGTCGATGTATATCTTCGGATCGCGGTCGTTGTCGCGGTGGTTGATATACATGTGGAAGGGGTTGTTGATGACGTCGGCCATACGTTGGTAGTTAGCCACATGGACGGGCACAGGATCGGAGAAGGTCTTGCCCATGCGGGTCAGTGCGTAGTAGGCGACATAGTAGTCGTTCTGGTAGAAATAGAGTGGCTCGCCGCCGTTGACGTATTCGCGTCCGTTGCGATGGTGCTTGGCATTGTCCTCGGTGGGATAGATTTCCCATCCGCCACCCAGTATCGGGAAGGCGCCTTCCTGGATGCTTGGAATGTCGAGGGCAACCGTTTCGAGCGGAAGCACGAGGTCGGGCTCCTTGAGCGAACCGATGACGGGCGTGCCACTGAGGAACTTGATGCGGATGTTGATGATGTGTTTCTCCACACGTGTCTCGTAGTTCATGCCGCTGGCGTCGCTCTCGGTGTAGGAATACTCGTAGATGGCTGTGACATAACGATCGCGCTGCAGGGCGTCGATGTCGGCCGATACGGGCACATAGAGAGTGGTCTCCTCGATAGGTATCTCGCCTGTGATATTGAAGTGCATCTGATAGTTCGGGATGGATGCCATCGTGGCAGAGTTAATGACTGTTCCGACGGGGACAGACGAGCCCTTGGCATAGGTCGTGTTGTTGATGTCTGTCACCTCAGTCGGGAAGTCGGGTATGCCGGAACCGTGGCTTGTGATGCTGCCGTCGTTGGCTCCCACCGGATACTCCTCGATACAGAAGTAATATGTGCCTATGCCGTGAGTGCCTTCCTCGCTGTAAGGTATGACAACCTCATCGACATATCCTTGCTGTGTAGTGGTGAGGTTGCTGTAATCCTTGTGCGAAATTGTCTTACCAGCATTATACATATTGCCGGCCACCTCGAAGGTGTTCTTGACGATGAACGTATGGTAGTTGCCATCGGCCCAGTCGTTGTCGTCCATGTCTTTGAGGTGAGCATCGCTCACGGCAAAGCTTGCATAGAACTTGCGGTCGTTGGGCAGGTTCTCATACTGCTCGTTGTTGAGCACTGTGCCTTCCGAGACGGCGATGTCGTCGGTATCCTTCGCATACTGGAAGTTGTTGTCGGCATTCTCAGAGTTGAACGTTGCCCTGTAATCGAGCCTTGCAGAAGCGGAATAGAAGGGCTGTCCGGGGCGGTCGAACACGCTGATTGCAGAGTTGTGGTTGGTGCCGCCCACCTGGTTGATGTAGCTCGTGTAGTCGCCAATCGAACCGTAGTGGTATGCACCCTGGGCATGATTTGATGCATAATTATTATAGAGGAGAGCATCGAGCGCATCGTAGTTGTAGTCGAAGTGGGCGCGTTCCTCCGGCAGCAACTGGCAGTAGTCGACACCATTGTAGTTCTTGCCCGCCTCATAGTACTTACCGCCCCATGAGCCGTCCTTCGTACAATAGTATGCCTGCTGGAACCTCTCTTGGATGTCGCCACCCCATGCGCTATACTCAGACTCTCCTACCAGCTGGTTGAGCACGCGGTAGTCTCCGCTGCCTACGAGGACTGTGCTGACACAAATGTAGGCTGGCTCGAAGTAGTCGGAGGCATTGGCAATAACGGCGTAGTCTGTCGACGATATAGGCGTGCCCTTAGTGAAGGATTTCAACAGGCCTCCCACGTTAACCTCACAGTCTTCTTTTGCAAGGTATGCAGGATTGAACTCAGCCTGGGTCTGAGTGGCGTTGTTTTGGACGTCGGACGTCTGCATCGTGTACACGTTGTGAGAGATGATGTCCTCCTTGCGGAACACATACTGTCCGTAGGTGCCCGACGCGTTGCAGGTGAACGTGGCGCTCTTGACATACTTCTCTTTCTCCAGGTCGGAGAGTGCCGCCCAGTCTTTCTTCTTTATCGGAGTGCCGCCTGCCTCGCTGATGAGGCGATAGTAGTCGTCGCGGCTGGAAGGATTGGAGAAGTCGAGAGTGAGCAGGTAGCCATTGTCGTGGTTCACCTCATTGATGACGAAGAAGAGACTCTGGGCATCGACGGGCTGCATGGTGTCCTCGTCGAGGATGACATTGCCGCTGTCATCATACGCCGTCTTGCCGGCAAGTGCTTCGTAGGCACTCCGAGTGATGGCTTCGCGCGGGTAATACTTCCTGCCATCGATGGTTGCCTCTGTGTTGCAGACCATGGCATCGCCTTCCATCACGAACATGCTGCGCTCGGCAGTGGTGGCATTGTACCAATCCCAGTAGCTGATGGGGTCACCCTGTCCGTAGGTCTTGACCACAGCGTTGCGGGCGATGGAGATGGAGTCGGAGATGGAAAGGGAAGGATCGGCCGAATTGTAGGAGCGAAGTGCCAACTGGGAAGGATCGGCATAAAGGCCGGGTATCACGTTGAGCAGACGCAGTTTGGCATTGCCCTGGATGGACATGGTGAGCGGGATGCTCATCTCGGTATTATAAGCATCGGCTCCGCCTGTATAGGCCGACACAAGCTGCTCATATACATAGTACTCACCACGGATGTACCAATAGTGAGCGGGTGAGGCATTGGCACCTACATACTTCTTCGACTCGGGGAAGCAGTCATCAAGGATGTGCTTGGGCAGCGAATGGATGAAGTTGCCAGAGGTCTGCATCTCGTTGTCGGCAGTAGCCTCGGCATAGGTGAACGCACGGTTCGTGACGAGGTTCTGGTTGGCATCGGAGATGACGTCGGCATACATGGGAGTGTGCGTGGGCACACCATGGATGTTCTTGGCATATACATAGCCACCACCTTCACCGGGAGAGACATTGAGCAAGTCGAGCTCTACGACACCAGTGATGGGGCCATAGACCTTGTTGCCACTCGTATCAAGCTCCTTCACGATTTCGAGGAACACGCCAGAGGAAAGTGCAATTTTGTTGGGAGCACTGCCATCGTTGCGCATGTTATCGTTGATGTGTTCCTCCTTCCATTCGTAATAGGTCTTTCCGTCTGCTGCATAGTCGCCTGTAACGGCACTGTTCGTCTTGCGCACTTCTGAGAAGTTCACATCGGACGTGACGCCACCGAGGAACTTCACCACGTTGTTGATGCCGAAGTAGCTGCCATGTTCTTGGTTCTGGTTGAGAGAGAGCTCGCCCACACGGTTGATAGTGTAGTTGGTATAGTCGGCCTCAGCCTCATCCTGTGCACGGTCGATGGCTCCGTGGAGCACCAGTCGGCTGCCCTTGATGCCACAGAAGTCGCAACGCTGGACTGTGTTGATGAAGCGTCCTTCATTGACAATAGACTGCTTGCGCTTCCATTTGTCCTTGTCTGCATCGTCCACCAAGAGGAACACGTCGTGCAGGATGATGTCGCCCTTTTCATAAGGAGAATATGCCTCGACGCATTCGTACTGTGTGGTATAGAACGACTGCTGGCGGACTGTCAGCGCATTGAACTCCTCGTCAGAGTCCACGCCTCCGGAGAGCGAGTACCAGTCGGTGCCGTAGTTGGTGATGTTGAGTTCGCGGTAGCCGTCGACGAAAGTGAGGTTGCCGTCGCCATAGAGTCCGCCTACGCCTTTGCCTCCGACACTGATGAGGTCTCGCGAATAGACGTCGATGACTGCGGCAGTGGAGTTGCCGTAAACGGTCTTCGAGAAGGCCATAATCTTATCACTACCAGCCGAAACGTTGCCACCGGCAAAGACGGCATTGTAGATGGTGATGCCGCTCTGATCTACCTTTGCCCACAACTGCTTGTCGGCATCGCTGTTGGTCAGCTTGTCGAGCTTGGTGTTAGGAATGTAGTCGCGCTTCTGGTAGGTGGTGCCGTCAATGCTGACAGCTTCCAAAGCCCTGCCATAAGCCTTCACTTCTACACGAGTGTCTTCAGAGAGCTTCTTCGTGCTGTAATCTTCATAATACCATCCGTCTGCTTGCTTGCCATATTGGCTATAGACGAATCCGACGTTACCACCGCCGAATACATTGCCATAACCCTTTGACACTCCCTCGAGAGTGCCAATCGTGCCAAGGTGGATGTTGACGTCGGTCTGTCCGAAGACATAGCCGTTGGTATTGCCTTCCGTCTTATCCTCGGTCTTCCATGCATTGAAACCACGGCCGCCGCCAAAGACGTCGCGCAGCACATGGCCACCCATCATGGTGACGTGAGTCTCGCCGGGCTTGTTGACAGTTACTTCAAATTCATTTGAAGCATTCTTGGCCTGAGTGCCTCGGCCAATGGTAGCAATCTCACCGCCACCATACATACTGTTGCGGATGATGCCGTCCCAAAGAGTAATGTTAGCGATATCGACATCACTGTTGGCTGCATAGCCGCCACCGAAGGCATTGCCGGCTTCGAACAAGATGTTGTCGCCGACATTGTCCTGGTCGACTTCTTCAACATAGAGGCTCTTCTCGGCGCTCAAGTCGTCGCCGTCCTTAAGGGGTACATAAGTGATGTTACCATCACCGTCGGTCGTAATCTTATAGTAGTTCTTCTCTCCTGCTGTAATGGCAGACTTGTCCTTGTAACGATAGCCAACCATTCCGTTGAAGATATCGAGGTTGGCCGTGCCACGTACCACACCTCCTTCACCACCGGCATAGACGTCGCGCAAGATAGCCGGGATGCCATTGTAGTAGTAGAACTCTTGCTTGTCGAGCGTTGCATCGCCTGCAAGTGCTGCTGCATAGTCCGTTGCAATATCTTCCTCTGGACGGCCTACGATGACGTTGGTCACGCCCAATTCATCCTCGTCGAGGAAGTTGGCAGCCTTCGACATGTCGTGCTTGCCGACAGGACCTTCCCAACCGCCGCCATAGACGTTACGTGCTGTTCCACCCCTGACGTATGCCGTTGACGATGCGGTGAAGACGCCCGTACCGAGACGGAGCGTGTCCTGCACGGCACCGACTGTGCCGGCTGCATAAAGGTCCTTTGCTACTGTACCGCCCAAAAGTTCAATATAGGAGGTTCCGCTCACGACGGCTGTGGTGCGCTGTGCTTCCAGATTCCAATGCGACTTCTGCGTATCGTTGAAAGCATTGTACTCATTGGCACCTACAATTGTTCCGCTGGTGTAAGCACTGTATGCATTGTAAGCCTCCAGTGCAGACTGATACTTAGCCCTTGCCTCTGCATCCAAGTCATCGGGAGACGTGGCTCCAGAAATATAGTCTGACGGCTGGGGCTGAGTGTTGCCTGCAAAGTTGCCGTCGAACTTGTAAGTATAGATATGGCTACCCAGACCGGCACCATAGGCATAGTTCAATACGTTTGTACCTTTATTAATATGTACATTAGTATTATACTTCTCTGCTACGTTGACATTGTCGTTGGTCGGTCCGTAGTCAGCATAGAGCTGGTTGGAGTGAGCCAAGGCATTGTCAAGGCCGCCGTGGTCATAAGAAGCATCTGTCGTTCCGTAGTCACCAGGCATGGCAAGGCTCCAGCCATTCGCATCGGCCAGAGCTTGTGCTGATACCTTATTATATACACTACCTGCCTCGCCGCCGCCGTAAGTTTCATAAACCGCAGCGTTGTCGAGCAGGTTTATTTCTGTATATTGTGCCCAGGTGTTCTCACCATAACCTGCGCCGAAGATGTTGGCGTGGGTCAGTCCATAGGATTGATGCACATACTTCACCGGCGTGTGAATGTTGACGTGCGCATAGAGTGTACGGCGATAGCTGTTGTTGCCGCCGTAGATTGTCCTGACGCGGGCGTCTTTGCCTTTGAAGTTCACATTCGATTCGTAAACGTCGCAAGGATAAAGATTGCCGAGCAAATTGCCGTCGGCAGCTGAAACGCCGTATGCACCACCATAGAGGTAGTTCAAGTCGATGGTTGAGCCTTCGGGCACGTTCACAATGGTGCGACGTGTGAAGCCTTGCTTATAGCTTCCGCCATAGACAGAGTTAATGTTGCCGCGCACGAGGTCGATGACGGCTGCTGCTGTGACGTCGCCTTCTGTTTCTTCGTTAGTACGAACCGCAGCGGCAGGGACTTCCATGCCGATGCCACTATAGTCGCCTGCACCGAACACTTCCAGACGACCGAAGTTCTCCACGTCGGCCGGAATGTCGATGAGGACATAGCCATGATCCTGAAGGAGGTCCTTGTCTATCTCATTGAAGTATCCTTGGCCTGCACCATAGACACGGGCCACTCTGCTATCGACAGAATACTCGGGGCGGAAGTTAACAAAGGCTCCGCTGATGGAGGGCTTCTCAAAACCATCCTTCGCTGTTCCGTCGGCATTGGCGTAAGCAGAGTAGAGGGTCTGGTCTTTGTAGTCGTAAGAAGCTTTGGCGCCGCCGAAGATATAGTTGACCTTTCCCTTGAGGTACTCTACGTAGGCAGATGTCGTGAGCAGGCTGTTGTTGTAAACCTGAGAAGAAGCCTCGGAAGTGACACGGTCTGCATAGCTCTTTGAACCCTTTATCACTCCGCCAAAGTCGTTGGCACCATATACATTATTAATAATGTTAGGCATGGTGGAAGTGCCGGCCTTACCGATGTATGTCTCGGCATATTCACCGATCTCGGCATTGCAGGCACCGCCGATGACGTCGTAGGCTGTGCCGCCGACGAGGTTGACGGTGGTATGACCTGTGACTCCTCCCTCGAAGCCGCCGCCGTAGATCTTGCCGACGTTGCCCGCGGTGAGGTTAATCGTCGTATTGGAAACCGCATCAACTCCTCCTGTACGAACGCCGTTGGCATCACGGGTCAGGTTGCCCACGACGCCCTTCTCGCCGCCGCCGAAGACCTTGACGATGTCGGCTTTGTCGGAGATGTTGATGGTTGTGTTGCCCCAAATCTCGGAGTCCTCGCCATAGCCGGCGCCGAAGATGCTGAGAGCTGTGTTGAGCACAGCGTCGCGATGGTCGACAAGCGTCTTCAAGGTGGTGCCGTCGGCAGCCGTTCTGACTGCGGGCGATATGGCATCGGCCCAGAGGTTGATGTTCACGCCACCATTGACGTAGCCGCTGTTATAGCAGCCGCCATAGACATTGCCGCCGATGAGCATATTGTCGGCCGTCTTGTTCCAGTCGAGGGAATAGGTATTGGTGGACGTGTCGAAATTGAGCAGACGCGGTTCAAGCTTCAGGCCTGCAAGATTGAGGACGACCTTGGGATTGGCCGCAGTGGTGATGCCACCCTCATGGGCTGCATTGTATTCGGAATAGGGGACGTTGGCCTGGTTGCAACCGCCCACAAGCTTGTTGTAAATGAGAACCTTGTGCGGGAAGCTGATGTCGAAGGTGCCTGCGGCAGACATACTGCCCACGTTGCCTCCGACGAAGAAGGAACCGATGTAGGCCGTCTCTTCGGCATAGTTTGCATCGAAGGAAACCGTCGGGTTGATGTTCATGTCCACGCCGAGCATATAGTCGGCAAAGGTGCCGGCATCGGTCAGGTCCATGCTGTTGACGGAAGCGTCGGCATAGTTCTGGAGAGTGGTGGTGTTGACCATGTTCTCACCGTTGGAGCCGAGGAAGACATTGTTTGCCACGACATGAGAACCTATCCTGAGTTCGGCCAAGGGGTCGCCGGCCGAGGAGCGGAGCGTGGCGCTGTTGCCGCCGCAGAACACGCGGCCGGCGATGTAGGTGGTCTGCTCTGTGCTGCCGGTGAGTTCGGCGCTCTTGCCGGAGATGTGGACCAATGTCTTGTCGATGTTGGGACGGAAGGCATTGAGCGCCTGCACCGATGTCTGTCCCTCGCCCACCTCATAGAAGAGGTCGCCGTAGGTGATGTCGTCCTTCAGTGAGGTTTGGTCTGTATAGACATAGGAGCCGTTGCCGCCGCCATAGACGTCGCCGCCCACGTTGCTGTATATCTCCACGTTGGTGCCGCCGGTGATGTTGCCTGTGATGTCGTTGCCGCCATATACATTATTTACGTTGCCGCCCCATATCAGCACATGGGTGGCATAGTCCTCCGGGAGGGTGACGCCGTTGATGGTCTGTTCCTCGAACGTGGTGGGCGTCACGTCGGCCATACGGGCTCCGCCGAACACGTCTCCCTCAATGGTGCCGCTCTGAACGACCACGGTGGCAGTTCCCTTGAGGTCGCCGCGATTGCCGCCGCCATAGACGTTGCCGCCGATGACGATCTGGCCGAGAACCTGCATCGGGCAAAGCAGCAGAGCTCCCAGAAGGAGCTTCACATATAACATATCTGGCTTATAGAGCTTATTGAGCATATTAGGCATATTATGGGGTGGTCGTTAGCTGGATGGTAGGATTGTCGAGGTCGGGGTCGGACAGCACATAGAGGTAGTCAGGCTCCACTTCGAGATTGACTGTGAAGAGGTCGCCCGCCTTGATGGCATCGAGGCCCGGCACCTTGGTGTGGTCAATTTTGTTCTCTGCCACGCATCCTTCGCGGATGAGGGTGCCTTTGCTGTCGTAGACGTTGTAGGTGGTGCGAAGCGCAAAGGTGAGCGGCTGTGAGGGGTCGGGAATGATGGGCATGAAGCAAGCCAGGAAGCCTTCGGGATTGGGGTCGGAGGCTTTCTCCGGGACATCATACTCCGTGACGCCTTCGTAGGGGAACAATGTGGCCGTACGGGTTGTCTGTGTAACGGAGGGAGCGTAGATGGTTTCCGTCACCGGGTCGTTCCCCTCGTCGTTGGCCTCCAGCCTGATGGTGATGTCCACCGTGGCCGGGATGTCGTATGCCACGAGGTCCACGCCCGTTATCTTGATGCTGCGCAGCTTGTGGTACTTGGGTCCGATGAAAGCCTTGACGTGCACGGCGGCAAAGATGTGCTTGAGGAGCACGAAGATGCGGTTGTCTCCTTCCTCCATGCCGAGGTAGGAGAAGGCACCGAGCTTGACGGGTGACAGGGGACCGCTTATCTTTTCTGCTGCCGTGGCGTTGCGCACGCCGACAACCACGCTGGCATCGGCCGTTGTCAGCGTCTTGTATTTTTCTATCTCCAGGACGGCTCCGTTGGCATAGTTGCCGTCGATGGAGGAGATGGATGCGCCGTCGGCATCCTCGCGAGGCATGAAGCCGTAGATGTAGTACTGCTTGCCCTGCTCCACGGTGATGGTCGATTTCCAGTTGCTGATGCCATCCACCTTTCCTTCGTAGATGAATGTTCCGAGCGACGTGGACCTGTCGGGGGTGAGGAAGATGCCGATGGTCTTGTTGGGCGGCATCGTTGTGGGGTAAAGCTCGTCGTAGGAGAGGTAGCCTTCGGGGAGCATTCCGTCGGCACGGGAGGATGGTTCCTGCACGTCGCGGTAAGGGGACAGGAGGGGAACCAGCTCCACAGCCGACTGCGGAGTGTTTCCGACGCTGTCGTCGGTCTCGTTCCGGCAGCTTGCCAGCAGCAGTATGCCGACGGCAACAAGCAGCGGAAGCTGTATCTCTCGTATGTAGTTCTTGCTTTTCATCTTAGGCTTTCTCGTTTTCTCTCTCTTTCCTTACCAGTTATACACTTCGTGGTCGAATGTCATCACGCGGTTCCAGTCGTTCACAGCCACCTGGATGACGTCGATGGCAACGCCGCCCTGCTCCATAATCTTGAAGACGTAGGTGTACTGATAGCCGGGCTTCCAGCTCATGAACTCGGCGGGGACGGTGGCCGTCTTTATCTCTCCGGACATGACTTGCACTTCCACGTTGTAGCTGCCCTGGTTGGGAGCCGGCAGGACGTTGTACCATTTCTCGGGCGTGTTGGGCCATGTGGTGGGAAGGGCATCGGCTGGCACGCCTGCGGGGAGGGTGACGGGAGCAGGAGCCTCATACCAGTCGATGTCGAACTGCGAAATGCCGCTTGCGGCGATTGTCTTCCACGCAGCCTGCGTTGCCGTTCCCCGCAGCGGGTAATCGACAACGACGCTGCCTGCGGTGGGAATGACGGGATGGGACTCCTCGGTGGTCGGGTTAGGATAGAAGCGGATGAAGTGGAGCGACTCACGCCCGATGCGGAGGTTGTCGGCAAACTTGAACAGGAAACGCACGCGGGCGAAGGGCTTGACGAACCTCAGAGTCACCACCTGGCCGTAGTCTGCCTGCTTGTCGTTGGAGAACCAGAGCTCGGAGAAGTAGGGGGCGGCATCGATGGTGGCATCGGAGGATGTGCTCACCGAACTGGAGAACACGGCCTTGGACGGGTCGGATATGTCCTCGCTGACAGCCGTCGGCGTGCCGTTGCCCAGGGCATAGGCAAAGAAGCGATAGGCTGCGGCCGAGAAGTCCCAGTACTTGATGTACTGTCCTGCCGACTCGTTCACGTACTCCCAGTTGCAGGTGTTGGAGACGGACGCGCTGTTCGCCTCGTAGATGACGTTGTAGCCCGACATCACTGCCTGATAGTCGGTATAGTCATTGCCGCTGACGGTCATATTCTTGTAGCCCCAGGCCTTGAAGGTCTTGCTGTCGAGCATTTCCTCCAGGCCCTTGTCGGCACGCGACACGGCAGTCTCCTTCTGCATGTTGCCGGCAAAGCTGATAGGCATCTGCCCCGATTGAGGCCCCTCCAGGTCGTTGCCCGAACAGCCCCAAAGGCCCACGAGGCCCATGAGTGCTGCCATCCATGCTGTCCTGCCTGCTATATATGTGTCTTTTATTGTCATCTTCTCTCTGCGTCGCGCCGAGGCACCGGCCTCGTATGTGCGCGGACATTATATTTATTTGAGTTTCGGATATGCCGGGAAGCCTGTGCCGACACGCACCCTGCGGCAAACGGTCAATAATGGTCAAGCATTATCTCCGTAATGGCCAAGCATTCTGCCGCTAATGGTCAAGCCTTCTTCCTGTAAAGGCCAAGCATTATTTCCGGCAGCCTGCAATATCCTACGCTACTGCTGTTTAGCGTCTTTAGCTTTGCAGCCCATCGGGGAGTCGAACCCCGATGAGCTTTTAGAGAGTATGTCAGAGACTGATTACTGAACCTTGATAACCTTGGTGTAGTAAACGCCGTCGTTCTGGACGTACTTGTCGAAGTAAGTCATGCCGCTTACAGCCTTGTCAGTAGCACCGCAAGCAACCTTTGCAGCTGCCTCGTCAATCACATACCAGCCATCGGTCTGCTGAGGCAGGATGACGCAGTAGGTGTTGAGATCCTCGGCAGCATAGTAAGCTGTGCCATTGACAGGCTCGGTCTCCGTCTTAGCTGTGAAGGTATGAGTAACCTCGTCGTAGGTGTAGAGCGTAGCAGTCTTGAAATCAGCATAAGCGATGGGCGTTGCTGCTGTGTAAGTCATGCCTGCGTCGGTTGTGTAATAGTAGGTAGTGCCTGTAACAGCATAGCCTGTAGCAACGGTTGTACCAGCGTTGTCGAGGTAGAGGTTGCTTACGCCCTGGCCGATGAACGGAGTCAGCATACCTGTAGAAGCGTCATTATTTGCGAAGTACTTCACACCCTTCTGAGCATCACCTGCAGGAGCTCCCGTGAGAGCGTAGCGGTAGAGACCTTCTACACTTTCATCCACAGCCTTGGTGACAGGCTGGAACATATCGGTGTTGGCAGTGGCAGCCTTCTTCGTGTAAACGAAAGCATAGGTGGTGCCGGTAGCAGGAGTGAAGCTGAGAGCCTGGTCAGTGCCAACGCTGATGGCATTGCCGTCCACGCCATACTCAATGCTGTTGGTGAGCGTAGAGGTAGCCACAGTGAGCACGAGTTCGCTACGACCCTTGATGGTGCCTGTGGCAGCATCGTCGTCCTGCATCTGCAGAGCGTCAACAACGTCAGCCTCAGTCTTGCCTGCGGGGATGGTGTAGAGGGCAGCCTTGCCAGTCAGAGTCTGGAGATCGCCGTTAGCAAGGTCAGGAGACTTTGTAGGATCATTGGTGTCGTTCACAGTCACGAAGATTTTGCCAGGAGCAGAATACTCGTTCTGGTTGACAACATTAGAGCCCTTCTGGTAGGTGGTGATGCTGGGTGCGCTGACCGTAGTAATGGTCTCCTGCGTCTGGCCGTTGTCCTCTGCATTCACTACGACAGCGTCGAAGGTGATGGGATAGAGGCCGGCGGGATTGCTTTCAGTTGACAAAGCGTCGGGATTTTCGGGATCGTAGGGACCAGTGAAGCCGTTGGTCCTGTCGCTGATCTTGAAGAGATAAGTGTAAGCGAAGCCGGGCTTCCAAGTGGTGTAGATGCTGGGTACCTGAGCAGTTGCACCCTTCACCTCGATAGTCTCGCCGCTACCGTCGATGCTCTCGAGGGTGTAGTTCACGCGGAGGTTGAGGTTTGTACCAGCCTCGTTGGGGAGGTAGATAACATAGTAGTTGTCAGCCTCGTCGCCTGCGAAGGAAGCAGTGTTGGATGTGCGGCCCAGGAATACCTCACCTGTGGTCTTCTCGCTCTGCTGGGCGATGGTGTAGTTCAAGTTACCCCATGCAACTGAGCTGGACTGTGTGCTGGTCTTGGGAGCAAATGCAACGTGAGCCTGGTTGTTGTCCTCGCTACCGGGCTGGTCAACGGTGGGGAAGGTCACGGTGTAAGTACCCTCGGTGAAGATGTTGTTGGCAGCGGTGGTGAAGAGCTTGGGAGTGGTGTTAGCATCATCGGAAGCTGCGGCGCTGTAGAACGTCACGTTCTTTACAGAGTAGCCGGGGATGGTCTCGTAGATACCGATACGAACCTTCGTGCCGAGAGCGCGGAACTTGAGAGTAACGGGCTGGTTGTAGCCAGTCACTTCGCCTATGCCTGCAGTACCTTCCTTGTTCACTGTCACGATGTCAGAAACGTAGCAGTCGCTCAGGTCAGCAGCTGTACCTGTGAAGGTGTAAGCCTCTGTGCCGAGAGCATCTGTCTTGATGGCGCTAACGAGCACCTGACCGGCAACGGGATCGCCTTCGTAGATGGCAGTTGCCTTGCCTGTGGACCATGCGAGGAAGTCATACTGAGTCTTGCTGTAGTCCCAGTACTTGATGGTCTGGCTTGTGATGCCCTTGTCAGCAGCGTGCTTGATGACGCCCTTGCCTACATACTCCCAGTTGTTGGTGTTGGAAGCGGTGGTGTTGGCTGTGTTCTCTTCGTACTCAACGAGGTAGTTGTCGAATACGATGGAAGGCTCTGTTGTAGCAGTAGCACCGCCCTTGTAGCCGCTGACAACGAACTTGTTGCCCAGCTTCTCAGCAGCCTCTGCGCCAACAAAGTCGGCACGAGTCATGCCCTTACGCAGGGAACTGAACACGATGGGGGTCTCTGTGCCCTCGTAGCTGCCGACGTTGTTGTCGACAACGATTTCGTCACTTGTGCAACCAGCGAGGGTCATGCCTGCAACTGTTGCGAGAGTTAAATAAACTTTTCTCATTTTTTTTTGAATTTTGAGAGTTAATAAAAAGATAATTTAATACTTGTTTTTTCTAAATTGTTGGTTTTACTGATTTGTTGTGCTCTTTGTTGTGCTTTTTCTTTTGGATGTTTTTTTGTTCTATACATTATTATATATATATTAACGCTCGGGGCGTTGTTGCTATGCCTACATCTCGAACTCCCACTGTCCGCCGTCTTCGTAGTCCTTGACCACGGCGTTGAATCCAGAGCCGCCGGGTCTGACAGGCATAGGCACGGTGTCCATGTCGAGTTCCACCGTGATGACTCCGCCACGATAGCGTCGGCGCACTTGTTCCGTAACGTCGAAGACGAAGGTGGAGTCCATGCCGTTCTTGAACATCATCTTGACGTCGAGGTAATGTTTCTCGGGGTCTTTGCTGTCCTCGACTCGCATCACTCGGTTACCGTTCTGCCCGCAGATGCCGAAGGTCATGAGTCGTCCGCCCACGATGTCGACCTTCTCGCCCTGGCGGAAGTCCTTGTCGAGCTTCATTCGCACGTCGAAGTTGACGGAGACGGCGTCGGTGCTGGCGATGCCGGTGTTGAGCGACGTGGCGCGGGCCAGTCCGGAGAGGTTAGCTTTGTCGGGCGCTCCCACGATGGTGCCGTTGTTGTGGTGGATGATGACTTGCGGCAGATAGATATAGGTGAGCGGCTCGAGGGTCATGCGGAGCTGTCGGAGCCACATGTTTTCTTCGGGGATATAGACGAAGCCCTTGAGGGTCTCGTCTATGTCGATGCCTCGTTCGCAGGCAGCGAAGAGCTGTTCGGGCGCATAGAAGGAGTTCTGATAGCGCGGAGCATGGTAGCGCGAGCTATACATGGTCTGGTTTGTGAAGGCAATGATGTCCTCGTCGAGCGATTTCGGTTCGCGGAAGATGAGGCTCTGCACGCCGTCGATGGTCTTGATGTCGTTCCATGCGAGGATATCCCAGTAGCCCCAGTCGTACTTGGCACGAAAGTGTCGGCCCTGAATGTATGCCTCGTACATCCTTCGGCGCGGCCCGTAGGGGAGGTCGCCCGTGAAGTATCGGCGGACGAAGAAGTTTGTTGGCTCCACATACTCCAGTTCGCCGAAGATACGCTTGTCTTCGTCGTCCCATCCGCCTGGGCGTCCGCAGTCGCCATAGTACCATTCTGCTCGCCAGTCGGGAGCGTATCCCCAGAAGAGGTCGAGGTCGAGGTCCACCCAAGGCAACATGAGGGCCGGGTTCTCCCAGTCGTAGAGGTAGAGGTCGGGCTTGCGGTAGCAGCCGGAGAGGGCAAGGAGTGCCAGGAGGCTGATGATGAGTTTCTTCATTGGCGGTCTCCTTTCTCACGTTTCTCGTAGGGCACGAGGGGATTATAGCGTTTCGTCGGCTCTGTATCGTCGGAGGTGTGTATGCCGTTTGTCTTGTTGCGTGCCTTGCGATAGAGCAGGTCGTAGCTCAAGGTGACGCCGATTCTGGTGGGACCAACCCAGGTGAAGCGGTACTGACGCTTTTTGAAGAAGGACGGTTTCTGCGTCCAGTCGTAATAATAGAGGTGATCCTGGTAGGCGGGATTGACGGGGTTTTCCCACTGATAGGGGTCGTATCCGCCATAGAGGAAGCCCACTTGGAGCTGGAACTCCATGCGCCAGTGCTCTCTCTTGCCGAGGGGGAGGACATAGCCCACTCCGAGTCCGGCACCGAAGACTTCGCCTTCCCAGCCGCGACGCTCGTCGAAGCAGATGCCGAAGACGGCGATGTTGCCGTAAGCCTGGAGGTAGAGGCCCTTGTAGGCGGCTCCCTGTCCCTCGGGACGCAGTTCGATGTCGCCGCGACGGAAGTAGTATCGGCTCTCAAGCTGATAGTTTCTTATCTGGAAGTACTTGTGCTGCCAGTAGTGTTGCCACCAGGGGAAGTCGAACGAGGCGCCGTATGTGAAGTGTCCGCGCAGGGGATAGTACTCGATGGCGACGTTGGGTATGGGGCAATAGCGACCGTAGTTGGGCATATAGCCTACATAGCCCAGCAGGTTTGTCTTGACGGAGAGGAGCTCACGGCGTGCGTAGCGTTCCATCCAAGGCTGGGGTGCGGGTGCGGGGGAAACGGGCACCACGGTGGCGGTGTCCTTCGCGATGGGTGCAGGCTCCACCTTTTCAGGCTCCACCTTAGCGGGCTCCACGGTCACGGGCACCACTGGGATAGGCTCCACCACCTCGGGTTTCTTGTGGCTCTGCGGGGCGTGGAAGAAGAAGATGACGCGTGCTGCACGCAACTGCGGGAAGTATTCGCGGAAGAGGCGGAACCAGAGTGTGCCCTGACGTGTGGCGCGCAGGGTGGCCTTCAGTTTGGCTATCTGGTCCTTGGGGAGGTATTGGTCGCAGAGGGCCTGGACGTAGCCGTAGTCCTTGTCGCCTCTGCGGCGCATCATGATGCAGAGTGTGCGGTAGTCCTCAATGTCGATATCCATGTCGAGGTCTTCCTTGACGGGGACGACGAGGTTCTGCTTGACGAAGTTCAAGAGGGCTTCGGCACGCCTCTCACCGAGGATCTTGTTCCAGCGTGTGGGACCTTCGGGCGAGGCTGCACCGCGCAGCATCATATAAGCCAGCTCGAGCGAGTCGCGGTTGATGAGGGGGAACACTTCGTTCTTCAGTTGGAGGATGAGCGAGTCGTTCTTGGGCAGATAATACTTGTTGATGGGGAAGATAACCTTGCCGGCTATGTCGTAGAACTGCTCGTCGGTCAGCTTCACGGAGTCCTGCCCATCGATGAAGCGGACGTAAGAGTAGGACTTATAGGCGGTGGTGTCGATGGGAGCGGGCATGGGGAACGCGGGTATGGCGGGCGCTGCCACAGCCGGTGCGCTGCCGAGGAGGAAGGAAAAGACTATTGCCGCAGCAACGGAAGCTGCTGTCGCAGAGAAACTCTTCCCTGCCATGCCATGTACTCTGCTATGCCACAATCTTATTACCATATTCTCCGTGTTGTTAAACGTTGTTAACCTGAATGTCGTTGATTCCTTTGTTTGAATGTAAGTTAAGTTTTCTATCGGTATTAGTTAACTACACTTATTTATTCGCTCGCGCGTGTATGCATATTTTTAATTGTTTTAACATATGCGCAACTAAAATCGGCTGCAAAGTTAAAATGTCTTTTTTATATATGCAATACCCCCCCCCATTTTTTTCGCTTATTTGCACATTTTTTCATTTTACACCCCCATTTTGGCATTAAATCGTCTTCCTTGTCCTTTTTTCTTCACATTTTCGATAAGTGCTTATCTGGCGAGGAATCGGCGATATGTAATTTTTATGCACTCGAAAACTGTAATATGCAAAGACGAAGAAAACAGGGTGTCTTTTGCCGCCGAATTGCCC
Source organism: uncultured Prevotellaceae bacterium (assembly GCA_947166305.1). Taxonomy (GTDB): domain Bacteria; phylum Bacteroidota; class Bacteroidia; order Bacteroidales; family Bacteroidaceae; genus Physcousia. Next base: position 41,934 of record CAMVDV010000005.1, on the reverse strand, counting down.
GGGCACTTACGGCCTTGCCGACGGGCTGACGAAAACGGTGTCGTTCCCGACGGATTTTCAGGGGAAAATGGCGTCAACTCAAGGCGCTTAACGAGGGGTCGGACAGAGATTTTTACAATAAAGCGTATTTTTTTGAGCGAAAAAGTGCCGTCGAAAGAAAATAATCACTATCTTTGCCGCGAAATTTAACTTTTTTGATAATGAAGACTTCACTTTATTCTTTCTTCGCAACGCTGGCTGCCCTCTTTGCCATGACGCCGTCTGTCATGGCCTACGACTGCGAGGTGGACGGCATTTACTACAGCCGTATCTCGGCAACAGAGGTGGAGGTGACCAACAAGGTGTTCTCCGACCAAAATTTCGCAGCCTACACCGGCTCTATCACCATACCTGCCTCGGTGACGTACAACGGCAAGACCTTCAACGTGGTCAGCATCGGCGACTATGCCTTCCGCGACTGTTCGTCCATCACCTCCGTCACGATTCCCAACAGCGTGAGGGCCATCAAGACATTCGCCTTCTATGGGTGCAATGCCATGACGAGTGTCAACATCCCGGCGAGCGTGACGGAGATAGGAATGGGAGCCTTCGAGGGCTGTGCCTCACTGACCTGGATGGTGCTGCCCAAGGGCGTGCCCGCCATCGAGGACGAGACATTCTTCGGATGCAAATCGCTCAAGGGAGTCATCATCCCCGAGAGTGTGGCAAGCGTGGGCGAGGAAGCCTTCTCGAGATGCTCGGCCCTCATCTCCATCTATTGCCTTGCCAAGGACGCACCCAAGTGCGAGCCGAACGCATTCTCCAAGGTGGACCGCACATGGTGCACGCTCTATGTGCCCAAAGGCAGCAAGACATACAAGGACAGCGAGATTTGGCGCGAGTTTTTCATCGAGGAGAGCGAGGAGAAACCCGACAACATCAACATGAACGGAACAGCCGCCACAAAGTAATCTCCCCCACCCTATACCCCCAAACGGCCGCATCCCAGCGGCCGTTTTTTGTTGCCCGACGGCAGGCGTGACACGTCCTCCCTGTAGGGACGCGCCGTGGCGCGTCCGCCAACTGCGATGCATCCTCATCCACCACACCTTCGCCGCCAACGCGGACGCGCCACGGCGCGTCCCTACATGGCGGATTATTTACATGTGAAAGCTCTGTCATTCAAAAGCACTCCCCCAAAGGGGGAGCGGGGAGGGGGCTGCTTCCCCTGCGCGGACGCGCCACGGCGCGTCCCTACTTGGCGGATTCTACTTTACTCTGACGGACTGCATTATTTTTTTGTGGCAGGAACAAATTGTAATGATTTTATCCTTATTCGTGACGCACGGCACGGGAAAACCGCATTCGGCACGCTCCGATGGCTTCCGGGGCCCGTTTTTCGACGTTTTTCCATCCGTTTGACTGCCAGAGACTTGGCTTTCGGCGACAAACAACGATGTGCGGAGAAAGGGAGCATTCTCCGTGCTTTTGGATAAAAAATCGGCCATTCCATCGCAAATTTTGGCACTCGCATACGGGCATCGCGGCATAGGGTTTTTGGCAACGCCCTGTAGTGTGTTGGCCATCACCGTATAGGACGTTGAGAAATCCGTCTGCCTCGATTGCTCAATCCGGCAAGGCTTTCGCCCGAACATGGCAAAATCCTGTAAGTTTTTTTACAGCCTCAGCGAGGGATTTGTATGGCCTCGCAGTGAGCAAGGCCGCCGGGGTCTCTGGGGACTTCGGGCTCTTTTTTTGAGAAAAGCGGGGAAAAGGCGGAAAAGAGAAGGCTGCGAGGCCGTTTTTCTTACGCATTTGCTTGCAAATGTGAAAGAAAAGTTGTATCTTTGCACACAAATTTAACGAAAAACCTAACAAATCTTTATGGAAGAACTGGAAAAGCAACCACAGGAATACAGCGCGTCGAACATTCAGGTGCTGGAAGGTCTGGAAGCAGTGCGCAAGCGTCCGGCGATGTATATCGGCGACATCAGCGAGAAGGGCCTGCATCACCTTGTCTACGAAACCGTCGATAACTCCATCGACGAAGCCCTCGCCGGCTACTGCACACACATCGAGGTGACCATCAACGAGGACGGCAGCATCACGGTGCAGGACAATGGCCGCGGCATCCCCGTCGATATGCACGAGAAGGAACACAAGAGTGCCCTGGAAGTGGTCATGACGGTGCTCCACGCAGGCGGCAAGTTCGACAAAGGTTCCTATAAGGTGTCCGGCGGACTCCACGGCGTTGGCGTCAGTTGCGTCAACGCTCTCTCGTCGAAGATGGTGAGCCAAGTCTATCGCGACGGCAAGATCTATCAGCAAGAGTACGCCATCGGCAAGCCCGTGACGGGCGTCGAGGTCATCGGCACAACAGACTTGCGCGGCACACGGCAGCAGTTCTGGCCCGACAAGACCATCTTCACCACCACTACCTACAAGTATGACATCCTGGCAAACCGTATGCGTGAGCTCGCATACCTCAACGCCGGCATCACAATCACACTCACCGACCTCCGACCCGACGAGGAAGGCAATACAAAGACAGAGAAATTCTACAGCGAAGGCGGTGTGCGCGATTTCGTGCGCTACATCGACAGCAGCCGCACACACCTCTTCGACGATGTCATCTACCTCAACACAGAGAAGCAAGGCATACCCATTGAGGTTGCCATCATGTATAACATCGGTTTCAACGAGAATCTTCATTCCTACGTCAACAACATCAATACTATCGAGGGCGGCACACACTTACAAGGCTTCCGTATGGCGTTGACACGTGTACTCAAGAAGTATGCTGAGGAGAAGTTCGATAAAGTACTGGAGAAACTCGCTAAGAACGGCATTGAAATCAGTGGTGAGGATTTCCGCGAAGGCCTGACTGCCGTGATTTCAATCAAGGTGGCAGAGCCTCAGTTTGAGGGCCAGACCAAGACCAAGCTGGGAAACAGCGAAGTGGCTGGAGCCGTACAACAGGCTGTAGGTGAGGCGCTAACCAATTATCTCGAGGAACATCCAAGAGAAGCAAAGCTCATCGTAGATAAAGTTTTGCTTGCTGCTCAGGCTCGTGTAGAAGCAAGAAAAGCCAGAGAAAAGGTGCTTCGTAAGAGCCCGATGAGTGGCGGCGGACTGCCCGGCAAACTGGCCGACTGCTCGGACAAAGATCCCGCCAACGCCGAGCTTTTCATCGTGGAGGGCGACTCCGCAGGCGGTTCCGCTAAGCAAGGCCGCAACCGTCACTTCCAGGCCATCCTGCCCATCCGAGGCAAGATATTCAACGTGGAGCGCGTGATGTGGAACAAAGCCTTCGAGCATGAGGAGGTGAACAACATTATCCAGGCCCTCGGAGTCAAGTTCGGCCTCAACCCCGACGACTACAAAGAGGCCAACTACGACAAGCTCCGCTACTACAAGACCATCATCATGACCGATGCCGACGTGGACGGTTCGCACATCGACACGCTGCTCATGACGCTCTTCTTCCGCTACATGCCGCAGCTCATCAAGGACGGTCGTCTCTACATTGCCACGCCCCCACTCTATCGCTGCTCTTATGGCAAGGTCGAAGAGTACTGCTATGACGAGGAAGCGCGCATCCGTTTCATCCAAACCTACGCCGCCGGCGACGCCGACGACACCAAGCTCCACACGCAACGCTACAAAGGTCTGGGCGAAATGAACCCGAAGCAGCTCTGGGAGACCACGATGGATCCCGAGCAACGCCGTCTCAAACAAGTCACCATCGACGACGCTGCTGCCGCCGACTACGTCTTCTCCATGCTCATGGGCGAAGATGTCGGTCCGCGACGCGAGTTCATCGAGAAGAACGCCACTTTCGCCAACATCGACGCCTAAGCCCTTCGCCCGCGAAGGCAACGGCTCCGGCCATCACAGCGCCTATAGGTCCCCTCGCATCAGAGTGCCTATAGGCGCTGTCGTTTCTCCCTTTTCTATAAGCCCCCCAATAAGGCCAGAAAATTTTCAGGCTGGGGCGATGCCAATCTCCGGCTGCGGCGATTGGAATTCCAGGCTGGGGCGATGCCAATCCCCGGCTGCAGCGATTGACGTTTCTACAGGAACGGAGGACGTTTTCTCCGGCAAGCCATCCCTTTTTATACAGCATAAAAAAAAGGCCACTCCGGGGAGCAGCCTTGTACGTTATAGCAAAAATTGTGGCCTTTTAGCCGAGCTTCTGAATGTATTGAGCCAGCTTAGACTTAAGGTTCGAAGCCTTGTTCTTGTGGATTACGTTAATCTTGGCGAGCTTGTCGAGTGCCTTCTGAACGCTGGGATACATCTCTACTGCTGCGGCCTTGTCGGTCGTGGCACGGAGTTTGCGCACAGCATTACGCATGGTCTTGGCGTAATAGCGGTTGTGGAGGCGCCTTTTCTCCTCTTGTCTGATGCGCTTAAGTGATGATTTGTGATTTGCCATCTGTTTATTTCTTGTTATATTTTACTTTCCTTGTAGTCCCTAGGAGAGTCGAACTCCTCTTTAGAGAATGAAAATCTCTCGTCCTAACCGATAGACGAAGGGACCTTACCTTCGGCCTTGATTGCTCAACGGCCAGTGCTTTTTGAGCACAGGGCTCTCAATTGCGGGTGCAAAGTTACAGCTTTTTCCGAGACTGACAAAATAATTCTGCGAAAAAATGTGTCTTTCTGTGCATTTTTCTCAAAAGAGGGCTGCCGTTTGGGATGTTTTCCTTACCTTTACTGGCCAAAAGACTCCGAATGATGATAGAGACGACAGAGGGCATAGTGCTTCACTTCAACCGCTACAACGACGACAGTGCCATCGTGGACATCTTCACGCAGACGAGGGGAAGCGTGCAGTTCCTGGTGCGCGACCGCAGGCGTCAGCGCAAGCCGGGCTTGCAGACGACGCTGCTCAGGCCGCTCAACATCGTGGAACTGACCTTTGACTTCCGTCCGTCGGCCTCCTTGCAGAAGATGCAAGAGCTGCACATCGCCCGCTGCTACGCCTCGCTCCCCTACGACCCACTCAAGGAGACGGTGGCCCTCTTCCTGTCGGAATTTCTGCACAACGCCCTTAGGCGAGAGGTGAAAAACGACCGCCTATACCATTATATAATATACAGTCTGGAGTGGTTCGACGTGGCGCGCGAGGGCCTGGCGAACTTCCATATTGCCTTCCTCGTGCGCCTCACCTACTATTTAGGCATTTGGCCCAACATCGACCTGCGCAGGCCTCCGCGCTTCTTCGACCTGCGCGACGGCATCGGGACAGAGACCATGCCTGCCCACGACGCTTTCCTCGGGGAAGAAGAAACGGCGATGCTGCCGCTGTTCCTGAGGATGACGCCGCGCAACATGCACAGTTTCAGGCTGAACCGCGTGCAGCGCGGCCGCATACTGGAGGTGCTTACGACCTACTACAAGCTGCATGTTCCCGAATTTCGCGAGCTCCGTTCGCTCGAAGTGCTGAGGGAAGTGCTTGCCTGAGCACAAGGTGCGGCAGCAAGGCCTCAGATGTTGAAGGCAACACCCATGGCCGGTTCCTCGGATTCCTGCACGGGATTGCTCTTCTCCCTTATCTTTCCCACCTCATCCTTCGTGCGGTTGTAGACGGGACGCGCGTCGACCATCGAGATAATGTCGTCGTTGTCGAGGTCCTCGTCAGTGAAGATGTAGGTGTTGTGGCGTCGCCTTCTGGTGGAAGTGCCGCCGTTTGGACCGTAATACTTCTCCTTTCTCTCCTCATGGTACTCTTCCGTCTCGCGGTCGAGCGCAGACTTCTCGATGTCTTTCTGTTCGACGATGTCCTGAACGCCGGGCACATTCTGCAATCCGAAACCGGTGGCAAGCAAGGTTATCTTCACCTTTCCGCCCAGAGAGCTGTCGGTGGCGAGTCCCCACTTCGTTTCCACATCGCGGCGGAACCTTGACATGAAGGTGTCAACCTCGCCTATTTCCTCCATCATGAGGTTGTCGTGCTCCTGATCGGCACAGAAGTTGATGTTCATGAGCACTTTCTTGGAGTCGAAGATGTCGTTGTTGTTGAGCAACGGGCTGTTGAGTGCTTCCTCAATGGCCTTGGTCACGCGGTTCTCCCCTTCGCCGTATCCGGTGGACATGATGGCGACTCCGCCGTCCTTGAGCACGGTTGTGACGTCCTGGAAGTCGAGGTTCATGATGCCATGCATGGTGATGATCTCGGCGATGCTCTTTGCTGCGATGGAGAGGGTGTCGTCTGCCTTGGCGAAGGCATTGATGACTGTGAGCTCGGGGTATATCTCGCGGAGCCTTTCGTTGTTGATGACGAGCAGTGCATCCACGTGCTTGGCGATTTCTTCCACGCCGTCGAGTGCCTGATTGATTTTCTTGTTTCCCTCGAACTTAAAGGGGATGGTGACGATGCCTACGGTGAGTATGCCGGCATCCTTGGCGCATTGTGCAATGATGGGAGCGGCTCCGGTGCCAGTGCCTCCGCCCATGCCGGCGGTGATGAAGACCATTCGGGTGCCGTCGTTGAGCATTTGGCGTATGTCGTCGATGCTTTCTTCGGCTCGCTGCCTGCCGACTGCGGGGTTGTTGCCTGCCCCGAGTCCGTCCTTGCCGAGCTGCAGGTGGTTGGGGACTGGGGAGTCATTGAGTGCTTTCTTGTCGGTGTTGCAGACAACGTAGGTGACTTCGTGTATGCCTTCGCGGTACATGTGGTTGATGGCGTTGCCGCCTCCGCCGCCGACGCCCACCACTTTGATGATGCAGGGGTTTTCTGTCTGCTTCATGAAGTTGAATTTGATGCCTCCTGCCGTGGGTTTGTTCTTTTCTTCTGCCATGGTTGTGTCTGTTATGGTTGGGTGGTTTAACGTTCTTTGTCTTCTCTGTCGGCTTCATCTGAGAGGAGGTCGACGAACCGTCCCCAGATGCGGCTGATGGTGGAGGGTTTCCTTTCCCGCGGTGTGTCGGGCTCTTTTTGTTCCTGTGGCTCGGGCTCGGGCTCGGGTTCGGGTTCGGTTTTGCCGGCATCGAAGTTGAGTTCCGACTGCTGGGGCGTGACTGCGGCTTCTCCGACGCAGTTTTCCTTTCCGGAGAGCAGTAGGGAGTAGAGGGAATAGAGTCGGTCTGGGTCGGCGACCTGTACGCCGAAGGCGACGTTGACGTTTTCCGGCAGTCCTTTGGCAATGCGTACGTTGAGGTCGGGGTCAACGCGTTGGGCGAAGGCTTGCTGGAGGTCTGGGATGCGGGCTGCGCCTCCCACGAGGATGATGCCTGAGAGCATCTTGTCTTTGTAGGGGGCTATGTGGTGCTCGACGTTGGCTATGATTTCCTCGTAGCGTGCCTCTACGATTTTTCGCAGTGTCTCTTCGTCCTCGGTGCGGTCGAAGCTGAGCTGAATCTTCTGCCCTGTGCGGTCGTCGCCGTCGGGCCTGTAGGCGGTGCCGTATTTTTTCTTGAGTTCCTCGGCTTCCTCTGCTTCCACTTTGAGGCTGGTGATGTCGCTGGTGACATTGGAGCCTCCGAGGGGTATGACGCAGAGATGGCGGAGAATGCCGCCGAAGTAGACGCTGACGGTAGTGGTGTCTGCTCCCATATCGACCAGGGCGCAGCCGGAACGCTTCTCGTTGGCGGTGAGCATGGCGTTGGCCAGGCAGAGGGGGGTGATGAAGATGTCCTGCACTTCGAGTCCGGCTCCGCTGATGCATTTGCGGATGTTCTCCTCGAGGGTCGGGCGTGCCACGATGTTGATGAAGTTGGCTTCGATCATCTCGGCCTGCATCCCGACGGGATCGACCACGCTGCGGTTGCCGATGGTGAACTCCTGGGGCACCACTTCCTTTATCTCTGCGTTGGGATAGACCACGCCGCTGTTCGTGTCGCGCATCTTGTCGATGGTCTTGTGCGAGAGGAGTTCCAGCCCGTCGAACTGCAGGAGTACGCGGTTGTGGACTGAGCGCAGGGACTGACCTGCCAGCCCTACGTAGACGCTGTGCACTTTCACCCCGAGCCTTTCGCCGAGTTTGGCGACGACCCGGGAGAGGGCTTGCGTCGTCTTGTCAATGTTGTCGATGATGCCCTTGCGGATGGTGTTGGGCGATTCTTCCTGGGCAAAGGCGAGCACCTGCATACTGCCGTCGGGTTCCCGCTTGCCTGCGATGGCGCGAATGGCAGTCGATGCCAGCTCCACTGCAATGATGATGTCTTTTTCTGCTCCCATAATATCTGATTTTTAGTTGTTGGCTTTTGTTTATCTCCGCGTGCGGCGATGTGAAACGCAGCGTGCGGCGATGTCGGTCTCCGCGTGCGGCGATGTAGAACGCAGCACGCGGCGTTTTCAGCGGCCGGCAGCGGCGGCCGTCTTCTTCCCGGCGTCTGCCTTGGTGCAGACCACCTGTCCGTCGTAGGCCAGGCTGATTGTCTTGTATTTGTTCCAGCCCACGCGCCCCAGACCCTCGCGGTAGAAGGTGCGCAGGCGCCAGAGTTTGTCCTCGAAGTCCTCGGGGCTGCCGAGCTCCACGACGTGGTTTCCCACGCGAGGATACAGCAGTATCTCCTCGGGCCCCACGACGTGGAGCTGCTCTATCTGCTCGCTCCAGAACAGGTCGGAGCGGACATAGCGCGCCAGGGCCAACAGCCTTTCGGCGGCATATCGCTTGGAAATGTTGCCGGTGGCCACGCAGAGATCCACGTTGAAGCCTGCCGTGGGCATCGTCAGGCCCGTGCTCGAGAGATAATAGTCCTCGCCGCGGTCGCTGATGACGTGCAGCACGGGCTGCTGAGGCGTCACCTGTATGTAGAGGCGGCCGGCAGCGTCGTAGTAACAAATGGCGTGCTCGATGTGCGGCTCCTCCTGCAGCAACTGCTCTATCTGCTCGAGGCGAATGTCACTTATCTTCATGCCCTGAGGCGAAATGTCGTGGCGCGAGAGCAAGGACTGCACGAAGTCAGGCGTGACGAAGCCGTCGCTGATGCTGTCCATCACCTCCACTCTCACGCCCTGGCACACACGGTCCTCGGCCTGGCCGCAGAACTTCCAGAGCGCCACCACGAGGTATCCCACCACTGCAAGCAGCAGGAAAATCTTGATTGCTATCTTCATGACTGTGGTAATAGTATTTCGGTTATTTCCTTAGCGTAGTCCTCTATGTCGCCAGCCCCGAGCGTGACCAGCACGTCGAAGCCGCCCTTACGCACCACGTCGGGCACCTCTTCCTTCCGACACATCTGCCGTTTGATGCCCGGACGCAGGCAGTCATAGATGAGACGGCTCGTCACGCCCGGTATCGGCGCCTCGCGTGCCGGATAGATATCCACGATGCAAACGTCGTCGACGAGCGAGAGTGCGTCGGCAAACTCACGGTAGAAGTCCCGGGTCCGCGTGTAGAGATGGGGCTGGAAGATGGCCTTTATGCGACGTCCGGCGTAGAGTTCCTTCAAGCTCAGCAGGCTGTGGCGTATCTCTTCGGGGTGATGTGCATAGTCACTCAAGTAGGCCATGCGGTCGGTGCGAATGTGAAAGTCGAACCTTCTGTCCACGCCTCTGAACGAAGCCATGCCCCTTCGCAGTTCCTCGGCCGTGGCTCCCGCTATCTGAGCCAGTGCCATGGCGGCAATGCCGTTCTCGATGTTCACACTAACGGGCACGCCCAGTTCCACATCTTCCACGCCTCCCAAGGGCGAAACGAAGTCGAATATGATGCGACCGCCGCCGATTCTCACCCTCTCGGCACGGAAATCTCCCTCCTCACGGCTGTAGGTATAGACCTTGACGCCCGGGGCTGGAGCCGGTTTCATCTTGAGTCCCGTGTGCAAGACAAGGTATCCACCGGGCACAATCAAGCCGCTGTACTTGCTAAAGCTCTCGAGATATGCCTCTTCAGTGCCGTAGATGTCGAGATGATCGGCGTCCGTGGCAGTGATAACGCTGGCGTATGGCGACAGATGATGAAAGGAGCGATCGAACTCATCGGCTTCGATGACGACATACGGGCTCTTGCTGTTGAGTATATAATTCGTGCCGTAGTTCTTGGAAATGCCTCCCAGAAATGCGTTACAGCCTACATGACTTTCGTGAAGGATGTGCGCCGCCATGCAGGACGTCGTGGTCTTGCCGTGCGTACCTGCCACGCAGAGTCCTCTAAGGGTGCGCGTCAGCGTGCCGAGCACCTGTGCCCGTTTCTGCACTTCGAAGCCGTTGCCAAGGAAAAATGCCAGCTCCGAGTGGTCGTGGGGCACGGCCGGAGTGTAGACAACGAGTGTGGTTTCCCGCTCACGGCACGGCTCGGGAATAAGCTCCACGTTGTCTTCATAGTGAATGAGAGCACCCTCCCGGCAGAGTTGTTCGGTGAGGTCGCTCGGTGTGCGGTCGTATCCTGCCACCGTCGCACCCTGTTGGATGAAATATCGCGCTATGGCACTCATGCCAATGCCGCCGATTCCGATAAAATAGACAGCCTTTGTCTCCATTCGTCGCTTTCTTATTTTCTTATTATCACATTTTCTTATTTCTCATTCTGCTTTCCCTTGGCGAGCTTGATGACTTCCTCGGCAATGATCCGGGCAGAGTCTTTCAGTGCCATCGCCCCGGCGTTGCGGCCTAACTCTTCGAGCTTGGCGGCATTGACCACTGTCTCCAGTGCCAGAGGGATGAGCTGTTCGCGTGCATCGGCATCGCGCACCAGGAGCGCAGCCTGCTTCGCTACGAGTGCCATGGCGTTGTGCGTCTGGTGGTCTTCTGCAACGTTCGGACTGGGCACGAGTATGCTTGGCTTGCCAAGGAGACAGAGTTCGCTGATGCTGCCTGCGCCTGCACGGCTGATAACAAGGTCGGCAAGGCAGTAAGCCTGGTCCATGCGGCCGATGAAGTCGGTGGCCACGAGGTTGGTGGGCTTGCCCTTCACGTCGAGTGTCTGCTCGATGTCTTTCCAATAGTAGCTGCCTGTCTGCCAGATGAACTGGACTGGTGAGGCGGCAATGCGTGAGAGATTGCGCATGACGCTCTCGTTGAGTGTCCTTGCCCCGAGGCTTCCTCCCATCAGGAGAATGGTGGGTTTGGCAGGATTCAGTCCGAAGGCGGCTGCACATTCCTGCCGTGTGAGGGAACTGTTCAGGAGGTTCTGCCGGACAGGGTTGCCCGTGAGCAGGATACGTTCCTTGGGGAAAAAGCGTTCCATGCCTTCGTAGGCCACACATATCTTGCGCGCTTTCTTGGCAAGGCTCTTGTTTGTCAGTCCGGCATAGCTGTTCTGCTCTTGTATGAGGCATGGGATTCCCAGCTCATAGGCAGCGTTCAGCGTGGCGGAACTTGCGTATCCTCCCACTCCGACGGCTACGTCTGGCCGGAACTCTCGCAACGTCTGCTTCACCAGGCGCTTGCTCTTGAAGAAATCCATGAGCACGCCGATGTTTCCCAGCCTCCAGAGCGGGCGGAGCAACCCTCTGATGGGGAGCCCCACTATCTCGTAGCCTGCGGCGGGGACGCGCTGCATTTCCATCCTTCCCTCTGCGCCTACGAAGAGGATCTGTGCTTGGGGATTCAGCTCGCGCAACGCTCCGGCTATGCTCACGGCAGGGAAGATGTGGCCTCCCGTGCCGCCTCCACTTATGATGACTCTCAGTTCTTCCATATACATTGTTTATTATTATTTGCCTCACGGGGCAGGTTTGCCGCAGAAGGCTGTTGGGTTATCGGCCTAAGGGCGAAGGGTTTGCCGCGGAAGGCCGTTGGGTTATTGGCCTAAGGGCGAAGGGGTTGCCGCAGAGGTCCGTGTTGTGTCATTGGTTCTCGTATTCTGGTTTACGCTTTGCCGTGTGGCTCACGCTCAATATCATGCCGATGTATGTGCAGGTGATGAAGAGGCTTGTCCCTCCACGGCTGACGAGTGGCAGCGGCTGACCCGTTACGGGGAAGGCACCGACGGCCACGGCCATGTTCATCATGGCTTGCACCACTATCATGAGGGCCAGCCCCATGACGAGGTACGACGGGAAGAGTGCCTTGCACTTCTGTGCGATGCGCATGGAACGGTACATCAGCACGAGGTAAAGTCCCAGCACCACCACAGCTCCGAGAAAGCCAAGTTCCTCGATGATGATGGCGTAGATGAAGTCCGAGAAAGCCTGCGGGATGAAGTCACGCTGGCGGCTGTTGCCCGGACCGCGTCCGATGATGTTGCTCGTGGCGATGGCCACCTTGGCATAGGCCTTTTGTGGGTTCTCCTGAGGCTTGAACATTCTGGGGTCCTCGGGACGCTCTTGCTTGTCGGTGATGCGGTGTACCCAGGTGGGAACGCGGTGCAGGATGCCCGACGAGGCAGACCATTCGTCGAGCGTCTTCTCGGGAATGGCATAGGCAAAGGCAAAGATGCTGCCGATGCCGAGCGTGCCGATGAGCATCAGCCCGATGAGTATCTTCCGATTCACCTGCGCATAGAAGCAGATGCCGAACAGGACTATGGCGATGATGAAGGCCGTGGACGCATTCTCCGTGAAGATGAGCAGCAAAGTAATAAAGGCCGTCAGGCCCACTATCTTGAGGGCTGTCATGCTCGCCCCCTTCTCATCGCGCAGCGAGGAAAGGATGAAGCAGCTGAAACCCACCAGGCTGAGCTTGGCAATCTCGCTGGGTTGGAAGCGAATGAAGCCTATCGATATCCATCGGCCTGCATCGTTCGTCTTCTGACCTATGGCAAGTACGGCAATAAGGAGGAAGAGCGAGACGAACATACCAATGGTGCAGAAGAGCTTGAAGTAGTTGCATGGCACGAGATGCACGAGCCATGCGATGAAGATGCCCATGAGCATGAAGGCACCATGCTGCATGATGGGGTCCCAATAGGCACCCGATGCGAAGGTCATGCGCGAGCTTGCACTATAGACTTCGATGAGAGATATGGCGCAAAGCAACAGGAAGACGGCCCAAATGCCGAGGTCGCCGTGGATGAGTGTCTTGTTCTTCAGTTTGTCGAGTTTCATTGTCTTTGCAATTATCTTTAAGGACTATTAGGGACATTAAAGGCCCTGGGGACTCTAACGCCGTTGAGAGTTATAGTTTCCGGACTTGCTCGCAGAATTGTTCGCCGCGGTCTTCCATGTTCCGGAAAAGGTCGAAGCTGGCACAACAGGGGCTGAGCAGGACCGTATCGCCGGGCTTTGCCATGCGACGGCACGCTTCCACACAGTCCTTCATGCTGTGGGTGTCGGCCACAGGAATGCCGAGTCCGTCGAAGAACTCATGGAGCTTCGTGTTGTCGGCGCCAAGATATACAAGGCCAACGCACTTCTTCCTGACCATCTCCTTGATGGCGTTGTAGTCGTTGCCCTTGTCCTTTCCGCCCAGAATGAGGATGGTTGGCGTCGTCATACTATCGAGGGCATACCAGCAAGCGTCAACGTTTGTAGCCTTCGAGTCGTTGATATACTGCACTCCACCAACGCGTGCCACCTTCTGGAGGCGGTGCTCTACGCCCTCAAAGTCGCTGAGACTTTCCCTGAGGGCAGCGTCGCCAATGCCACTGATGCGTGCTGCGATGCCTGCAGCCAAGCTGTTATACATGTTGTGCTTGCCGCGAAGTGAGAGACTTTCCTGCTCCATGTTGAACGGAGTGGGGTACTCTATGACGTACCGTCCATCAGAGATATAGCCAATCATGCCTTCCTTCTTGACGATGCTGAAGGGGCATTTCCTGGCACGGATGCCGTACTTCTTCAGCTCAGCGCTGATGACTGGGTCGTCATTCCAGTAGATGAAGGCATCTTCCTCTGTCTGGTTCTGCACGATGCGCATTTTGGCATCGGTATATTTCTGCATGGATCCGTCGTAACGGTCCAGATGATCGGGCGTAATGTTGAGCAGTATGGCGATATTGGCACGGAATTCGTACATATTGTCGAGCTGGAAGCTGCTGAGCTCAATGATGTAGTAGTCGTAATCCTTTCCTTCGGCTATCTGGAGGGCAAGGCTTCGGCCGATATTTCCAGCGAGTCCGGCATTGTAGCCTGCTTTGCGGAAGATGTGATAGATGAGGCTTGTGGTGGTAGTCTTGCCGTTTGAGCCCGTGATGCAAATCATCTTCGCGTCGGTATAGCGTCCTGCAAATTCTATTTCGCTGATGATTGGGATGCCCGCCTCGCGCACTTTCCGCACGATGGGTGCGTCCTCGGGGATGCCGGGGCTCTTGATGATTTCCTGAGCGCTGAGGATGAGGTCCTCGGAATGTTGGCCTTCCTCCCAATCGACGTTGTACTCGCGGAGCACTTGTCTGCGGTTTTCGGCAATGTGGCCTGAGTCGCTGACGAAGACATCGTAGCCTTTTACCTTTGCCAGAGCTGCGGCTCCCACTCCACTCTCTGCCGCTCCGAGTATTACAATTCTGTTCATCTTGTTTCCTTTCCTTTTTTATGAGGCTTATGAGGCCGTATTCTTCTTATCTTATCTTCAGTGTGACGATGGCGAGAGCGGCCATGATGATGGTGACAATCCAGAAGCGTACTGTGATTTTGGACTCGAGCCAGCAGCCTTTGGGCCAGTTGATGAGGACGCGAAAGTCTGGGGGCAGTTGGCCTGGGGCCACACGGAAAGTGTCGTGAAGCGGGGCGCGCTTGATGACACGCCACTTGAGTCCGCGCTTGTTGCCCAGCCTTGCGTAGTTTGTCTGAAGGATGACGCTCAGACTCTCCATGAAGAAGACGAAGCAGAGCAGTGGCAGGAGCAGCTCTTTGTGTATGATGATGGCCGTAACGCCGATGATTCCGCCGATGGCCAGACTGCCTGTGTCGCCCATGAAGACTTGGGCTGGATAGGCATTGTACCAGAGGAAGCCTATCAAGGCACCGATGAAAGCGCAGATGAAAATGACGAGTTCCTCGGAACCCGGTATGTACATGATGTTAAGGTAAGCAGCCATGTGGACGTGACTGCTGACGTAGGCGAGGATGCCGAGGGCGATGCACATGATGGCGGCGTTGCCTGCGCAGAGGCCGTCCATGCCGTCGTTGAGGTTGGAGCCGTTGCTGACGGCCATCACGATGAACGTCGTGACCAGAACGAAGAAGATCCATCCGGCGGCAGACTTGTAGCGTCCGAGGAAACTGAACACGTCGGCGTAGTTGAGGTTGTTGTTCTTGACGAAGGGAATCGTGGTGATGGTGCTCTTGACGGCTTCGCTTCGGTGGGTGACGACCTGCTCCGTGCCCTGACGCTCAGCGTTGATGTTCTCGCGGATGACGGCGTCGGGGCTCATCCAGAGCGTGAGTCCTACGACAAGGCCGAGGACTGCCTGCCCCAGGAGCTTCCAGATGGGGCGCAATCCGTCCTTCGTGCGCTTCATCTTCAAGTAGTCGTCGGCAAATCCGAGCGCGCCGAGCCACAGCGTGGTGAAGAGCATGAGGAGCATATAGATGTTCCTGAGCCTGCCGAAGAGCAGGCAGGGGACGAGGGTGGCCACGATGATGATGATGCCACCCATGGTGGGTACGCCCTGTTTCTGCACGCCGTAGGGGTCGATGCTCGGGTCGCGTTGCGCCTCGCTCGCGTGGTGTTGCTTCATCCACTTGACGAAGTATTGGCCGAACCACATGGATATGAGCAGGCTCAGCACCAGCGTGAGCACTGAACGGAAGGAGATGTAGTGCCAGAGGTTGGCTCCGCTGACGCCGTATTCTCCAAGGTATCTGAAGAGGTAGTAAAGCATATTTCGTTGATGTCTGTATATGGTGTTCTCTATGTTCTAATTGGTCGATCTGAAACTCCGCCTGCGGCGTTGCCACTTTCCTGCTGCGACGTTGTCAATCTCCGCGTGCGGCGTTGTCAATCTCCGCGTGCGACGTTGTCAGATGCCGAAGGCTTCGCGGATGACCTCGTGGTCGTCGAAGTGATGCTTCACGCCCTTCACTATCTGATAGTCCTCGTGTCCCTTTCCAGCCACGAGCACCACGTCGCCTGGCTGCGCAAGGGTGCAGGCAGTACGGATGGCCTCTCGGCGGTCCACGATGCTCAGCACGCCCCGTCGCTCCGCAGGTGTGAGTCCGGCAAGCATGTCGTCGATGATGGATTGCGGTTCCTCGTTGCGCGGATTGTCGCTGGTGATGATGACGCGGTCGCTGTTCCTCACGGCTTCCTGCGCCATGATGGGGCGCTTACCCTTGTCGCGGTTGCCGCCCGCGCCGCAGACTGTCCAGCACTGGCCACGGCCCTTCAGCACCTCATTGATGGTGGTCAGGACGTTGACCAAGGCGTCGGGCGTATGAGCGTAGTCCACGATGGCGGTGACGCCCTGCGGCGAGCGGATGGTCTCGAAGCGACCGTTGACGGGATGCTGCGTGCTGAGCAGCACCAGAGCCTGCTGCGGGTCCACGCCAAGCATGACGGCTGCGCCATAGACCGCCAGCAAGTTGCTCACATTGAAGCGGCCCACGAACTGCACGCTCACTTCCCTTCCGTCCACCTCCAGCGCCATGCCCTCGAAACTCTCCTCCAGGATGCGCGCCTTGAAGTCGGCTGCCGAGTGGAGGGAATAAGTCTTCACCGCAGCACGGCAGTTCTGCACCATCACCGAGCCGTTGCGGTCGTCGGCATTCACCACGGCAAAGGCGTCCTGAGGCAAGGCGTCGAAGAAGGACTTCTTCGCGTCGCGGTAATTCTCGAACGTCTTGTGGTAGTCAAGATGGTCGCGTGTGAGGTTGGTGAAAATGCCTCCCGAGAACGAAAGGCCTCCGATGCGCTTCTGAGCCACACTGTGCGAGCTCACCTCCATAAAGGCGTAGGCACAACCTTCGTCGGCCATTCTGCCCAACAGGCGGTTGAGTGTGACAGGGTCGGGCGTGGTCACCTCGGTGGGAACCGCCTCGCCGTCGATGTAATTGCACACCGTGCTGCACAGACCGCACTTGTATCCCAGCTGGCGGAAAATGTTGTAGAGCAAGGTGGCGATGGTCGTTTTGCCATTCGTCCCAGTCACTCCCACCAGATGCAGCCTTTCGCTCGGGTCGCCAAAGAAGTGCGTGGCAAGCCTCCCCACGATGTCCTCCGTGTCGGGATAAACAAGGTAGGTGACGTCGGGCCTCACCTCTTCGGGCAACACTTCGCACACCACCACTGCGGCACCCCTTTCGATGGCAGCGGAGATGAACGCATGTCCGTCCGTCTGCGTGCCCCTCATGGCCACAAACATGGTGCCTTGCTCCACTCGGCGGCTGTCGATCTCGATGCCGGAGACTTCCCTTTCCATGTTGCCCACTGCCCTGAGCGGAGCAACGTCGCGTATGATTGTCTGTAACTTCATATCCTTATTATATATATAGAGAGCCTCGTCGAGGCAATCCTGTTTCCTAAATCTTGGCAGGCTGTGCCGTCAGCGTCACCGTCCTGCCCTTCGCAGCCACGGAGCCAGCAGCAATATCCTGGCGGACCACTTCCCCACAGCCGTTCACCCGCACCCTCAGGCCCAACTTCTGCAAGGCATACACCGCATCCTTCACGCCCATGCCGCAGACATCGGGCACCTTGTCGGCCTCCGAAGCCTCAGCTTCTGCCATGGAAATCTGGCTCTTGCCGATGCCCATGCCTTCCACTACAGCCTCAGCGCGTGCCCTGCTGCCCTTCGTGGCAGAGGGTACGAACACGGAATTAGTGTCGGCCGCGGCCACAGCGTAGCGCATTGAGTCCCTCGACATGATGAATTGTGAGATTTCGCTGAACACCGGTCCGCACTGACCACCGCCTGATGCGGGCAAACCCTGCTTGCGGATGCACACAATGCAACTGTATCTGGGCGCATCGCTCGGGAAGTAACCGCAGAAACTCACCATGTATTTATGTCCTGCATAAGAGCCATTCTCGCTGAACTGTGCAGTCCCCGTCTTGCCACTCACCTTGAAGAGCCTTCCACCGTTGCCCGCTTTCCGGCCTAAGCCTCCGCTCACGACGTGCTCGAGGCAGTATTGTATGTCGCGCAGGGTGGAGGGTTTGCAGATTCTCTCCTTGAGTACCTCGGTGGGGAACTCGCGTAGTACCATGCCATCCTTCAGCTCTGCGGTCACGAAGCGTGGCTTGACCATCTTTCCGCCGTTGGCTATGGCATTGTAGAACGTGAGGGTGCTGATGGGAGGGAGCATCGTGACGTAGCCAATGCTCATCCATGGGAGGTCCGACTTGCTCCAATATCTGCCTTTGTCGCCGGGGTGTGGCACGCGAGGCTCGCCTTTTCCGACGAACGGGAGGTTGAGTGGTATGCCTACTCCTTCGCGCTTCAGGCCTTCGACGAAGGCTGCGGGATTGCTCGAATAAGCCTCATCTATGATTTTACTTACGCCGATGTTGCTGCTGTAGCCGAGGATGTCTTCCACTTTGAGCGTGCCATATCCTCCACGATGCCAGTTGTGATCCTTCATCTTGCGGCCGTGCATGCTGACGATGCCTGGGGCGCAGTCGACAGTCTTGTTGAGATCTATCTTTCCGTCCTCGAGTGCGACCATGATGCTTGCGGGCTTGAAGGTGGAGCCGGGTTCCCAGAGGTCGCTCACGGCGTTGTTTTTCATCTCGTAGTATTCGCCGTCCTCGCCTCGGGTGAGGTTGACGATGGCCTTAACGTCGCCCGTCTGCACTTCCATGACAACGACGACTCCGACCTCGCCGTTCACCAGTTCTTCCTTGAGCTTGCGGCGTAGGGTTCGATCGGCGAAGTCTTGTATGTTAATGTCGATGGTCGTGAGCAGGTCGTGCCCGTTGTCTGCGGGTGCATCGACTACGGGTACGTTGCGATTGCGCAGCCTGACGTAGTGTTTGGAGCCGGGTTTGCCGCGCAGGATGCTGTCGAAGCTGAGCTCGAGGCCGCATTTTGCCCGGCTACTGGTGTCGTTGTATAGCTCTCCGATAGTGCGGCTTGCCAGCCCACCGTAGGGCTTGAGTCGCAGAAGCATCTCGTCTGCATGGAATCCACTCTTGTACATGCTCTCGCGGAGCAGTGGGAGTTCCTTGCAAGCGCGGTACTGGACGTAGCTCGCGAGCTTGGGATATATTCTCCAGGAGTACTTTCCGCGTGCTTTGCCACGGAGTAGTCGCTCGCGGAACCATTTCTCGTCGCGGTCCGGGAAGATGCGTGCCAGTCCCTGGGCAATGCTGTCGAGGTCGACACGGAAGGCGGAGTCGCGGAACTCCCTTGTCTTTTTCTCGATGGCGGGGTCGGGGTCGTGGACGGCGAAGTCCATGTATAGGGCGTACTTGGGCACGGTTCCGGAGAGGACTTGCCTGTCGCACGAGAGGATGTTGCCGCGGTTGGCAGGAATAAGGGCTTTCTTGCTCGAGCGACCCACCACTTTCCAGTAGTCGCTTTCGGGTGGGAGCATGGTGTAGAGGGCCTTGGCCAGGATATAGAATCCTGCGAGGCACATGATCACGAAGATGACGACGTATCGTCTCGGAGCCTTGTCTTTTCCTGTCTGCATAGCTGCTTTCCTTTCTTAATCTTTAATCCCTAATCTCTGATCCGCTTGGTGGCGGACGCACCTCGGCGCGTCCCTACATCTCGAGCCCTGTTCCCTTATCTCTAATCCCTGTTGCCTTGTCCTTAGAACCCTGTTCCATTATCAACCAAACCCTGTTCCCTTATCAACAAAACCCTATTCCCTAATCTCTAATCCCTATTCCGTCTCCGATACAACCTTGATGACGAAGGGTGCTTCCTTGCTTGGGAGGAGCGTGGTGTCGCCCAGGTTTCGGAGCTTCTGCTCGAGCTGGCTTTGCCGGCAGAGCATGGTGAGCTCGCTGACACGGGTGATGCTTCTGTAGCGCCAGTCCTTGAGTTCGGCCTCGAGTTCCGTCTCCTTCATGATCTCCACCTGAGCCTGGTATCCGCTCGTGACGTAGAGAAAGATGCCGGCAAGCACGAGGAGAAGCATCTTCCACTGGCTCAGGAACCATCGAGGGGCAGCGTCGAGCATCTGCCGGAGGCTGTCGATGGTGAGCTCGTCCACCTCGTCGTCGTCGCTAACGAGAGAGCGCATGAGCCTTTCCTTGCTGCTGACCGACGGCTCGGGGTGCGGCGCGTCGGCCTCCTGCGCGTCCTGTCCGTCCTGTGAGGGCTGTGCCTCAGAGTCGGCGACGGCAGCGTCGGCGGCATCGGTGAGGTCGATGACCGTGCTATCCTGCGGGAGCATGTCCTGCTGCTCCATGTTGTCTTGTCTGGTCTCTGCCATAGTTCTGTTCCTTTCCTTGTTCAATTCTGTTCTCCGAAGCCTTCGCTTGTTCTCTCCGCCACCCGGAGCTTTGCCGAACGGCTTCGCGGATTGCTCAGCTGCTCCGCGGGGCTTGGCGTGACGAGGCCCGGACTTACGGCCGCGAGGGGCGCATGGGTGTGTCCAAAGATGTCGGCCTCCACCTTTCCCTCCACGTTGCCAGCCTTGATGACGTTCTTCACCATGCGGTCCTCGAGAGAGTGATATGTGAGGATGCTGAGCCTTCCTCCCGGCCGGAGCACTCGTGTGGCGGCATCGAGCATCTGCCTTAGCGCCGTCATCTCACCGTTCACCTCGATGCGGAGCGCTTGGAACACGCGGGCCATGTCCTTCTTTTCGCGCTCAGGGCGAAGGATGGGCCTGAGCACCTCGGCAAGTTGTCCGGTGGTCTCCACAGGCTTCTGCTGTCTGGCCTTGACGATGGCGGCGGCGAGGCGGCGGCTTCCCTGCAACTCTCCGTAGAGGTAGAGCACGGAGGCAAGCTGCTCCTCGCTGTAGTCGCGCAGGATGTCGGCTGCCGTGAGCGAGGCTTTCTGGTTCATACGCATGTCGAGCGGCGCATCGAAGCGGAAGCTGAAGCCCCGAACCTCGTGGTCCAAGTGGTGACTGCTCACGCCGAGGTCGGCCAGGATGCCGTCGATGTGGTCGTGACCGAAGTAGCGCATCCACTGACGGAGAAAGCGAAAGTTGCTGCGGACGAAGGTGAATCCCTTCTCCCTGGCCTCGAGTTCCCGGGCCCGGGGCAGTGCGTCGAGGTCCTGATCGAAGGCATAGAGTCGGCCTTTGCCGTGGAGTCGGCGCAATATCTCGCTGCTGTGACCGCCGCCGCCGAAGGTGAGGTCGGCATAAATGCCTTCGGGCTTGATGTCCAGCCCATCGACTGCTTCGCTGAGCAGCACAGGTATATGGTATTCCTCACACATCGCGTACATTATATATATATTATTATAGGCCAAACGGGGCTGACGGTGCTAATGGGTATGCAGGGCTTTTGGAGCTTTTGGGGCGCTGGGTGTCTGTGGGACATCCTGGCCTCGTCGGGCATATTGCCCTTCCCGGTTTCCGGGAACTACTGGCCGTCTGGGTCCTTCATCATTTCCTCGAGGATGTTGCCCACGGCTTCCGGGTCGTCGAGGAGCCCTTCGGCTGCCTGCTTGCTCCATATCTCGATGGTGTCGTCCACGCCGATGAAGCGCACATCGCTCTTGATGCCGGCGTGTTCAAGATAACGCCGTGGGATGAGAATGCGTCCGCCGCTGTCGGGCGTGATGTTCTCTGCGTCGGCCATGAAGAGGCGCAGTCCGAGTCGCTGCTTGCGGTCGAAGGGGTTGGTGCGTGCCTTGACGGAATCGACCTGAGCGTCCCACACGCGCTTGGGGTAGAGTACGAGGCAATTCTCAAAGAGGTCGCGGCGGAGCACAAGCTCGTTCTCGTCCTCTTTGTGGAGGATTTTACGGAAGACGCTGGGCACGAACACGCGTCCCTTCTCGTCCGTCTTGGCATCTATGCTACCCGTAAATCTCATCGTTCCGTGGTCTTACCCTTTGAATTTTTTTGCAAAGATACACATTTCCCCACAATTCCCCACACTTTCTTCATTTTTTTTTCACTTAGCCGTCAACCTTTATTGTTAACAACCCCTGCGAGCGTTCATAAGTTGCTCTGCCAAAAGCCTACAAACGGGGGGCTATCAGCACATTATAAGTTATCCATTCGCAGTGTTGAAAACAGAATTTTCGCTTTCGGAAAATGGTGGGGAAGAAATCGGGGAACGCCGCGAAAAGGCGAATCTTGCGCTCCGGTGCGGACCACCCTGCAGGGTTATCGAAAGAAGAAAGCAGGGTTATCGGAAGAAGAAAGCAGGGTTCATGGAGAAACCCTGCAGGGTTCCGGCGGCTCAGACGTACTCGAGCGTGAGAAGCCTGTCGGGAGAGAAGACCGACTGCGCCGTCTGCAGCAGCTCGTCGGGCGTGATGGCGTCGAGTTGCGCGAAGAGTTGCTCGCGCGAGAGCGTGGTGCCGTAGTGGAGAAAGCGCTTGGCCATGCCGATAGCCACGTTCTCGAAGTTGTCGTAGGAAAGCCCTATCTGCCCCTTGAGCTGTCGGCGGGCGGCATCAAGGGTGCGCTGTGAGAGAGGATGCTGCACGAGCTTGTCGAGCTCGCGGGCCACGAGGCGTCGGCAACGGGCACGGTCCTTCGCGTCGCAGCCATAATAGACCGACCAGAGGCCCGCGTCGGTGTACGCCGCATTGCTGCTCTCCACCGTATAGACCAGCCCGGCCCTCTCGCGCAAAGCCAGGTTCAGGCGGCAGCTCATGGCAGGCCCTCCCAGCATGTTGTTCAGCAAGAAAAGACGGATGTGGCGCGGGTCGGTAGCGGAAAAGGCACGCGCTCCCACCACGACGTGCGCCTGGTGCGTCTGCATCTCTCGCACCACATGGCGGTTGCCGCAGCCTGCGTCGTCCATCGCCGCGTGCGGCAATGTCAGTCCCCGCGTGCGGCGATGCCAGTCGCCGCGTGCCAGACTCTTCTCCGCCTCACGCACCACCAGCCCAGGGTCCACGTTTCCAAGCACATAGAGCACCATGCGTTCGGGATGATAGAGTCGGCCGGTGAAGCGAGCCACGTCGGCCGGACGGTAGGAGCGCAGGCTCTCAGCGTCGCCAAGAATGTTCCGGCCGAGCGGATGGCAGGGAAACATCAGGCTCTCGAACTCGTCGTAGATGAGATCTGAAGGCTGGTCGCGGTAACTCTCAATTTCATCGACCACCACCTCCACTTCCTTCTCCATCTCATCCTCGGGGAAGGCACTGCAAAGGGTGATGTCGAGGAGCAGATCGACAGCGCGACGGACGTGCCCGGCCAAGCAGGTGCAGTAGTAAACCGTCTCCTCCTTGCCCGTGAAGGCGTTGAGTTCGCCCCCAACGCCCTCCATCGTCGACATGATTTGCCTTGCCGTCCGCCTCGAAGTGCCTTTGAAGGAAAGATGCTCCACGAGGTGTGCCATGCCACTCTCCCGAGGCATCTCGTGGCGAGTGCCTGCGTCGACGGCGACACCGATGTAGCATGCGTCGGTCTGCCCTGCGGCGCAGACGATTCTGAGGCCGCAAGGTAGCGTGTGCGTAAAGAAGGGTGATGAGGACTTTGCCATAGCCTTAGTGCCATCGGCCCATGCCCCGCAGGGCAAAAGGCTGCAAAAAAAGGCGGGCAGCAGTTTTGCTTGCCACCCGCCTTTCCGTTATGAAAAAACTTTTACTCCTTTCAGTTTTTGAAGAAATCCTTGACAGCCTCGTTGGGAACCATCTGCTCATCGAAGGAATAGGAACCAGTCTGAGGGTTCTTCACCATCTTGATGACCTTGGTATAGGAACGGCCGTCGGTCTTACCCGTCTGCAGGGTAGCCACTGTTTTCTTTGCCATAGTGTTGTAAGTTTAGGGGTTGTCGGTCGCCTGGGCACGGGCACGGGTTGTGAGCTTTCGTGGCGTTCGCCGTGGGCTGGCGGCCTGCCGACCTTCGGTTATTACTTTATTTCCTTGTGGACAGTCATCCTCTTGAGGATGGGATTGTACTTCTTGAGTTCGAGACGCTCGGGCGTGTTCTTCCTGTTTTTTGTCGTGATGTAGCGCGACGTACCGGGCAGCCCGCTCTGCTTCATCTCGGTGCATTCCAGAATCACCTGTATTCTGTTGCCTTTAACTTTCTTTGCCATAGTTTCTGAATGTTTTAGCGGTTAGCCGATGACACGGATGTTCTTCCAATCACAATACCCCTTTGCCACAGCATTCTTCAGAGCGGCATCGAGGCCAACCTTGTTGATGTAGCGCAGACCGGAAGCGCTGATGCTCAGACTGATCCAGCAGTCTTCCTCAACATAGTAGAACTTCTTGGTGAACAAGTTCACGTCGAAGCTCCTCTTCGTGCGGCGCTTTGAGTGCGACACGTTGTTGCCAATCATGGCTTTCTTACCGGTAATTTGACAAATCTTAGACATTTCTAATCTTTTTTTTTAGTCTATTCCAATAGACGACTTTTTCCAAACCGGCTGCAAAGGTACGACATTTTTTCTTTCTGCCAAGCATTTTGCGTCTTTTTTCTTGTTAATTCTGTGTTTTTTGGGCAAAAGTTGTCCATTCTTGGCGGTAGGGTATGACTGGTTTGCCTTCTTCGAAGTGGATGGGGAGCCAGAGGTATCGTGCGTCGATGGGGTGTTTTGGCTGCCAGATGTCTGCCATGAAGACGTAGCGTGGCGTGGGGCGTTTGGATTTCCGCGTGCGGCGATGTCCGTCATCGCGTGCGGCGTTGCCTGTCGTCGCCTGCGACGATTTGTTTTTCCGCGTGCGGCGATTTTCGAGCCGGAGCACGAAGGTGCCTTGGCTGCCGAAGGTGAGTTCTGCCTGGGGTCCGCGGCAGGGGTTGGGATGCTGTGTCCAGGGTCCCCAGATGCTGGGGGCGGAGAACATTCGGGCTTCGTTGGGTGCCCAGCCGGTGCAGCCGGATGTAATCATCCAGTAGGTGCCTTCGTGCTTGAAGAGCGTGGGTGCTTCGTTGTGACCGGCTGGGGCTACGCGGGTGTAGCGGCCGGTGTGGTGGAGAAAGTCGGGGGTTAGCTCGGCGATGTGTAGGGTGAGGTTGTCCTCGGAACTGTAGATGTGGTAGGCCGAGCCGTTGTCGTCGACGAAGAGTGTCATGTCGCGCGACATCTGACCGTGGGGGAAGTCGCGCTTGACGATGAGTCCTTCGGCCACAGCCTTTCGCCATGTCTCGGACCAGGGCTTGCCGGCTCCAGCTTCGCTGAGTGTGTCGATGGTGGCGAGGGCTTCCGTGTCGAACTCCAGGGGCCACCGTTCGGCGTCAGCCCTCTGTGAGTAGAGGAATCGGTAAGGGCCTTCGGGCCGGTCGGCCTCTGCCACGCCGTAGCGGGCGGCGTTGTATCCCTGGCCTTTCAGTTCGAGGTGGAACCACATGCAGAACTTCTGGGTCTGGGGATTGAAGATGACCTTTGGCCGCTCCAGTATGCATCCTCGCTCGATGTCTGAGGGGTGGTCGGTCACGCTCAGTGCCACGCCGCAGTAGTGCCAGTGGAGGAGGTCGGCAGAGGAGTAACATGTGACGCCCACCTGTGCGCTGCTGGTGTGCTCGGCCTTGTGCTCGCCGAACCAGTAGTAGGTGCCTTGGTGCAGGAGGATGCCGCCGCCGTGGGCGTTGATGTGCTGCCCTCTGTCGTCGGGCCACAGTGCGCCGTTGCGGAGGCTTTGGGCTGACGATGAAAAGGCCGCGGGCAAGGCGAGGAGCAGCAGGAGGGTCCTGAAGAGCGCGACGGCACGATTGGGGAGATGGGGTTTATACATTATTATATAATGCTTGAGGGTTTTTCAGGTAAGGGCATGGCGTTGTGCCTGTAAGGGCTGAGGGTTCTGCCCGTAAGGGTTGAGGGTTTGCCAGACCGGGGGCCGTCGCTTGCGGACGCAGGGCGTGGCATGGCGGCGCGGAGCGCGGAGGCTTCGGCTCCTGACTTGCTGCTGCAAAGGTAGTCGTTTTTCTTCGTGGGACAAAAAGTTTCTGCCTCTTTTTTACGATGTTCACGATTTATTTCGTAACTTTGCGGCAAACTAACTCCCAAAGAACCATGCAAACCAAGTCTCTTCTCCTGCTTTTTGTCCTTTTCCCGCTTTGCCTGCAGGCCGAGGACTTCACCGTCTGTTCGCCCAACGGCCGCCTCAAGGCCACCGTCACCCTTTCCCTGGAGGGCAAACTCTCCTACTCCGTCAGCCGCGACGAACGCCTCGTGGTCGATGAGTCACCGCTCGGACTGAAGCTCGGCAACGCCGACCTCACCGAAGGGCTGGAACTGACGGAGGCAAGGAACGACACCGTGGACGACAGCTACACGCTGCCCGTGGGCAAACGCAGCCAGCTGCGCGACCATTGCCACGCCCTCTCGCTGCTCACGAAGAAGGGCACCTGGCAGTTTGAAGTGCGATTCCGCATCTACGACGACGGCTTTGCCTTCCGCTACGCCATTCCCCGGAAGGGACACACCACCGCCCTGCTCACCGAAGAGGCAAGCCGCATCCGCGTGGCAGGCATACGGAGCACACTGGCATGCCCCTTCCTTGGCAACAAAGGCAACGACCCCAACTACCCCTACGAAGGGCTCTACACGAACTACACCGACTGGACGTCGCTCCGCGAGGCTGGCGACGCAAGGCTCAACTCCCCCACCCTCGTCTCCAACGGCACAGACTTCCTGCTCATCTCCGAGGCCGACTGCCGAGGCATCTTCTGCACCTCCCTCAACAAGGCCGAGGAGCAAGAGGGAGAATTCTCCTACAGCTGGACAGGCGCCACCAAGGACTACGCCGAGGACAAAGCGCACCGCATCTCATGCCCACTGCCCTTCCTCTCGCCATGGCGAATGGTGGTGTGCGGCGACATCAAGGACATCTTCGAAACCACACTCACCGAGAACCTCTGCCCACCGACCGATCAGACCGACCTCAGCTGGATTAAGCCCGGCGTGGCCTCCTGGTACTGGGGAGGCTCCGATGGCAACAAGGACGAAATCCGCGAGGCTCTGGGCGGGCTCCGACAGGGCGAATGGCTACACTGCCAGCTTGCAGCCGAGATGGGTTGGCCCTACCACCTCATCGACGCTGGATGGGACGAATCGTGGTTCCCCTCGTTCGTCGACGAAGCCAACCAGAAAGGCGTGGACTGCCTGCTCTGGCGCCACGCACACAGCAGTGACCTCACCAACGAAAACATGAATTCCACCCTGAAGAAATGGAGCCAATGGGGCATCAAAGGCATCAAAATAGACTTCTGGGAAGACGATTCGCGCGAGACAATGACACACATGGAGAACCTCTACAAGGCGGCTGCCAAGCACAAGATGCTCGTCAACCTGCACGGATGCACGCGCCCCTCGGGACTCAGGCGTACCTATCCGCACATCATGACGCAGGAAGGCATCTACGGAGGCGAACAAAACTTCTGGCACTCCCGCAACAATACAACCCTCGAGCACTTGGCCGTGCTCTTCACACGCAATGTGGTAGGAGCAATGGACTACACGCCTGGCGACTTCGCAACGTGGCGCGGCAGCATACTCACACAGCGTAGCATGGGACATCACATGGCCCTTCTCACTCTCTTCGAGAGCGGCATCGTACACATCGCCGAGAGCCCACACAACCTACGGTACTTCCTTGGACGCGACATCATGAAGCGTTTGCCCGTAAGCTGGGACGAAAGTCTGCTCATCGAAGGCGATCCGCAGAAATACGCCACGGTGGCACGCCGCAAGGGCACGGACTGGTGGCTCTCAGGCATCAGCGTGAACGAACGCACGGCACGCCTCAAGCTCGACTTCCTCGAGGAGGGAACCACCTACACCGCCTACATCTACCGCGACGGGACGTGCCGCAGCGACCTGAAGTTCGAGAAAAAACAACTCTCGAAGGGAAAGACTCTGAGCCTGAAGGAACTGAGCGAAGGCGGATTCCTCGTGCAGCTGTCGCCCGATGCCAACCTCGATGTTCCACTCGAGCGCACCACTTACGAGGCAGAGGCAACGGCCAACACCATCACAGGAAGCACCCGCAGGCAGACATATTCCTCCCTTCATGCCTCGGCAGGCGGGTATGTCGGATACTTAGGCAACGGCGGAAAACTGCAATTCAACCGCGTCAAGGCCTCACACAGCGGTGACTACATCCTCACCATCTACTACATTGCACAGGACACCCGACCCGCCAAGCTCCTGGTCAACGGGGAGCAAGTGGGCGACACCATCGTCTTTGAGAGCAACGGCGACTGCACCAAGTCCTGGGACCCCGATGGCATGGGGTGGAAAATGTTGCCCGTCAAGCTCGTCGAGGGCAACAGAAACACCATTACCATTCAGTCCTTCGACGACCAATGGGCGCCCAATTTCGACCGAATCACGCTCCATCCCGTCCTCTCCGACGAAGAGGTGACGGCCATAGGCCACGTCCCTCAGGCACAAAGCCCCGGCCCCGACGCCACAGCCTGCTTCGATCTCCAGGGACGGCGCCTGCCCCTCTCGGCCATCGACAAGGGAAGCCGGAACGAACCGCGCATCATCATCAGGGACGGGAAGAAGGTCGTCTGCAAATAGCCTATACATTATATACATATAATACGCACTCCGATTTCAAATAACCTCTACACTTAAAACTGACAACCAACATGAAGAGACAAATCATCCTGGCGGCTTTGCTGATAACGGCCGCCGTCGGCTTCGGCCAGTCCAAGCACTATCTGACCAAAGAGCAGGCTCCGCTCGACACAACCTTCATCGGTCCGCCCCCGGCATTCGGGTCGTTGCTCTACGAACAGGACTTCCACATGTACCAGTACGGCAAGACTTTGCGCGACACCCCCCGTGGACGGCAGGCAGTGAAGGACGCCAATACGTCCACGGAAAACATCCTTGAGGTCTTCTCCGAAGCCTTCGGGATGCCACTCTCCAAGGAGTCCACGCCGGAAATCTACACCCTCATCGCCACGATGAAGGAGGATGCCGGCAGCTACGCGACCCGTTGCACCAAGAACCTTTACCGCCGCACCCGTCCCTATGCGCTCTACAACGAGCCGACGCCTGTGCCTGAGGCCGAAGAGCACTTGCGTCACAACGGAAGCTACGTCTCTGGGCACAGCGCGACGGGCGTCGCCGTGGCAATGGTGCTGGCCTGCATCAATCCCGACAGGCAGAACGAGCTATACAAGCGTGGCCTTGACTTCGGAGAGAGCCGCTGGATTGTGGGATTCCACCACTTCAGCGACGTGAAGGCCGGGCAGATGGTGGGCGCACTCGTGCTGCCTGCGCTCATGAACAGCAAGGACTTCCTGAAGCAACTCGACAAGGCGCGCGACGAATTCCGACGCCTCCAGAAGAAAAACAAATAACCCAGCCCCCGCCAAGGGCACTCCGCACTCCACAATGACAAAGACAGCACTCTGCATCATCGCGCTCTGCCTGGCAGGCCAGGGCGCATCGGCCCAGACCGAACGCGACGCCTGCACCAGCATCATGGTGGGCAAGCTGGCCTCCACCGACGGCTCCGTCATGACGAGCCACACGTGCGACTCCTGGTATCGCACCTGGATGAGCATCGAGCCGGCACACGACTATCCCCGAGACACCGTGATGAGCGTCTATGAGGGACTGATGCACACCGAACACGCCAAGGACATGACGGGCGTCAAGCAACGCGGCACCATCCCGCAGGCCAGGCATACCTACCGGTTCCTCAACACGGCTTACCCCTGCATGAACGAGCGGCAGCTGGCGATGGGCGAGACGACCATCAGCGGACGCGACACCCTGCGCAACCGCGACGGACTCTTCATGATAGAGGAACTCCAACGCATCGCCCTGCAACGCTGCTCGTCGGCAAGGCAAGCCATACGCCTCATCGGCGACCTCGTGCGGCAGTACGGCTACGGAGACAGCGGCGAGTGCCTCACCATCGCCGACCAAAACGAGGTCTGGATTTTTGAAATCTTCGGCGAAGGCCCGAAGCGAAAGGGAGGAGTCTGGGCCGCTCAGCGCATACCGGACGACGAAGTGGCCGTCAGCGCAAACATCTCCCGCATTGGCCGCCTCGACCTCCAGGACACGGACCACTTCATGGCCTCGGGCAACGTCTTCTCCGTGGCACGCGAGCTGGGCCTCTGGGACGGACAGAGCGAGTTCTCCTTCTGGAAAGCCTACTCCGGAGGCAACTACATGAACGAGCCAAAGAACTACAGCGTGCGAGAATTATACATCATGCAGCAGCTCGCTCCCGATGCAAATTTTAGCGATGAAATGGGCGAATTACCGCTCTCCGTGCGACCAAAAGAGAGGCTTTCGGTCCAGACCGTTTCCCATCTGCTCGGCTCCTACTACGAGGGCACACGCCAGAGCCTGTCGTGCCGCATCGACTCCCTTGCCCGAGGCGACGGAAAGGTCAAGCTGAAAGGCGGAAAGCCGTCGGTGAGCAACCCCTGGATGCGCCCCGACGAGATACGGCGCTATGCCGGACTGCTGCAGGACAGCACGATGGCGAACATACGCACGGTGAGCGTCTCGTGGTGCGCCTATAGCACCGTCATCCAACTCCGTTCGTGGATGCCCGACGACATAGGCGGTGTCTGCTGGATGGCACTCGACAACCCGGGCCAGTCGCCACGATTCCCCATCTTCTGCGGCACGACGGAGCTGCCAACGATGCTCGGCGTGTGCGGACAACACCGGAAAAGAGACGACACAGCGCTCTGGCATTTCCGCGAGACAAACAGAATTTCCTCGGTGAAATGGGGACAAACGCGCGCATCCCTACAGGCAGCACAACAATATTTTCTTGACAAAGGCGAGCGCGAACAAGCCTTCGTGGAGCAAACCTGGTGGAACACCGACGAAAGCCGACGCACCGACTTCCTCAACGGCTACACGTCCGATTTCTTCCACGCCACCGTTGGCCGCTGGGACGAACTCTCCGCACGCTACTGGCGTCAGTTCTGGACCGGCTTCTGAGAAACCCACATCGCCGCAAGCCCTCTCCCAACCTTCCCCGTGGGGGGAAGAGAAATGCCGCTGCCGGAAAACCATATCGCCGCACGCGGAAATGAAAATTCCCCCTAAAGGGATTTAGGGGGTCCGCACGAACAGATTATAAACACGAATTGGAATAATGAAAATAATCCCATTCGTTGGTTTTATTCTCATTATTCCAATTCGTATCTAAAACCCTGCGCCGAGGGCAAACGTTCTGTCGGATTTGCAATCCGACAGTTTGGAATATAAGCATTTGCAATGCGATAAAAACTGAGTTGCGGGATTGCAAATCCCTATATACAAAACGTGCGGATTGCAAATCCGCACGAACATACCGCAATATCTGCACGGTCAAACCAACAGATCCGCACGGACATACCGCAATATCTGCACGGTCAAACCAACAAATCGACACGGACTGATTATAAACACGAATTGGAATAATGGAAATAATAACTCGCGGATTATTATTCTCATTATTCCAATTCGTTTCTAAAAACCTTTCGCCGAGGACAAACGTTCTGTCGGACTTCGTTCCTAAAGCCCTTCGCCGGGGGCGGACGTTCTGTCGGACTTCGTTTCTAAAGGCTTTCGCCGGGGGCGGACGTTCTGTCGGACTTCGTTTCTAAAGGCTTTCGCCGGGGGCGGGTCAGTACTTCATGACTGGCTCGAGCTCAGCGGCCTGGGCAATCATCTTCTGCACCTGTGCCACTGTCGGGACGCGGCGCACGAGCTTCTTTGCCTCGTTGGTCTCCTGCATCTTCTTCACCAGATTCTCTGCCACGCGGTGGCGGAACTCCTTCACGGTGTCCACTCCGGCAGCTTCCAGCAGTTCGGCAAACTGTGGGCCTACGCCTTTCACGCGGAAGAGGTCGGCATGGTTGGCCCACTTGAGGATGAGTTTCTCGCTGATGCCGGTCTCCTCGGCTAGGGCAGCACGGCCCTTGGGAGTGGCACACTTGGCGAGCAGGTCGTCCACCTTGGTGATGCCTGCCTTGATGAGTTTGGGGGCATAAGCCTCGCCGATGCCCTCGATGTCGATAATCTTGTAGGTCATAGTTTTTTTGCTTTAAGGGGTTAATAATATATCATCACGCCTACAAAGTTACGATTTTTTCCTTTATGTCCAAGCCTTTGGGCAGATTTTTTTCGTCGCGCGGCCTTCGGTCAGAGTATCTGGCGTGCTATCCATGCACAGGCTTCGGCGTCGGCCAGCGCGTGATGGTGCCTCTCGAGGCAGAACCCGCAGGCCTCGGCCACGGTCTGCAGCTGGTGGTTGGGGAGCAAGGGGAATCGTCGGCGGGCGGCACGGAGTGTGTCGAGGAAGGGATAGTCGGGGTAGTCCATGCGATACATACGGAAGGCGGCACGCAGGCAGCCTTCGTCGAAACGGCTGTTGTGTGCCACCAGCGGCAGCCCGTCGATGAGTAGCTCAGCCTCTGCCCATACGTCGGGAAAGATGGGGGCCTGGTCGGTATCCCCGCGGCCAAGTCCGTGGACACGCTGGCACCAGTAGCTGTAGTAGTTCGGCTCGGGCCGGATGAGGGAGTAGAACGAGTCCGCCACCTCGCCGTCCCTGACGACGACGATGCCCACCGAACAGACGGAACTGGGCTCCCTGTTGGCCGTCTCGAAGTCAATTGCTGCAAAATCTGTCATTTCTCATCGGGCGTTTATCATCGCCGCGTGCGGAGTTTTCCAACGCCCTGTGCCGGGTTTGGCAACTCCGCAGGCGGCGTTTTCCTTCACCTTTCATCTTCCCGAAGTTCGCACCTCGGGGCGGTTTGCCTGCAATGGAAGGCGAGGCATCGGCATGGTTTCTGTCGGTCCTTACTGCTGTTTGCGGACGGGACGTACGGGCATACCGAAGTAATAGGTGTCGTGGGCAATGCCCGCTCCCTCCTGGTTGATGTAGAGGTCTGTGCCGGCCGTGCGCGACCAGTATTCTCCTTCGGAGCCAAAGAAGCTGCAAGCCGTGCGATTGTAGAAGCCTGCCAGGGGGAGATAGATGGCGTTGCCGTTGGACTTGCTCATCACTCTGAGGACCTTCTTGTTGCTCATGGTCAGCCAGCTCAGCGAGGTGTAGCGGCTGTCGACCAGCTCACCGAACTGCTCCATGGTGGGCATCTGCCAATTGCTTCCCCAGTTGACGGTGGCGGCGTCGTCGGCTGGCTCCAGATCCTCGCCGGGAGAGCCGTATCTGAAGTTGTACTTCGTGAAGGTGCCCGTTGCGTTGTCGTAGAACTTGTAGGTGGCTTTCGTGTACTCCTCCTTGGGTTGCGTCTCGCCCCAAGCAAAGTAGCTGCCCGCGTCCTGTGCGGCTGTAGCTCCAATGTTCAGCGTGGCCCAGAGCGTACCGCTGGGCAACTGGAGGTCGACGTACTGATGTCCGTCTATCGAGCCCGAGTCATCGACATTCTGCACCGTCACCAGGCACTCGGCATAGACGTTGCTTCCGTCGGTGGCGCGGCAAATGATGTTGCTGCTGCCCTCGGCCTTAGCGGTGACCATTCCGTCGGCATCCACCTCAGCCACCGCCGTGTTGGTGCTCTCCCAAGCCAGTGTGAGGTTGTCGGCATCAGACGGAAAGACGTTGGCCACAATCTGTTTCGACTGGTTCGACTCCAGCGTGAACGAATAGCTATTGAGGTAGATCGAAGTGACCAACTGCGGGGGCACGGTACGGGTCAAGACAACGAGGCTCTGCGCCTCCATCCCCGAACTTGCCATCACGAGGCGGTCGCTCCTCACCTCCAGCAGGTGCAAGTAGAACACCGGCTTGTCGGTCTCTCTCTCGTAGACGACAACGTTGCCCTGATAGGGGAAGAAACGATAGACGAAGTCGCCGTTAAGTCCCTGCCCCCAGGCATTGTCCCAGCCGGAGGTCGTGCCGTCGGCATTGAAGGTGATCCACTCCGACTTCGACCTGTACCATTGCCCTACGATGGGTTCGTTGACGGGTGTGAACGGCCCGAAGTCTTGGTCCGAACCGATGCCGTCGTAGAAGACAATGCTGTCCGAACGGAGGCTGAACTGCGCCACCGTGCCGTCGCTCTTGTAGACGCGGAAGCCCTGAGCCTCTGCGCTCTGCACTCCTGCCGCAAGCAGCAGCAGGGCAGCAAATAATGCTCTTACTCTCATGATGATTTTCGTTTAGAAGGTTATTGGATGAAACTTGCTTCGACTCGTCTCGGGCCATGCCTCAGGAAGGCACCGCCTCTTCCGCACAACCAAGTTGTTTCCTTGGCCAGTTCATGCTTTTCTGCTGCAAAGTTACTATTTTCTCTTTATTCTGCAAGCACAAAACTCTGATTTTTTGCACAAACGGCTTGGCAAACGGCCATCGCCAATCCCCAGAGCACAATCCTTTGCCGCCGTGCATCATGTTCGCCCCGGGACGAGTTCCCCACGGACGAAAAGCGGCATGACCAGAACTGCCTGTAGGGACGCGCCGTGGCTCGTCCGCCATCCGCGACATATTCTCCTCTGCCATTACTTCGCTGCGAGCACGGACGTACCGTGGCGCGTCCCTACAAGGTGAGTCAGACACAGCCTCCAACGAACAGCTTTTTGTCAGCAGAAAGCTGCGAAATCCTCAGTCTTCATATCCTTATCTTATGGCGGACAACGATTTTGCCTTTGGCGAAACGACATCGGCCGCCAGAACGGGGGAAGAATAATTCGTGAAATTCGTGCAATTCATGGCTGGAAAGAAATCCATTTAACCCGTTGTTTCATTACCTTGCATTGATTGCCTGCCGACAAATTCTTCCTGAAGTCCGCACCTCTTGCCAGCGAGCGTCCTGCAAGGAACCATGAAAATCTAACGTTTTGCGCGCATGGCAGACGTGCTAATCTGCTAAAACTGAATATCTGCGTCCGCTCATTTCGGTCTGGAAAGTCAAAAGTTTGTCGGGGGGATGGAGCAGCGAAATGCGACGTGCAAAATGTCGGCAATGCCCGTCTGGTGCGAAGTTTCGGAACATCCTGCCCATCCTTTCTGCCCGTCGCACCTGCCCCGATGCCCTCCTGCGCGCTTGGCCAAGTCGCACACCCCACGGCGGAACGGAAATGTTCCCGAAGTCCGTACCTCGTCGGCCGCGCTTTCCTTTGCCCGACGTCGGCACGGACAGGATGGCCGGGACAGAAAGATGCCGGTCGATGCCCATTGACAGCCCCCGAGGTGCGGACTTCGAGAAGATTTCCTCCACGCTTGATTTCAGTTCATTGTGAACGGTTGGTGTCTGACAAAATATGGCGTGACACATCGTGCAAGTAGGGACACGCCGTGGTGCGTCCGCCATCCGCAAGGCATTCTCCTCTGCCGTGACTTTGCTGCGAACACGGACGCGCCACGGTGCGTCCCGACACGGCGCGTCCGTCATTTCCACGGATGGATTGCATTCTTTTGGCGGACAATCATCATTGCGAACGCCGTCTTTTCTGACCGAGCCCTTTCCCATGGCATTCCGCGAAGCAGAAAATCCCGGTCGCGGTGCGGACTTTGAGAACATTTTTCCTTCCGAGAGTTCGCTTCGCCGCCTCGACGACGCAGTTCTCCCACTGCCTTTGGTGCGGACTTCGGGAAGATTGTCGGCGAACAGAGGCTAGACTGAAGGCGCACGGAGGTAGGATAGTGGTCAGCGGGGAGTGTCCCGACCGGAATCATGGCGCAGGGCAACGAGATTCTTCCCAAAGTTCGCACCTCGTGCCTGCCTTTCGCGTCGGTCGGTGCGGACTTTGGGAGCTTTTCCAGCTAAACGGATGGTGCTTTGGCGTTGCATGATGCTCAGTTTGGCGCAAAACAGTTCTCGCAAAACATGAAAAAGCGACGAAAACGCCCCACCCTCGCCTCGTGAAAAATCGCGAAACGGAAAAAGTTACGACAATTCGCACCTCAGCCTGATGCTCACTGCGATGCCTGCGACTTGTTTCCGCACCAAATCCTTCCTCCACACACGGCGAACTCAGAACCCACTCATTTCCAAGCTGAATTTTCCACACGTTGAGATGCCAATCTCCACATGTGAAAATGCCGATTTCCTCATGAGTAATCTGCAAATTACTACTGTGTGATTGACCAACCACTACTGCATCGTTTGCCTGCCACGCGAGAGGGGCGAAAAGATTCGCCGTTCGTCCGTTGAGGAGAACCTATTTCGAGTGAAAAATCAGTCAACGGGACGACAGAATCCTCCGACTAAAAACACGACTACTTTTTTCAACAAAATCGTGCATCAAGGCATTTTGTTCTCGGAAACGATGCTTTTTCCGCAAAAACGCTGATGACCGACATCCATCGTTTTGGACGGGACTGCATAGAATGTTTATCGTCGGGCAGCGTCAGATGCGCGTGGCGTTCCCATCGGTTGCGGGTGCAGTCCAGGGGCGTGAGCAAAGGATTACCGGAGAGATCGAGCTCTGTCAGATTGCCGTCCGCTCGCCGTCTGTCCGCCTCCACTTCGCCGTCTGTCCGCCACCACTTCGCTGAACACACGGACGCGCCACGGCGCGTCCCTACAGCGGGTTCGTCTTGCTTTCACCCCTCGCCCTGTCGTTCGCCACCACTTCGCGGCAAACACGGACGCGCCACGGCGCGTCCTTACTGGTGGGTTCGTTTTACTTTCACCCCTCGCCCTGTCATCGTTCGCCACCACTTCGCGGCAAACACGGACGCGCCACGGCGCGTCCCTACTGGCGGGTTCGTCTTCCCTCTGATGAACTGCATTCCTTTAGCGGACAGCATCGTCAGGAAAGACATTATCGCGCCACGCCGAGCGGAAGCCTTAGCGCCAAGGAGCCTCATTTGCTTCTCCTTGCGCCAAAGCCTCTACCCTATCGTCGGAGTCAGACCCACGGCTCAGGGCTTCAGATAGTTCTCCTTGCGCCAAAGCCCCTACCCTATCGCCGAAGTCAAACCCACGGCTCTGAGCTTCAGATAGTTCTCCTTGCGCCAAAGCCCCTACCCTATCGCTGAGGTCAAACCCATTGATAGATGGTGTCCTCGTACTGCTCAACGACACGAACAGCTTCTGCATCAAGGCCTTGACCCTCCTTGTAGTGCTGCTTCAGGAACTGATGGAGAGCGGCACGGACAATGTTCTGCTTCTCGTACTTCTGACGGAAGGCGATGTAGTCCAACGCATCACGGTCGTCCTCGCCGGTGAAGAACGTGAAGCCCCCCACCTTCTGGATGGTACACACCCTGCGCAAAGGCTTCGCTGCAGGCGTTTCTTGTACAATCTGATTGCGCACCACTTCGGTGGATGCAAGCGGCTTCGGTGCTACATAAGTATGCACTGCTTCCGCAGCTACTCTGCTGATGTTCAGCGGCTTTCTCTTAATTGCCATAGTATTTTCCGTTTAAATTTTTATTACTCTTCTTTTGGAAATCTTTCATCACGGATTTGTCGAATGAAACGGATTCTCGGCCATTACACTCCAATCTTGATTCTGACGGATTAACTTCTGACTACAACCAAAAAGTGTAGGGCTTCCTGCAAAAAAGGAATCGCCGTTAATCCATTAACTCTGAGGGGTTTGAGATGAAACTCATAGAGGTTGTCTGTTTGACTCGCTAAATCCGTGGTTCTGAAAACTTCCAATCATATATTTCTTATTTATTTAAGTTTTGCATGCTCTGCTTCCCTCTGAGATTGAAGGGGACGGAAGAAGAAAGAGACTCTGCTTCCCTCTGAGATTGAAGGAGATCGACGAAGAAAGAGACTCTTCTTCCCTATGAGATTGAAGGAGATGGACGAAGGAAGAGACTCTGCTTCTTTCTGAGATTGAAGGAGATTGACGAAAGAGACAAAAGACCTCTGTTCGGCCAGATGCCTGGCTTCCGTCGCTCTCTATCTTCGCCGCCGAAAGCGGCATTGCTTCCTTTATCTTCTTATACCTGCTTGACATCCTAAACTTCAATTATTAATTTATCCTAATCTGTTCTCGTCCTGCTCTGCCCAGTCCGACCGCAACCCAATGCTTAGCCTTGTCCTCATCCCAGCAACTCATGCCCTGCTTTGACAAGAGTCCGCATTCTTCTCGCCACATATCATTGTAACATAAGCTGTTAGTCACTTCTGAGCTGGCCCTTTTGTCACACCATTGTATGTGCATATCGAAATACAAAGCTATAGAAACACCTGGATAGTTCGATGTTTGCATACTCAGATATTTACATATCCCGCTCTCTGATGAAACGATTGTAAGCAGCATTAGCAATCTGACCCCAACGGGCTGGCGTCCAAGATTTTGGTCGCGTCTTACGACCTATCATGTACTCTGCCACACGCATATAGTCGTCTGCCACAGCACTGTTACTTGCATACTCAAAGAGCGACATCTCATAGGCAACAGACTCCGTGCAGCGCACGCTCTCACGGATGCTAACGGGGAAAAGCGGCGCCTTCACCTCATCATGATTGCTGTAGTAGTCCTTCACCTCACGGCTGATGCTTCGGTTCCTGTTCCATCGCACGAGCAGATAACCCATGATGCTGACCGGACAACGAAGCTGCGTGTGTACCTTATTTATATAGTCGAGCAGGCGAGGCAAACCCTGCAAGCTGTAGATACCAGCTTCGGTCGGTACGATAACGAAGTCGCTGGCAACCAAAGCATTGGTGTTCATCAAAGTTTCGCCACCTGGTGCGCAGTCGATGAAGACATAGTCGTACATGTCGCGAATCCTGAGACCGCTATCAGGATCGGTCAGTTCCAGGAAATCAGCAAGCCGACGCTCGCGGTTGTACATCAGTTGCAACTCAGCATTGATGTTGCTCATGCTGTGACTGCCCGGCACATAGTCGAGCCCATCGTAGCGAGTGTAGATGGGTAGCGGAAGCGATTCGCCTGGCTTAGGATCGTGCATCCATTCGTAGATGGTGCTGTCTGCCTCGAGGTGAACGGTCTTGTCGACGGTATCGGTCAGGTTGCATTGCGGGTCAGTGTCAACGAGCAACACCTTCTTGCCGAGCAGCCAAAGGGCAAAACCCAAGTTGACACACGTTGTGGTCTTAGCGCAACCACCTTTGTCGTGTAAAAGAGAAATGACTTGTGACATAATTCTTCGTCTTGTTAATGTTTGTCTTTCTGCCTGCAAAAATAAAACATTCCTCCGACACAAACAAGAAACTACTCAGATATTTTCACATATTTGCATACTTTTATATACAAATAGAAGCAAATATGTATAGAAAAGAAGCATTTTATCGTTTGTTTTCAACGTTAACAACAAAGATATATACATATTTCATCATATACAGATAGGAAAATAGCTATAGATATTTGAATATATACACATATACAAATGCGCATATTAGGATACGCGGCAATGTAGATACTCGTCTATACTCATACTTCTGTATGCTAACATTTGGAAATGCAGATATTCAAATACATTGATATATTCAAGCATAAAGATGTGGATATATGAATATCTGGGTATATATGTATTGAAACACACAAAAGGCGTAATAGGAACAAATGTAGAAGAAAACAAGGAGAACACAGAGTAAGGAAAATAAACAAACAGGGAACGAGATGTAGTGATGTGAAGAAAGAAAGAAAGAAAGAAAGAAAAAGAAAGAAATCATTGTTATAATGTTCGCAAAGTCCGCACCAGTAAAGAGCATGAACAGAAAAAGGCATCGCTGGTGTTGGCGTTGGCGTTGGCGCTGGCACCGCAATCGGTGCCGTAATAATAGGGTAGGGGATAATAAATGAATCTAAGAATTGAAGAAACTTCAATTGCCAAATTTTTCTTTTCAATAAAAAAGCATACTAACAAATCCCTTTGTCAAAGAGTGATTATAAAGAAATAATTCAGTCAAAAAGGCTGCATTAATGATAATCGGGGGCAAACCATTTATCACAAATCGGTCATTAATACGATTGTTTTCGTGGTCGACTCCGTAACTATTTAATAGTAAATCTTTTGCAAATCGAATTTACTAATGACTGCCATCAGAAATATGACTTCATAAACAGTTTATTTATCAACGTATTACAAGCAAAACCTCCGATAATTGCAATTCTAATGAACGATTTGGGTTTATAATTAACAAAAAGAAAGAAGGTACATGGAAAGGTAGAAAGATGAAAAGAAAGATAGATAGTAGATAGATAGGGAGGAGGTTCTCGAAGTCTGCACCTTGGAGGAGGTTGTTCGCACGGGATGTTCCAAACATTCGCACCTCGTGTTCATGAAGTTCGCACAATATGGAAGCTATATTAGTGATGGACAAAGAGTTAGAACATGGTATAAAAATATAAGATATTCAAATAATAAAATAGAAGTTTTGTTCGGGGTAAGGTC
Source organism: uncultured Prevotellaceae bacterium (assembly GCA_947166305.1). GTDB lineage: Bacteria > Bacteroidota > Bacteroidia > Bacteroidales > Bacteroidaceae > Physcousia. The sequence continues at coordinate 1,872 of CAMVDV010000005.1, read as the reverse complement.
GCGTATAAACGTTTCCTTTATGATTATTATGGTTGTGTCTAATTTGTTATATCACAATGAGATGTGTGATGCCAGGTGAGGGAGATGAGAAGACTTGGTGCGAGGTTTGGGAGGATTTGGTGAAGAGTTGGGGAGGACTTGGTGTGAGGTTTGAGAACACTTGGCTGCAAGCGCCGGTGTTCATTGCCTCGCCTGACGGTGTCTGAAGCATCGGGGGAAATCGCAATTCTACATCGTTGTCTCATCCGGCTTCGGCGGACGAACCGGCAGCCGATGAACGAGGCGCTAACGGAGGACGGACTTGACCGGGCTATGCCTTTGCAGGCTGGATGACGGCATGGTCGAGCCTGGCGAAATCTTTTGAAGTGGTGCGCGGTGAGGACTTTTCCTTTTGACTTACGTTGAGCTTTGGTTAAGGCCGAAGTTGGCTGACAGCAATAAAACGAAGCGCGTTTTTGTTGGCTGAGACGGTTTATGAATCCTAAGTTTGTGAGTCCTAAGTTTATGAATTCTAAGATTATGAGTCCTAAATTTTTGAATTCTAAGTTTATGAATCCTAAGTTAAATGTACTGATCCGATGGATTTGTTGTTCCGGAAGGAAATGATATAAGTATTTGCTGCGGGATTACATATCTTTCTGTTTCGTTTATGCGATAGTCATGGCATTCCACTTTACATTATATCTTAATGGATAACAAAAACATCCCTTCAATTTTTGATGGAGTCTTAAGGAATAATCCTTCTAACCCTAAATAAGTTTCAAAAGGGAGATTGGCTACATAGGTAATACTTTCTGTTTTAGTACGATCATCGTTCAAATCGTTTTCTGAGTAGGCGTTGAATCCTACAAATCAGGCGAATTAAAGTGTGGTTGTTCTTTATGTGAATTTTGGTGTGGCTGCGGATAATCATGAATGAAATCCTTTATTGTCAGGGGAGATGACACCTCCGCCAGTAGGGACGCGCCGTGGCGCGTCCGTGTACGCGGCGAAGTGGAGGCGGACGATGGCAGTGCGGAGGGAAAATGTAAGACGTGGCGTGTCCGTGTACGCGGGGAAGGGCAGGTGGACGATGGCAGTGCGGAGGGCAAAAGTAAGACGTGGCGCGTCCGTGTACGCGGGGAAGGGCAGGTGGACGATGGCAGTGCGGAGGGCAAATGTAAAACGTGGCGCGTCCGTGTATGTGGGGAAGAGGAGGCGGACGATGGCAGTGTGGATGGCATAAGTAAGACACGGGCGGCGGACATTCGGCGAGCGGACGCGCCACGGCGCGTCCCTACATGGATGTGAAACTTCACATGAATAAAGAGCAGTCCACACACGAGTAAACCGCAAACTTTGCATGAGTGGATGGACGGAATGCTGGTGGGGTGGGGGATGCGAAAAAGGAGATTATGTTTAGTTGGAGGATGTTTTACAACATTTTTTGAGGCGGGTGTGGGGAGGCGGAAAGTGTCGGGAAGTGCGATGGACAGTGGGGTGGGGGCGTGTCGGCGAGGCGTCGGCGACGGTGGCGGCCGTCGGCGGGGGTGTTAACAAAACGGGGGGTGCGCCGTATATAACAACAGAGGCCGACGGATTTTTACTCCATAGTTCCACTATCCAAAATTCACTTTCGGAACTGACCAATGCTGTTGCCGGGACAGCCAAACACGGTTGCCGGCATAGCCCAAAGCGTTTGTCTGAACAACCCAAAGCGTTTGCAGGAACAGACCAATGCGGTTGGCGGGACAGCCTAACACGGTTGCCTAAATAACGCAAATTGGCTTCCGGAATAGCCCAAAGCGGTTACCGGCATAATCCTTCAGGATTTCCGAAGAAGCGTGAAGGATTTCCGAAGAAGCGTGAAGGATTTCCGAAGAAGCGTGAAGG
>CAMVDV010000004.1 GCA_947166305.1 uncultured Prevotellaceae bacterium | reverse complement strand
AGGGCTTCAGCCTAATTTTTAATGTCGAAAAAAAAGTTTTAGCGGACAGCAATAATAATAAAACAACGGATTAAACGGATTAAACGGAGCAATTATGTCTAAAGCTCCGCAGGTTATCGTCGTAGAAGATAATCCGTAAAATCCGTTTAATCCGTTGTCGTTAAGTATGACACGTCCCTTAAGGGTTGGGGGCTGATTTCCTCAGTCCCTTTTTATGTCCGCTTCACGCTCTGGATTTCGTCGATTTTCTCAAGGTCGCGGCAGATGGCATGGAGGTCCTTGATGTCGTGGACGTCGAGGTTGATGGTGCCGTCGAAAACACCGTCCTTGCTCTCGATGGTGAGCTTGTGGATGTTGATGCCTCGCTGGTTGGAGAGGATGCCCGTGATCTGATGGAGCACGCCCACGTTGTCGATGCCCGAAATCTCGAGCGTGGCGGGGAATGACTGCTGTCCGTGCATGTCCCAGGCGGCAGCCAGGATGCTGTTTCCCCTGGTTGCTTTGAGTCGTTTGGCAATGTCGCACTGGCGCTTATGGATGACGATTTCGCCATCCTCGGTGATGAATCCGAGCACATCATCGCCTGCGATGGGGTGGCAACGGTCGCAGATGGTACACTTCTCGAGCGTCTCTTCGTTCAGCACGAGCGTCTTCTTCTTGTCCACATTGAGTGTGCTTTTGCCCTTCGTGCCGTTCTGCATCGTGTCCTCTGCCGCAGGCTCATCGTCGGCCACGTCCTTGTTTTTCTTGAAGAAGGGGAGGTATTTGCTCCACTTCTTTCCCTTCTTCTTCTCGCTGAGCGCGGCGATGTCGTCGTCACCCAGTGTGACGGTGCCTCCACCGATGGCCGACAGCAGTTCCTCGCGCGTGGCGAATCCGTGGAAGCGGCAAAGCCTGCCGATGTTGACGCTGTTGGGTTCCTTCTCGTTGCGCTGGAGAAATTCGTCGAGAACCTCTTCTCCTTTCTTCTGTTTGGCTCTCTCCTCGCGCCGAAGTATGAGCTGAATTTTCCCCATGGCCTTGGCTGTGGTGACGATGTTTGTCCAGCTCTTCTCCACCTTGAGCGTCTTTGAGGTGAGAATCTCCACCTGGTCGCCGCTCTCCAGCACATGGCTGATGCCCACGAGCTTGTGGTTGACCTTTGCCCCGATGCAGTGTGAGCCCAGGAAGGAATGTATGCTGAAGGCAAAATCGAGCACCTTGCATCCCGCCGGCATCGTCTTGAACTCGCCTTTAGGCGTGACGACAAAGATCTCGTTGGCAAAGAGGTTGAGCTTAATGGTGTCGAGGAAGTCGATAGCATTAGGCTGCGGGTCGTCGAGCACCTCTTTGATGGTCTTCAGCCAGCCGTCGAGTCCGTCCTTACCCCCGTCGTTTTCCCCCTCCTTATACTTCCAGTGAGCGGCGAATCCGTGCTCCGCGATGTCGTCCATCCTCTGGCTTCTTATCTGCACCTCAATCCATTTTCCGGCCTTGCTCATGAGGGTTGTGTGGAGAGCCTGGTAGCCGTTGGCCTTAGGCATGTGCACCCAGTCGCGCATCCGGTCGGGGTGTGGCTTGTAGATGGAGCCGGCGATGTTGTAGATGTCGAAGCATTCGGAGTTCTCGTCCTTTCCCTCCCTGGGCTTGAAGACAATGCGTACGGCCAGGATGTCGTAGACTTCGTCGAATTCTATATGCCTTGCCTGCATCTTGGTCCATATACTGTAGGGCTTCTTGATGCGTGCCTTGATGTCATACTCAAAGCCAGCCTTGTCGAGCTCCGTGCGTATGGGAGCGGTGAACTGCTCGAAGATGAGTCCCAGCTTCTCGCTCATCCCCTCCAGGCGCTCCTGTATGTCGCGGTACTCCTCGGGATGTTCGTAGCGGAAGCTGAGGTCCTCCAGCTCCTCCTTCACTTTGTTCAGTCCCAGACGGTGGGCGAGGGGAGCATAGATGTAGAGCGTCTCGCCCGCAATCTTGTACTGCTTGCCCGGCAACTGGCTGCCCAGCGTGCGCATATTGTGCAGGCGGTCGGAAATCTTGATGAGGATGACGCGGATATCCTCGCTCATCGTGAGCAGCAACTTCTTGAAGGACTCAGCCTGCACCGAAGCCTTGTCGCCGAAGATGCCGCCCGATATCTTCGTCAGCCCGTCCACGATCTGTGCTATCCTCTTGCCGAAGATGTTGGAAATGTCCTCCACGGTGTAGTCCGTGTCCTCCACCACGTCGTGCAAGAGCGCGGCGCAGATGCCGGTACTGCCCAGGCCTATGTCCTCGCAGGCAATCTGTGCCACGGCAATGGGGTGCATGATGTACGGCTCCCCCGAAAGCCTCCGCACGCCTTTGTGTGCTTCCTTGGCAAAATGGAAAGCCTTGTCGATGATTTCGGTGTGCTTGCGGTGATGGGATGCCAGATAGGTGTCGATGAGATGCTGGTAGGCTTCGGCCACCATCTTCTCGTCTTCTGCTTGCCGAGTGCTCAGTTCTTCCATAGTATCTGCGTATATATATTATATAATGTATAGGATGACGTGCGGGAGGGCATGTGGATGCATGTCACCTCACCCTGATTTTCCTCCCGGCCAGCACTTTGTTGCCCCTGATGCCGTTGAGCCTGCGCAGCTGCGCCACGGTGGTATGGTTGCGTCGGGCAATGGCTCCGAGGGTGTCGCCGCGGCGGACGGTGGCATACTTGCTGCCCGCTCCCCGGCCTTTGCCCCTTGCCTTTGGCTGCTCGTCCAGTGGCACGTCGACTGCAACCTGCACCTCTGTGGGCGGAACATAAATGGAGTCGCCGGCCTCGATGAAGGCGTTGATGGCCGCCGTCGGCAGCCGTAACGTGCAGGGATGAGCGTCGCCCGGGATGAGTGTCGTGCGGTATTGAGGGTTAAGGGAGCGGAGTTCGTCCTGACTGATGCGGCACAGTTCCTCGATTCTCTCCATCCTTACGTTGCGCGAGACCTGTATCGTGTCCGTCCCCATCGGCAGTTTCGTGTTGACGGGGCAGATGTTGTGGTCGCAATAGTAGTTCATGATGTAGTTGGCAGCAATGAATGCCGGGACATAGCCGCGTGTCTCGGCAGGGAGATAGGGGTAGATGGTCCAGTAATCTTTCACGCCTCCTGCCCGCTTGATGGCTTTGTTGATGTTGTTAGGGCCGCAGTTGTAGCCTGCAATGACGAGCGTCCAGTCGCCGAAGATGCTGTAGAGGTCGTGCAGATAGCGTGCGGCGGCGTAGCTCGCCTTGATGGGATCGCGCCGTTCGTCAATGAGGCTTGTCACCTCGAGGCCGTACTGTTTGCCCGTACCTATCATGAATTGCCACAGACCCACTGCGCCTGCACGGCTGACAGCCATGGGGTTGAGTGCGCTCTCGATGACGGGCAGGTACTTCAACTCCAGTGGTATCTGGTAGCTTTCGAGTGCTTCTTCGAAGATAGGATTGTAGAAGTTTCCCAATCCGAGCAGTACGGCTACGGAGTTGCGGAGGCGGCCGCTGTAGAGATTGATGTATTTTTGCACGACGTTGTTATAAGGCATGTCGATGACATTGGGCAGGCGGCTGAGCCGATAGGCGTAGGTCTGTGGGTCAAACTCTGGGTTCTCGCCGGTCGTCTCGCAGCTTTCGTCGAAGAGGAGGAAGTTGCGTGCCTGCCAGTCGAGCAGTAGGCTGTCTATCTCTTGGTTCTGCATTCCTTCGGGAAGTTCGAGGGTGACGTCCTCGACGTACGGTTCGTTGTCGTCGTCTTCCTGTGCCATGCATGGGAAGACGGAGAGGGGTGTGAGGAGCAGGAGGGTGAGGTATGTGGTGAATCGGTTCATTCTGATTGTTGTTTAGAAGTTGATTACGCACTGCACGGCCGGTGTGTTTGTGCGGTTGTTGAGGTCGATGCGTCCGGTCTCGATGATGGTTGGCTGAAACTGGAGGCTGAGGTCATGGGAGATGTCGAAGGTGGAGAGTTCGGCATCGACGTAGGCATCTATGACGGAGAGCAGGTAGACTCCGGCGAAGGCGAAGATGCTTAGGTCCCGAAAGCGCCGGAATGTGTCCTTCTTGCTCTTGAAGATGCCTTGGAAGCGGGCTTCCTTTCCCTCGATGCTGTAGTTGGGCGGCAGCATTTTCTCGTAGCTTTTGGTGAGTGGATCGCTGTCGGTGATGTCGAGATAGGCCTGCGAGTAGTCGGAGAGCATCTGTCCGTTCCATGTGAGGGCGTAGACGCATCCGAGGAAACCGCCGTAGACGATGGGCAGCTTCCAGTACTTTCTGTTGTAGAGTTGTCCTGCTCCTGGCAGTACGAGGCCGAGCCACATGGCGCGAATGGGGTCGGGCTTGAAGTTGGCAAGGTCGCGTTTAGGCCGCAAGTCCTTGAGCATGTTGCTGCTGATGGTAAGGAGTGCGGTGTCGACGGCTGTGGTGTCCCGGGCTTGGGTGTTGGCTTTGGGCATGACATCCTTTCCCTGTGCCATGAGCACCGGTGCGAGGCCGAGCCACATGAGCAGGGCCAGGGGGAGAAGGAGGGTGCGCCGCGGAGCCATCATTCTTGCAGTTTGTCGAGCAGAGCGATGATGCGTTCGAGTTCTGCCTCGCCGTTGAAGGGGATGCTTATCTTGCCTTTTCCGCTTTCGGAGCAGGTCATTTCGACGCGAGTCCTGAAGATTTTCCGTAGTCCTTCGCGCAGGGTGTTGTAGTCGGGGCTGAGGTTTGAGCCTTTCTGCCTGATGCGTGTGCCGGTCTTTGTCTTGACGGATGCTCCCTCGCTGAGTTTCTTCACCATGTCTTCTATCTGCCTTACGCTGAGGTGGTCCTTTTTCATCTCGGCGAAGACCTTGAGCTGTGCCTCTGGGTCGGCGAGGGCGAGGAGTGCTCGGGCATGGCCCATGTCGATTTCGCGGTTGCGGAGTGCGACCTGAACGCTGGCGGGCAGTTTGAGCAGGCGCAGGTAGTTGGCCACGGTGGCGCGGTTTTTGCCTACGCGTTCGCTGAGCTGTTCCTGCGTGAGGTTGTAGTGTTCGATGAGGTTCTGATAGGCGAGTGCCACCTCGAGGGCTGTGAGGTCGAGCCTCTGGATGTTTTCCACGAGTGCCATCTCCATCATGTTCTCGTCGTCGACGGTGCGGATGTATGCGGGAATGGTGGTGAGTCCCACCCGCTGGCTTGCTCTCCATCGGCGTTCGCCTGCGATGATGATGTAGGAGCCGTCGCCCATGTCGCGCAGGGTGATGGGCTGTATGATGCCTATCTGCCGTATGCTGTTGGCGAGTTCCTGCAGGGAGTCGTCGTCGAAGTCGCGCCTTGGCTGGTTGGGGTTAGGGCGTATGTCGTCCATGCTCACTTCCTGGAGGTTGGAGGAGCCGCCGGTCTGGATGTCTTCTGTCTGGAGCAGTGCGTCGAGACCTCGGCCGAGGGCCTGCCCCTGGTACTTCTTCTTGATGGCCATAGTGTATTATTTGTTATCGGCCCCCTCTCCGCTCTCCCTCTGGGGGAGTGCTTTTGTTGTCAGCATTCAAGGTTAGAGGGACTCTGGGCATTCCCCTAAAGGGGGAGCGGGGAGTGGGCTTGTTTCTATTTGTTCTTTTCGATGATTTCCTGAGCGAGTGCGAGGTGTGCCTTTGAGCCAGCGGCATCGGCGTCGTAGAGAATGGCCGGGACGCCGTGACTCGGTGCCTCGCTGAGCTTGACGTTGCGCTGTATGACGGTCTTGAAGACGAGTTCGCGGAAATGTCGCTTCACCTCTTCGTAGATTTGGTTGGCGAGTCGGAGCCTGCTGTCGTACATTGTGAGCAGGAAGCCCTCAATTTCGAGTCGTGGATTCATGCGTGTCTTGACAATCTTGATGGTGTTGAGGAGCTTGCTGATGCCTTCGAGGGCGAAATACTCGCACTGCACGGGGATGATGACGCTGTCGGCCGCGGTGAGGGCGTTGACGGTGATGAGTCCAAGGCTGGGGCTGCAGTCGATGAGGACAAAGTCGTAGTCGGCCACGATGGGTGCGAGTGTGTCCTTCATGATGCGCTCCTGGTTCTTGAAGTTCAGCAGTTCTATCTCGGCACCCACGAGGTTGATGTGCGAAGGCACGATGTCGAGGCCCTCGATGTCTGTGGTGTAGACGACGTCGCGGATGTCCACTCCGCCGAGAAGGGCGTTGTAGATGGAGTGTTCGAGCTTGCTCACGTCCACTCCCATGCCGCTCGATGCGTTGGCCTGCGGGTCGGCGTCCACGAGGAGAACCTTCTTCTCGAGGGTGGCAAGCGAGGCGGCCAGGTTCATGCTCGTAGTGGTCTTGCCCACGCCGCCCTTCTGGTTGACTATTGCTATGGTCTTGCTCATGATGCTGTGTCCTTGTGTCGGAATCGGGGATTGGCGGCAGGAGGATGGAAGAATGATTGCGGTGTCTGTCCGGCTCCAAGTGTATTCTCTCACCTCTCACCTCTCACTTCTCACCCCATTCCTGCGTTTAATTATGGCTGCAAATATACGTCAAAAGTCTGAATTAAGCACAATTTTACCCGACAGGATTGCCTAAAGTGTTGATAACTGCACGTTTTTGTGGATAACTGGGCCTACTTATCAACACATTATTATATAGAAAGGCCCCTTTCGGCGCACTTTCCTCCGCTGCCTCCGGCGCGTTTTTTTACCCAATTCTGTGTTTCGTGCTTTGCAGAACGCCACAGGGTTCTCATTGCATGGTCATGATGCTGCAATTGCATGGTCATGATGTTGCAATTGCAGATTCATGATGCTGCAATGATCACGGCAGGCGGCGTCAGAGACCATGACGGAGGGCTTTCCCTGCCGACGGACGCGCCACGGCGCGAGCCTACACTCCCGATTTTCATCTCCCTGCTTCAATTTTCCACGTTCCGTTTTCCATTCTCAACTTTTCTTCGTATCTTTGCACCGAAAAGAAAGAACCATGATCCACCGACCTCTCATCCTCATCTCCAACGACGACGGCGTGCAGGCACAAGGCATACAGGTGCTGACGGCCCTGATGCAACGCCTCGGCGACGTCATCGTAGTGGCGCCCGACGGACCGCGAAGCGCCGCGTCGTGCAGCATCTCGCCCATCACCAACATACGCATCAGCCTCCTCTGCGACGAGCCTGGCAAGAAAGTCTACAAATGCAGTGGCACGCCCACCGACTGCGTCAAGCTTGCCCTCGACGGACTGCTCCAAGTGAGGCCCAACCTCGTGGTGAGCGGCATCAACCACGGCGACAATGCCTCCGTCAGCCTGCACTATAGCGGCACGGTGGGCGCTGTCCTCGAGGCCTGCATGAAGCAGGTGCCGGGCATCGCCTTCAGCCTCAAGACCAAAAGCCAGCAGTGCGACTTCAGTCCCTACGAGGAGGTCATCCTCCAGACGGCAAGCCGTGTCCTCCGGGACGGACTGCCGCAGGACACGCTCCTCAACGTGAATTTCCCCGAAGTGCAGGCGCTGAAGGGCACACGCCTCTGCCGCATCGGGCGAGGGCGATGGATGAAGGAGATGGAGAAAGTGGGCGAAGGAGAATACCGGCTGACAGGTTACTTCCAAAACCTCGAGCCTGAGGCCGACGACACAGACTATTGGGCCCTCGACCACGGCTATGCCGCCATCACCCCCGTGCAGCTCGACATGACGAACTACAGCTTCCTCAATTCTCAATTCATAATTCATAATTCATAATGACGCCCTTCGGATAGGCATCCGACGACATTCGGAAGGAATAAATTATGAATTGTGAATTAATAATTATGAATTAGAATGAACTACTACATCATAGCCGGCGAAGCCAGTGGCGATATCCACGCCGCCCACCTCGTGGCGGCCATCAGGCAACGCGATGCCAAGGCACAGTTCCGAGGCATCGGCGGAGACGCCATGGCTCAGCAGGGCGTACAGCTCATCCTGCACTACAGCAACCTCGCCTACATGGGATTCATCCCAGTGCTCATGCACCTGAAGACCATTCTCCGAGGCATGAAACAGTGCGAGAAGGACATCCTCAGCTACAAGCCCGACGCCGTCATCCTCGTGGACTACCCGGGCTTCAACCTGCGCATTGCCGCCTTTGCCCACAGACATACGCAGGCAAAGGTGGTCTATTACATCGCTCCGAAAATTTGGGCATGGAAGGAACGCCGCATCCAGAGCATCCGAAGGAACGTCGACCTGCTGCTCTCCATCCTGCCCTTCGAGGTGGAATACTACAGGCAAAGGCACGACTACCAGATACATTACGTCGGGAACCCCACGGTCGACGAGGTGGCATCCTACCTCTCCCGCCACCCCGAAGCCTCCCCTCCCTCCCCGCAGGGCAAGGCTGGCGAGCGGCCCGTCATCGCCCTTCTGCCCGGAAGCCGACGGCAGGAAGTCCTCGACAACCTGCCACGCATGATACAAGGCGCCGCACCCTTTGCCGCAGACCACCAGCTCGTCATCGCCGCCGCACCAGGCCTCAGCGACCAATTCTACAGGCATATCCTGGAAAAAAACAAGGTTCAGTGCCCAATGCCCAATGGTCAATGGTCAATGTTCAATGGTCAATGTTCAATGGTCAATGATGAATGTTCAAAGAACGTCAGCGTTCAATGGGTCCGAGACCAGACCTTCCGCCTGCTGCAGCACAGCACGGCAGCCCTCGTCACCAGCGGCACCGCCACACTCGAAACAGCCCTCTTCGGCGTACCGCAGGTCGTCTGCTACCACACGAAGGCCGGTCGCATCGTATCCCTTTTGCGTCGGCTCTTCCTTCGCGTGCCCCACATCTCCCTCGTCAACCTCATTTGCGGCAAAGAGGTTGTCCCTGAGCTCGTAGCACACCAGATGTCGGCAGCCAACGTCCGCAGACATCTTGCCGCAATCCTGCCCGGTGGCAACGCACGGCAAGCACAGCTCGAGGGCTACCGGCACATGGCTGCGCTCCTCGGAAAGCCCGGCGCACCAGACAAGGCCGCAAGCATCATATTGGAACACTTAAAGAGTTAAATAATATATTTTCAATCCTTAAAACGTAAATGAAGCTATGATTAGACTGAATTGTTTCTTCCAAGCCAAGAAAGGCAAGTACAACGAAGCACTCGAGGCTGCCATTCTGCTCACAGCCAAGACACAAAAACACGAAGGCATGGTGAGTTACGACGTCTTCGAAAGTGCCACACGCAAGGACATCTTCATGTTTTGCGAGACATGGGAAAGCGAAGAAGCCCTTGCCCGCCATTCTGCCACGCCAGAATTCAAGGAGCTTGTCGGCATCATCGAGAGCTGCGGCGAAATGAAGGTAGAGAAGATGGAGCGCTAAGCCCCGTCCGCCCAGGAACAGAGAAGGGACAGGATGCCGACTGAGCATTTCCTGTCCCTTCTCTTTGTGTGATAGGTTCTCCGAGGCGGCAAATCCGTCCGTCCCGCCGGACGTGAGAAATCTCCGCAGGCGGAGATTGCCAACGCAGGCTGCGGAGATTGCCATCGCAGGCTGCGAGGATTGCCATCGCAGGCAGCGGAGATTTCCGGCTTCGGCTTTACCTACCTGACGACGACAATGCGGGTGACGATGGCCTTGCCACCTTCGGGGGTATTGGCCACAACGTGATAGACTCCGCTCGCCACGCGCTTGCCGTTGTTGGCAACGCCGTTCCAGAGGCACGTTCCGCCTGCTGAGCTGCCGTTCCAGACGAGTTGCCCGCCGGTGGAGATTATCTTGACTTCTGCGTTAGCCACAAGGCCTCGGATGGCTATCGGCCCGTTGTAATCGGGATTGACGGGGTTGGGGAAGACCGTAACGTTGCTCTTTTTGAGCTCTTCCTCAGGCGTTGTGGCGTCACTGATAAAGCTGCATAAGCCTTTAGGCGTGCCGAATACGACCTCACCCGTGCCTGGATGTACCGCTATGCTCTGCACCTCGTCGCTCAAGAGCGGGCTGTCTTCGGTGGTGAAGTGGTGGATCATCTCCTGTCCGTCGGCACTGATGAGGAATGCCCCGTTGGTCTGTGTGCCAATCCACTTGCGGTTGGCGGCATCGACGGTGATGCAGGAGATGGACACATCGTTGAGCAAGTAGTCGGCCAGGCCGCTGCCATCGTTTCTGTTAATCTTTATTTGTGTGAACTGGAAACCGGGATCGAAGACTTTTGTCACGTCCTCTATGACGAAGACGCCCGACGATGTGCCTACCCAGACGAGGCCTTCGAGGTCTTCGCAAAGGCAGAAGAAGGATTCAGGCAGATAGGGTGTGCCGTCTTGGTTGACGATGTTCTGGTGCATGATGTGGCGGTCGTCGGTGGTTCGTTCGGTGCCTTTGGTGTCGAGGCAGAAGATGCCTCGCTTCTCGATACGCCTGCTTGTGATGAACTTAAGGCCGCTGCTGTGATGAAGGATTTGGTCGATGAGCGACACGCCGTTGAGTTCTTCGTAATAGGGATTGTACCATGTGCCGTTAGGCTTGAGGACGTGGAGTGCGGAGTCGCGCATACTTGATGCCATCCAGAGGTTTCCGTCGGCATCGTAGCTGAGGGCTGAGCACATAACGTAGTTGTAATATTGCGGAACGCGCGCCATGAGGCTTCGCAAGGGTGAGTTGTCGTGGTTGTAGAGCTTGACGAATTTGCCGTTACGGTATTCGCATAGGCCGGTACGGTAGAGGCTTGCGAAGTGATGTGTGTCGTCGAGTGGGTCCTGCACAAGGTTTGTGGTGTTGCGGAGGCGCAGGCTTGGGTAGTTCTCGGGCTTTTCCATTTCGGTGAAGTTTGTCCAGACTCCGTTCTCATAGTACATGGCTGTGGCGGGATTGGTGAAGCTGCCTGTGGTATTGATGCCGCCTGCCACGAGGAGGCGGTCGCCTTCCCATGAGATATTGTAGCCGAGGTCGCGTATGGGGCTGCTGGGTTGTATGACTTGGCCTGTGGCGTTGATTTCCTGACCGCTTGTCTTGTAGGCTTTCAGGCCGTTTGTGCCTTCGCTCATCCAGTAGGTGTCTGCCACGACAGATGCGTCGCTCCATTGGTTGTCGACGGTGATGGCGGTGGGATCGCTGCTGAGGTTGTCGGTGAAGAAGAGCGATGTGGCGTTGCCCCAAATGAGTTTGCCTCCGCTCACCTTCATGTATGTGTATGCACCCTTGCTGTATGCTGTGTTGGTGGTCGTGGCTGGATCCATCATATAGAGGTTGCTTGAGGTGATAGCCACGAACTTGTCTTGGAAGAAGTACATGCTTCGGACGGAGCTCCAGGTGGTTCTTCTGGTCCAGTTTTCTTGGAGTTGCATATTGTTGTCTCTGCGGCATTGGTAGAGTCCTTCGCTTGTGGAGAGGAAGACGTAGTCGTCTGATGCTGCCACGGTGGTGGCTGAGAGTCCGAGGCGGTAGGTGCTGCGGATGACGCCTTCGCTCATGTCAACCTCGAGGAAGCCGAATCCTGTGGCGAGGTATGCCGTGGAGCCTGAAATGCTGACGTATGTCACTTCTTTGTCGAGGATGCGTTTGTCCTTGAGTGCTGAGATGTTCTGCACATTGCCTTCGGCATCGAGGAGATCGATGTTGCTGTTGCTGTAGACGATGAGCAGTTTGGCGGCTTTCTGGCTGTAGGCGATGTGTGCGATGCCTACGTCGCTGAGTGCATTCTGGTTGTCGTAGGTGCGCACTTCTCCGTCGTCGGTGTCGTAGGAGAGGAGGTTGCCGTTCATGAGGGAGTAGATGATGCTGCCTCCGACGTCGCTCTTTGTGGCGTTGAAGTAGCTGAGATACATGCGCCATGTGCCCAGCTGCTGGGCTGAGGCTGTGAGGCAGAGCGCGCATTGGAGCAGTGCCAGGGAGAGTAGTTTCTTTATCATCGTTTTGGAGCGTGTTGTGATAATGGGTTTGTATGTGCGGTGTGCGCCGATGTTGTGTTTATATTATATATAAGGTATATATAGATATAACGTATGTGGGTGGTTAATTATTGTCCTGGGTGTTGTCTTGCGAGTGTAGGAAACGTGCGAGTTGCCTGGTGGCGCGTCCCCTGTGGCTGATGGCGTTCTTGGCTTCGGGTCCTATCTGTGCGAAGCTCAGTCCGCCGGCCTCTTGGGGTGCAAAGACAGGGTCGTAGCCGAAGCCTTCGCTGCCGGTGCGTTGGGTGAGGATGTCTCCTTCCACGATGCCTTCGAAGAGGTGGGTCTGTCCGCCTTGTATGAGTGCTATGACGGTGCGGAAGCGAGCCTTGCGCGTGTCGGCGTGCTCGAGTTTGTCGAGCAGGCAGTGGATGTTGGCGTCGGCATCGTGGCTTTCGCCGTAACCGTTCATGGCTCCGAAGCGTGCGGTGAACACGCCTGGCGCGCCATGCAAGGCGTCGATCTCGAGACCTGTGTCGTCGGCAAAGCAGTCCACGCCGTAGTTCTCATAGACGTAGCGTGCCTTCTGCAGGGCGTTGCCTTCGAGTGTGTCGGCCGTCTCGGGGATGTCCTCCGTGCAGCCAATGTCGGTGAGTCCCTTCACGAGGAAGGTGTCACCCAGTATCTGCCGCACTTCCTCCAGCTTGTGGGCGTTGTTGGTTGCCATCACGAGTTCTCGTTTCATCGGTTCAGCTTTTGTCTCTTTTACTTTTGGTTTACGTTTCGGATGTGTCTGAAAGAGGGTTCTCCCGACAACGGTCAAGGGTTCTTTCGATAACGGTCAAGCATTGTGCCCATAACGCTGAAGGGTTGTGCCGGTAACGGTGAAGCCTTGTCTCCGGCACCCTGAATGAGGCTGACGGAACATCAGGAAGTTTTATTATTTTAGCTCTTTTCTTTCTCTCGTTCTAACGTTCTAACGTCATAACGCCTTAACTTTTTAACGTCATAACGTTATAACGTTTTCACACCTTAACTTTTTAACTTTTCAACTTTTTAATTTTTCACCTTTTTATCGTGTCGAACCCTTCGCCGAAGACGCCCTCCACGTTGCTCATGGAGACGAAGGCCTGCGGGTCGGCGCGTTTGATGAGCTGGAAGATGCTGCGGCTCTCGTGCTTCTTGGCCAGGATGAGCAGCACCTGCCGTTTCTCGCGGCTGTAGAATCCTTCGCCGTAGAGCACGGTTACGCCACGGTCGAGCTGTGTGTTCACCTCGTGCGCAATGTCCTCATAGCGGTCGCTGATGATGATGAACTGCACACTCTGCCGCGCTGCATTGATGACATAATCGACGAAGTTGAGGCTGATGAACATGGCGACGTAGCCCACGACCATCGTCTCCAGGTTGCGCCACACGAAGTAGCTGCCGCCGATGATGAAGATGTCGATCAGCAGCAGCAGCCGTCCCAGCGAGATGTTCCAGTACTTGTTGATGGAGCTGGCAATGATGTCGGTGCCTCCCGTGCTGCCTCCTGCCAGGAAGATAGTGGCCAGGCCGAGGCCTTCGAGGAAGGCTCCGATGACACAGGCCATGAATTTCTGCTCGCCAAGAATGTGCATCAGCGCGTGACTCCCGTCGGGTCCGACCACGGTAAGCTCCGTTTGCAGCAATCCGATGGCGCCCGAGATGAGCAAGGTCACGATGATGGTGCGCACAAGATAGCGCCAGCCCAGGATACGCATCGCCATGAGGAGCAGCGCCACGTTGATGATGAGGTAAGTATTAGCGGCAGGAAAGCCCGTGATGTAGTAGATGATCGTGGAAATGCCTGTCACGCCGCCGCTCACAATCTTGTAGGGCAACAGGAAGCACGTGTAGCCAATCGTGTAGATGGCTGTGCCGAGGAGCATCTGCAAGTAGTCGCGTGCCAGCTGCCACGGGGAGGGTCCTATGATATCCTTCATCGTCATGGCTTGATGGCATTAAATCCGTTTCCATAGACGCCTTCGGCTCGGCTCTGCGACACGAAGGCTGCCGGGTCGGTCTCCTGTATCATGCGAAGAATCTTCACTGCCTCGCGCTTGTGAACTATCGTGATGAGCACCTTGATGTCCTGATGGCTGTAGAAGCCTTCGCCGTCCATGGAGGTGACGCTGTGACACGTTTCCGAGATGATACGCTGGCAGATGTCGTCGGCCTTGCGTGTGAAGATGATGAACTGGATGTCCTGTCTGGCACTGTTCACCAGCATGTCCAGGGCATAAGTATATACCACGAGCGTGACATATCCGAACACCACCATCCTGACATCATGGAAGATGGGCCAGCAAGACGCTATGACGAGGAAGTCCAGGAAAAGCAGCGCGCGGCCAAAGGAAATGTTGCGGTACTTGTTCACCAACGCCGCTATGATGTCCCATCCACCCGTGCTGCCTCCTGTCAGAAAGACGATTCCGATGCCAAGGCCGTTCAGTATGGCTCCCAGCACACAGGCCATCGAGTCCTGCCCCTCGCCAAGTATCTGCATCAGGTTGCCCGCGTCGTCCGTCATCAACTCCTGTCCCAGCTGCAGGTATGTGGAGAGAGCAAGGACGGCATACGACGTCTTGATGGTAAACTTCCAGCCCAACTGCCACAAGGCAAAGAGCAAGAGGATACTGTTGGCAATGAGTATGGCGTAACTCACGGGGAATCCCGTCACATAGTACACGATGGCAAACATACCCGTCATGCCTCCCGTCGTAATGTGATAGGGTAACAGGAAGGCCGCCCACCCAAGTGAGTAGGTAGCCAACCCGATGTTGATGGCAAGGAAGTCGACCACGAACTCCCAGACTCTTCTATAGCTTACCTGTATCTTTGGCATTATGCTTTAGGTTTCACCACGATGTTGACGATGCGTTTGGGTATGGCGATGGTTTTCACTACCTGCATACCGTCAAGGTACTTCGCTGCCTCGGGTGCCGACGTGGCAAGTTCGATCATTTGCTCCGGCGTGGCGTCGGCAGGGAAGAGCATGTCGAAGCGTACCTTTCCGTTGAACTGCACGCCAAGCTTCACGCTTGTCTCCACAAGATACTTCTCGTCGTATTGAGGCCACTTGGCATCGCAGACGCTTCCCTCGCATCCCAAGGCTTCCCAAAGCTCCTCGGCAATGTGCGGGGCGAAGGGTGCGATGAGAACGGGCAACGTCTGGAGCACCAGGCGACTGGTGCAACGCTGCTGAGTCAGTTCGTTCACGGCGACCATGAAGGCCGAGATGCTTGTATTGTAAGAGAACACTTCGATGTCGGCCGTTACCTTCTTGATGAGCTTGTGCAGCGTCTTGAGGCTTTCGGCAGAGGGTTCGCTGTCCGTGGCAGTCAGGTTGCCGTCTTTGTCCCAGTACAAAGCCCACAACTTCTTGAGGAAACGGAAGCAACCGTCGATGCCGTTGGTGTCCCACGGCTTCGATTGCTCCACCGGACCAAGGAACATCTCGTAGAGACGCAGGGTGTCGGCGCCGTAATTCTCCACGATCATGTCCGGATTCACCACGTTATACATCGACTTCGACATCTTTTCTATGGCCCAACCGCAGACGTATTTGCCATCCTCAAGGATGAATTCTGCCGTGGCATACTCAGGGCTCCAGGCTTTGAACGCTTCGATGTCGAGCACATCGTTCTTGACGATATTGACATCGACGTGGATCGGCGTGACATCGTACTGGTCTTTCAGGCCGAGGGAAACGAAAGTATTGGTCTCTTTGATGCGATAAACGAAGTTAGAGCGACCCTGTATCATGCCCTGATTAACGAGTTTCTGGAAGGGTTCCTCCTTCTTGCTTACGCCATGGTCGAAGAGAAACTTGTTCCAGAAGCGCGAATAGATGAGGTGACCAGTGGCATGTTCGGAGCCGCCGACGTAGAGATCGACGTTCTGCCAATAGCTTGCCGCACGATCGCTGACCAGTGCCTCGCTGTTGTGCGGGTCCATGTAGCGCAAATAGTAGGCGCTTGAGCCTGCGAAGCCTGGCATTGTGTAAAGCTCGATGGGGAAGATTGTCTGCTCGTCAATGAGTTTCTTGTCCACAATCTTGCGGTTTACTTCGTCCCACGCCCACATTTGTGCGTTGCCAAGAGGAGGTTCACCCGTCTCGGTAGGCAGGAATTTCTCCACCTGCGGCAGTTCTATTGGCAAACAATCTTCGGGTATCATCGTGGGGATGCCTTTCTTATAATATACGGGGAAAGGTTCTCCCCAGTAACGCTGACGGCTGAAAATGGCGTCGCGCAGACGATAGTTCACCTTGATGCGGCCCAAGTGATGTGCCTGGACGAAGCGTTTCGTCTCAGCGATGGCTTCTTTTATCGAAAGGCCGTTGAGTACGAGGCGCTCACCATCGTACTCTACGCTGCCATCGGGCGAGCTTGGCGAATTGGTGACAGTGCCTTCCTTGGCATCATAGCTTTCCTCTGAGACGTCGGCGCCTTCCACGAGTGGAATGATGGGAAGGTTGAAGTGACGAGCAAAGGCATAGTCTCGGCTGTCATGAGCAGGCACTGCCATGATGGCGCCTGTTCCGTAACCGGCAAGGACGTACTCTGCGATGTAAATGGGACACTTGTCTCCCGTAATGGGATTGATTCCATAGGCACCACTAAAGACGCCTGTGACGGTATGGTCAATCATGCGTTCCCTCTCGGTGCGGCTTTTTACATATCTCAGATAGTCTTCTACGGCGGCACGCTGCCCGGATGTCGTCAACTTGTCAACGAGTTCGCTTTCAGGGGCGAGGACAAAGAAGGTAACGCCGAACATTGTGTCGGCCCGGGTGGTGAAGATGGTGAAGGAGGCGTCGGGGTTGCCGTCTACCTTTATCTCCACTTCTGTTCCTTCCGAACGGCCTATCCAGTTTCGCTGTGTTTCCTTGATGCTTTCGCTCCAGTCGATTGTGTCGAGTCCGTCGAGGAGTCGCTGGCTGTATGCGCTGACGCGGAGGCACCACTGCCGCATCTTCTTCTGTTCTACGGGAAAGCCTCCGCGGACACTGACGCCTTCGACGACTTCATCGTTAGCGAGCACCGTGCCGAGCCCTGGGCACCAGTTGACCATTGTCTCGCCGAGGAAGGCGATACGATAGTTCATGAGCAGGTCGCTCTGTGCTTTTGGGTCGGAGGGCCAGCGGCCTTCGCGCTTGAACTTGTCGATGAGTTTTTCTATGGGTTGTGCTTTCTGGAGGTCTTCGTCGAAGTAGGAATTGAACATCTTCTGGAAGGCCCATTGCGTCCATCGGTAGTAGTCTGGGGTGCAGGTGCGCACCTCGCGGTCCCAGTCGAAAGAGAATCCTATCTTGTCAAGCTGTTCTCGATAGCGGTCGATGTTGGCGAAGGTGGTCTTCTCGGGGTGCTGTCCGGTCTTGATGGCATATTGTTCTGCGGGCAAACCGTAGGCGTCGTAGCCCATCGGGTTGAGGACGTTGAAGCCCTGGAGCCTTTTGTACCGGGCATAGATGTCGCTGGCGATGTATCCCAGGGGGTGGCCCACATGGAGTCCTGCGCCGCTGGGATAGGGAAACATGTTGAGGACGTAGAATTTCTGGCGTTCGGTGTCCTCGGTCACCTTGTAGGTCTGGCGCTGCGTCCAGAGGCGGTGCCACTTTTGTTCTATTTCGCGAAAGTTATATTCCTTTGCCATTGCTTATTAGAAACGGTAGCCAAATGTGATGCTGAAGTTGAAGTTCTTGACTTTGGGAAGGCTTGTTGTGCGGAATGTTGCTTCGTAGAATTGGTCGCGCAACTTGTCGCGATAGATGTCTGCCAAGCCCCAGTCGCAACCGAACATGAGGTTGTAGTGCTGGTTGTACTCTGCGCCGACGCGGAAGCCGATGCCTGCGTCCCAGCGCTGGAAGGGAAGTTTGTTGGGCAAAGTGAGGTCGTAGTCGGCTTTCTTGAAAGCCTTGTAGGTGCCAGCGTCTTCGATGAGGTTGGCAGCCTCGCCGTCCATGTCGACGCTCAGTCTGTGCTTGCCGCCCACGCCGATGGCGAAGTAGGGACCGAGTTCGCCGTAGAAGCCAAACTCATCGTTGAGGTTGTAGCGGAAGCCGACGCGGATGGGAATCTCGAAGTAGTGGAGAGCGTACTTGGCGGTTGCACCAACTTCCTGACCTTCTACAGTCTCGTCGTAGGAAACCTTGCCGCCCTTCATGGTCCAGTCGAGTCCGGCGGTGACGTATGTGCCGTGGGCATTGGGGAGGACATAGTCCACGCGGCCGCCCATCGTGGCACCTACCTTGGCATTGTAACCTCTGTTCTGGAGTTTGGAAATGTTCATGCCGAAGAGTCCCATGAAGGTGAAGCCTTCTTCGGGTTCGTTGTCGAGAGCTTTTGCATTGCCTGCGCACATGAGCAGCGCGAGGGCTGCGATAAAGAACTTTTTCATAATTGTAATTTTGTTTGGTTTATTTTGTTTGTGTTGCGTTAAGTCTGTTTGGCTGTGGCAGCCTGTCTGTTTGGTTCGCGGCGGCAGTCCCAAAAGGCAACGATGTGGATGGCATTGCCTTTGGTGCAGTAAACCATTTTGCTCAGCCCGTTGATGATGATGCTGCGGTAGGCGTTGGTGCGGTCGGCAAAGAGGGGGTCGAGCGAACCGATGCCGGGTTGGTCCTTCAGGAGCAATTCTGTGTCCTTGACCTTTTGCAAGAATTCCTGTCTTGCCTTGCGGCCAAACCTCTTGTTGATGTATTGGGCTATCTGCCTGAACGATGTTCTTGCTTCGGTTTGCCAGATGATTGTCATATCGATTCTTGTTGATATGCTTCTCTGTGGGCGGCGGTGTGTTGCCCGTTGTCCTCTTCTGCATCGGTCTTGGCAAACTCCTCTTCCAGTTCTCGCCACACCTCCTCGTCGGGAATCCCGTAGCCGGCGGCCATTTCTGCTTCTGCTGCATCGAGCATGGCGTTGACCTCGTCCATCGTGTAGGGCTTGGGCGAGCAGTCTTCCCCTTCGGCCTCTTGCCTTCTGCCGGCTTTCGGCTTCATGCTTTCCGCCAGCATTTCTATCAGTTCCAACTTCTGGTTGTCGTCCATGTCCTTGGCGATGTCCCAGCACCTTGCGATGGGCTGCGACGTATGCCGCTGTCTTGTTGCTGTCGCCATAATCGGGTCGTTTCTATAGTTTCCGCGTGCAAAGGTACGGAAAAAAAGTGAAAAGTGAATAGTGAACAGTGAAAAATTTGCTCTCGCGGGCGGGGATGGGCTTCGGGAGGACGTGCCGGAGGAGAATAAAAGGCGCATGGTTTTCTTGGAAAATCCACGACATTATTTCTGTCGACGAACGCCGTGATGAGGCTTTCGGCACGGGGTGATTTCAGAAACAGCACGGGGTGTTGGCAATCACAGCACGGGGTGTTGGCTGAAACGGCAGGCGATGTTCGGTGAAAAGTCAGGCTGCTTTCGAGGCTTTTCTGTGCTTTGGTTTGCATTACGGCAGACGGTTGTTGTACTTTCTTAACACGTCGCTCGAAAACGTCGCCTTGCAAGTTGCTGATTGTCAAGTGCGGTTCGATTTGAGGCCGTATTTCACGAAAAAGGTCTCCGAGTGCCGGAGACCTCAAAACAGTCCGTCAGAAGCGACGGCGTGGGAAAAATTTTTGACAAAAAATGAGACCCTCTCCAAACCTCCCCCTCTAGGGGGAGGCTTCCCCTGGCAGCCCCTTCGCCTGCATTCCTCCAGTTGGAGGGGAAGTCAGAGAGTGCCTTGAGGCTTCGTCTGGCAGCCCCTTCGCCTGCATTTCTCCCCCTAAAGGGGGAGTCAGAGGGGGGTCTTGAGGGGGAGTCAGAGGGGGTCCGTTGGTCTTCTTCAGAACAGCCTTTGCGCGAACATCGACAGGTAGATGCGCCAATTGCGCCAGATGTGGCCGCCCTCGTTCTCGTAGTATTCGTAGGGATAGTGCATCTTGTCGAGGTACGACCGCAGGGCTACGTTCTGCCCGAACAGGAAGTCTTCCTTGCCGATGGCTATCCAGTAGAGCTTAGGCTGTGCGTCGAAGAGTGCCTTCAACTGCTCCACGGCCTCGGGATGCTCTTGGAGTTGCTCCTCGAGGCTCTTCTGCGAACGGTCCAGGCGCACGGCTGCCGAGAAGAGACCCATGTAGCCGAAGGCTTTGGGATTGAGCATACTGATGCGGAACGTGTGGTATCCGCCCATCGAGAGCCCGCAGATGGCCGTGTTGGCTGCACCCTTCTTGATTTTATAGTGCTCCTTGACGTAGTTCATGATGTCGGGAAAACTCTCTTCGTAAGTCTTTTGCGGCCATTCCTTCTTGCTCAGTCCCGTCTCGAGCGGTCCGGCATCGTCCGAAGCGTTGCCGTTGGGCGTCACCACAATCATGGGTTTTGCCTTGCCCAGTGCGATGAGGTTGTCCATGATCTGCGCCATGCGTCCCAGCGTCAGCCACGCCTCCTCGTCGCCGCCAGCGCCGTGGAGCAGGTAGAGCACCGGGTAGGCCTTGCCCTTGTCGTAGCCTGGCGGCGTGTAGATGCTCATGCGTCGCCTCATACCCAGCGTCGGGCTGTCGTACCAGACGTGGCTGACGTCGCCGTGCTCCACGTTGTGATTCTGGTAGAGCCAACCCTTGTCGCCCTCTTCCCGGCTCACGATGAAGGTACTCATGAAGGAGCGGACGTCGCGGCTGCGTTCAATGTTGCCGGCATCCTGCACCTCTGCACCGTCCACGTAGAAGCGATAGTTGTAGAGCTCGGCAGGCAGGGCGTCCGTAGTGTACGTCCACATGTCGCCCTCCTTGGTCATTTCTGCCCGACCGCCACTGATGCAGTCGCCGACGACCGACACCTTTGTGGCCTCCGGCGCCTTGATGCGGAGCGTAACCGTGCCGTCCGCGTTCAGCTGCGGCGAACGTGTGTCGTGTTTCTCGAAAATGGCTTGTTGAGCCACGGCAGCAAGTGCGGTGAGCCACAACGCTGCCAAAAGTTGCAATCTTTTCATAATTTTTCGGATTTTCTTGTTTATATTGTCATAAAAGATAACGGCTCGTGACGCAAAATTAAGTTTTTTCCGACAAAAACTTTCATATTTGACGAAAAAAGTGTTACTTTGTGTCGCATATTATGTAAAAAGGATGAAAATGAAACGCTTTATCCTGCCATTGGCAGCATTATTCATGATAGTACAGGTTGCCCTGCCGAGCGAGCTGACAGGCTTCCGCGTGTGCCGCATGAAGGAACCCGCCGGCATCACCCGCACCGCACAGTTCTCCTGGCAAACCGTCAGCAAGAAACCCAACGTCTGGCAGGTGGCCTACCGCATCCGCGTGGCTCAGACGGAGGATGACTTCTTGCCGGGAGGCAATCTCCTGTGGGACAGCGAAAGGGTCAACTCAGATGAAAGCGTGGCAATCCCTTATCAGGGACGAAGACTCCCCTACCAAAGCCGCATATTCTGGCAGGTGGAGACCTGGCTCAGCACTGGAGAGCACCTCAAAAGCCCCATCCAAAGCTTCCTGACAGGCATCAAGCAGTTCGACAATGCTGCACAGTGGATAGGCGCGGAAGAGGCAGTTAACGGCAAAACGCCCGACAGTAGGGTCTATGACCTGCCTGCCCGCTACCTCCGACGCTCCTTCCAGATCGGCGAAAAGGTGCGGCGTGCGACGCTCTACGTCAGCAACATCGGATGGGGACGCACCTTCATCAACGGCAAACCCGTCAGCCCCGATGTCTTCGGCACACTGCAAACGGACTACAACAAGACAGTCTATTACAACACATACGACGTCACGTCACTCCTACATCGCGGCGCTAACGCCATCAGCTCCCTCCTTGGCAACGGCTACGCACTTGGCTTCAGCCAGAACTGCACAAGCTTCGGGCTGCCACGGCTCAAGGCACAGCTCGTAATAGAGACGGACGGCGACACGCTCACCATTGTTTCCGACAATAAATGGAAAGTGACGGCAGAAGGACCCATTCAGGCCAACAATCTATGGAACGGGGAACGCTACGAGGCAGAACGTGAGATGAAAGGTTGGCAGACAGCCGCCTTCGACGACAGCCATTGGCAGCAGGCACAGCAAATGAAGTCGCCTGCCGGACTCGTCCAAGCCCAACCTTGCCATGGAATGCGGGTGCAGAAGGAACTAAGGCCAAAGAGTATCCGCAAAACGACTGACGGTCGCTACATTATAGATATGGGTCAGAACATGGTGGGACAGCTTCGTCTGCGTCTCACGGGACACAAAGGCGTGCCAATCACCATTCGTCATGCCGAAATCCTTGACCCGCAGGACTCCGAAAAGCTCTCCGTGGCTAACCTACGCTCTGCCAAATGTACCGATACCTATGTGCCGTCGGCCGACGGAACCTTCACCTATCAGCCAGAACTCACCTATCAGGGATTCCGATATGCTGAGGTTTCGGGCATCGACCGAGAGCCGAGGCTGAAGGACATCACGGGCCTTGTCATCTACGACGACATGGCTGACCAGGGAACCTTCTGGTGCGACAACGAATTGCTCACAAAGTTGCACGAGAATGCCTACTGGGGCATCATCGGCAACTACCACGGTATGCCCACCGACTGCCCGCAGCGCGACGAGAGAATGGGCTGGCTGGGCGACCACACCCTGGGCTGCTACGGGGAAAACCTCTTGGTGGACAATGGAGCACTCTACTTCAAGTGGCTCCAGGACGTAGCCGACACGCAGGACGAGGAAGGCCTCATCGCCGACGTGGCCCCTGCCTTCTGGGTGGTGAGGAACAAGGATGTGGCCTGGGGAGCCCTCTCCGTCTATGCCACATACATGCTCTACAGGAGATACAACGACATCGATGCCGTGCTCAAGTACTACCCTTTCCTGCAGAACTATCTGCGCTATCTGGAGAACAACCTCAAGGATGGACTCGTCACGACGAACTGCTACGGAGACTGGTGTATGCCCCCCGAGCGGCCGGACCTCATCCATAGCGAGGACCCGGCACGCCGTACGGACGGAACGCTCATCTCTTCGGCCATGTACTATAGTATGCTCACGATGATGGGGCAGATGGCTATGCAGCTTGGCCTTGAGGGCGATATGCTCGACTACGACCGTCGGCAGCAGAAACTCAAGGAGGCGTACAACAAACATTTCTACCATAAGGAGACAGGAAGCTACTCCAACAACACGGTGACCGCTAACCTTCTCTCTCTGGAGTTCGGCCTTGTGCCGGAAGGGGACGAGGAGCGTGTCGTGCAGAACATCGTCGACGTGACGAAGAACACTTATGGCAGCCATGTGAGCTGTGGAGTTCTGGGCATGCAGCACCTCATGACGTGCCTCACGCACCGCGGTCACCTCGACCTGGCCATGCGCATCGTGCTGCAAGAGGACTTCCCGAGCTTCGGATATATGCTTGGCAAAGGCGCAACGACCATTTGGGAACTGTGGAACGGCGATACGGCTGACCCGGCAATGAACAGCGGAAACCACATCATGCTGCTCGGCGACCTGCTTGTATGGCTGTATGGCGACCTGGCAGGCATCAGGCAATCTTCCAAAAGCCGTGCCTACAAAGAGCTTGACATGTCCCTCAATATGCCGGAGGAACTGAATCATGTGCGTGCAACCCACGAGACGCCCTACGGAACGGTGTGCAGCGAGTGGTGGCGGACAGAGGAAGGCATCGAGTGGAAGGTTGACATTCCTGCCAACACCTCAGCCCGCATCCACGTCCCAAGCGGTTATACCGTGCAGGGAATGCACAGCCTGCGCTGGGCAAGTGCAGAGATTGAAGGCAACGAGCTGTGCCTCGTCGTCGGTTCCGGCACTTACACCATCAGCGCAGAGAAGGTGTTTACCGCGCCACAGCAGACCATCTTCCGCCGCATGACCGAGACCATCAAGAGCATCCCCGAGTTCCTGAAGAATCTGTAGGGGCTTCCCGCACCCTGCGGGCCGGAATGCCGTGGCGGATGTCCGGCAGCCCGGGCTGGGGCGAGGGACGAACAAACACGAACTATTGAATAAGGAAAGATGATACAGAACGACTTGCAACGCCTTCGTTGGATGATTCTCGACGAGGCGCTTCGCGACCCCGTGATGGAGTATTTCATGGGAGAACGCACTAAGACAAACGAGACGGGCAACACCCGGAGTCTGATTCACTACGTCAATCAGCGGCTGAAGGCCGTGAACCGCGACTTCAGTTGCAGCAAGCGTATGCTGCAAAACGACGTGGCTTACTTCCAGAAGAAAGGAGCCCGGCTGGAACCTCGCTTTCGTCGTGGACACAAACGCATCCTGCGCTACATCAACCTCAACTGGAAGAATCCGCTGCTCAAGGCGGCCTCCTTCCTCAACTACGAAGGCTCTGAGGCTCCAGCCCCTGCCTTGCCCGACGGACCCCTTGTGCCTGTCACCCTTCGCATCATGGCCCGAGAGGAAGAAGTCCGCAGCAGACTGGGCAATCCCGAAGTCCTTCAGCGCAGCACAGACACGAAGTCCGGCTCCGTCACCTTGCAGGCTGAGCTCCCCATGAGCCACGAATTGCACTGCTTCCTGCTGTCGTTCGGCACAGACGTCGAGGTGCTGGCGCCCGAAACCTTGCGCGACGAGGTGCGTCAGACCGTGGCCGCCTTGCAGAAACTCTACAAGAAGGAGACCGCCGCAGCCAAGAAGTCGGTGCAGGGCGACCTGTTCGACGGGCTGTTCTGACGCAGGGGTGTCGGAAACGCCGCACGCGGCGATGCCAATCTCCGCGTGTTGCGACGGCAATCCCCGCGTGCTGCGATGCCAATCCCCGCGTGCTGCGTTTCGGGAAGCCTCTTCCGGGCCGAGCATCGCCCCGTGCGGCATCAGACAAGACTATACATTATTAATATAATAAAAGCACTACGAAATGAAAAACTTCAGCAAGCTGCTCATGGCAGCGACCCTGTTGCTTGGACTGAGCAACACGGCCAATGCTGCGGATCTTCCCCGCAGCGAGTATCCACGACCGCAGTTCGAACGCACCGACTGGGTCAACCTCAACGGCACCTGGACCTACAGTTTCGACTTCGGTCAAACGGGTGGAGAGAAAGGATGGCGCGAGAGTAAGGGATTCGACGGCAAGATCACCGTCCCCTTCTGCCCTGAGAGCAGCCTCTCGGGCGTGCAGTACACCGACTTCATCCCCTGCCTCTGGTACCAGCGCACCATTAGCATCCCTGCTGCATGGGCTGGCAAGAACGTCATGCTCAACTTCGGTGCCGTCGATTACGACGCTACCATCTACATCGATGGGCGTAAGGCTGGCCGTCATTGCGGCACCGGTTCGTCCTTCTCCCTCAACATCACACCCTATGTGAAAGCAGGCGAGAGCGCCAACCTCGTCATCATGGTCAAGGACGCCCTGCGCGGCGGCAAGCAGCCAGGCGGCAAGCAGAGCACGTCGCTCCACAGCGCAGGCTGCAACTACACACGCGTCACCGGCATCTGGCAAACGGTCTGGATGGAACCCGTCAGCCCGATGGCACTCAAACAGGTGTTCGCCACGCCCGACATCGACCAGCAGCAGCTCGTTGTTCGCCCTGAGTTCTACGAAGAGACCAACGGCGGCACGCTCACCGTGGAAGTGCTCGACGGCAAGAAGGTCGTGGCCAGCCGCACAGCTCCCGCCACCAATAACACCGTCGTCGTGCTCCCCGTCAAGAAACCCAAGCTGTGGACTCCCGAGACACCCAACCTCTATGACGTCACCTACACCGTGCGTGACGCCAAGGGCAACGTTGTCGACCAGGTGAAATCCTACGTCGGAATGCGCAAAATCCACCTCGCCGGCGGCTACTTCTACCTTAACAACAAGCCCTACTTCCAGCGCCTTGTGCTCGACCAGGGCTACTATCCCGACGGCATCTGGACGGCTCCCAGCGACGAAGCGCTCAAGAAGGACATCGAGATGAGCAAGGCCGTCGGCTTCAACGGTGCGCGACTCCACCAGAAAGTCTTCGAGGAACGCTACTTCTACTGGGCAGATAAACTCGGATACATCACTTGGGCAGAACAAGCAAGCTGGGGCCTGGATGTCAACAACGAAGAAGCTGTCCGCAACTTCCTCACTGAGTGGGCCGACGAATTGGTGCGCGATCGCAACCATCCAAGCATTGTCACCTGGACGCCTCTCAACGAGACTTGGGGCGCACGCGACGGCGTTTACGTCCGCTTCGTCAACGATCTCTACAATCTCACCAAGGCCATCGACCCCACACGACCCGTCAACGATGCCAGCGGCGACAGCCATGTCAAGACAGACATCTGGTCGGTTCATGACTACACCCGTGAGTACGACCGCCTCGTAGCCAACCATACCTTCAAGCAGGGCGTGGAGCCTTACCGAAACATGCGCGACAAGGACTGGCTCGCCAAGTACGATGGCCAGCCATACATGCTGGATGAATTCGGCGGACTCGGTTGGATTCCCAAGGCCGAGCGTGCCAATTCCTGGGGATACGGCGCACAGATTGAGACGGAGGACGATTTCTTCCAGATTCTCGAAAAGGAGGTTGATGCCATCATCGCCTGCAAGCACATCACAGGCTTCTGCTATACTCAGATCACCGACGTGGAGCAGGAGAAGAATGGTGTGTACTACTACGATCGTCGCCCGAAGTTCGACACGGAGAAGTGGCGCAGAATCTTCGAAAAGATACCCTCCGTCATCGAGAACCCCGTGGACCTGAGCGACTGGAAGTAGGGCGGAGGCTCGGACGTCCCGTCGCCCGGAGGCTTGCTACAACGCTGCCTCACATCGGGCTTCCTATATATTATAATATGTATCAAACGCAAAAGAACACATAAATTCAACCAATCATGAAGAAAAAATTTCTATTCGTTGCTGCTTCGGCAGCAATGCTTCTGGCCTCATGCTGCCAGAACAAGTGCAAATGCACCTGCGACTGCGACGCTTGCAAGAACTGCGTAGAGAAGCAAGACCCCAATGCCCCGCAGGATAGCGCAACAATCGTTGACAACGAACAGTACGACCTCTCTCTGCTCAAGCAGGATGCCGAGGGATACTATGTCCTCTTCGACGGGACGAGTCTCGACGGATGGCGCGGTTACGGTCAGGACGCTGTGCCCACAAGCTGGGAGAACGCCGACGGCTGCATCCATCTCAAGGGGAGTGGCACCGGCGAGGCACAGGTGGAAGGCGGAGGCGACTTGCTCTTCGCCCACAAGTTCAAGAACTTCACCTTCGAGTGCGAGTACAAAATCAGCAAGGGCGGCAACTCCGGCATCTTCTACCTCGCTCAGGAAGCCAAAGGAAAGGACGGCAACTACCTCCCCATCTGGCAGTCTTGCTCCGAATATCAGGTTCTTGACAACGCCAACCACGAGGATGCCAACCAAGGAAAGGACGGCAACCGCCAGGCTGCTTCGCTCTACGACATGATTCCTGCCGTGCCGCAGAATGCAAAGCCCTTCGGCGAATGGAACACCGTGAAGATTCGTGTCTTCAAAGGCTCTGTCTGGCACTACCAAAACGGTGAGGAAGTGCTCGAATATCACCTCTGGACACCGAAGTGGAAAGAGATGCTCGATGGAAGTAAGTTCTGCAAAGGCGGAGAATTCCCTGCTGCTTACGACCTGATGATTGTCGAGGGACAGAAGGACGGCGGCTACATCGCCTTCCAGGACCACGGGGATGACGTCTGGTATCGCAACGTGCGCATCAAACTCGACGAGTAGTTTCTCCAAAAATAAGGCTAACGCTGTGTGAGAAGCAAGCGGACAATGGCTTGGCTTCGTCGGGCCATCGCTTGCTTCTCCTTTTTTCCTATGACTGAGGAAAGGGCTGGGAGAACAATTGGAAAGTACCGGAATGAAAAACACAAAACAGGAATGTCTGGGATGAGGAAGGCTGTTGTCTGCCTCGTCCTGTTGGTTTTTGCGTCCTGCCTGCGGGCCGAGGACTATGTCTATGTGCTTGGGCCGGCCGACACGCTGACGGCTGTGCCCGACGATGCCGTGGCCGGCTGGCAGATTGCTGCCGACGGCGTGCGCCTTTCCCTCGTCTCGGGCAAGACACTCCTTGTCCCCGAGGCCCGGAAGGTCGTGCGGGAATGTCCCGTCCGGCTGCCCCGTTTCTCTTTCTTTCGCTATAATGACAAGCACAACGACCAGCTCTTTCAGGACGCGGTTGCTTCGGCGGCCGACCTCCAGAAGGACACTGTCCGCCTGCAGGTCGTGCAGATTGGTCGCTACCTCACGCCCACGTTTGGCCTCACCGACAGCGATGCGGAGGCTTGGATAGGGCTGCAGCGGCAGGAGAGCAAGGTCTCGCGGAGGAACATGGCTGTGCCTGCCACCTATACCCTTGGCCGCCGGTGCTGGCGAAGGCTCTCCATTGAGGACGACGGGCAGGGCCTGACTGTGTACCGCTACGTCCCCTTCGGCCGCGAGGTGACCGTCGAGGTCGATTTCCCCACGACGAGTTCCACGCTTGCCAAAGTGCCGTGCATCAACATCACCACTAAGACGGGCGCCGTACCCCTGAGCAAGACGTCCTTCATCAGCGGCACCATCTCCATCCAGGGCGGCATCTTCCCCGACATGCCCACCACCGATATTCTCATCAAGGGGCGCGGCAATTCGAGTTGGTCAACGTCCTCCAGAAGCAAGAATTCGTATCATTTCAAATTCAGCGAGAAGCAGAAGCCGTTAGGCATGAAGGCTGGCAAGCACTGGGTGCTGCTCGGCAACAAGCAGACAGGCTCCATGCTCTGCAATGCCGTGGGCCACAAGCTCTCGGCCTTGGCCGGATGCGACGCACCCTGCCACATCGTGCCCGTAGAGCTCTACATCAACGGCACCTACCGAGGCAGCTATAACCTGACGGAAAAGGTGGGACTGAAGAACAACTCCGTCGATCTCGACGATGAGAGCTGTGCGGCCATGCTCGAACTCGACACCTATGACGACGTAGCCATCTTCCCGGACAACGCCTACCGCGTCAGTACGAAGATCCACGACCCTGACTTCGACGAGGAAGACTCCCTCCTGAACATCACCATGCAGGACATTCTCTACGACTGGCAGACGGCCCTCGAGACGCTTCGCTACGGCTCGGACGACGAATGTCTGAACCATTTCGACCTCCAGAGCCTTGTCAGCTTCCTCATGGTCAACGACCTGTGCATCAACTTCGAGTTCGTTCATCCCAAAAGCGTCTTCCTCTACAGCGAAAACGTCACCGACGCCGACGCTTTCTCCGTTGCCCCCGACCCCACACCCTGGCACATGGGGCCCACATGGGACTGGGACTGGGCCTTCGGCTACAGGCAGACATCGGCCACATACTTCGAGAATTGCAAGGAAAAGTCCTTCTTCGGCAGCCTGATGAACAAGGTCAATGGCTTATGGTACGACCTTCGCTACAGGCATCCGGCCGTCGATGAGGCCTACTTCCGGCTTTGGCACAGCTTCATCGGCGATGGTCGGCTCGACGAACTCTGCAGCTATGTCGTCGATTTCTACAACTATGCTGCCCCATCCTTCAGGCACAACGTACAGAGCTTCTGCTCGGAGAAGGACAACACCGCCTACGTCACGCTTTCACGCCGCGCTGCCAGCTGGCTCAGAGGCCGTGCCAACTACATCTACGACTCGCTCACTCCCTACGACATCCCCACGCCCGATGCGGACCCACAGCCCGAACCGATCATCATCGACACGCCCGACGGCATCGGAAACCTTGCAGAGAAGACGCCGTCGTCCTTCGGCAAGGCAGGATGCGAATGGTTCGACATCAATGGTCGCAGCGTGCCGTTCGGCGGCGGACGCAAGGGCATCTTCATCAACTCCGACGGCCGCAAGGTCCTTGTTCCCTGACCCTTCCCGACAGCCCCACAGGGCTTTGAGGCACATACGCCCGGCTTGTCATCCTACCTCCCCTGTAGGGACGCGCCGTGGCGCGTCCGCCTCATTGCTACTTCGCCAGCCTGCATGTAGGGACGCGCCGTGGCGCGTCCGCCATCCGCAAGGCATTTTTCGGCCTGTTCGTGCGGATTTGTAATCCGCACGTTTGGGAATATAGGGATTTGCAATCCCGCAATTCAACCCAAATCGGTCAGTAGTATTTTAGTCAGCGTGCATTTCTTCTTAGAGCAGGTTTTCGTCTTATGTAAGGGAGCAATGCGGGCATTGTGACCGCACATAAGGCGGAAAGATGCCAAGAAGAAATGTGCTAGGACTAAAATAGAAGTTCTTAGATTCATATCTTTGAGTCCTTCGTTCTAATGACCGATTTGGGTTCAAGTTTTCTCGCATTTCAAATGCTTATATTCAGTGCTGTCGGATTGCAAATCCGACAGAACGATTGGGACGCCATATCCGTTGTCAGCCCACGCCCTGCGCCACGGTTCCCGGAACCGTACAGGGCTCTCATTGCACGGTCATGATGCTGCAATTGCAGATTCATGATGTTGCAATTGCATGGTCATGATGCTGCAATGAACATCGCACGCGGAGTTTTGAAGCCTCTGCATAGATGATTTAGGAAAGAGGATGGAGATGATAGAAATTTCATCTCCCATTTTCTCATTTCCTTATTTTCTCATTTTTCATTTCTTCATTTCTTCATTTTCCTCTCGTCCTGCCACGAGAAGAACCCTGCCAGCAGCGTGCCCGAGATGCTATGGAAGGCACACGAAACGGCGCAGGGGAACACCGCCAGGGCTGCCATCGGGTTCATCGCAATGATGTCGGGCGAGGCAAAGACGTTGCGGGCCAGCACCGTTGCCATGCCGGCATCCTGCATCCCCACCTCGAGGGAAAGCGTCCGCTGCTTGGCACTGTCGAAGCCGAACGCACGACCCACGAGGTAGCCCAGCAGATAGCCCACGCCGTTGTGCAACGTCACCACCGCCAATGTCAGCAAGATGAGCTTCGTCCCGTTCTCCACGAGCTGAGGGTGCACGGCGAAGATGGCGCCTCCCACGATGCACGCCAGGCACACGACGCTCACACCCGGCATGACTCCCTGCAGCAGCCTGAAGCCCTTTCTCTTTCCCAGAAAGTAGTTGAGCGTCACACCCAGCGCCATGGGCAGAAGCATCACGAGCAGAATGTCCTGCATCGTCCCCCAGGCATTCACCTCAATCTCCGCCCCTGCAAGCCACAGCACGAGCAGCGGCGTCGCGAAGGGCGAAAGCACAGTGCTCACAGCCGTCAGGCCTACGCTGTAGGCCACGTCCCCCTTGCACAGAAAGCTCATGAAGTTGCTGCCCACACTCCCCGGGCAGCAGCCCACAAGGATGATGCCTGCAGTCATGAAGGCATTGAGTCCGAAAAGATTAGCCAGCGCCCAAGCCACCAACGGCATGACGATGTACTGCGCAACGACTCCGATGAGGATGTCAACAGGCCGCGACAGCAGGATGCGGAAAGCGTCCGGAGAAAGCGTGCAGCCCATCGTCAGCATGATAAGGCCCAGGATGACCGACGCCCGATGCCCTTGCTGAACCCAACCGAAAGCGTCGGGAATGAAAAAGGCAACTGCGGCTATCAGTATAATAAAAGGACTTGTGTAGCGAGCCAGCCACCGGCTCAGAGAAAGAAGTACAGACATGTTTGATACAAAATACGTTTTTCGCCTGCAAAATTACAACATCTTCCTCAAAACGCGATGCAAAACGTCGGGGAAAGCGCAGAAAATAATGCAAAAAGCCGCGCTTTAACAAGATTTAACAAGTGGGGGGGGGGGGTAGATATTAAAAAGTGTGTAACTTTGTAAGCCGAAGTGCGGTTTTCAACCCCGCACAGCCATGAAAACAAACCCAAAGCCGGCGACGCCCCCATCTAATACCATGCCCGCGTCGCCCGCAGCAACTATGAAAAACAAGTATTAACATTATTTATTATTAACCTAAATCTAATCAGATGAAAAAGAAATTTTATTCATCCGTGCTTGCCATGCTGTTAAGTATGACAGGCACCTCGGCTTGGGCTCAGACACACATCAGCACTGCCGACGAGCTTCGGGCCATTGACGCAAA
This sequence comes from uncultured Prevotellaceae bacterium, assembly GCA_947166305.1. Taxonomy (GTDB): domain Bacteria; phylum Bacteroidota; class Bacteroidia; order Bacteroidales; family Bacteroidaceae; genus Physcousia. The sequence continues at coordinate 74,955 of CAMVDV010000004.1, read as the reverse complement.
CACCTCCTATGTACTCGACAACGACATCGACTTGGAAGGCAACATGGGTCGCGTGTGGTGGTATAGCGGCACCTTCGACGGCAACGGCCACACCATCAAGAACGTGAATAATTTTGGACTCTTCAGCTCTACCGATAACGGAGCAGTCATCAAGAACCTCACCATCGAGAGCACCGACGCAAAGACCGTCAGCACCGGCTTTTCTCCCTTTGTGGCTTACAGCAGAGGCAAAATAACCTTCGAGAACTGCGTGAACAAGTTGAACATCGCCCGCTCCAACGCCCGCTATGTGGGCGGCTTTATCGGAGAAGCTCATGGTGCCAATAGCGAAATAACATTTATCAACTGCCGGAACGAGGGCGAAATCTTCGTTCGGTCGGACCAGACAGGCGGCTTCATCGGTTTCGACGCTGATAACGTCAACGTGACATTCGAAGGCTGCATGAACACTGGCAAAATATGGAGCGACGAGGGCGGAGGCATCGGCGGTTTCATCGGTGAGGCCAAAAGCGGCGGCACCTACACGTTCCGCAACTGCGGCAACACGGGAACTATTATCTGCCAAGACTCCAAGGGCGACAAGGCATGTGCCTTCATCGGCAGTGCCGCAGGCACCATCTCGCTCACCAACTGCTGGAACAGCGGCGTGACCATGAAGTGGGCATATGTTGACAACGAAGCACAAGGATGGGGCACAGGCACACAGGCCAACCTGCCTTTGACACAGAACGGCACCGGCACATTCACGAACTGCTATGACAAATACAACGACACGCCCAACGGTGTGACACTCATCACCGACGAACAAGTCACCAGCGGTGAGCTCTGCTTCCTGCTTAACGGCAGTGTCAGCGGCGGCACCACCTTCTATCAGACGCTCGGCACAGACAGCTATCCCGTATGCGACAACACTCACAGCCAAGTCTACACGAAGGGAACTTACCAGTGCGACGGCGTGACGCCCAAGACCAGCGGCACGACAGAGTACACCAACGACCCCAATGAGTATATCGTCGACCCGCACACCATCGTGGACGGCATCTGCTCTGTCTGCGGCGCAATCGACCCGACACTCATCGTCGGCGGTGTCTATCAGATTCCCAATGCCAACGTCCTCAAGGCCTTCCATAACCTGACGAACGTGGCCACGGCCAATGCCAAACTGACTGCCAATATCGATATGACCAGCCAGGGCTGGACAAGCCTCTCTAACTATGCCGGCACCTTCGACGGCGGCGGCTTCACCATCACAAACCTCGGCGCACCGCTCATCAACACCACCGCCAGCGGCGCAACCGTCAAGAACCTCACCCTGAGCGGCTCGCTGACCACGACGCAGAATCACTTCGGCGCATTCGTCAACAGCAGCGCAGGCAACCTCACCATCCAGAACTGTGTCAACGAGACTTCCATCACCGGCAACAACAGTCAAATCGGCGGCTTCCTGGGCTATGCCAGCGGAAATAACAGCAACGTAACGTTCACAAACTGTACGAACACGGGCATCATCACGACCAAAGGCTCCCAGACTGGTGGACTCTTGGGCTTTATCAATGCCTCGGGAGCCAGCGCCAGCTTCACGAACTGCCTGAACACGGGTGACGTTTCGAGCACTAACTGGTCTGTAGGCGGCATCGCCGGACAGTCGAATAACGCAGCCTTGTCGTTCGTGAACTGCGGCAACACAGGTAAGATTACCGGCACAAGCGAGAACGCAAATGCCGTAGAGGCCTGCCCGCTTGTAGGTAACCTTTATAATAGCCACCCAACCGCCACCAATTGCTGGAACATCGGCGAGACACAAGCGGTGAGTTCAGCCCTGCCCCTCATCAGCAGAAACGGCGGCACCTGCACTAACTGCTATGACAAGTACAACGACACGCCCAGCGGCGTGACACTCATCACCGACGAGCAAGTCACAGGCGGCGAGCTCTGCTTCCTGCTCAACGGTAGCGTCAGCGGTGGCACTACCTTCTACCAGAACCTCGGCACAAATGCTGATGCTTATCCTGTCACCGACAGCACACACGGCAAGGTTTACCAGAAGGGAACCGTACGCTGCGACGGCTTGACTCCCGCCGAAGGAGCAACTGTTGAATACCTCAACACGGAGGCCTCACCCACCGTGCAGCCGCACAACTATGTCGAGGGCATCTGCGACTTCTGCGGCACGTTCGATATGACCTTCGTCACTGTGACCGATGGCGTATACCAGATTGGCACAGCAGCACAGCTCCGCTGGTTCTCTGCTGCTCTCAATGCAACCAAGATTGCCAACAGTAGCAATGCTGTCCTCACGGCCGACATCGACCTCGAGAACGTGGCCTTCACTCCCATCGGTCTCTTCCGCGACAACAATGCTTGCAGTTCTGGCCTTCCTGCAGTCAACATCCAGTATAAGGGCACGTTCGACGGCCAGGGACACATCATCAGCAACCTCACCATCAACGATACTCAGTTCCATGAGGCAGGTCTCTTCAGCCGTTTGGCATGGGGGTCTGGTGCCAAGGTGAAGAACATCGGCGTGAAGAATGTCGCAATCACTTCCAGCCGTACCGACGGACGCATTGGAGCTATTGTCGGCTTCGTAGGCAGCAACACTTCCGTAGAGAATTGTTTCGCATTCGGCGAGATTAGTATGAACGTTGGCGGCACCCAAAAAGGCGGCGTAGTTGGCGAGAACAACTCAGGCTCAGTCAAGAACTGCTGGACGACCTGCGAAAAAGTATGTTTGGGCGACTTCACCAACAGCTATGCAGCCGTCACCGCCGAACAGATGGCAAGCGGCGAACTCTGCTACAAAATTAATAATGGTGCAGGCAGCAACATCTTCTTCCAGAACATCGACAACGATCAGCCTGCCGACGCATATCCTGTGCTCAGCAACACACACGGCATCGTTTACAAGAAGGGTAGCTACAAGTGCGACCGCGTGACACCCAGCGAAGGCACAGTGGCAGAATACTCTAACAGTGTCTCTGCCGTCACTATTGAAGACCACAGCTTCGTGGCCGACAACAGTCAGCCCGTCTGCACAGTCTGCGGAGTCATCAACGAGACTTACGAAATCGCTCTGACCGACGGCTTCTATCAGCTCGGCACAGCCAACGACCTCGTTTGGTACTCTGCATACATCAACCAGAAGAGCAATACGGCCAAGGCAGCCATGACTGCCGATATCGACATGAGTACGGTGGCTAACTTCACTCCCATCGGACTCTTCCGCGATGGCGACGTGGACGGCTCTGGTCTTCCCATGGTCAATATCCAGTATAAGGGCACATTCGACGGAAAAGGACACGTCATCAAGAACCTCACCATCAATGATACCGAATACTACGAGACCGCTCTCTTCAGCCGTGTGCCCGACGATGCCACCATCCAGAACCTTGGCATCGAGAACGCCAACATATCTTCTGTCCGTAGCGGCATGGTTGCCGTGCTTGTTGGTTGGATGGGTCAGCCCACCATCAAGAATGTTTATACCGTGGGTAACTTCTCGCTGAAAGCTAACGGCAATGCATTGGCAAAGAAGTCTCTCGTCGCTTGGGGATGGTCAACAGGCAAGACAGTCAACACTTGGACTGTGTGTGATGCAATCTTTAACAACAAGACCAGCGGCAATGAAAACAGCTATGCTGCCGTCAGCGAAGAAGACATGGCAAGCGGCGAGCTTTGCTACAAACTGAACCAGGGTGCAGGCGAGACTGTTTACTATGAGACACTCGGTGACGGTGAGGACAACTATCCCGTCTTCGACGCTACGCATGGCAAGGTCAGCAAGATGGGCACTGCAGGCTACTCCACCTTCTACAAGGGCACTTCTGCAAGCAAGTTCTCTTCGGCCGTTGAGGTTTACACCGGCGAGAAGAAGACCAAACCCACAGAGCACATCACGCTCGTCCAGCAGGACAACACGATTCCTGCCGCCACAGGCGTTGTGCTGAAGGCTGCTGCCGGCAGCTACTACAGCGTGACAGACGTGGCTTCTGCTTCTCCCATTACCGGCACGAACAGCCTGAAAGGTTCCGACAAAGCCGTCACAGCCACGGGCAATGAATATGTCCTGGCCAAAAAGAGCAAGGGCGTGGGCTTCTATCCTGCTGCCGAAGGCCTCGTCATCCCCGCAGGCAAGGCTTACGTTGAGGATGCTTCTGGCGTCAAGGCCTTCGTCTTCGACTTCGACGATGCTACTGGCATCGAAGCCATTGAGCATTCACCATTGACCACCGACGAGTCAATCTACAATCTCGCAGGCCAAAAGATGAGCAAGATGCAGAGAGGCGTCAACATCATCGGCGGCAAGAAGGTAATGGTAAAATAAGAAATGTAGATAATAAGAAATGTAGAAAAATAAGAAAGGGCTGTGTGCAGTCCTGAGAGAACCGACACGCATCCTTTTCTTATTTTCCAATTCTCATAATATATTTCAAGAAAGATGAAAAAGACATATATCATGCCCGAAGCTCTCACAGTGGAGTTCGGCACAAAGGCAAGCATCCTGCAGACATCACTGCCCGTAGTCATGGGTGCAGAGGAAATCGACGACCCCGACGACATCCTCACCAAGGAAAACAAGGATGTGAACCTCTGGGACGAGGAATGGTAATGAGCATTGAACCATTGACCATTGTCCATTGAACCATTGACCATTGAGCATTTTTTCCTCTACGAGGAAGGCTTTGGCGGGTGGTCTTTGGCTACGACAGAAGTGCAGAGGCAGGCGGATTCGTTCGCTTGCCTCTGTTTTTTTCGCCGATGTGCTTGCCATTGTCGGCAAAAAGCAGTACCTTTGCATCACATATATATAATAATGTATAGCCGAAGACTATGAAGCAAGGACTGTTACTGATGGCCGCGGCGGCACTCTTGTGCGGTGCGCTGGCGGGGTGCGAGGCAGAGAAGGCAGAGGTGAGCCACATCTGCGGCACCATAGAGGAAGCCTTCGGGCTGGAGATGGCTCCGGCCGAGGTGCGCGAGGCGATGGCCGACGGAACGCTCGACGAACGCTACGAGCAGACGTTCTGCGACCAGAAGGCTGGCGTGGAGGTCTGGAGCCTGATGCGTCTGGACGACGAAAGGTCGGCAGACGGCATGGGCATCGTGGTCGTCAAGGACGGCGTGCAGACGCCTTTCCCCGACGTGCGCCACGGACGTCAGCCTTCTGCCCGGTTCGACGAGCCGACGCAGACCCTGTGGCTCACTTGCGGAGAGATGGAGGGAACGGCTGTCAACGTGGAGCGTCTCTACAAGATACAAATCGGTGCCGACGGCTCGGCGAGCATCGTGGGGAGCATCGACCCCTACGACATGCAGCAGGCCCTCTTGCGTCGGCTCGGATATAGCATCGACGGGCAGAGCATCTCCTTCTACGATCAGAACCAGTTGCTCTGCAGCGTCACCGACACTGTCGCCGACATGGGTGGCTTCGACGAAGAGCCCATCTGGATAGGCGAGCAGTTGAGCTACGACCTCTCGGACGGCAAGCAGCGCATTGTCTGCCTGCCCGGACTGAAGTACGTCACCGGTCTTGTGCTCAACTACGACGCGATGCCCACCATCCTTGCCGACGTCAGCATGGACGGCCCCACGGCATTCAGCATCACGAACATCACGGTAAAAGAATAGTCGGTATGGCACAGGAGCAGTTGACCCCGATGATGAAGCAGTTCTACGACCTCAAGGCGAAGCACCCCGAGGCGTTGCTGCTGTTCCGTTGTGGCGATTTCTACGAGACGTATGCCGACGATGCGGTGATTGCCGCTGAGATTCTCGGCATCACGCTCACCCACAGAAACAACGGCAAGTCGGGCATGGCGCAGAGCACCGCGATGGCTGGCTTCCCCTATCATGCCCTCGACACCTATCTGCCGAAGCTCGTCCGTGCAGGCAAACGTGTGGCTATCTGCGACCAACTGGAAGACCCCAAACTGACCAAGACGCTCGTCAAACGAGGCATCACGGAGCTTGTGACGCCCGGAGTTGCCATGGCCGACACGGTGCTCAATCACAAGGAGAACAACTTCCTTGCAGCAGTCCATTTCGGCAAGCAAGCGTGCGGATTGTCGTTGCTCGACATCAGCACGGGCGAGTTCCTCCTGACCGAGGGCACCACGGACTATGTGGCTGGCCTCATGGCATCGTTCGCGCCGAAGGAAGTGCTGTATGAGCGCGGCAAGCGGATGATGTTCGAGGGCAGCTTCGGCACGCGCCACGTCACCTTTGAGCTCGACGACTGGGCCTTCACGGAACAGACGGCGAGGGAGAAACTCCTGCGCCACTTCGAGGTGAAGAACCTGAAAGGCTTCGGCGTGGAGCACTTGAAGAACGGCATCGTGGCGGCAGGCGTCATCCTTCAGTACATGGAGATGACCCAGCACCAACAGCTTGGCCACATCACAGCCTTGCGCCGCATCGAGGAAGATCGCTTCGTCCGGCTCGACAAGTTCACCGTCCGCAACCTCGAACTGACAGAGTGCATGAACGAAGGCGGCGCGTCGCTCCTCGATGTCATCGACAAGACGGTGACTCCGATGGGCGCTCGTATGCTACATCGCTGGATGTTGTTCCCGCTGAAGGACCCCGTACAGATTGGCAAACGACAGGATGTGGTGGACAACTTCTTCCGCTCGCCCGAGGTCCGGGATGCCGTGCTGGAGCAGCTGCAAAGCGTTGGCGACGTGGAGCGCATCATCTCGAAGGTGAGCGTCCGTCGTGTTTCTCCGCGCGATGTGGTGCAGCTGCGTATTGCCCTGCAAGCGGTGGAGGCGATAAAGCACATCTGCCTTGCGTCCGAAGATGCCACGCTGAAGGAGATAGGCAAACAGCTGGAGCCGTGCGCCGAGATGCGCGACCGCATCGCCCGCGAAGTGCGCCCCGACCCGCCTCTGCAGGTCAACAACGGCGGAGTCATCATGGACGGCGTCAGCAAGGAGCTCGACGACTTGCGCCACATCGCCTATCAGGGCAGGGGCTATCTGCTGGAGATGCAGCAGAGGGAAATCGAGGCGACGGGCATCCAAAGCCTGAAGATCGGCTACAACAACGTGTTTGGCTACTACCTCGAGGTGCGTAACACCTACAAGAACCAGGTGCCGTCCGACTGGATCCGAAAGCAGACGCTGACTCAGGCAGAGCGTTATATCACCCAGGAACTCAAGGAGTATGAGGACAAGATAATGGGAGCCGAGGAGCGCATCCTCAGCCTCGAGGCGCAGCTCTTCGACCAGCTCATCACGGCTCTCACCGCTTTCGTCGCCCCCATTCAGCAGGATGCGTCGCTCCTGGCACAGCTCGACTGCCTGCTCTCCTTTGCTCAGACGGCCCGCGAGAACCGCTACATACGCCCGGTTGTTGACGACAGCGACGTCATCGACATCAGAGGCGGACGCCATCCTGTCATCGAGAAACAGCTCCCCGTAGGCGAACGATACGTCGCCAACGACGTCTTCCTCGACACCCGCACACAGCAAATCATCATCATCACTGGCCCAAACATGGCCGGCAAGAGCGCGTTGCTCCGCCAGACGGCACTCATCACGCTGCTGGCACAAATGGGCAGCTTCGTTCCCGCCGAGAGTGCGCACATCGGTTACGTCGACAAGATTTTCACGCGCGTCGGTGCAAGCGACAACATCAGCATCGGAGAGAGCACCTTCATGGTGGAGATGACCGAGGCGGCAGGCATCCTCAACAACCTCTCCGAGCGCAGTCTGGTGCTCTTCGACGAGCTGGGACGTGGCACCAGCACCTACGACGGCATCTCCATCGCCTGGGCTATCGTCGAGTACATTCACGAGTCGAACCGGGGCCACGCACGCACACTGTTTGCCACACACTACCACGAGCTCAACGAGATGGAACGGCAGTTCCAGCGCATCAAGAACTTCAACGTCAGCGTGAAGGAAGTGGACGGCAAGGTCATCTTCCTGCGCAAGCTGGAGCGCGGCGGCTCAGAACATAGCTTTGGCATACACGTCGCCAAGCTCGCAGGAATGCCTCGCGCCATCGTGGCCCGTGCAAACGTCATCCTCAAGGAACTGGAGGGTGCCGGCGGACATCAGAACCTGGGCGCCGATGCCTCCGAACGTCGGAAGAAGCCAGGCTTGGGCATCGGCTCGGAAAGCGGCGTGCAGATGAACTTCTTCCAGCTCGACGACCCCGTCCTCTGCCAGATACGCGACGAGATTCTCGGTCTCGACATCAACAACCTCACGCCCTTCGAAGCCCTCAGCAAGCTCAACGACATCAAGAAACTCGTCAAAGGCAACGACTGAACCACACGAGGACTTCGCTAACTCCACACATGGATTTCGTCAACTTCACACGAGGACTTCGCCAACTCCACACGAGGATTTCGTCAACTCCACATGTGGAGTTTTCTGATGACCCGTTAGTAAATCGCAAATTATCCATTAGTAAATCGCAAATCATCCATTAGTAAATGGCCTTTCACTCGTTAGTGAATCGCCCTTTACTCGTTAGTCGTTTTCAGCCGACACGTTTACTTCGCCAATTAAACGTGTTTAGTTGCCCGTCTAAACGTGTTTAATTGTTCAACTAATCGTGTTTCGCAGTCGCCCTGTAGGGACGCGCCGTGGCGCGTCCGCAACAATAGGCGGAGAGAAACAAAAAAAAGAATAATCAATTATATAAATATGATATTTTCCCGTCGAAAGCTTTTGTTGTAATCCTTTTTTTTGTAAATTTGCAGCATCGAACAAACATTAAACCGTAAACGCCTATGAGATAACAACAAGAAGAAACGCCTTTCGCAGAATTAACAAACACAAATTATTCACCGTGGCGTTTCTGCTCTTCAATACTTTTTGATATAACTTGGACTTCAAGTCCTTGTTCTCACCTCACGAAACCGCCAATTTCAAAACGTATGAGAACAAGCGACGAAGGTTCACGTCCGTAAGGGCGTGAATTGTTCGTGCTTTTCAATACGTGTGGTGCTTGGCGGTACCAGTGAGGTGGAAAAGCTTCCAGAGCAGTTCCGCCCTTTTTTTATTAACAACAATGAAACAACATTACATTAAAACCATCTTCCTGTGCCTCTGCCTCCTCGCCGGCACAACAACCGCCATTGCCTACGATGCCTACATTGACGGCATCTACTACAACTTCTTAGGAAATGAAGCAGAAGTTACATTTTGGAGACCAGGCGATTACTCTGGCGTAGTTATTATCCCTGATGCCGTCACCTACCAAAGCACAACCTACAGCGTGACAAAAATCGATTTCTCAGCCTTCAGAGGATGCACAGGCCTGACCTCAGTCACAATTCCAAACAGCGTAACGAAAATCAAATATTATTCCTTCGAGGATTGCACTGGTCTGAAATCCATCAACATCGGAAACGGTGTGACCAGCATCGGCGATTGGGCTTTCAAAGGCTGTAGCAGTCTGGCCTCCATCACCATCCCAGAGAGCGTGACCGAAATCGGTAACGTTGCCTTTTCTGAATGTAGCGGTCTGACCTCCGTCACCATCCCAAACAGCGTGACCAGCATCGGCTGGTCTGCCTTCAGAGGCTGCATAGGTCTGAAATCCATCACCCTCCCAAACAGCTTGACCAGTATCGGCTGGAGAACCTTCTCTGGCTGTAGCGGCCTGACTTCCGTTACCATACCAAACTGCGTGACCGAAATCGGTAACCTTGCCTTTTCTGAATGTAGCGGTCTGACCTCCGTCACCATCCCAAACAGCGTGACCAGCATCGGCGGATCTGCCTTCTATAATTGCAGCGGCCTGACCTCCGTCACCATCCCCAACAGCGTGACCAGCATCGGCAAAGATGCCTTCGGTGGCTGCACTGGCCTGACTTCTGTCAATATCAAGGATTTGACGGCATGGTGCAACATCTCATTTGACTCCGATCTTAGCCAACCTCTGTACTTAGCCCATCATCTTTTCTTGAATGGCCAGGAGATAATGGATCTCATCATACCCGATGGCGTGACCAACATCGGAGACCATGCCTTCCATAATTGCATGGGCCTGACCTCCGTCACCATCCCGAACAGCGTGACCAACATCGGCAGCTCTGCCTTTATGTTTTGCAGTGGCCTAACCTCCGTTACCATCCCAAACAGCTTGACCAGTATCGGCTGGAGAGCCTTCATGTATTGTAACAGACTGAAAGAGATTAAATGTCTTGCCGAGGAACCGCCAGTGGTGAACGAAAGAGTTTTTGATTTTGTCGATTTAAGCAATGTTACCCTGTATGTCCCGAAAGACTCCTATCAGCAGTACAAGGAGCATACCATTTGGGGAAAGTTCGACATTGCTATCATGACGGGCATCGAACTTACACAAGGCTCTGCTGAAGGCAAGAAGGATGTTTATGACACGAACGGACGCCGTCTTCAGTCGGCACAACGCGGCATCAACATCATCCGCTACTCCGACGGCTCGACAAGGAAAGTCCTGATGAAGTAGGCATGGCGAGAAGAAGTTCTCCTCGTGCGGCACGGCGAGAGAGGGCATCTGCTTTGAAGCGAGCAGATGCCCTCTCTGATATTATGCAGGATGCGGTAGCGGGCGCCCTGAAGAAGAAAAAACAAAATTCTTTACTCTAATTGACTTCTGTTTCAGGATTTTTGTCTATATTTGCAGGGAAAACAAACCTTCAATACATTACTACTATGACAGAAAGACAGTATCGAGACACGTTGCCCGAGAACGCCATGCGCGAACTCCGTGAGGGCGAAGAGTATGAACCCATGATGCCGGCAGAGAGCAGTCCGAGGGAAGTGAACCTTTGGTCGGTGTGCTGGGGCATCCTGATGGCGGTCATCTTCAGCGCAGCCGCTGCCTATCTTGGGCTGAAGGTGGGACAAGTGTTCGAGGCGGCCATCCCCATCACCATCATCGCCGTGGGCGTGAGCAGTGCCACCCGCAGGAAGAATGCCCTGGGCGAGAACGTCATCATACAGAGCATCGGTGCCTGCTCGGGCGTCGTCGTGGCGGGTGCCATCTTCACCCTGCCGGCGCTCTATATCCTGCAGGCTAAGTATCCGGAGATGACCGTCAACTTCCTCGAGGTCTTCCTCGCAAGCTTGCTGGGAGGCATACTGGGCATCCTGTTCCTCATCCCGTTCCGCAAATACTTTGTCAAGGAGATGCACGGCAAATATCCTTTCCCCGAAGCCACGGCGGGCACGCAGGTGCTGGTGAGCGGCGAAAGAGGTGGCGACCAGGCCAAGCCTCTGATGATAGCAGGTCTGCTGGGCGGACTCTACGACTTTGCCGTAGCCACCTTCGGCCTTTGGCATGAGAACTTCACGAGCCGTGCCTTGCTCTGGGGCGACACCGTTGCGGAGAAGGCCAAGATGGTGCTGAAGTGCAACACGAGCGCTGCCGTGCTTGGCATGGGCTACATCGTGGGATTGAAGTATGCCTTCATCATCTGCTGCGGCTCGGCGCTCGTCTGGTGGGTCATTGTGCCCGGCATCGCGTTGCTCTTCCCCGAGCTTGAGGTGCAGGAAGGCCTGACGGCAGCCATGGCTTCGCCCGAGGACATCTTCAAGTATGCCAAGAGCATCGGCATTGGCGGCATCGCCATGGCAGGCATCATCGGCATCGTCAAGAGCCGAGGCATCATTGTCGACGCGGTGAGACTGGTGCGGACCCCCTCTAACTCCCCCTTAAAGGGGGAGAATAAAGATGCCGGTGCTGTCAACTCCTCTCCCTACAAGGGAGAGGCTGGGAGAGGGTCTGCCCTTCGCACGCAAATGGACCTGCCCATGAAGTTCGTCACCTTCGGCATCCTGCTGGCCCTGGCGCTCACTTTCCTCTTCTTCCACCTCGACGTGATGGGCGGCAACTGGACGTTCAGCATCGTTGCCATCCTCGTGGTGGGCATCATCACGTTCCTCTTCACCACGGTTGCAGCCAATGCCATCGCCATTGTCGGCACAAATCCTGTGAGCGGCATGACGCTGATGACCCTCATCCTGGCCTCCGTCATCATGGTCGGCGTGGGGCTGAGCGGCACGTCGGGTATGGTGGCGGCACTCATCATGGGCGGCGTGGTCTGCACCGCACTTTCAATGTCAGGAGGTTTCGTCACGGACTTGAAGATAGGCTACTGGCTCGGCAGCACGCCCCGCAAGCAGGAGACGTGGAAGTTCCTCGGCACACTGGTCAGCGCCGCCACCGTTGCCGGCGTCATCATGATACTGAACAAGACGTATGGCTTCACCGACGGCACGCTCTCGGCACCTCAGGCCAACGCCATGGCCGCAGTCATCGAGCCGCTGATGAGCGGGAGCGGCGCGCCCTGGCTGCTCTACGGCATCGGTGCCCTCATCGCCCTCGTGCTGAATGCCTTCGGCGTGTCGGCCCTCGCCTTTGCTCTGGGTATGTTCATCCCCCTGGAGCTGAACCTGCCGCTGCTCGTGGGCGGAGCCATCAACTGGTTCGTCACCACCCGCAGCAGCGACCAGAAACTGAATGCAGCCCGCGGCGAGCGCGGCACGTTGCTGGCCAGCGGCTTCATCGCAGGCGGTGCCCTGATGGGTGTGCTCAGTGCAGCGCTGAAGTGGCAGAACGTCAGCTTCGACTACGCCGCATGGTGGCAGAACCCTTTGAGCGAACTTCTCAGCCTCGGCATGTACTGCATACTTATTATATATATGGTACGCGCCAGTATGCGCGCGAAGGCATGATGTCTCTCCCCCGCTTTGGCATAGCCCTCCTGTCGGTATGTCTGCTGCTCACCTCTTGCGGCAGACAGAAGATGGAGCGTGCCCGCCAAAGCCTTCATCTTCTGGAAACTCAGAACAGAAGCGACTCCGTATTCCGCACAGACACACTTCAGCTGTCTCTCGCAAAATACTTTGACCGCCACGGCACACGCAGCGAGCGTATGCTTGCCTACTACCTCCTTGGCCGCGCCCGTCACGACATGGGCATGGCTCCAAATGCTCTCGACTGCTACCAGCAGGCTGCTGACCTCGCCGACACTACGGCCGCCGATTGCGATTATAGCTTATTGCTACGGATTTACTCGCAAATGGCTGTGCTCTTTCATCTGCAAGGCCTGCCAGAGGAAGAGCGACAGGCCGAGTACCTTGCAGAAAAGTATGCATGGAAGGCAGGAGACACACTTCTGGCCATCGGCGCAAGAGGTCATCAGATAGGACCCTACTACCTCGAAGGCAAATACGACGATGTCATCCGCACCTGCGAATGGGCAAGCCGCGAATACGAGAAGGCAGGCTACAAGGCAGAAGCAGCGAGGGCACTCTTCTCCGCCATTCATATTTATATGGAGAGGGGAGACTTTGAGAAGGCCATACCATTGCTCGAACGCTATGAAAGAGAGTCGGGATGTGTGCGTGACGGAGAAGCAGTGCTAGGCCTCGAATTGTACTATTATGAGAAAGGCATGGCAGAGACGCATCTGAACCACCTCAGTTCTGCCGAGTCCTGTTTCAGAAGACTGCTGACCGACAGAGAGAACTACAACAACCTCCAGGCGGGCTATAAAGGACTGCTTGCTGTCTATGACAGGCAAGAGCTGGGAGACTCTGTCTCAAAATACGCCCAGCTTTATGCTGCGGCAACAGATTCTTCATACAGAGGAAGGCAGACAGAAGAAGTGGCCCGGGCGAATGCCCTCTTCCGATATAATAAGGCAAAGACGGAAGCCCTGCAGGCAAAAGAGAGACTGCGCAGGGTTTATTATGCATCTGCCGTCATCTTCATACTTCTCTCCCTTTCATTCCTGTTGATACTCCAAAGGATAAGACAAAAGAGAGAACGGATGAGAAACGCACTACGCATAGAGAACCAGCGCTATCTCCAACTATTGTCAGAATACCAGACGGTGACGGATGCCATATCTAAGCTCACTACAGAAAACGCCTCTCTTGAAGACTACTATCAGAAACAACTGAGCTGCCTCCGCTCAGAACTGTCTTCCTATTTAGGGAAAGAAATGGACGAGGCAGACTGGAAGGAAACGCCAGACCTTTCGGGCATCGGAATTGTCATGCGTCTCCATAAGTATGCCGCAACCCTTTGCAAACCGACAACCAAAGAATGGAAGGAGTTATACAATGTGTGCGAACAAAGACACCCCAACTTCCTGTCCGCCATCAACAACTTCACGAAACACGACCTGACGGCAAGCGAAAAACAAATCTGTCTGCTTTTCATGATGCAATTTACAAAGGCAGAAATAGGCATCCTGATGGACATCTCCCCTCAATCGCTCACCAACTATTGCACACGCATCAACAAGAAACTGTTTCACATCTCGGGAGCCAAGGGGATAGAGTTCAATATCCGCAACATGCGGGGAAAGGAATAAAAAGGAAGTAATACGCCCCAGACGTGTAAACTTTCTTGTAAGGCAAAGCAGCTCAGTGGAATATACGAAGTTTTACACCTCAGACGTGTAAAACTTTCTTCGTCTATATTTGCATACTGCAGAAAATACCATTAACTTTGCTGCTGAATCAAAAACAAAAACAGTATGAAAAGAACAATCAGTATTATCTGTCTTGCCGCGAGCAGCTTGTTTATGACAGTAGCATCAGAGTTTAACCCCATCAGCCCAATCTTCCTGCAAGTCAGGCTAATTGATCCGACCATCGGCCAATTCCCCGTCCCCAAGTCCCCCGTAGTGCCGCCATCCATCGGCATCGATGGCTATACATTATATATATATGGAGGATGTGCAGGTGCTACACTGCAGCTTGCCGACCAAGACGATGCCGTGGTATATTCTGTAGAAGTAGCCGATTCCACCGAGGAAATCACACTCCCCGAGACGCTTTCGGGTGAATACGAACTGCGTGTCCTCCGCAGTAACTATTGCTTCTACGCAACTATTGAACTCCAGTAGCAAACATAGGCCTTATGCGCATAGTGCAGACCTTTTGGACAGCAGGACGCAACCCTCTGGAGCATGGTTTCGGATGGCTGCGCCCAGAGTACAATCTCATGTCGTGGGCACTGAGCTGCCTCTCGCTTCGCCGGCATTACGACGAAGTGGCACTCTACACCGACGAGCAGGGGATGCATGTCCTCATCGACCTGCTGCATCTGCCCTACACAGAGGTAAACGTTGTCTATGACGAGCATCTCTGCCTGCCGCAGCACTGGGCATACGCCAAGATAAAGACCTACTCGGTGCAGACGAAGCCCTTCCTGCACGTCGATGGCGACGTGTTCCTGCCAAAGCCCCTGCCGGAGGACATCATGGCTGCGCCGCTCATCGCGCAGAACAAAGAACGGGGAACAGAATACTATAGGCACATGATGGAAAGCCTCCTCAAGGGGTCTTCGCTGAAGTTACCCGAATACTTGGAGGAAACCCTGAGAGAAGAGTCCATCAGCTCCTACAACATGGGCGTGTTCGGAGGTCATGACCTCGACTTCATCCATGCGTTCTGTGAGGACGCTCTTGCCGTCTGCGGCGCAAACATGGCGATATGTACGAATGGCAACTTCAATCTGTTGTTCGAACAAATCCTCCTTGCCTGTTCGGTGCAGGAGGAAGGGCGAGTGGTCGGCACCGTCTTCTCTCAGACGTTCAACGACAACGGCTATACCACAAAGGACTTTTGTAATCTGGACAGATACGGGCAGAAAGGCTACTTCCACCTCCTTGGCGGACACAAGAGGGACAAAGCCCTGACAGAGGCTCTCGAGGAAGTGCTCATCGCCCATTATCCGGACTACTACAAGGCTGTCGTTTCTCTCTTCCCGCATCTCCTTCCAAGAGGCCTGACGAAAGAAACGGTCTGTCAGCTACTGATGACTCCCGACCTCCGCATCAAGCCATATTTCGACTTTCTCAGTGCAGCAGAACATGAATGGAGCAATCTTTTCTGGGAAGAGCTGCACGAGGTGGAGCTGCGCCGCATCAAAGGGAGAGACCTTTCCCTCGGCGAGGAGTGGCAGAAGGCAGAGACTGTCGTCTGCTGCAATCCTTATCTGAAATGTTTTGACGTACCGACGGGATGGGACGAAGAGGCACGACAGCTTCTGAGGAGGCGTTTGTCTATGAGGGAAGATGCTCCGCTGGAACGGGTTGCAGTCATTCCCACGCTCACATCCCGAAGGAAGAGAGAGTTCGCCCTTTATGAGTTGGAGCTTCAAGTCCTGAAAGAGCTAAGGAGAAAACCGATGCAAGTCTCAGAACTGCTGACTACTCTGACAGCCTCATCCGAGAATATGAGAATACTCTGGCTTCAGGAAATACGAATCCTGCTCTGCGAAGGACTTATAATTACATCTTATTACAATAAACCATAATTACTAACTTCTAATTTTTTACTACTATGGCAGCAAAAGGCTCAAGAAAGAATCCCTACACATGGAGTGAGTACACCACGAAGGTCTCTGCAAACATCTGGCCGGGCGGATGGGTTCAATCAGGTGGAGAGTTAACCTATCGCTCGCACTCGCTGGAGATATATACTGGTATGTGTGCGAAAAGTTACCCCGTGCCAGAAACAATATTCAATGAAATGACAGGGCGGCAAATTTGGTCTGGCGGATGGGTATTAATAAACCAGAATGAGACGAAATACTACGACTGTAACGGTACAGACCGTGGTGGCACGCTTGGCGAAGCCGGCGACCCGTGTCCCTTGAGATTATATGGAGAAATGGTGGCAAACGAAATATGGGAAGGCGGATGGATACAAGAGTCAAATGGGACTCTTCGTTACGTTCCTGGTTTTAATATCATTATGAATTTGGGCGAAGGCAGCGGTTTTGGTTCTGTCTACGGTTTTGGTTCTGTCTGCGGGAGTGGTTCTGTCTGCGTGACGGAAGGTTTGGAGGGTCTTGGATGTTCTATTTCTGCAGGGAGCTACTTGCTTGGAACAATCGTGAATGGGACAATTAGGATAGGGAGACTACATGTGGCATGGACAGAAGGCATGACAATTGGTCTAAACGAGTTATCTGCTGTTACATTTTCAATAACGCCCGTTAAAACTACAGACGTTTTTAATGTAACTGGATTATATGCCGTTTGGGTTAGGGCATATGAACTGTCAATTGGTGGATCTTTTACATATACCGGGAATGATGCTCCGACAAAGCTATTTCACATCAACACTTCTTTTATAATTCCTGAACAGTATCGCAATTATGATTAGGTACGGTGTATTACTCACTCTTTTGCAACTTCTGATTATGCCTATGTATGTCAGGAGGCTTCAAAGTTTTGCATACAAGAGTGAGAAGGAGGACTCTGTCAGCGCCATTTCTTTCAAACGACTCAAATCGGTGCAGACAGAAAGGCTGATTTGGAAAGTAATAAAGCAATGCAAAAAAGATTCGGAGCAGAAGCATGAAGTACATAAATATAAGATAGATGCGACCTTTAGCCGAGATTCTCTGCCGCCATACGTCGTATATTGCATACTCTATACAGACAATGCAAACATTGGCCTGAAGGATGTAAAGATAAAAAGCTTTGACTATTCCGGGATATACAAACTATCACTACAAGACAGCGCATTTATAATAAACTATCTTGACCTGTTTGCCACTTTGAGTCCCGTTTATGCACATAAGCCAAATGTCAGTCTAAGGTTTGTCGGCATGGGTATAGACATGGAACCGCTATCGCCACTTACAGACTTTGATAAGACATATAAGTTTTATAATGTAGGCGCCTATAAAATAAGCGATGGGTCTGGCAGAGAAATTTTTCGCATAGCTTTTGTCAGAAATAAAAAGCGATTGTTGAAGAACTTTGACAAAAAGTACGAACCAGAACAGATTACTGGTACGGCGTATTTCGATACCAAGACTTATCATATAAAGCGATTCGAAGGCAAAGCATACTTGCCAACTCTTCAGTACGATTCGTATTTAAACTATGAGATTGATTATGACGACTACTCTGAAATGCCAATTCTCAAACAAACCAAGATAAACTGGCTAAGAGGTGGGACGCAGATAACGGCCTCTGTGCAAAGAATCGACGAATAATAACAATGCTAAGTATACCAAGAACAATTCATCAGAAGTGGAAAGATGAGCAGATGCCAGAAACTTTCAAAAGAAATTCTGCTTCATGGTGCAACTCGTGTGTCGAGGCCAAACGACCCGTGTGTAAAATGCAATTTACTCGTGTATAGTTTGCTGTTTACTCGTGTATAGTTTTGGGGCGGCTCATGAATGAATGGCACGCAGCTTTGCCGGACAAAACTCCTGAAACCTCAGTGAAACAATCAATGTCTATAGATTATGTAATACCCTTTGTGGATTGTAGCGATGGGAAATGGCTCCAGGAGTACAAGAAGTATGTGTCTGACACAAGGGACTGGAGCAACAATGCCACGCGTTTCCGCGACTGGGACACGCTTCGCTACCAACTGCGCAGCATTGAACGGTACATGCCTTGGGTAAGAAACATATATATAATAATGTCTGTATCTGAAAGTCAGGTCCCACATTGGCTGAACAGACAGAATGAAAGGATACACATTGTATGGGACTGGGAAATAGTGCCTCGTGAATATCTGCCGGTCTTCAACTCCAATGTCATAGACTTGTATATCCCCCGCATAGATGGGCTGAGCGAACATTATCTCTATGCATGTGACGATTACATCGTTATGAGGGAATTGAACCCCGAAGACTTCTTCACGGAGAATGGAATCCGACTGAAAGTGGGCCGATACAGGTTCAAGGAGTGGATCTACTCCCGGACAATCATCAACTCGAACCATCTTATATGTCCCAGACATATCACCAAGGCTGGAGACAGCTATCTCATGCCCTACTGTGACCATGCCATAGTGCCTCATCTAAGGTCAGAAGACCTGAAAGTGCTGGAAAAGTACAAAAATGAGATAGAAGCGTCTCTCTCCAGATTCCGTGAAAGTAAGAACCATACATGGCTCATCTATCCACTAAGCCTGATGAAGAAAGGATTGCTTCAACAGGGAAACATCATGACGCGGTTCTGCGCACTCCGTGACGAGAACAGCATCCTAAACATTGACTTTTCTGACTGCGATGTGATTGTCCTCAATGATGAGTACCGTGACGATTTTGACTACGGGAAAAGTCTCCTTGCAAAGCGTTTGGAGGAACTTCTGCCCGACAAGTCGGCGTTTGAAAAACAAAGATAGCCAACAAGAGAGATATATAAGTCCCGCCAGGCGAAGGACTTATAATATTCATCTTATTACAATAAACCATAATTACTAACTTCTAATTTTTTACTACTATGGCAGCAAAAGGCTCAAGAAAGAATCCCTACACCCTGGTTGAGTACAACATGAAAGTTTCAGCAAACACATGGCCAGGCGGATGGATAAACCCAAATCGGTCATTAGGATTATCATTTTCGTGGTTGTCTTCGTAACTATTTGATTATGAAACTTTTGTGAATTGCATTTTCTAATGACCGCCATTAGAAAAACAATTTCGCAAATAACTTATTCTCAGCATATTACAAACCTGACCACGGATTATTGCACTTCTAACGACCGATTTGGGATAAAGGAAAGCACCGATAACATCATCTATCGGAATCAGAATCGGACCGAAACATATATGGGTCGATGCGAGAAAACCAATCCTGTGGCTGGTGCTCTCTACACAGAAATGATGCAGAACAGCATCTGGCTAGGAGGATGGGTTATGTGCAACTCCAACTCTGAAGCGTACTTTGATGTGAACGGTACAGAATATAGTCGTACTATTGGACAACAGAGTAATCCTTGTCCTTTGCATGTTTACGACGAGATGACATCAAATGGCATTTGGGAAAGTGGATGGATAAAAAAATTAGACGGAACTTCTCAGTATATGCAATGTTTCTCATTGTCGTTGTCTTCTGGCAGTGGCTGCGGCTGCGGTTCGGACTCAGGCTGCGGATGTGGTTCAGGTTCAAGTTCGGGATGTGGTAGCAGTTCCGGTTCTGGCTCAGGTTCTGGAAGTGGTAGCGGTTCCGGAGGAAGTGGTGATGATAACAATCCACCAGCAACTGACTATTGTCATGTTTTCCCTGGCAGTAGTAAGGCCGGAGACGTTTATGTCTGCATCGGAACACATACCTTTCGAGGAGAAATTCGCGTTTCCTGGACAGGAGGCAACACCATGGAAGCTGGCTTGTCTATTATCACAACATATGTAATCATGAACGAGTCATCTATTACTCTTTTGTATAATAACATTTGCGCTTCATGGTCTGGTCCGTATCAAATGACTCTGAGAGGTTCCTTCACCGTAAAAATCAACCAAGACAATTATAGATATTTCATAAATAGCGGAACATTTACCATCCCGGGAGAATTTCGCTACTAAAGTTGCACCATTATAAAGAAATTATTCATAACTTTGCCCCATCATGAAGAAGTATTTGTTTGCACTGTTGATGC
Organism: uncultured Prevotellaceae bacterium; assembly: GCA_947166305.1. Classification (GTDB taxonomy): domain Bacteria; phylum Bacteroidota; class Bacteroidia; order Bacteroidales; family Bacteroidaceae; genus Physcousia. Next base: position 54,580 of record CAMVDV010000004.1, on the reverse strand, counting down.
TCTGCGCTGCTCAGGCATTCGCACAAGAGCTTTTGGATTCCGCGTTTTTCCATGAGATGGAGGACTCTGTCAGCTCGCTCACCATTGTCCCGATTGAAAAGCCGGAGGCGCTGCTAAAGGAAATTGCGGGCAGGCTGTCCGAAGACATGGCGCAGGAGCCATGGCCCGGCAGGTACAAAATCACGGAGACCTACGGCACGCCCGACCCGAGGCCCTGCACGTCGGAATGCATCGTCTCCGCGCAGTGCGGCCTGATGCTTGAGGAAGTCGAGATGGAGGGGCCGTTCACCATGAAGGGACCTTACCGCCTGACTCCCAAGGACTCCTCGCTCGTCCGCCTTTGTCTGCCCGGCTTCGCAAGCATGAGCCCCCTGCTCAGGCACATCAATAGCCTCACCATGTCCGACAACAATTCCGTCCTCTCTGCCATCAAGAAGATGCAGGAGGCACTCGACGTGACGGCTTTTCGCATCAGCGATGCCGCCGGCAGAAGCGTCTATCGCATCAACTTCTCTACAGGGAAAGGTCGCATCACGTTAGACAACTCGTCGCTCTACTCCATGAAATTCAGCGGAGTGGCTTACTTCGACACCGGCTCCCTAAGGCTCAGGCAGGCTCGGACGGAGAGCTACATCAATACGAAGAGCCCATATGTGTTCCTCGCCTCGCACGACGCACCCGGGCTGAGCTTCTATCCCTTCTATGCAAAGATTTCGTCGAATGACATCCACAGGCACTGCCGCGTCACCTACGAAGAGGTGGACGGGAGACTCACTGTGGGGAAGATAAGCACAACGATGGTGAAAGGGGAAAGGACCGTGACAGAAGCTATCGTAGAGAGACAGCCTTGACATCTGTCTCCCCGAGACGATATACGGTGAGATCTCCGTCGGCTCCTGATGCCTGGGCCGAAGCAAGGACTCCATCATATAGCAGACAAACGCCACATAAATATCACAAGAAATGAAACAGACATTACTATTTTCCTTCTTTCTGCTTTCGCTTTTCTCCCACGGGCAGGAGCCATCGGACTCTGTGTTCTTCCATGAGATGGAGGACAGCGTCAGTGCCATGGCCATCACCCCCGTTGCTCATCCGGAGGAATTACTGATGACAGTCTTGCAGCGTCTTGAAACAGATATGCAACAGAAACATTCAAGGCGTGAATATTTGCTCAGTGCCATATTCTGCGACAAGACTCCATCCCCATTGTCTGTCAGCCGGACGTTTTCCGTAGAAGGCGACGACGGCATAGACATATTGGACAGACAGCACGCCTCAATGGGGCCTCTCTGCATGGAAGGAATTTATTCACAGTTTGCAGACAGTACGTCAGTTGAATTCTCTCTGTCGTGTTCAAACCTCATGCACTTTGACGTGAAAGGTTCTAAATGGACACATGTGGAGATAGCCAAGGCCTTTGCATACTATGGTACACTGGAGAAGGTCTACAAGGGTATCCTGAAAGTCTATGACGTGACAGCCTACCGCATCGCCGATGCTTCGGGCCGAGGCGTATATCGCATTCATTTTGATGAAAAAAAATCCATGTCGCAATCTCCGGGCTTTGAGAACCGAAAGATGAAATGGTATCTGGACAGTAACTCCTTCCGCCTCATTCAAATCAACGAAGACAGATTCCTGAGCAGGTATAGGCAGCGCACTCTTTACCGGCGCGACTTCGAGGAAGAGAATGGCGCTCCCATTCTGAGGAAATCGATAGAAGTTCGCATCATCGACGGGAAATTGGTGCGCAGGACTGACATCAGAAGGAAATGAAACAGACTTTGCCATTCCTTTGCTTTCTGATTTCTCTCTTTGCCCACGGGCAAGAGCCATCGGACTCTGTGTTCTTCCATGAGATGGAGGACTCTGTCAGTGCCATTTCCTTTGTCCGAATCAAGAAGCCGAAGGCGTTGCTGGACAGCATCATAGTGCAGGTCATACGCGATTCGCAGCAAAAGCCTGTCCGGCGACGCTCCACGGTGCGTTCGCTCACTCCCCTCCCGGAGTGTCTGAAACAACCATTCAAAGAACCCAACATTACCCTCATGAACATCCCCCGCTTTGGCACTGCTCTCCTGCTCGTATGTCATTCATTTAGTACACATTAGCAGACGCTAATTGCTATGCTCAGATGTCAAAATCGAAGAAGACCTTAAAATATCTTCCATTTTATAGAGGAACAATATCGTTTTTTGCTATCTTTGCGAAGTGTATTGTCTAATTTATTTATTCTTAATTATGAGACATCTTCTATTATTCGTTCTTTTCCTTCAGTCTGTCTTTGCTTTCTGCCAGCATCCTTTGAAGGTAACAATGACAAAGGCAGGTACGCTCTCCACGCTCCTGACGAAAGCTCAGCAGGACACTTGCCAGCATCTTGTCGTGTCGGGCAAACTGAACTCAGCGGACATCAAAGTGCTGCGGCGTATGGCCGGAGCAGATGGGCACGGAAGTTTGCATATCCTTGATTTGAAGGATGCGACACTCGTATCGAGCGAAGAGCCTTATCTGACAATCCAGAAAGCAGAGGAGGAGATGTTTCCATATATTACCGTCGATGTCGGGTCAATGAACGGAAGTGTCGGACACCGAAGCACTGACGAGTTGGGACACCCTCTCGTTGAGATTTACTATTCCAACTTCATCCTGCCATGGGATGCCAGTAAGAAACCTAACGCACAGGAAATCTCAGAGACTCTTTCGCGGTGGAAAATGCTGAAGAAGCAGAAACTCCGCACAAAAGGTCACAACATTTCACAAGATAAAAATGGGCACTTCGTTTATTCCGCATTCACCAGTAAAAATCTTTTTTGTCGGGATATGTTCTTCCGCTGTCCTAACTTGCGACTGATTATCCTCCCAGACAAGAGGAAAAGCTACGACCAAGTCTTTGTCTTAGATGACCCCATACGCTACATGGAGCAGGCGAAAGCCCTGCGCTTTAAGTAAAGAAACCCCAGGGAAAACAAATCACTCGTGTGTCGAGGCCAAACTACTCGTGTGTAAAATGCAATTTACTCGTGTGTAAAATGCAATTTACTCGTGTATAGTTTGCTGTTTACTCGTGTATAGTTTTGGGACGGCTCATGAATGAAATGATTTTTCCAAACTTTTCCAGTGATGGAAACAGGAGCGACAGGGTTATTCGCTAACTTTGTAATCCACAACACATAAATATCACCCCAAATGAAACAGACATTACTCTTTTCCCTCTTTCTGCTTTCGCTTTTCTCCCACGGGCAGGAGCCATCGGACTCTGTGTTCTTCCATGAGATGGAGGACTCTGTCAGCGCGATGTCCTTTGTCCGAATCAAGAAGCCGAAGGCATTGCTGGACAGTATCATAGTGCAGGTCATACGCGATTCGCAGCAAAAGCCACTGGTCTGCAAGTATCAGGTGGAGGAAAAGGCCACAGGCTTGCACCAGAGAACTTGCAGATGCGAATTTCATGCCAAGGCAAACATCAGGATTAAGGCGACTGGAGAGCCGGAGGAGTTTCACTATGAAGGAACTCCCATCTTGAGAAACTACTACGACACGGCCAGAGTATGTTACGCCATGAGGGATTTTAATCTTGAGGGAGCCTATATGCTGGGGATGGTGCAGAAGGAATGCATGAATGATGAGACTCTTCCTCAGAGTTTTGAGCGTCTGATGCGTCTGCACCGGGTGAAAGTTTATCGCATCAGCGACGAATCGGGCAGAGGAGTCTATCGTGTCGATTTCTCTCCGAGGAATTACGATTGGTATGGCTTTGATTCGAGATTCATGGGCACAGCGTATTTCGACATAAAGACACTCCGCCTGAAGCAAATCAAGACAGACAAGATTTCGGCCACATCCTTTGACAGCATGATGAGACAGGCGAAAAAGCCTCTCTCCCATACACATCTGGAGCGCTATCAGATGGATTTCGAAGAGACCGACGGCAGGAATGTTGTCAGACAGATAGAAGACAGCATATTTGTTGACAACCAATTAACTACGACATATATAATCAAGCGGCTGCCCTGACGGGCGTGTCAGGGCGCAGTCCGTGGGTGGCAATATCCTTGGCACGGCGGAAGTTTTAGCTTTTCTGGAGAATTTCTCTACTAAAGTTGCACCATTGTAAAGAAATTATTCATAACTTTGCCCCGTCATGAAGAAGTTTTTGTCTGCACTACTGCTGCTCTTGGCTGCTCAGGCTTTCGGGCAAGAGCCTTCGGACTCTGTGTTCTTCCATGAGATGGAGGACAGTGTCAGCGCGCTCACCGTTAAACGCATACGGAAACCCGAGAGGTTGCTGAGGCTCATCATCATGCGGCTCGGACAAGATGCAGAGAAGAAGTACGAAACGGGGCGATACAAAGTGGATGCAACCTTCAATCAAGACTACTTACTTCCGTTTTCTGCCAGCCTGCTCCTTAAGGCAGAGGCAGGTGTAGGCCTCGGAAAAGTGGAAGTAGAGAAGTTCTCTTATTCGGGAACATACGAGCTGGCTCAGCAGGACACGGGCTTAATCAAGAGTCATCTCCTCCAGTTTGCCACGTTGAGCCCTGTTCATGCACACAAGGCAAACCACAGCTACAGCAAAGCCATCTCGCCGCTCGTGAATGCCAAGGAAACGTTGCGCTACTACGATGTCACGGCCGACAGCATTGCCGACGCGAGGGGACGGACGGTGCTGCGCTTCCGTTTCTCTTGGAAAGAGAGGCAGCGCGACGATTTCGACTGGGAACGTTACCAAGGACACATCGCCGGCACGGCCTACTTCGACTGCCGTTCCCTCGCCATCCGACAGTTCAGGGGCGAAGCACACCTGCCGTCCCTCAAGTATATCACCGACCTGGGCTACGAAATCCTTTACGTCAGAGAAAAAGGGCTGCCGGTCGTCGGTCGCATCAGCATTGACGGCCATAAGGAAGACATGCAGATGAAGGCCATAGTGCAGAAGGTTAATCTATAGAAGGACACGCCGATGAAGTATTATTTCCTTTCCCTGTTGCTGCTATTGCTCAGTCCTTGCCTGATGCATCCTTTGCGGGCACAGGACTTTCCCGAGGACATCAGGCCGCTCATCCTGACGCGTTGGGGGCAGCATCACCCGTTCAACCTGCTTTGCCCCAAGACGGAGAGACCGGACGGGACGGCCGTCAGTATGCCGGCAGGCTGCGGGCCTGTGGCAATGGCGCAGGTGGTGAACTATCATCACTACCCCGCCGGGAGCCCAGACGGAACGTACCAGTACGAATGGGGGCTGATGTATCCGTCATTGTCGCCCGGGCTGCGGAAGGAAGAGCTGGTGGCTGTGGCCAAACTCATCAGCGACTGCGGCGTGTCGGCGCTCACGGATTATGGCGAGAAGGCGAGCGGAACATCCCTTTCCCGCATGATGGGTGCGATGAAACGGCTCATGAGTTACAGCGACTTCATGTGCATCTACGAGCGCGCCGACTTCTCCACGCCCCGCCGCGACAGCCTCTTCCGCCAGCTCATCTTCGCCGAACTGAAGGCAGGCCGTCCCGTTCTCTACCGAGGCTACAGCGAGAAGGAGAAGAACGGCCACCTCTTCATCATCGACGGGTGCAGGAAGAGGAAGGTACACGTGAACATGGGCTGGGCGGGCCACCGCGATGGATACTATGAACTCGACGACCTGGCGGGCTACAGCCAGCAGCAATGGTTGCTCATCGACGTGGCAGACAGCACCTATCGCCCTTCGACGAAAGACGTCAGCCTCAGCGAGGCCGGCACGCTCGGCACGCTTCTCTCCGAAGAGGAACGGCTCACGACGCGCCACATCCGCCTGAGCGGCAGGATGGACGGCCGCGACTTCGCCACGCTGCGCCACATGATGCGCGACGGCTTGCTGCGCACCGTCGACATGGAGGACGTGGCGCTGGAGGAACTTCCCGACTCGGCGTTCTACGAATGTACCTACCTCTCCCACGTCGTGGCGCCCCGCACTCTCCGACGCACCGGCGACTTTGCCTTCGGACGCTGCAGGAACCTCGGCCGCGTCTGCTTCCACGACGGCCTGCAGACCGTGTCGAACGGCACGTTTAGCGGTTGCACGAACCTGCTCACGGTGAGCCTTCCGGCGAGCGTGACCTACGTCGGGCACAATGCCTTCACTTCGTGCGAGGCCCTGCTCAGCGTCACCCTGCCCGAAGGGGTGCAACGAGTGGGCAACTATGCCTTCTCTTACTGCCAGCACCTCTACTCCGTGAACCTGCCCGCCTCGCTCGAGAGCTTCGGCAAGGACGTTTTCAAGGAATGCCCTCGCCTCAGACATGTCCGCCTCGACCCTGCCAATACCCACTTCACCACGAACGACGCGGGCGAACTCCTCCCGCGCCAACCGTGACAGGATTACACGAATTTCACGAATACTCCACGATTCTTTTAACCACGAATTGCACGAATTGCACGAATTTTACGCGGAATTTCTCACAACGGATTGAACGGATTAAACGGATTTTCACGATTTAATTCGTGTAATTCGTGCAATTCGTGGTGGAAAAAATCGTGTCGTATCCGTGAAATCCGTGTAATCCGTTGTGGAAAAATCCGTGTACTGTTTGTGTTTTCCCATGTTGGTGTCGTGTAGAACGGTACAGGGTTCTTGTTGCTTTATCATCATGAAGCAATTGCTGCATCATGTATAAGCAATTGCTGCATCATGATGAAGCAAAGGATACCCTGTGCAGTGTGTGGCATCGCCGTGCGGCAAATCCGGCAGAACGACAGCGAAAAACGACCTTCACAGACTTCGATGAAAGAACAATCAGCCGTCTTAATTCGTGCAATTCGTGTAATTCGTGGTTAAAAAATATCTGTATAATCCGTATAATCCGTTCAATCCGTTGTTTATAATTCAATAGTTAATTCGTGCAATTCGTGCAATTCGTGGTGGAAAATATCATGGAGTATCCGTTTAATCCGTTCAATCCGTTGTTTATAATTCAATAGTTAATTCGTGCAATTCGTGTAATTCGTGGTAGAAGAAATCGTGGCGTATCCGTCCAATCCGTGCAATTCGCAGTTGAAAAGTGCCGTTTTGTTTTGTCGTCTCCTCAGTATTTTGTAACTTTGCAAGGCAGCAGGTCGGGGAGCAAGTCCGCAGGGAGATGAGAAATGCGACGTGCTGCAGATAACATTTTAACACTTTAACCTTTTAATTTTTAACCTTAATATGATGATTGCGAAGTGCGAAATGAGCGATGACGACCGCGTGCAGCGGGCTGTGGAGCTGTTCATGGAGGGCTACGGCTGCTGCCAGAGCGTCTTCTGCGCCTTTGCCGACCTCTACGGACTCGACGGGGATATGGCGCTCAGGCTGAGTGCCGGCTTCGGTGGGGGCGTGGGACGGATGCGCATGATGTGCGGCGCGTGCTCGGCCCTCGTGCTGCTTGCCGGTCTGGAGCGCGGGCAGACGCGGGGCGAAGACCGCGAGGGTAAGGCCGCTTGCTACCAGCTCACCAGGGAACTCCTCGAGGCGTTCCGTCAGCAGAACGGCAGCATTATCTGTGCCGAACTGCTCCAAATGAACGGCGTCAAAGCGGAGACCGACACCTCAAAGCCTGCCGAGCGCAACGCCGAGTACTACCGTGTCCGCCCTTGTGCCCGCAAGGTGGAGAGCGCAGCCCGCGTCTTTGCCGAATACATGGCCGGCCGCAGGGCATCGGAGGGAGAGGGGAAAGCATAGCCGTGCCAAATAGTTACATAGAAAAGGCAGTTCTTTATCTCATGTAATGATAAAAAGCGCGTCCTTTGTCCTCAAGATAAATGCAAAACCAAACGATAAATAACAATGAACAAGACACAGAAGTTTCTGAGAGTCTCCCTTTTCGGAGGCATGATGTGGGCGGCCCTTGCTGCCGGCGCACAGCAGACCGTCGGCGAACTCGTCGAGTATCATCTGGTCAAACCCTGGCAGGAATCAGTCTGGATAAGCGCCCGCGATGCCCAGGTCGTCACGGGCGAAGTGAAGGATGGCAGCAGGGCTGCCGACGGAGCAAGCTGGTTCGTTAGCACACCCCGCAATGCTAAGAAGGTCCTGAGGGCTGTCTGGAAGACCACAGCCCTGGGCACCTACGAGCTTTACATCAATGGACAATTGGTGGGAAACGAGGTCCTGAAGCCCGGCTTCACACACTTCGAGAAGACGAAGTACAGTTTCACTTACGATATCACGAAGGCCTTCAACCGTGGCGCGGGACAGGAAAACCAGCTCGCCGTGCAGGTTGTACCCGGATGGTGGGCAGACAAAATCATCACTCCCGGGGGGCATCAAGGCATGATAGGCAAGAAAGTTGCCTTCCGAGGCGTGCTCTCGTTGACCTACATCGACGGCTCCGAGGAGCATTTCCCCACAAACTTGAAGGACTGGAAGGCTGGCGTTGCAGGTCGCGTCACACACGCCGCCATCTTCGACGGCGAGGACTTCGATGCCCGACAGCCCGAGGGTTGGGCGAACGCGGCAGGCTTTTCCGCCCCGGAAATCAATGAGGAATTCCCCGGAAAGGTTTGGGCTACCGACGGAGCCGAGATTTATCTTCGCCACGACCTCACGCTCTCTCCCGTCAGAGCCTACACCTGGAAAGGCACCACAGGCCAGACCGACGACCAGTACGGCACGGTCTGCATCGTCCAGGAGTTCCCCTCGGGACGCAACATCACCGTCCGCAAGGGCGAGACACTCGTGGTCGATTTCGGACAAAACGCTTCCGCTGTGCCCGCCTTCGAGTTCAAAGCCAGCGAAGGCACCGTGCTTACTTGCCTGCCATCCGAGCTTCTTAATGACGGAAACGGCGCCAAGAGTCGCGGCATGGACGGGCCGGAAGGCAGCACACACCGCTTGAATCTCCGCATACCCGACACGGGAATGATACTCCGATACACGTTCTCCCAGAACAAAGGCTACGTCAAGTTCACCCCAAGAAGCACCTTCTTCGGCTATCGCTATGTGTCCATATCGGCCACAGACGACGTCACGATACGCAGCATCCAGTCCGTTCCCGTCTCCTCCATCACAGAGGAAATGGAGACAGGCACTATCCTTACGGGCAACGACGACATCAACAAGCTCATCTCCAACACGCTCTGGGGACAACGATCCAACTACCTTTCCGTCACCACCGACTGCCCCCAGCGCAATGAACGCCTGGGTTGGACGGCCGACACACAGGTCTTCACAGAGACCGGCACGTTCTTCGCCAACACAGACCGCTTCTTCCATAAGTGGATGAGGGACATGAGAGACACGCAGTCGCCGACAGGTGCTTTCCCGGGCGTCGCGCCTCTCGCGCAATATGGGGCTGGCGATGGCAAAGGAAACGGCGACATGATGCGCCTGGGATGGGCAGATGCCGGCATCATAGTCCCTTGGACGGTGTGGAAACAGTTTGGCGATAACACCATCATCGACGAGAACTGGGAGGCGATGGACCGCTTCATGGACCACATCTACGAGACGAAGTATGACCATAACGTCATGCTGGGAGAGAACGGAAACTACCAGTGGGCGGACTGGTTGAGCTATGAATCCTTGGAAAGTTGTAGCGGTCGTGGCTTCGAAAACGGCAGGCCGAAGCCCGAAACGATTGTCTATTGGAACTATCTGAGCGCTTCGTACTGGGCAATAGACGCTGGCATGATGGCCGACATGGCGAAGGCTTCGGGCCGAGACAGCAAGCCCTACGAGAAGATGCAGGCTGAGGCGAAGGACTACATCCGGCAGAATTTCCTCAACAACGACGGCACATTCAAGCTCGAAATCCTCAACACGATGCAGACTCCGGCACTCTTTGCGCTGAAGAACAACCTGCTCCAAGGCTCGGCAAAGAACGTCATGCTGACCCGCCTCCGCAAGAATTTCGAGGAACACGACAATTGCCTCCAGACAGGTTTCCTCGGGACGAGCATCCTCATGCAGACCCTCACCGAGAACAACATGCAGGACATTGCCTACGAACTCCTCTTCCAGCACAAGAACCCGTCGTGGCTTTATTCCGTGGACAACGGGGCAACCACCATCTGGGAGCGTTGGAATTCGTACACCGTGGACAAGGGTATGGGCCCGCGAGGCATGAATAGTTTCAATCATTATGCTTATGGTTGCGTCTGCGAATGGCTTTGGGAGACCGCTGCCGGCATTGCTTCCGACCCGAAGGAGCCCGGCTTCCGGCATATCATCATGCGCCCTGTGCCCGACAAGAGGCTGGGATATGTCAAGGCAGAGTACAGGTCGGCAGCCGGTCTCATCAAGAGTTCTTGGCGCTACAAAGGCGATAAATGGATCTGGACGTTCACCATTCCGAAAGGTGCCACAGCCTCCGTCACCCTCCCAGGCGAGGCGTTTTCGAAGGAATACACGGCCGGTACCTATACCATCAAGCGCCCGATGTCTGCCAAAAAGAACGCCAACTTCGAATTAGACGAACTGAAAGGATTGTATTTTACCACGAATTGAACGGATTAAACGAACAGGCTGCGCCCTTGAACGGTTCGTGAAATTGGTGAAATTCGTGGTGAGATAATATAAAAAGTATAGCCATGCGTCGGTCTCTTCTCCTGCTGTTGCTGCTGCCGCTCTGCGGGGCGATGGCACAAAACGCCTCCCAAGTGGGGGAGGACGGGAGGGGGCTTGGCTCATGGGACGACTTCGTGGAGGAGTACACGAGCGACATGGAGCGGGCGGAGGACGAGGAGCTTCAGCTGCATCTGCAGGAGCTGAAGGAACTTTCCGAACACCCCATGAACATCAACACGGCAACGGTGGAGGACTTTCTGCAGTTGCCGTTTCTTTCCGAAGCACAGGTTGAGCAGATTCACGCCTATATCTATCTGCACGGACAGCTGCGGACGTTGGCCGAACTCCGACTGGTTCCGCTCATCGACGACGTGACGCGCCGCCGCCTTTCGCTCTTCGTGTATGCCGAAACGGTGCCGGACGAGGACAGCAAACGCCTGTTCCGTCACCTCAGACACGACTTCTCTACGCGCCTCGACGTGCCCTTATATTATAGGAAGGGACAGCAGCAGGCCGACGGATACCGTGGCGATGCGCTCAGCCACCGCTTCCGTTACACTCTGGCTGGCAGCCGTCATTTCCAGGCAGGGCTACGAGTGGAGAAGGACGCGGGCGAGCGTTACTACGACAGCTACGGGGCGTATGCCATGCTGAAGGACGTGGGTATCGTGGACAAGGCAGTGGTGGGCGACTATCGCATCGGGTTCGGCGAGGGCTTGGTGCTCGGGGGTAGCACTTGGAATAGCAAGAGTGCGCCGCCTATGAAAACGCAGGGGGGCATCCGACCCATGACGGGTATGGACGAGACGGCGTTCCTCCGTGGCGCGGCCGTCACGCTCCGTCTGGCAAAACGGCTCAGGCTGAGTGCCTTCGGCTCCTACCGTAAGCGCGATGCCACACTGACGAGTGCGGGCGAAGTGCAGACGTTGCGCACCGACGGCTACCACCGAACGGAGTCGGAATGGACGCGACGGCGGAACGTGGGGAACACCGTGGTGGGCGGAAACGTACAGTGGCAGAACAAGGGACTACAGCTTGGTGCCACGGGATACTGGACGATGTTCAGCCGCACCCTCAACCCTGGCACTCAGCAGTACAGGGCCATCTATCCTAGGGGGCGTTCGTTCGGCACCGTCGGCGTGCACTATGGCTACACGCGCTACCGCCTCTCCCTGGCCGGAGAGACCGCCTATAGCACTGCCGGCGGCGGCTGGGCGACCATCAACCGTGCGTCGTGGGTCATCACGCGGAACTACATCCTTTCCGCCCTGCAGCGCTTCTATGCCTATCAGTACCATTCGTTCTATGGAAGTTCGTTGGCCGAGAACAGCAATCCTCAGAACGAAAGCGGCGTTCTCCTTCACCTTCAGGCGGAACCATTGCCCAGCCTGCAGGTGATCGCCTACGTCGATTTCTTCCATCACCCTTGGCCGCGCTACCGCATGACGCACAGCAGCACTGGCCAGGACTTCTTCCTCCAGGCCAGCTACGGCGTGTCGCGGCGGCACACACTCTTGGCCCGCTATCAGCTCAAGCGCAAGGAAAATGCCGACCAGATGGAGCCTCACCACCGCACGAAGCTGCAATGGACGTGGGAGCCGACGCGCCGTCTGCGCCTGCAGACCACGGCATCCTCCCATCATGTGCTGGGGAGCCACGGCTTCATGCTGAGCCAGAGGGCCGACCTCTCCGTGCCGAGGCCTGACCTGACGTTCAAGGCGCAACTCGGGTACTTCCGCTCCGACGACTATCTGAGCCGCATCTATCTCCACTCGCCGGCTCTCTATAGTATGTTCTCCGCCGCCTCCTACTTCGGCCACGGCCTGCTCGGAGTGCTCACGGGGCGCTGGAAAAGCAAGGACGGCCGCTGGATGCTCGAGATGCGCTACAGCCTCCTCCGCTACTTCGACCGCACCGTACAAGGCACAGGCCTGCAGCAAATCCTCAGTCCATGGAAGCATGATTTGTCCTTCCAGGCAAGGGTGAAGCTCTGACCTGTCAGCCACGATTGGACACGTTTCTGGCGAAGACGAAAAACGCCGCGTGCGACGATGCGGGACGTCGCGTGCGGCGATGATGATTTCCGCGTGCGGCGATGGCAAACGTCGCGTGCGGCGATTGGGAAGCTCCCGTCGGGGGGCTTTGCTCATTTCCTGCGGAGAGCCTTCACCATGCACCAGAGACCGAGCACGACGAAGGGGATGGAGAGCAACTGCCCCATGTTCAGGAGCATACCATCCTCAAAGGCTTCCTGGTTTTCCTTCGTGTATTCGATGAAAATGCGGCTCAGGAAAATCAGGAACAGGCAGAGTCCGAAGAAGAAGCCCGTGCTGACCAGCTGCGGACGCTTGCGGTAGAACGCCCAATGGACAAGGAAGAAAAGTGCATAGCACAAAGCCTCGTAGAGCTGACCCGGGTGGCGCGGCAGCATATCCACACGCTCGAAGATGAACGCCCACGGCACCTCCGTCGGCCGTCCTATTATCTCGCTGTTCATCAAGTTCCCCAGCCGAATGGCACAAGCACAGATGGGAGTGACGATGGCCACGTTGTCGAGAACATGCATCAGCGGCAGCTGCACTCGGCGGGCATACATCCAGATGGCAAGCATCAGGCCTAAGGTGCCACCGTGGCTCGCCAGTCCCTCATAGCCAGTGAACGTCCAGCCCTGGCCCGGCACGTTGCGAATGGGAAGCAACATCTCCACTGGGTGAGACAAGTAGTAGCCCGGCTCATAGAAAAGGCAATGCCCCAGCCTGGCCCCAATCAATATGCCAAGGAAGCAGTACATGAACATCGGATCGAACTTCTCCTCTCCGAGCTTCTGCTCGCGATAGAGCCGGTGCATGAGCAGATAGACGCTCACAAGCCCGATGGCCCAGCACAGAGAGTACCAGCGAATGGCGAAGAAACCCAAGTCGACGGCAACAATATCAGGGTTCCAAGCTATAAACAATTCATAATTCATAATTCACAATTCATAGTCTTTGGCTTTAAAAACACTACCCCAAAGCGGGAGCGGGGAGGGGGCTTATATTCACAATCCATAGCCTTTGGCTGCGTTCTCCCCATAGCGGGGGAGCCAGAGGTGGTCTCCTTATACGTTGAAACGGAAGTGCATGATGTCGCCATCCTGCACCACATAGTCCTTGCCCTCCACGCTCATCTTGCCGGCTTCGCGCACGGCTGCTTCCGAACCGTACTTGATGTAGTCCTCATACTTGATGACTTCGGCACGGATGAAGCCTTTCTCGAAGTCGGTGTGGATGACGCCTGCACACTGCGGGGCCTTCCATCCGCGGCGGAACGTCCAGGCCTTCACCTCCATCTCGCCTGCCGTGATGAACGTCTGGAGCGTGAGTAGGTGGTAAATGGCCTTGATGAGGCGGTTGCATCCGCTTTCCTTCAGCCCCATGTCCTCAAGGAACATCTGCTTCTCCTCGTAGGTTTCCAGCTCAGCGATGTCGGCTTCCGTCTGTGCCGAAATGATGATCATCTCGGCATCCTCGCCCTCGATGGCTTGTTTGACAGCCTCCGTGTAGGCATTGCCTGTGGCTGCCGAGGCATCGTCCACGTTGCATACGTACAGCACAGGCTTCGTCGTCAGCAAGAAGAGCCCGTTGGCTGCCGCTTGCTCGTCTTCGGTTTCGAACGTCACGGTGCGGGCGCTGAGGCCTTGATTCAGGGCGTTCTGGTACTTGAGCAACACGTCGAGCTCTGTCTTGGCCTGCTTGTCGCCGCCAACGCGAGCCTGTTTCTCCACTTTCTTTATGCGGTTCTCGATGGTCTCGAGGTCTTTTATCTGCAACTCGGCGTCGATGATTTCCTTGTCTCGAACGGGGTTGACGCTGCCGTCGACGTGGACTATTCCGTCATCGTCAAAACATCTGAGCACATGGATGATGGCATCGCACTCACGGATGTTGGCCAGGAACTGGTTGCCAAGGCCTTCTCCCTTGCTGGCGCCTTTGACGAGGCCTGCAATGTCGACGATATCGCACACGGCAGGCACGATGCGTCCGGGATGAACGAGTTCGGCGAGGCGGGTAAGCCTGTCGTCTGGCACCGTAACCTGCCCGAGTTGTGCGTCGATGGTGCAGAAGGGAAAATTGGCAGCCTGTGCTTTTGCGCTCGACAGACAGTTGAAGAGGGTCGACTTGCCAACGTTGGGCAGTCCTACTATGCCGGCTTTCATGATTCTAATTCAAAGTTCATATTTTATAATGCTGAGTTGCGTTGCCATGACCGGTGTGGGGTCAGAAGTCGCGGAACTCTTTGTTTTCTGCTTTTTGGATGGCGATGCATTCCATCTCGATGAGCCATGTGGGCCGACACACTGGGGCGAGGGTGAAGACGGTGGGCAGGCCTGGGTATTTGTCGGCGAACATTTGGCTGACGATGTCAAAGTCTGCCGTGTCGCGGAGGTACACGATTATCTGGGCGGCATCTTGCATTGTCATGCCAGCCTCGGCGAGTAGTGCCTCAACGTTTTCCCACATGCGGCGTGTTTGCTTTTGGATGTCGCCTTTGTGGACTACTTCTCCTTTGTTGTTGATGCTGGCTGTGCCTGAGATGATGGCGTGGTTGCGGTCGCCGAAGCGCAGGAGTGTGCCTCGCTCGAAGGTGACTCCGTACTCGCTTGTGCGGTTGAGGTGGGTGGAGGCGTAGAGGTATTTCTGCTGTTCGGGCTGGAATCCTTTGAGGGCATAACTGCCGAGTTGTATGAGAGCCTTTGGCTCGGCGGGGTTTCCTCCGATGCCTGTGGAGGCAATGTAGTGGGTTTCGGGCACGAGGCCATGGTCGGCAAAGTTCTCCCAGCGTGCCACGACGAGTCCTTGGTACTGGGTGTCGACGTCGCGGACAAAGAACCATGTGCGGATGCAGTTGTCCTCGAGTGTCATATCGTAGTTGGCAAGGAGCTCTTCATAATCTTCGAGGAGGCGTCCGGTCTGTGCGTAGCTTGTGCCATCGGTGGTGGTCATGCCCATGGTCCAAAGGTGTTGGTAGCCGTTGTGGCGTACGATTGTGGAGCCAAGGCGGTCGGCTCCGGGAGTGACTTCTGTGCCTCGCTGCAGGTAGAGCCACAGGGCGAGCTTGCTACCGTCGAGGGGTGGCTGCTGTATGTATGAGACGGCACAGCTCTTATCCTCTGCCATGAGTGGCCTCTGATTGGTGGCATCGGAGAGGAAGTATCGTTTGTAGACGGGCTTGGCGCCTGCCATTTGCGGCAGGGCAAGGAGGTGTTGTTCGGCCATCTGTATGCGGCGGAACTGCTCATCGAAGGCCAGTCCCCGGGGAGCGACGTGGAGTATGGCGTGCCATTCTGCGGTCTTTCCTTCGGGTGCGAAGGTGGTGAGTTCTATGGTCGTGCCGAGTTCTTCGAGACGGATTTCATTGTATTGCATGTTGTGTTGTGCGATATTGGGTGCAAAGGTACGAAAAAAAATGAAAAATGAGAAATGAAAAAATGAAAAATGTCAGGCCGTGTGGGAAAAGCCTCTGTGCGAGGGTGCAAACGTCGCGTGCGGCGATGGTGGTTTTCGCGTGCGGCGATTGCTGTTTCCGCGTGCTGCGATTGCAATCTCTCCCTGCGGCGCCAGAATTTCCCCCTAAAGGGGGTTAGGGGGTCTCCCTGAGCTGTTCTATCCAACTGTCGATGAATGTGGAGACTTCCTCGAGGTTCGACTTGAACTGGCTGCTGAGGATTTCGGTGTGATTGTGTGAGAGTAGGTTCTCACCTCCCTCCCTGAGGATGAGGTGGAGCAGTGAGCCTTCGGGGTTGCCGCTCTCCACGCGCAGGTATCCCTCGTGCCTTGTGCTCGGCACGTCGATGAGTGCGTCGGCGGAATGCCCTTCCGTCAGGTTCAGACCCGCTGCCGAGCGTCCGCTTGCCCCGTGGCATTGTATGCAGGCACGGTCGAAGATACCGGCCTGAAGGATGCCCGTTCTGCTGGCATCCACGGTGCCCATGTCGAGGCGGACAGTGTCGCGGGCGGTGTTGTCGGCGTAGTCGGCCATGCTGACGGTGCCGAGTGTGACGATGCGCTTGCGGAGGGAGTTGGTCAAGGCCAGTTCCACGGTCTGCACTTCGCTGCTGATGTTGGAGAGCACGAGCGTGACCTCCTGCCCGTCGGCGAGCGAGGATGAGACGGCTTGCTGCAGGATGGCGAACTTACTGTCCTGCGTGAATGCGGCGGCGGCCAACGTGAATCCGGTGCCATCCCAGTCCCCCAGTCCGCTCACACGCGCGGTCACCTTCACCGTGCGGCCCGTCTCGTCCACCGTATAGACCTTCTCCTGGATGTCGCCACTATCGCACGACGAGAGGACGATGCCTGCCAATATATATATATAATGTAAGGGTTTCATGTGTTCTTGCTGTTTTCTTCCCTCTCCGGGGAGAGGCGTTGGTGGTGAGGCTCAGAAGGAGTATTGCAGCTGGAGCGTGGCAGAGTGGGTGGAGAGGCCCAGGTCGTCGTTGTCACGGTCAAGCTGTGTCTTGTGACCGTAACGCCCTGTGAACTGATACATTGCAGAGAGTTTCAGCCCGGCCTTGTTGATGTAGTAGTTCACCACAGCGGCCGGCATGTTCAAGACACCGTCCCTGCGCGAACCGTTGCGGTCGAGGAAGTCGTAACGGAAGCCCGCCTGAAGGCTTCGGGTGAAGAAATATCCCACCTGGCCGTAGCATCCCCAGTAATTGTACGTTTCGTTGATCTTCTGCCGGCCCGTGAAGCTGACGTGCATCCAGTAGGCTTCGGCCGCAGCATACCAGCGTCCGTAGAGCATACTCCACTCGGCTCCGATGCGCGTGTCGTTCGTGCTCTCGCTTTCACTCTCGACGTTCACGCCGCCACTCACGCCGAAGAGCATATGACGGCCCGTGAGCATGTGGCTATTGCCCTGCGTGGCAGGCATCTGTCCCCAAGGCATGAAGGTGAGACGCCCTGCGTAGAGCAACGCAGGGACGTGGGCATCGTCCGAAAGCGTCTTCGTCGCCGTGTTCACCCCGCTGCCGCTGCCGTTCCAGAGGCCCACCTCGTAGCCCACCATCCAGCTCTCCGGCTTCTTGTTCAGCCTGGCCTTGCCGTGGAACTGAAAGCCCAGATCGAAGCCAGTGCCTATGGTTGGCGTCACAGCGTTCAGGCTGTAAGGCATAATGACGGGCGCCGTCAGCGAAGTAGGCAGGCAGGGAAACAACGTCTCGCCCAGCGTTGTAAGGTAAGCATGGAAGAATGGCGTCTTGAACTTACCGGCACGGAAGCGTGCGGCGGGTGTGATGCGGTAGTCCACCCAAGCCTGTTGCAGCACATTGCCCCCGCTTCCCGCAGCATTGATGCTCAGGTTGTAGTCGAGTCGGCCGAAGGTTGTGCCCGTGAACCCAAGGATGGCATAGGGCATGGAGAAGCCCGAGTTGGCCACATTGTCCTGATTATATGCCTTGTCCAGCCCTTCGTCATCGTAATAATTGTATTGCCCTCGGGTCTGCAGGAACAGGTAGGGCTTGAAAACGAACTTGCCATTGGCCGACTGAAGCGTGAATCCACGGTCGTCGGCGATGCCCAATACGCCGTTTTCCATGTCGATATGTTCCGTTTGCTCCCTGAGGTTTGCGCTCTGGATGTTGTACTTTTTGAAGGTAATGCGCTTGCCTTCGGCTGGAGCCAAGCTCCCTTTCTCGTTCTCCTCTGCCCATGTTGGCACGACGAGGAGAGCGGATAATAATAATAGGTATGTCTTTCTCATGTTTTTTATGTTTGTTCTGATTGTTCGGAGAACTCTGTTTACTCTGATTGCTCTGAGGTTTCAGATTACACGGAGTTCTCCGATTACTCTGATGGTGTTGCCTTACAGGCTTTCCAAGAACTTCAGCAGTGCCAAGCGGTCGTCCTTCTGCATCTTGGCGAAGAGGTTTTTGCTTGCCTCGCCTTCGCCTCCGTGCCAAAGGATTGCTTCCTGGAGGTTGCGGGCGCGGCCGTCGTGGAGGAAATAGGTGTGGGCATTCACCTTCTCCTGCAGGCCGATGCCCCAGAGGGGTGTGGTTCGCCACTCGTTGCCGCGTGCCAGTCCGCTCACATAGTTGTCGTTCAATCCCACACCCATCAGTTCGCTCCCCATGTCATGGAGCAGGAAGTCGCTGTAAGGATGCACCGTCTGGTTGCCCAACCACGGCAGCTCCGTGCCGTTGAGCAACGTGGCGCCGCGTGGACGGGTGTGGAGTGTCGTCACGTGACAAAGGTGACACTTGGCCTCGTGGAACTTCTCTTCGCCGATAGAGATGAGCTCTCGCTCCGTGATGGTGCGCCCTTTGTAGGCGGCAGGCTGTTTCGTGCTGCCCAAACGGCGGGCCGGTACGCCCAAACCGTGCAGGTAGAAGTCCACATCCTCCATGTCTTCGGTGGAGACGTCGAGGCGGTCGTAGAGCAAACCCATCATCGAGCCTTCCTGCATCTGCGACTGTCCCTCGCATATCTCTTCGGGGTAGCGGCTGTTCGTGGCGCCCATGTCCGACGAGAAGCCAAGCTCTACGGTCAGATCGGCGTGCTGTGCCTTGTTGCCCGAAAGTCCGAGTTGCCGCACACCGCGTTCCACTATGTAGTTGCAGCGGCCGCTTATGCCATACTCGGGGTAGTTTGAGCGCGCAGCAAGCTGTTCTATCTCGTTGTGGTCAAGGGCCATCATCTGTCCCATGCCTACATGTCGCAGGGGAATGCGCACCGTGCAGAAGAGTTCGTCGGGGTCTATCGGCTCACCCGTCTCGCCGTAGCCCTTATACCAGTCTGTGATGGTGTATTCAGGGTAAACGAGACTGTACGGTTCGCCGTCGGGGAAGGCAAAGAACTGTTCGTGCCAACGGCATTCGAGCTTGCCTTCGGCCGTCACACCGTAGATGCTTTGGTCGTGCAGGACGCGGCCGTAGTTCTGGAAGAAAGCGCCGTTTTTTCTCGTGATATAGACGAGCATGGAGCTGAAGCCGTAGGTTCCAGAGCCATAGACGGGCGTCCCGTCGGCATCGGTGCCGATTTGCGTCCACAGGGCAGGCTTTGTCCGTCCGGCATTGCGGTGGCATGAGCCACAAGAGTAGCCTGCATAGACGGGACCCAAGCCTGCGCTCTGCGTCAACACATCGTCGTAGAGGCCGTCGCCGTTGATGAATCGTCGGGAGTTGGCCTTGATGTTTTCCACCCAGGGCGCGTCGGTGTCGTAGGCAAAGCTCGAGTTGACGAACACAGTGCTTGTGCCTGCACTCAGGGCATACCCGTCGTGCTCCTCGAAGTCGGCAGCCGTAAAGCAGTCATCCTCCTTGTCGCAGGCGGCAAGGAGGACTGTGAGGAGAAGGAGGCAGAAGCGCCTCCCTAAGCTCCTATAGTTACTATAGTCTCTATAGTTCCTATACATTATTATATATATTAGTTGATGGTTCTTGGGCGACCGTTCTTGAAGAGGAGGAACTCCAGAGTGTGGAAGCCGCGGATGTTCTGTGCGTTGGCGATGGCTTCGTTCTCTTCGTCGAACTCACCGCTCCAGTCGAGGCTGCCAAAGTTGCCTGAGCTGAGCACGTTCTTGATGGCGTCTTGGTCGAGAGGCCAAGAGTCCATGTTGGGGTCGAGGCCAAGCTTGCTGACGGGACCGAAGAGGAAGGCTTCGCTCGTCTCCCACGGTCCGCGAGCCTCCATCCAGGCATTTGCTGCTGCTTCGAAGGCGGCGTTCGAGGTGCTGGCAGACAGTGTCTGCACAGAGGCATGGAGTGCGGCATTCTTCTCAGCAAGGTCCTTGTAGGTAGGCAGCACCACGACGTCGACATAGTCCTCCACGATGGCCTTCAGTCCCTCGAGGTCGTCGATGTGCTCCACTTTGCTCTTGAGCGTGTTGAGCACCTCTTTCAGGCTGTTGCAAGCATTGACGGCGACGAGCACGCTTGGGTTGCCGATGTGATTGCGGAAGGGAGCGGCCATACTCTCGATGGCAAGGATGGCTCCACCAATGCGGCTGTTGACGGTGGCGGCAAGCTCTGCCTCGCCATGGGCATTCAGATAAGAGGCAAGATTGTGGCTGCCCTGCTGATTGTCATAGGTGCAGTTGAAGGCATTGCGGATGGATCGGATGTTGTTGGCATAGTCCTCGATGGAATGGTAGCTGTACCACGACTCCACGGCATAGACGGCTTCGGTGTACTTGCCGTTCTCCCACTTGTCGCGCGGGTCGCCTATTTTGCTTTCTCCCACTTCGTTGGCAATGTCGATGCAGCCGTCGATGATTTGCTCGATGCAGCTATTGAAGCTACCATTGAAGTCTCCCTTGGCTTCCTTAAAGGTCGTTTTGTAGGCATCGCCTCCCTCGAGACTTTCATCCCAAGCCTTGTAGAGCGTCTCGGCATCCGTCTTCAGGCGCCCGGAAACGGCCACTGCATATTTGCACCAAGTGTTTCTGTAGTCACTGTAGTTGGCGTCGGTCTCCACGATAGTCACTCTTGGATCATCCGTGCCTTCCGGCATGGTGAGAGGTTCGTTGTTGTCGTCGCTCTTGCTGCAAGAGGCAACAACCATCGCTGTGGCCATGAGGCCAAAGATAAAGAAGTTCTTTTTCATTGTCTGTGAGGTTTTAGTTTTCTGATTATTCTGTTTGTTCCGATTATTCTGATTCTTCCGATTACTCCGAGAAGCCTGAGAACTGCTTCTTGCCTTTGAACCATCCTGTGAAGGCTACTCCCAGTGCAAACTCATTCTCGCTGTTGTACCTGCCACCGCCTATCCTTCGCGTCGTGTAGTCTGCCTTTACTATTATATAAGGTATGGGTCGATAGTTAAGGCCAAAGGTCCACATCGAAGTCTTTAGGCGTGCATCCATCGTTTGCCCTGCCTCGCCTTTCTCTTGCGCATTGTAATATTCGTAGCGGGCAAAGGGAATGATGTCGGGAGCTTTCGGGTTGTGGAAGAAACCCTTCATCCTTACGCCTCCCTCGATGCCGTAGCTGACGGCATGGCTTGCTACAGGAGCAGTCCTGGAGTAAGGGCTTGCGTTGCTTTGGCGCATGTTTCTGGCACTGAGCAAAGCAGAGTTGCCCACCTTGCCGCCAAGGATGTTGCCACGAACGATGCAGTAGCGATGCTGATACTGTGCATCGATACTCCAGAGATTGACGGGCACTTGGAAGCTATACGTCGTGGGTTTGTCGGCATTGGCTGCTGCATTCTGCACATGATACCAGCTTGTGCCGAGCCTCAAGCCTGGCACGCCGGTGTAATTCACGCGCAGCACATAGCCCGGCGACGTGAAGTTGTCGGTCTCGAAGAAACCTTGCTTGCCCTTGTTCACCCAGTTGTTGCGGTCGAAACCATTGGCGTTGAGGCCGGCCACGACCTGTGCTTCCCAGTTGAACGATGCCCAGCGTCGGCCCACTTGCCCGAAGAAGCTCAGGCCCGTCTCGTGCCAAGTGTTGGGAATGATGCTGGTCTCGCCTTCGGGACGAACCGTTCCGAAGAAGTTGACGGGCTCATGATGAGCATTGTTCAAACCGACTGGCACGATGATGTGTCCTGCTCGAACGTTGAAATACTGATTGAGATGATAGGTCAGGTGAAACTGTTCGATGGCCACCTCGCCGCCTTTCTCCACCTCAGTCTCGTACTCGCCGTTCTCGGTGTTCTCTATTTCGTAGGCCGTGCCGGTGCCTCCACTTTCAAACTCTACCTCGACGCCGACGTTCCAGTGGCGGTTGAATTTATAGTCGCCAGCCAGTACGAAGCGAGGCACGGAGATGGTGTTGCGATGCTTTCGTGTGTTGCCTTCGCTACCGCCGTAGAAGCGGTTGGTGCCGTAGTCCTTGAAGGCAGCCACCACTTCGCCGTAGCCGCCTACGCGGAAGCGCTGATAGGAGTCAATCTCGGTGGAGTCGGTGTTCCATTGTGCCGACGCTGTGCCGGCCGTGAGCAGCATGAGTGCTGCAAAGAGGGTTCTTGTCATAGCTTTCCTTTTTCGATTTCCGGCGGCAAAGGTACGGCGACTTCTTGTTCCCTGCAATACGCAAAATCGATGAAAATGCCCTTTGAAGGTCTTCCCGGAGATACCCAAATGTGATGAATTTGATGCCTCTTTACAATAAAATTGTAAATTGTAAATCGTCAAATCGTAAATATAATTGTAACTTTGCACACGAAAAGCTCAGAAGCGTAGGCTCCTAATGAGACGCAGAAAGCAAACAGCAAATAGTAAATCGTCAAATCGTAAATAAAGAAGGTGACAGAGAAATACCACGAGACAGACCCCATGAGCGACGTCATCAGTGATGACTATCGCATCCTGCAAATCATCAGTCGCTTTGGCATCAAGCTTGGCTTCGGCGACCAGTCGGTGGCTGCCACTTGCCGTGCGGCAGGCGTCGATGTCAGCACGTTCCTCACCGTAGTCAATTATGTGAAGGATCCAGCCCACGCTCGCATCAGCGAGATGGCAGAGCAAGTGGACGTGCCGGCACTCATTGCATACCTGAAGAACTCTCACAACTATTTCGTCGACTTCCGCTTGCCCGGCATACGTCGCAAGCTGCTTGAAGCCATCGACCTCTCTTCGGGCAACCGCATCGCCATGCTCATCCTCCGCTTCTACGACGAGTATGCGCAGGAGGTGAGCCGGCACATGACCTTCGAGAACGAGCACGTCCATCCCTTTGTCGAGACGCTCTTGCAGGGAAGGCTGCCGCAGGAGTCGTTCCGCAGCATCGAGGAGCAGTACGACGAACAGCACGCGGGCATCGAGAAGAGCCTTTCGGAACTGAAGAGCATCATCGTGAAGTACTACCCCAGCGACAACAGTGCACAGCTCATGGGCGAAGTGCTCATGGACATCTTCATGACCGACGAGGACCTCCACAGCCATTGCCACATGGAGGACACGCTTTTTGCCGAGTGCATACGCCGCCTCGAACACGAAGTCAGACTGCAAGGCGGACAGGTGGCGGACGAGCAGCCGCAGGAGGAAAAGAACGACAACCTGACGAGCGACATCAGCGAGCGCGAGAAGGAAATCATCGTGCAGGTGGCCAAAGGACTCTCCAACAAGGAGATTGCCGAAGCGCTCTTCATCTCGGTCAACACGGTGATGACGCACCGCCGCAACATCAGCCGCAAGCTGCAGATACGTTCCGCCGCCGGCTTCACCATCTACGCCATCGCCAACGGACTCGTCAGCCTCGACGACGTACAACTCTGACCCTGCCGCAGCCTACGGATTTTCTTAACCACGAATTGCACGAATTGACAGGGACGGCTTTAACAACGGATTGAACGGATTGGCTACGCACTTGAAGCGCGAGATGAGTTCGTGCAATTCGAGGTTTATACAAGGCTATTGTTCGTGCGGATTTGTAATCCGCACGTTTGGAATATAGGGATTTGCAATCCCGCAATGACTCTTGTTGCGCATTACAAATGCTTATAATCAATGCTGTCGGATTGCAAATCCGACAGAGCAATTCCATCGTTTCGTTCGGAAAATTCGTGAAATTCGTGAAATTCGTGGTAGAATATCGTCGTCAGGTCGTGCAATTCGTGGTCTATACAAGGCTATTGTTCGTGCGGATTTGTAATCCGCACGTTTGGAATATAGGGATTTGCAATCCCGCAATGACTCTTGTTGCGCATTACAAATGCTTATAATCAATGCTGTCGGATTGCAAATCCGACAGAGCAATTCCATCGTTTCGTTCGGAAAATTCGTGAAATTCGTGAAATTCGTGGTAGAATATCGTCGTCAGGTCGTGCAATTCGTGGTCTATACAAGGCTATTGTTCGTGCGGATTTGTAATCCGCACGTTTGGAATATAGGGATTTGCAATCCCGCAATGACTCTTGTTGCGCATTACAAATGCTTATAATCAATGCTGTCGGATTGCAAATCCGACAGAACAATTCCATCGTTTCATTTGGAAAATCCGTATAATCCGTTCAATCCGTTGTTTATTATTTCATCGTCAATTCGTGCAATTCGTGTAATTCGTGGTAGAAATCATAAGTACAGTCCGTGTCGTCCGTTGTTTGATTGTAACAGGTAATTGCAGTTTGACAAAGTGTAAGCAAAAGGCCCGTTTTGCTGACACGTCATTTTTCACCGTTCGCGCCTGGAGCGCTTGTTTTGCCTCCGGACCTGTTTTCCTGCCCCGAAGCAAAAATAAGCCCTCAAATCGAAAGCCTTTCAGAACCCGTTGAGACTCAGAAGCTCTCAGCGCCTCCCCAGCCTCCCTTCCTCATTTTCTTATTTTCTAAATTTCTCATTTTTATCAAAAATCTCCCATTCCACCGCAAAATTGCACACTTTTCTGCGCGACCTTTCCGCAGAAAACACGAGAGGAAAATCCAAACTACTCGTGTTTAGTTGGCTAACTAAACACGAGTAGTTTGCCGACGCTCCACGTGAAGTCGGCAAACGGCACGCTCGAAGTGCCCATTTTTGCCACTTTCTTTGAGTGTGCAAAAACTGACACTTTGCCACGAATTTCGGCAAAAAGCTGACACCGTGCAATGCAGGCTCTCCCCGGAGAAGGCGGAAAATCGCCGCACGTCTGCCCCGAAAGCAGTCACCTCCCGTGCGGATTTCAGCACGTTGGGCATTTTTTTTCGTCGATTTCCTTTGCTGTGAGCAAAGAAAAAACTATTTTTGTGCATGAATCCGAACAGAAACTGCAGGCCGACAAGTCCCGCCGCTTGCCAGTGAGAGAAACGAAGAGAACGATTACCAGACGAAATACCGACAATGACGACATTTGCACTGAACAATCTGTGGAGCTATCTGCAAGGGCTTTCGCTCACGCAGGAAGACCGCCGCTGGCTCGCGGCGAAGCTGCAAGAGCCGGCGTTGCCTCCTTTTACGACTGAGGAGATACATGGCATGATAGAGCAGTCGGAGCGTGACTTGGCTGCCGGACGTTATCGCGACGTTGATGACCTGTTCGGCGAATGGGACGAGGAGGAGGCTTCTTATTCCGTTGCCGAACCTACAGCTGAATACAGAGCAAGCAAGGCATGAAAGTAATCGTCACTAAAACAGCAGAAAGCCAGATAGCAGCAACGGGCGATTACATTGAGCACGAATGGGGCAGAATGTATAAGATGAAGTTCAGGCAAAGGATACGTCAGGCTGTAAGCCTCTTGCGACAAAACCCTTATCTCGGAGCAGCAGAACCCTTGTTGAGCCAAGAGGAAAGGCAATATCGGAGCATGGTGGCAACACAGCACAACAAAATCATATATGTTGTCAACGACGACCATATAGAAATAGTAGCCTTTTGGGATGTGAGGCGCGAACCCGCCGCCCTTGCCCGTGAGATATGAGAGAACCGAGGAGAACAATCAGCAGACGTAAATAACATACATCCAAGACAAACCAACATGAAACAAAAGATGCTCTATTCATACGAAGAAGCCCTGGAGCGATGGAAGCACTCGCTTGAGGTAAAGCGCATGGCAGAGAAGCGTATGGCAGAAGAATGGGCACGCAGAGGCATAACAGGAACAATCGTATCCCTATGATTCGGCTTTCCCTCGACCATATCAATGAGCAGGCTCCCTATTATGTGATGTTGTCCCCCAAGGGTAACTACATCTTTGAGACGGAGCGAGGCATCCATTATTCTGCTTCTTTTGAGGAAGACAATCCATTCGGGGGATGCGATACCTATCAGTTTATCATCGACAAGATAGACCGAGTTCGTTCGCCTCATGACCCGAAGGTTGAAGAAACCATACTTGCCATTATCTATGAGTTCTTCTCAGAAAAGCAAAATGTCCTTCTTTATATATGTGACAGCAGCGATGGACGGGAGGCTAACCGCAATCGACTTTTCCTTTCCTGGTTTGAAAAACATACACAGCCCGGCCGCTTTACTATATGCACGGCAAACGCAATCGTGGAAGGACAAGGTTTCTATGCTGCCATTATCGTAGAAAACACTAATCCTAAACTCTCAGACATCACAGAGGACTTTATAAGCACAGCGAGAGCTCTTACAGAGAACAAACCACAAGGATAAAACAAACTCAGACAAAACAATATAACACACAAACTATTCTCAACAACCTCAGGCAGCGCGTCGGGATGACAGATGCTTGCCAGGCAGTATTAAAGAACAAAACGAAAACCGAAAACAGGGAAACTATGAACGCAATACAGATGAACGCAGAGCTGTTTCGCCAGTTGAGCGTCATTGCAGAGGACGAAGGACTGATGGCCAAGTTGCTGAGATATGCACGGAGGCTGACTTCCACGAAGCCAGACCCTACGCTGATGACGAAACAGGAGTTCTTTGCCAACGTGGACGAAGCACTGGAACAGGCTAAACAGGGAAGGGTACACAGAATGCAGCCGTCGGAGTCGCTCGACGACTTCCTGAACAGAATGGGCAGATGAAGTATTCCATAGACTACACCGACAAAGCCATAGACGGACTGGTTCGCTTGCGTGACAATGAGCCGAAAGCTTATGCCAAGGCAAAGCGGCTGATAGAAGAACTCAAGGAGCATCCCATGACCGGCACAGGCAAGCCAGAGCAGCTGAAAGGAGACCGCAGCGGCCAATGGAGCCGACGCATCTCAGATCGTCATCGTATGGTATACCGTTTGCACCCCCAACTATCGTCTTTAACTCCTTTCACTCCATTAACTTCATTAACTCCCAAATAAAACATCATACAAATCAACAATAACACACAAACTTTTTCAAAACTTATTTTTATGAAACACAAACTATTTTTCAACAAACTCTGGCTGCGCGTCGGGATGCTCGTGGCCATCATGACGACTGCCCTAAGCGGAACAGTTTGGGCAGAGGATGTAACCGATGTGCTCACAGCTACTTCTTTCGCTGCGACAAGCACAACCTACACCGATTTCTCTAACGTATCTTTCACCTCAGATGCTGTTTATGCTGGTAACTCTGCAAAGACCTCTAATGGTGGTATTCAGTTACGTTCAAAAAACAGCAATTCTGGTATCGTTTCAACAACTTCTGGTGGCAAGGTAAAAAGTGTCTCTATTACCGTAGAGAGTGGTTCGAACACGGTAGATGTTTATGGATCAAATACTGCTTACACTGCTGCATCTGATTTGTATGGAAACAATAAGGGCACAAAGATAGGTTCTCTTTCTAGTAATGGCACAGTAACAGTTTCTGGTGATTATGCTTATGTTGGTATTCGTTCAAACAACGGAGCCATATATTTAACCAATATAACGATTGTTTGGGAAGTTGCGGGCGGCAGCACTCCCACATGTGCAACTCCTACCTTCTCTCCCGCAGCAGGCACATATACATCTGTTCAGAACGTTACTCTCAGCACGGAGACGGCAGATGCCACTATCTACTACACCACCGACGGCTCTGACCCCACTGCAAGCAGTAGCGTCTATTCTTCTGCAATTCCCGTCAGCAGCACAACTACCATAAAGGCTATGGCAGCAAAGGCTGGTATGGACAATAGCTCTGTAGCTTCTGCAACTTATACTATTGTTTCTCTTGAGCATGCTGGCACAGAGGCAGACCCCTATACCGTTGCAGATGCTCGTAATGCCATTGATGCTGGTGTAGGTTGCACAGGTGTTTATGTTGCAGGTAAAGTATCACATATTAATGGATATTATAGTAGCAAGTACATAACTTATTGGATATCCGATGATGGTACAAGCCAAGACTTGGAAGCATACAATGGCTTGGGCTTGAATGGTGCAGAGTTCTCCAGTAAGGATGACCTCCAGGAAGGTGATGCTGTAGTTATATACGGTGATCTTACAAAGTATAATTCTACTTATGAGTTCTCTTCTGGCAACTACCTTGTAAGCCATACTAGTTCAAGCACACAGGTTGCTGCCGGCTTATCATACTCGGCTACTACAGCAACAGCTGACTTGGCAGATCTTACTTCTTTCACAGCTCCTACGCTCAGCAATCCTCACAGCTTGCCAATCTCTTATGAAAGTTCTAATACAGATGTGGCAACGGTCGCTTCTGATGGCACAGTTACTCCTCTTGCCAAAGGCACAACCACCATCACGGCTACATCTGAAGAAACATCAGAATATTTTGCAGGTGAGGCAAGCTATACTCTTACTGTAACGAATAGCAACGCTGCATTGGTGACTGTTGATGCTGACGGTAACACCATCTTTGACTTTACGGATAATGCTTGGGGATTCCCAACTTCCAAGCAACTAGACGAAGGTAGCTACAGCAATAGTGGCTATACCGTTAAAGTTGCAGGTGCTGGTAGTGGCAATGGTTTCTATTTCTTTGAAAGTGGCAGTGATCTTCTATTCGGTAAAAGTGGAGCATATTTGACTTTACCAGCATTTGATTATGATGTTGAGAAGATTGTTGTTGTCGGTAAAGCTGGAGCTTCAACATCTGTAGTACAAAACATCTATGTTGGTGATGAGGCAGTAAGTACAGCAACAACTGGTGCAACAGGAACAAACACCTATATGATTGCGGAGGCATATAAAGCCGCAGGTAATGTCTATACATTGAAAGTTACCAGCGCTCATAACACTCAGATAACAAGTATAAAGGTATATAAGGCCGCTCCTGACAATCGTACGCCTGTTACACTTACCTTTACTGGTGTGCCAGCAACAATCGTTAAGGATGAAACAGCAACTTATGCAGTGACAGCTTCACCTGCTGTAACTGGTATCACCTATTCATCTTCAGACGAAGATGTCGTTATGGTAGATGAAAATACTGGTGAGATTGGAGCCCTTGCTCTTGGTACTGCTACCATCACAGCTACTTTTGCTGGTGACGATGACTACAAGCCTGCTACTGCTTCATACAAAATAGAGGTTGTTGCTCCCAAGCATACAGTAACGTTCTTTGTTAATGGCGTAGAGCAAACTGATGATGAGGCAGAAGTATCAGAAGGTGCTGCAATTACCTTCCCTGCAACTCCTGCAGACGTTAACGGAAAGACCTTCATGGGTTGGACAACAGAAGAGATTTCAGGCACAACCGATACTGCTCCTACAATAGTAACTTCTGCAACTATGGGTACTGCTGATGTAACATACTACGCCGTGTTCGCAACTCAAGAAGGTACTGGTTCTACGACAACTGTTACGGATGTGCTGACAAGAGAAACTACAGATGTTACAGGAAATTCATATTCAGATTGGTCAGAAACAGGTACTTCTGGTGCCGAATATGCAGGAAATAGCGCTGGTGGAAATGAATCCATTCAACTTCGCTCAAATAACAACAACAGTGGTATTGTTACTACAACTTCTGGTGGCAAGGTAAAAAAGGTGACTGTTACATGGAACTCAAACACACAAAATGACCGTACGTTGAATGTATATGGTTCAAACACTGCTTATACTGCTGCAACAGACCTCTATGGAGATAATGCTGGAACTCTGGTAGGAACCATCGTCTATGGAACAAGTACAGAACTGACCATTAACGATGACTATACTTTTGTAGGTCTCCGTTCAGCAAGTGGCGCTATGTATCTAACCTCAATTTCTATTGACTGGGAGACTGGCACCGGTGCTAGCTACTCTGGCTACTGCACAACAGTTGCTCCCGTTTCTCAGAGCGTGACGGTTACTCCTGCCGGCTATGCTACGATTGTGGCTAAGGCTGACCTTGAGATTCCTGAGAAAGTGGAGGTCTATGCCGTCACGGTGGGCGAGGGGGCTTCTTCTGCTCAGCTTATAGCTGTCACGGGCGGTGTGCCCGCAGGCAATGCCGTACTGGTGAAGGCCAGTGCAGACACCTACGAGTTCCCCTATGCTTCTGCCACTCCTGATGCCATTGCCAAGAACGACCTCCATGCTTCCGACGGCACTGTCACCGGCGCTGCTGGCAACATCTTTGCCCTGGCCAAGAAGACCAACGGCGTGGGCTTCTACAAGGTGGGCGAAGATGTCACTATCCCCGCAGGCAAGGCTTACCTCGAGGTGACGATCACACCTTCTGACCCCGAAAGCGGCGTGAAGAGCTTCTATGGCTTCGAGGACGATGCAACAGGCATCGAAGCCATTGACCATTCACCATTGACCATTGAGGGAGCTGTCTACAACCTCGCAGGTCAGCGCCTCCAGAAGATGCAGAAGGGCATCAACATCGTGAACGGTAAGAAGATTGCGGTTAAGTGAGAATAAAGCTGAGCTTGCTCATGCTTTATCGAGCGTGAGCAATCTCGGCAAAGCCAAGATTTTGTATTAAGTTAAGAGTTAAGAGTGAAGAAAGAAGAATGAAGAGTGGAGGATTGGCTTCCGCGCTGATGGTTCGCTGTTCATTCTTCTTCCCTCAACTCGGTAAATAGCTAAATTACCAAATAGTACATAAATAGTAAATAGTAAATCGTCAAATCGTAAATCATCATGGAGAAAAAGACATATATCGTGCCTGAGCTGTTCGCAGTGACACTCAATACAAAGACAAGCATCCTACAGGCATCATTGCCCGTAGTCCAGGACGGAGGGACAATCGATGACCCCAGTCAAATCCTCACCAAGGAGAACAAGGACGTGAACGTCTGGGACGAGGAGTGGTAAGATCATTGAACATTGATCACTGACCATTGAAAATTGAAGCCCCCTCCTCTTGTTCTTTAGAGAGTAAGGGGAGGGAGGCAAATCTATATGAGAAGGTGGATCAAGGAGAAATCATACTTTACCAGCCTGACGAGGAGACACGTATTGGTGTCAGACTCGAACACGAGACTATCTGGCTAACACAACAGCAAATAGCGGATCTGTTCGGCGTGAAGCAGCCTGCCATTTCCAAACACTTGAAGAACATCTTTACAAGTGGGGAACTACAGGAGTCTTCAGTTTATTCCATTTTGGAATATACTGCTAGCGATGGGAAAGCTTATAAAACAAAATTCTATAACTTAGATGCCATTCTGTCTGTCGGTTACAGGGTAAACAGTAAGAATGCCACATTATTCCGCCAATGGGCCAATAAGGTACTGAAAGAGTATTTGCTTAAAGGCTATTCCGTTAATGCACGCTTCGAGAGACTGGAACAGCGGGTTGCGAAGACAGAAGAGAAGATTGACTTCTTTGTGCGCACATCCCTTCCTCCTGTAGAAGGCATCTTCTTTAATGGCCAGATATTCGATGCATACGTCTTCGTGTCCGATTTGATAAGAAGTGCAAAACGAAGAATCGTACTGATAGACAATTACATCGACGAGAGCGTGTTAATGATGATGGAGAAACGACATCGAGGCGTAACGGCTGAGCTATATACAAGCAAGATAGGTCCACAGCTACAGCAGGACATTGACCGCCACAATCAGCAATATGCGCCTGTCAAGGTCTCTACGTTCCGTAATTCCCATGACCGCTTCCTCATTATCGATGATAAAGTTTATCTGATAGGAGCTTCTATTAAAGACTTGGGCAAACGATGGTTTGCCTTTACAGAAATGAATGCAGTGAATGCAAATGATTTGCTAAGAAGATTATAAAAAAGAAACATGAAAAAGACTTACATGACCTTGCTGCTGGCTGCGGTGGCTTTGTTGGCCAGTGCGGCAGCGCCGAACGGTTCGGGGACGTACTATAAGGCAGCCAACGGCAAGAAGGCTGCGGCACTGAAGACTGCGCTGTGCGGCATCATATACAATCGCACGGTGCAGTCATACAATGGTCTGTGGACGGCGTTCTTTACGACCGATGTGCGCAGTGACGGCAAGATATGGGATATGTACTCCAACATCACGAACTATACGCCCGTGACGAGTGGCAGTTCCTATTCCGTCGAAGGTGACTGCTACAACCGCGAGCATTCGTTCCCACAAAGCTGGTTCGGTGGAGAGGTGACGCCTATGTTCACCGACTTGCACCACATGTATCCTACCGATGGCTTTGTGAACAACAAGCGCAGCAACTATCCTTTCGGAGAAGTGTCAAGCCCTACTTACTCTTCTGCCAACGGCTTCAGTAAACTGGGTCCTTGTTCTGTCAACGGCTACACAGGCACGGTCTTCGAGCCAAACAATGAGTACAAGGGTGACTTCGCGCGTACATATTTCTATATGGTGACTTGCTACGAGGAGAAGTTGAAAGACTGGTATAATGGTAACGCCGATGGCGTGCGAGCCACAATAAACGGTACGACTTATCCTGCCTTTACCACTTGGCAGTTGAACATGCTGTTGGAGTGGGCCACCAATGACCCGGTGAGCGCAAAGGAAACGGCACGCAACAATGCCGTCTATGACATACAGAAGAACAGAAATCCTTTCATAGACTATCCCGGCCTTGAGCAATACATCTGGGGCAACAAGAAAGACGTTGCCTTCAGCTACGACAACTACGTTCAGCCCGACGGCAGCAGTTCGGGCAGCGGCACGGGCGGCGACGAGCCCGACCCAGGCGACGACCCAGGCACTGACCCCGGCGAAGACCCGACCCTTGCTGCAGGAAAATACAAGCTGACCATCACGCCCGATGACTTCAACTCGACAAGCTATGCTTCCAACAATAATGAGAAGACCTCCACGGCAGTCTGCACCACTGACGAAACGAAAACTTTCGAAGTGAAGTGGAAATCAAACCAGGTGATGCTTAAGAGTGGCATTATGCAGTGGCAGAAGAACACAGGCTATATCTATAATAGCACAGACCTTGGCACAATAGCGAGCGTGACGGTGACATCTTCTTCAGGAACATTTACAACTTACTATGGAACAGAAGCACAACCCTCATCGTCGACTACGGTAGGCGGTGGCTTCTTCCAGGTTAATGTGGGCAGTGAAACAGGAAAGTCGTCGAAGGTAGAGGTCATATTCACCATTGGTGGCAGCGACACGCCTGACCCCGACCCAGACGTTGACGATACTCCCGATGCATATCAGTGGGTGGAAACGACAATCAATGGTCTCGCTACTTCCGATGTCTTTGTCATTGTCGGCGTGAATTCTCAAAGCCAGTCGTTTGCCTTGCCGCATGACGGCAGCAGCAATCCTGTGGCCACCCAAGTTAAGGTGTCGGGAGACAAGATTACGAGCGAGGTTACGAACAACCTGATGTGGAACATCAGCGGCAGTGCTTCGGCAGGCTACACTTTCTATCCTAATGGCGAGACATCGAAGTGGCTATATTGCGATACAGAAGCAGCAAGCGGCAGCGCCAGTAACAAAAGCATACGCATCGGCACTGGTGGCAGAAATTTATTTGAAATGAAGGATGGTCACCTTGTTACAAAAGACAGCTACACGGCACGTTATCTGGCTGTTTACAGCGGCACTGACTGGCGAGGCTATGTCGACGCGACAACAGCTCCTACCACCATCAAGTTCTACAAGCGTGTACCGGTGCAGATAGTTGAGATAGGCGAAGCAGGTTATGCCACAATGGTGGCTAAGGCTAATGTTTCGGTGCCGGAGGGTGTGGAGGCTTATGCTGCGCAGGTCAATGCGGGCAGCACGAGCGTTCATCTCGAGCCGGTGGAGGCAACGCTGCCCAAGGGTGCGGCTGTCGTGCTGAAGGGTGCGGCAGGCACCTACGAGTTCCCCTTCATTGCTTCGGCTGCTTCTGTCTTGCCTACCAACGACCTTAAGCCTTCCGACGGCAAGGTCAGCGGCGACGGCACAACCATCTATGCTCTCGGCGTGGGCAAGACGGGAGCTTATGCTGGCAAGGCGGGCTTCTACATCGTCAAGGAGGGCGTGCTTATTCCCGAAGGCAAGGCTTATCTCGAAGTGACGACGGCTATGGGCGGCGAAGCTCCGGAGTTCTATGGCTTCTCCGACGAGGACGACGCGACTTCTATAAATGAAGAATTAAGAATTAAGAATGAAGAATTGGAGGGAGCCGTCTATAACCTTGCGGGTCAGCAAATCGTAAATTGTAAATCGTCAAATCGTAAATTACCTCGCGGCATCTACATCAAGAACGGACGGAAGGTGCTGAAATAGCACTGTCCGTCCGTACACTTTGACAACGGGTTGAACGGATTGCACGGATAGGTTCTCTTGATTCTACCACGAATTGCACGAATTACACGAATTGTTCTTCTGCTTGTTCAAGGAAGAAGTTGTTCGCTTAATTCGTGCAATTCGTGTAATTCGTGTAATTAGTGGTGGAAAGACATTATAAGTGTCTGCCAAAACGTCTTAGAGCCAAAGCTGGCGGCTTTCAATCGCTGATAGTATGTGTGTGAAAGTTTCGTCGTTCAAAAGTAAGCCCTCACGGATAAAATGTGTCGTGACCTGTTTTGCCTGTTGGGACGCGGCACATTCTCCTTCGCCGAACCTTCGCTGCGGACACGGACGCGCCACGGCGCGTCCCTACAAGGCGGGTTCGATTTTCATCTGATGAACAGTATTCTTTTGGCAGACAGTAATAAAAAGAACCTATCCGTTCAATCCGTTGTGGGAAAAAGAGGATTCATCGGCAATTCGTGCAATTCGTGTAATTCGCGGTGAAAGAATCCTTTCCGTTCAATCCGTTCAGTCCGTTGTAGGAAAAAGAGGATTCATCGGCAATTCGTGCAATTCGAGTAATTCGTGGTGAGAGAGCCTTATCCGTTAAATCCGTTCAATCCGTTGTGGAAGAAAGAGGATTCATCGGCAATTCGTGCCATTCGAGTAATTCGTGGTGAAAGAGTCCTTTCCGTGCAATGCGCGGTTTGCTTTTGGCGGAAGGGAAGGTGCTATTTCAGCACCTTCCGTCCGTTCTTGATGTATATGCCGTGAGGCAATTTTGAATTGTCCACGCGTTGTCCGGCAAGATTGTAGGCTGCGCCCTCGGATTCCTCGTTCTTCACTCTTAATTCTTCATTGATGGCGGTGGCATCGTCTTCGTCGAAGATGATTCGGGCTGCCTTGATGTTGCTACCGGCGAGGTTGAGATAGCCCTTGCCCTTGGGGATGGTGGTGCCGACGTTGACGGGGAAAAAGCCGGAGACGCCGTCGAGGTATGCCACGCAGTAGATGGTGTGGTCGGACTCCACGGTGAGCGGGCTGAGGACTGGGAGGAGAAGGTTGCCGTCGAGGGTGGTTTCCTCCTGCGTGACGGGGATTTGGTATGTGCCGGCACCGTTGTCGCTACGCACTACGACGGCCTGGTCGGCGGGCACCACGTTCACTTGTTCTGCGCGGGCAAAGGATGTGCCGCCTTCCACCACTTCCACTATCTTGTAGGCCTTGACGCTGGTGGTGCTGAAGTCGAGGCTGTGGCCCGGAGCGACGAAGGAATGCCACTTGTCGCTCGTGAGCTTGAGGGGAGCTTGTGTGGCCTCGATGCGGACAACGCCGCAGTCGAAGTACGCACCGCCCCAGTTTTGCTGCACCTGGACGGCGAGTACGTTGCGTCCCACCTTGAGGCGGCTCGACGGAATGCTGACGGTTCGGTAGTTGTTGAAGTCGGTGCTCCATCCATCCTGACTGTCGAGCATCATGCCATTGATGTAGACTTTGTAGTCATCGTCGTGATATGTGTAGAAACGGTAGGTGTCGATGGAAGGATCGTGGTCGATGTTGAACTCACGGCGAATGTAGAGAACGTTGTAGGTGCCGTCCCATTGGGAGTAGTAGGGTGCCGAGGTGCCTGCCGAGGCGGTGGGGAAGCGCTTTGTCTGCCAGCCTGAGTCGTCGTAGTCCGGTTTGAACCATCCTGCCGGGGCGCTGACTGCGTCGAGCTGCGAAACGGCGTTACTGTTTTCTCCTTCGGGCTGACTGGGACCTTCCTTGCGGAGGAATCGTGCCGTCCACATCATGTCGCGTCCACGGGGAGCGACGTAGAGGTTGCCACTCTGGTCGTAGATGGGATCATCCTGTCGGGACATGGTGTAGCGGAAGTTGTGGTTAATGATTTCCTTGACGAGGCTTAGTCCGTAGTAGCCGGAGTTGTCGCCGTCGGCGCAGAAGTCCATGAAGACGAGGCCTGCGGGTCCGTTGTAACTGCCCGATGCGAGGAGTTGCTGCAGGTAGGGATTGGTGGCTTTGGCGTTGGTCTGGCAGGCAGAGTTCGTGCCGGTGCCTTTGTAGCCCGACGTCTCGTTGACCACCCATGTGTAGTCGTACTTGCCTGCGAGCTGGCTGCTGCGGGCGAGCATGTCGAGGATGGCCTGCTTCTTGGCGTTGACGTCGGAGTATTCATAATGGTCCTGCATCCACCAGGAGCACTTGTAGGTCTCTGGCCCATAGCAGTGTCCGCCCAGCATCTCGCTGATGTTGGAGCGGTTGTCGCTGAGGTCGACCGTCCTGCCGCCGTAGATGGGCGAGCCGTAGTCGTCGCGGCTGATGAAGAGAATCTTGCCTCTGGCCTCGCCCACGGTGAGGTTGGGGCGGAAGTTCACAAGGCGGTCGCTGAAGGAGGCCAGGCTCGTCTGCAAGAGGGAAGCGAAGCTCGAGTTGCTGTCGTCGGCTTCCACCTCGTGCCTGATGAGCACGATGCAGAACTCCGTGGGGTGGGCTGCGACGTAGTCCCGCAGTTGTCCCATGATGGTGTCGAAGTCGAAGCTTGTGACAAGGATGCCGTGGCAGATGGTGAGCTTGCCGTTCTTCACGGCCGGACGCAGGTCGAAGAGCCTCGCACCCGCCGTCAGCATCTGCTGCACCGACTTGGTCTGTACTTTTCCCGAGAAGAGTGCGCCGAGGGCACTTGCGCTGGAGAAGGAACTGGTGCAGGCGTCGTGAGCACCCGGCACGGAGAGTTGGCAGACGAAAGCCTTGTCGTCGAGCCCCGACATCCAGTTCTGATAGTCGCTCACCTGCGCCTTTGCCAGAAGGCACAGCACGAGGGCAGAGAGAAGAGTAAATACCTTTTTCATAATGCTAATACTTTGTTTGTTAGTTTCTATAATGACGTGTTTGCAAATGTCGGCATCCGTTTGTACGCTACAAATGTAGGGAATAAATCGTTTCCCTGCAACAAAATGGCCGAAATTCTTGGCTTTTTTACTCAAAAATGCTTTTCGGGTCGCTCCACACGCCACAGGGTTATGTTTGACCCATGCGCATGGGTCCATCGTTCCATGCGCATGGAACCATCGACCCATGCGCATGGAACGACCACCGCGGCGTGCCGAAATCGGCGCGTCGAAAGCCGAGCGCCATACACCCGCCTGTAGGGACGCGCCGTGGCGCGTCCGCCACCCGCACTCACGCCGTCCGCCAATTGCATTCGACCCGTCCGCCAGTCCATGGAATAAAACTGTGTCAAACTACATTATATATAATAAAACAACGGATTAAACGGATTAAACGGATTTATGCAATGCTGACTGTCAGCATATATGATAATCCGTAAAATCCGTTTAATCCGTTGTCGTTAAATTACGACACAGCTTCAGTGGGGGAAAGCCCCTGAGGTTTTCTAAGGACCTCAGGGGCTTTGGGATTTATTGCTCGGCCATGATGTTGAGCACGCTGACGAAGTCGGCGATGTCCACCTTGCCGTCGCTGTTCACGTCGCCCAGGGAGTTGTTTCCACCCTCGGCCATGATGTTGAGGACAGACACGGCGTCGGCGATGTCCACCGTGCCGTCGCCGTTCACATCGCCCAGCTTACCGAAGCCGCAGAAGCGAGCGTAGTCGCCGCGATCCACCTGCCATTGGAGCAGAGGCCAACCCAGTCCGACGGTGCCATCCTCGTGCCAAGCGGTCCACTGGCTGGCGATGTCGGCAATCTCGGCCTGGTTTTGTATGCCGTAGAAGAGGAGGCTGCTCACGTTGGCGCCCTGTGCGTCGGCGATGGCTGCCGTGGCTTGGCTGCCGTTGGCCTTGCCTGCCGCATAGCTGTCGCTCACGGTGAGGGCCGGACTGCCGATGCCGATGAAGTCGCCCACCATGCCGCTGCCGCTCACGGCCGCGTTGGTGTATACGTTGGAGACGTTGGCCTTGACAGCCACGCCTGCCAGTGCACCGGCCGCACCGTTCGTCCCGGCATCGGGAGCGGCGAGCGTTCCGTTCACATAGACACCGTCCACCGTGGCCTCGCTCTCGTCCGTTCCGAGCATTCCGGCCAGGATGCCGGCGTTCTGGCTCTTGCCTGCATCGACCGAAGCCTTGTAGAAGCCCAGGTTCCTGACGTTGCCCACGAGGGCACCGAAGAAGCCCGTCTCGAACTCACTCTGCTGGCCTCCGATGGTCAAGTTCTTGATGATGTGTCCGTTGCCCTCGAGGGAGATGGCCTTGCCGTGTCCCTCTTCGTAGCTGTTGGCATAGAATGTGCTGTTGAGCGGCCACCATCCCTTGCCCTCCATGTCAATGTCGGCCGTCAGACGGGCGTAGGTGGTCTGTCCGGATGCCATGCGGTCACGCAGGCTCTGGAGGTCTTCGCTCGTGGCAATCTGGTAGGGGTTGGCCTCCGAGCCGTTGCCCTTCGTCTCGAGCAGCGTAGCCTTCATGCTGGCCTTGTCCATGTCGAACTCAATGAGATACTTGCCTGCGGGCGAGATGCGCCAAGTGCGGTCGAGGTCGCGCACAAGGTTGCCCACCTCCTGTCCGCTCTGCAGCTCCAGATACTGTTCTTCGCTGCCGTAGCGAGCCGACGTCCAGTTGGCGCGCGCCGTCTGGCTGTAGTTCACCATCTCCTCGGTGCTGCGGCATGCAAGAATGCCGAAGGAGCAGAAGGGATTGCTGTTGTCGTTGACAAGGTCCACCACGCCGGCATACTTGCCGTTGCCCAGGTGCTGCAGGGGCACTTGCTCGTCGTTCTTCCAGCGCATCAGGCTGCCCTGGCGGTTGTTGAGCGTGCCGGACACGAACACGGCGTTCGGCCAGCGATACTCGTCCTGCAGCTGGAAGTCCACGGTCATGGCCTCCAAGTCGAGCGTCACGGTGTACGTACCGTTGAGCGCCTGGAAGTCGGAGCCACCCTCCTGCACGTCGAACTGATGGCGAGCCGGCGTGATGAAGCTGCGGTTGGCATTGGCACTGCGGTAGATTGTGTTGACACGGCGGAAGAATACTCCGGCTCTCTGGTAGCCGTTGGCGCGCTGGCTGCGGTCTTGCAGGGTGACAGAGCCAACGAACTTGCCCTCAGCGTTCTTGCGGAGCGGATAGAGCGAGCACATCTTGTTGTAGCTCCACTCGCCGTTCTCGCTGTTGGCGTCGTAGAGGTCGCCCTGAACGTAGACGACTCCGCCCACATAGGGACTTTCCATCAGCTCGGAAATCTTTGCCTCAGCCTCTTCATCGGTCAGCGAGCCGTCCACGACGATGCTTTCCACCTCGTCGTAGATGCCGTACATGGAGTCCTGGACCTCGCCGGGTTCAAGGCCTTCGGCCATGTCCGAAGCAAAGACGGCAAGGTCGAAGAGGCGCCTATAGACGTCGGCGCTGGCAGGAATGGCGTTGAACTCAGCATTGATGTCGCTGATGAGCTGCATGGCACGCTCGGCGTCGGCCTCACGGGCCTCGTCGATCATGTTGCGAATGGCGTCGATGTGCGACTGACTGATGTAGTATTCCTGCTCGTAGCGTTGCTGGTCCACGAGGTCAACGCGGGCGCTGTACTGGTCGAGGATGCTCTGTATGGCCACGTTGCTCTGGCCGAGGTAGGTGAGACGGAAGTTCGTCCAGATGGTCAGGTTCTTGTTGTGCCACGGAGTGCCCGTGTTGCGGATGCCGATGCTGAGCTTGCCGTCGCGGACAATGCCATAGACCGTCTGCTCGTAGCGACCGCCGTGGAAGGCAAAGCTGGCCGTGTAGATATTGTCCGGCACGAAGTATCCGTCGCCCTCATTCGTGTCGATATCGACGCTACCCGTCTGCTCTCCGTTGTGCGGAGCGCTCTCATCCTCGGTGGCATCAAAGCGGCAGTTCACACCATTCTGTGCGTCGGCATAGCTCAGCTTGTCGGCATAGACGCTGAGGACGGGCGCCGTGAACTCACCGATGAAGAGTTGGGCAGGAATGATGTCGGTGCCGTCGATGAGGCCTTCGCGACCTGCACCCGGACGGTAGAAGGCTTGGGCCGTCAGGGCATAGATGCCGTCGGCAAGGCCCTCGATTTCCTGGCTCACCTCAAAGCCCATATTGTAGGCGGCAGCCACGGGTGCCACGTCGGGGAAGCCTCCACCATGCACCATGTTGTAGCCACTCTCCGTGCGACCTTCGGTCACTGTCCAGCCGAGCCAAGGCGTTGCGTCGTCGAACTTGGGGTTGACGATGAGCGAGGTGAGGTCTGAGCCCTCGGACGCACTGCTCATGATGGCCGTCTGCAACAGCTGGCGGGCAAAAGCCTGTTCCTCCTCAAGCTGTGCGGCGTCGAGCAAGCGGTTCTCCATTATATATAAATATGTACCGTTGGGGAAGTCTTCGGAGGGAGCCTCGTCCTGTGTCAGATAGTTCTCCAGTCGGTCGGCATCCTCACCCTGCAGGTCGTCGCGGTTTTCCCATTCGCTGATGATGGCTTGCACGGCAGTTTCGTAGCTCTTGTAAGCAGCAGCACTGAGCTTAATCTGGTCGGGCAGGCGGCTGGCCTTGTCGGCTGCGTCGAGAATGGCGTCGATGTCCGTCAGACTCTCTGCGCCCTCCACGACGTCGGCATAGGCCTCTTTCAGCGATTCCTGTCCCTGGACTTCGCCAAGGCTCTGAGCATCGTCGGCTATTTGTCCGGCAATGAGCGCGTAGGCCGAAGCGTCATTGCCGACATATTCAATGCGTACGCGGTCGATGACACTCCATGCGTCGGTGCTGTTAATTTGGTTGCAGAGACCGATGCGCAGGGTTCCGTCGGTGACGGCAAGGTAGAGCGGCGCATTCCAGTAGTGTCCCTTCGACATATAAATGGCTGCAGCGGCAGTGTTCGTCGGGACAAACTCGCCAGAGGGAAGCTCTGTCTCGCCAACGCCGTCGTTCATCTTGGCATCCTTGCCGTCCGCCGTGATATCCATGAGGCGTCTAGCCTGACGCTTGCCGGCACTCTCGGCATAATAGTAGGTGTTGCGCATCAAGTCCTCTTCGTATTCGGCATAAGCCTCGCCGTCGAGGGCTGCAGCACGACTGAATCCTTGCAGACGGAGCTTGTAGACACCGTTCTCGAGGCCGCTGATGTCCTGATGCGTGTCGAACGTTTTGCCCCGTTGCTCTGCTACGCCATTGCTCACACCGAACTCGTTGCCTGTCCAGAAGTTGCCGTCGTTGTTGAAGTTCGCGTTCCTAATGATGGCAAGGAAACCGGTGTAGTTGGGATCTTCCTGTCCGCAGACGGTGCAGAAGCCGTCCGTGAACTTATGATCGGGAATGACAACTTCGTTGTTGTTAGAGTAGGTCATGCCCGAGGGGTCAACCGAGCCGTCGCAAAGCATCTTGCCTTTCGGGAATACCTGTGCGTGCCCATTGGAGAAGGGCAGAGGCTGGTCGTCCACTTGGCTGCCGTTGTCGATATTCTGGAACCAGATGATGTTCGATTGGTCGCCGTTGAGCTTGTAGCAGAGCGTGCCGTCCATGATCTCATCGTAGGTCACGAGGTTCACTTGCTGTTCTATTTCGCTTGTACAATAGTTGTTGGAGAGATGTCCGTCAGTGACGCGGGCGAAGAAGAGTCCTTTGCCCTCGCTGTAACCCGTCACCTCGCTGCAGCTCCAGCTGTTGTTGACGGTGCATTTGCCACCGCTGCCTCCCCAGCCGACCAGTGCCGCTGCGTCGCTACTGCCTTCCACGGCACCCGTGCTGAAGCAGTTTTCGATGAGAAGCGTCGTCTGGCTGCCCGTATTGCCACCGAAGATGCCGGCTGCCTGCACGCCGCCTGAGTAGACGTTGCCCATGTTTCCGAGGTTACGCAACGTGACGTTGCCTGCCATCTGATATGTTCCGCCTACGAGGGCAACGCATTCGCCGGTGGAATTGATGGAGCAAGTCTCGTCGAGAAGCAGGTTCTCGATGAGAGCGCCATTGCCGCAGCGTCCGATGAAGCCGGCATAGTTGGTGGAAGCGTTGATGTGCAGTTCGCTGATGCGATGCTGTCCGCCGTCGAAGTGTCCGCGGTAGGGATTGGCAGCGTTGCCGATGGGCTCGAAGAGGTCGCTATAGTCCGTCATATCGATGTCCCCTGCGAGGCGGGCATTCCAGTCGTTGTGGTTGAATTCGTTCACCATTCGTGCGAACCAGTAGAGCTGGCTGCCGTTGGAGATAACGTGGAAGTCGCCGTCGAGCGGTGCATAGTCGAGCTGCGGATTGCCGCAATTGAGGCAGAAGCCATCTTCGTAGTCGTGGGGAGGAATCTCTCCGCTTGGGCTGTTGCTGTAGCCTGTGACGTCGAGGGGTGTGCCGTCGCAGTTGAGCTGTCCGCCAGCATAGACCTGACCGCCTTCTATATAATAAGGTACGGGATAGGCATCGGTGCCGAGACGTTGGTGCCAGATGATGTTGGTCTGGTCGCCGTTGAGCGTGAAGCAAAGCTCTCCGCCCTCGAGAGGCTCGTCGGTGAGCCAAGGAGCGTCAGTGCCCTGGTGTCCGGAGCCTTGGTCGTCGAAGTCGGTGAAGTCGTAGCAGTTCGTCATCGTCAGCGTGTTCGGTTCGTAGCGAATCAGCTGGCAGTAGTAGGTGTACTTGTTGCCGGCCATGTCGGCACCGACGATGTTGCCCAGGTTGATGCAGTTCGTCATGGTGCTGCCTGCCTTGTTTATCCACGAGCAGAAGGCTGTGGCGGGAGCGCCGGTGATTTCGCCCGTGTTGAGGCAGTTCTTGAGCTGGATGATGGGGTAGCCGCTTTGTCCAACGCCGAGGATTCCGCTTGCAGAGCCTGTGGTGGCGGTGATGGAGGCTTCGTTCACGCAGTTCTCGATGACGATGGGTGTGCCTGTATCGATTTGCGCTGCGCCCGTAATGCCGCCGATTCCCGAGGGACCTGTCACGGAGCAAGAGGCATCGATGATGAGGTTTCGGACGACGGTGCCGCCTCTTAGGACGCCAAAGAAGCCCTGGAAGTTGCCCGTGGCGTTGATGATCATGCCTTTGATGCGGTGTCCTTGGCCGTCGAACGTGCCGTTGTACTTATAAGTAGTGTTGAGTCCGATAGGTGTATGTGCGTTCTCCACGCCCTGATAGTCGATGTCGGCGGTGAGAAGGCCGTTGATGGTGACCTGATGGGCTTCGTTGACCATGGCGGCAAACCACTCCACGTCGGCCACAGAGCCAAGTTCATAGAAGCCCTGGGCGTTGGGTGTGAGGTGGTCCTGCATGAGGTTTCCGCAGACGGAGCACCAGCCGTCCACGTCGTTGTGCTTGGGAGCCGGCGTGGAGTTCTGGTTGCTGTAGGTGACATCGCCAAGGGCTACGCCGGCACAGTTCACCTCGCCCACGGCATAGACTTGCTTGTGGGTGGGGAAGGGGAGGGGATATTCGTCCTGCCCAAGGGTCTGATACCAACTGATAGTGCTCTGGTCGCCGTTGGCCTTGAAGCATAACTCGCCGCTGGCTATCATTTCGGGCGAAGTGATGTAGGTGCAGCCCGACGGAGCGGCGGATGCGTCCATATCCTGCTTGAGTGCAAAGCAACCGGTGAAGGAAGCTCTGTCGGCAGGGTTGTTCCAGGCAAGAGTATTGGCAGTCTCTATCTCTGCCACAGAGATACAGTTCTGGTACGTCATGGCTTTTCCTCCGGCCACCCAGCCCACGAATCCGTGGTTGTAGCCTTGATTGCCCGTCACCTTGATGGCGGAGATGCAGTTGCGGAACGTGGCATTGTTGCGGGCATAGCCGATGAAGCCGGCGTCGGAGGCGTTGGCATCGTAGTCCACGTCAATGCTGACGATGCTCACCACGTTCTCGAAGAGGGCGCCATCTCTGTTGTTCCATGCAGCGAGGGCAGCGCAGTTCTTGAATGAGGCACGGATGTTTCCGCCCACCACGAGGTTCTTGACGGTGCCGGCGAAGTTGTAGAAGAGGCCGGTCTGCGTGCCGTCGAAGTCGTAGTTGAGCGTGATGGTGTGCCCAGCGCCGTCGAAGGTGCCCGAGTACGACGTGTTGTTCGTGCAGAGCATAAAGTCGAGACCTTCGATATCGGCTGTGAGAACCGCGTTGGTGCTCTCGTAGCCAGGCATCT
Source organism: uncultured Prevotellaceae bacterium (assembly GCA_947166305.1). Lineage (GTDB taxonomy): Bacteria > Bacteroidota > Bacteroidia > Bacteroidales > Bacteroidaceae > Physcousia. The sequence goes on along the minus strand of CAMVDV010000004.1, from coordinate 10,057 downwards.
CGGCCCACGCTTCCATGTCGGCCTTGCTGCCGAGGAGGTACGCTCCGCTCTCGTTCTGCTGCAGGTCGGCCCGTGCAGCTTGTCCCAGGAGCATCATGATGCCCGTCAGGACGAAAGAGTAAAGTTTACGTTTCATGTGGATTGTTTTTGAAATGGTTATTGAATATGTGATGTCTTTTCAGTCGTCGTTGTCATGCGCCGTGCGGGGTGTCCTGAAACGTCGCGTGCGGCGATTGGCATCGTCGCGTGCTGCGATGGCAAACGCCGCGTGCTGCGATGGGCAACGCCGCGTGCTGCGTTTTTCATTTTTTCATTTCCTCATTTTTTCATTCCCTCATTATTTAATTATCTTCCGCCCGTTCCTTATATATATGCCCCGTGGCAGAGGACCGCTGACGCGCTGGCCGTTGAGGTTGTACCAATGGCCATCGAGCACTTTCAGGCCTTGATGGTCTTGGGCGGCGTTGAGGTCTCGGATGCCATCGGCATCGTCGGGCGAGAGTCGTTCTATGCGGAAGTAGTCCACACGGAACTTTCCGCTGCGGTTAGTGCCCGTGGGTTGTGTGCCATCGCCCTTGAGCGAGCCGGAACGGACGCCGAGGGTGAGACTCTCGCCCTGAGCGATGGTGACGACGACGCTGAGCTCCTGCATCGACCGCCCATCGGTGGCCTCGCTGATATACGACGCGAAGGTGTTCCGCTCGCCGTTGGTCAGGTTCTGTTCGTAAGTGTGGGGCGAGCCGAAATACTGCACCTCGTTGTTGGCAAAGAGACGCCCCATGCCTTCCAGCCCTGCTTCGCTCCAGAAGAGACAGCTCACGCGGTAGGCACCCGGGGCGAGCTTCTCGGCCGGAATCGTCTGGCTGAGGCAGAGGTCGTTGGGCATGGTTTTGTAGCCCGACGGCGTGAATGCGCAGTAGTTCTGCCCGTGCATACCCTCGCCGCGGCCGAAGATGCCGGAGTTCGTAGTGCTGTATGTTCCCGTAAAGGACAGGTTCCATCCGTAGGGGACGCCTTTCACGGTGGCTCCGGCGGCAGGCTCTGTGGCCGATTTCAGCTCGAAGTCATGGTTCACGATGAGTGCCTCGGTCAGAGAATCGGGGTTCTCCGTTGGCAAGTCTCCGATGCGGCGGACGGTGAAATGGTCCACCTTGAACCAGCCCGTCTCGTCCGTCTGTTGTCCTTCATTGCTGATGCAGCTGGTCTTGATGCCCAGGGTGAGGTCTTCTCCCTCGCGGACCGGCAGCACGATGCGCATGGGGTGCAGGATGGTGTGGCTCTCGTATCCGGCCTTGTAGCCTGCGAAGGAGCTGATTTCATCGTCCCGCAGGATGTTGTCATAGTCGCTCCGATGGGCATAATACTGCACATGGTTGTTGGCAAAGAGGCGGCACGAGCCGCGCTTTCCAGTTTCGTTCCAGAGCCAGCAGCCTACTTCGTAAACGCCCGGCGAGAGCCGTTCGGCAGGAATCGTCTGGTAGAGACGGAAGTCCTGGGGCATGGGTTTTGCCTTAAACCAGCAGACCGAGCCGCCGTCTTGCCAGTTGATGGAGCCGTCGCCGTTGCTGATGCCATAGGAATTGCCGTTCATTGTGCCATCCAACGACCAGCCGTAAGGCACGCCACGCTGTATGGCACCCGTCGGATTCGTGCGGACTGACGTCCCACTGCGGTAGAGTTCAAAGTCGGGATTCACGAGGAGATCGTTCGTCTCGCTGAGGTCTTCGGCATCCGTCCTGCGGCAAACAATCTCGCTCAGCACGAGGCCCGGGTTCATGGCGTAGAGGCGGATGGTGACATCCCTGTCCGCCGTTGCCTTATACGGGAAGCGGGCTTCGGCATAGCCGTGCATCACGTTGTCGCTCCAGACGTTGGTCTCGGCGTTGCACTTGATGCTCTTCTGCGTCACAGCGCCTGCGCCGATGCCCATCCCCACGCAGAGGTCGTGGGCTGTGGTAATGGGGAAAGTGGGCAGACAGCGCACGATGATTTGGTACGTCCCCTTTTCCATTGGCAAAGTATACTCGACGTAAGGCGCCCTGCCGCGTGCCGTGGTGGTGGTATAGGCAGTGTAGTCGATGGGCCACACCGTGAGGCTGTTGCCGCCGACACCTAAGTTTTGTAGTGTCTGCCACGCGCCTCGGCTGCCGGTATAGCTGTCGATGGGAACGATGATGGTGCTCTCGTCGGCCATTTCTCCCCTGACGGAGTTGACGTCGGAGGCCGTGGCTGTGGGTGGCATCCCGAACTGTATGCCCGTATCGCTTGCGTTGGGCGACTTATCCATCATGCCGTTCCACTTGCCTCCTGCCAGCTGTGTGTTATATATATTAGTAAGGTATAGGATGTCGGCGTAGCCCGTGCGAGCCATCGCGGCGTACTGCATGGCCCGGGTTCGGTCGCCCATGGCGGCATACCAGTAGCTGAGTTTGGCACCAAACGCCTTGATGTTCTGTCCGGCCGACGCGAGGATCGGGTAGGTGAAGAGCTCGAAGTAGGCATCCTTCAAGCGCTCCGGGATGGCTGCCTCAAGGCTGCGGACGCGCTCGGCGAGTGCCTGGTAGTCGCGGATGCGCTGCTCCATCTCCTGAATCGACAGGCTGACGTGATAGACAGTCTCGGGCTTGCTGATGGCCGCCAAGCGGTAGTGTTCCAGCCGCAGCTCGCCGAGGTCGTCGGCAAGGTCTTCGCCGAAGGTCTTTGCCGCCCACCATCTGCTGAATTCCCAAGCGCGGTCGGGGGTCCAGCGGCCGACGTCCCATGCCATCTCCATGAAGTATTCCATCTCGGCCTCGGCAGGCTTGATGTCGCCCACGTTGACCATCCAGAACCTCGTCATGCCGTTCTCGTAGGCTTTGGACAGTTCGAAGCTGACGAGAGAGGGTGCGATGGTGCTCAACCAGATGTAGGAACATGGGTTTCCAAGGTAGCTGAGATGGTAATAAATGCCGTGCCCGCCGCTGCGTTTCCTTTCCTGTGATGTGGGGAGCTGCCTTATGTATGCGTAGTTATCGTCCACCCAACACATCGTAACGTCGTCGGGTATCTTGAGTCCAGCATTGTAGAGAGTGAGCGCTTCCTTGTAGGGTATGTATATCTGGGGCACCTTTGTGGGGTCTCCGCCAAGGGAGTCCGTGATGATCTGGCGTTGGGCGGCGATGATGTCGGCGAGCCCTTGCAGCTGAGCCGCCTGCCCGTTGTAGCCGAGGAGGGCCACGTCTTGCAGTCCCCTCATGCCGATGTCGTAGATTCCCTCAAAGCCCCTGGCCTCGCCGGCGCGTTTTGCCCAGTAGTCATAGCAACCCTCCGCGTTGGTGGCAAACGTGAAGTTGCTGCTGTTGTTGCCTGCCTTGAATCGCGGCCACTCCCAGAGATTGTCGCGCAACATGCTGTCGCCCGAGCTCATGACGATGGCGTAGGCCTTGGCCAGCCGCTTGTTTCCCTCCAGAGACCAAAAGGCGCGCGAGCTGCCATGCTTGGCGGGCCAGAGGCAGTTGGCACGCAGTCGGAGCAGGAGCTCCATGACCTTCTCGTAGGTGGCGGGGCCTATATTATTATATGTAGCGTCGATGGTGCGCCTTGCCCAAGGGAGCATGGCCCAGTCCTCGTCGTTGATGAAGATGCCACGGTACTGGACGGAAGGCTTCTCCACGTCGGTCTTGTCGCCACGGACATAGATGTTGTCCATGGGAGCGGGCGCGACGTCGGCCCACCAGACGAGGGGTGAGACGCCGATGCGACGGCTGATTTCGAAGAGACCGTAGGCCGTGCCTCGCGGCGTGCCGCCCATGATGACGAGGGCCTGACCGACGTTCTCCGCCGGACTCTCAACGAGCTGGAGCCGATAGGCCTCCCATGTGCCCGTCAAGCCCGTGGTGTCCACCTTGCCGTCGGCAATCAAGGCATCGATAGCGGCCGACTGTCCGATGGTTCCGGCAATGACAAGAGGGCCGTCAGGGAAGTCCCCTCCCTGCTCATCCTTGGGGAGAGTGCTCTGTCCGGGCATTATGAATTTTGACTTTGGCAATGTTGAATTTGAGAGAGCGAGCTGCTTTCCCGTCACCAGGCGAATGTCGTCTATGACGCAGCGGCAGGCGGTGCCGACAACCTCGGCGTCGCCTTCGCTGATGAGGAACACGGCGTTGCCCTCGCTGCCCACAAGGGGGAAGCCGCCGCCCGAAGCCGTGAACGTCAGGTCGGCCTTGGCCTGCATGGACACAGCGAGCGCCATCATCGGAAAAATGAAATATCGCGTCAAAATACGTTTCATGTCGTTAAAACAATAGTTTTATTGGTCTGTGCGGAGCAAAATTAGCAAAAAGTTTTTATATAACAAGCAAAATTGCGCAAATAATTAAAGAAAAATGTCATAAAATACGTTTCCCGTGACTTCTTTCCCTGTTCCGAAGGCTTCGGCGCTGTTTGTCAAAATGTAAGCCGAAACGGGCGATGACGTAGCAAATCGTCAGTTTTTGCACACCTCTCCGCGTGCGGAAAATGACGGTTTCAGACGCGGTTTTCGGTCGCTCTCCACGCGGAGTGTTCCATCGCCGCACGCGGAGTTGGCAATTCCCGCACGCGGGAATCGGAATCACCCCGTGCGAAGTCTGTGAACGCGACTGGCAAAAAAGTGTGCAATTTTGCGGTGAAATGGGAGATTTTTGATAAAAATGTGAAATTTAGAAAATAAGAAAATGAGAAAGGGACACTGATGGGTCGCCGAGAGTTCCTGAGTCTCAACATGTTCCGGAAGGCTTTCGATTTGCGGGCCTCTTTTTCTTTCTGTGGACAAAACCAAGGTCGAGGGCAAAACAGGCGTTCCTGGCGCGTTTGCGGAAAATGCGGTTGTAAGCAAAAACGGCTTTTTTTATAGCATTTTGTCAATTTCGTGTTGCAGGCCATCGGCTAAGGTTGGCAGACGGTTTCAGCAGCATGATGGTACATATTTAATAAAGCGTCAGCAAATTCTTTGCTTTCCGCGCGTAAAATTCAATTTTCATGTTCCATTATTCAACTTTTCTTCGTATCTTTGCAGCCCGAAACGACATACCATGAAGTACAAAGCTGTGATATTCGACCTTGACGGTACGCTCACCGACACGCTGGAGGACCTCTGGCGCAGCACGAACTATGCGCTCGCAAGCTGCGGCCTGCCCGAGCGAACCCTCGACGAAGTGCGCCGATTCGTGGGCAACGGCGTCAGGAAACTCATTGAGCGGGCCGTGCCGAAGGACACCAGTCCGACGGTCAGGGAACAGTGTTTCGATGCCTTCAGAGCGCACTATATGGTTCATTGCCAAGACCATACGTCGCTCTACCCGGGCGTTTCCACCCTTCTCATGGCGCTCCATGCCAAGGGATACCGCATGGCTGTGGTGAGCAACAAAGTGCAGGAAGGCGTGACAGAGCTTGCCGGTAGCTTCTTCCACGGCTTGATTGACGTGGCGATAGGCGAGCGTCCCGGCATCCCACGGAAGCCCGAACCCGACATGGTGCGCGAGGCTATGCGCCAACTCGGCGTGCTCTCTGCCGAGACAGTCTATGTCGGTGACTCCGACGTCGACCTCCAGACTGCCGCCAACGCCGGTCTGCCCTGCATCTCGGTGCTCTGGGGATTCCGCAGCAGGGACTTCCTCGTGGCTCATGGCGCCACGACGTTTGCAGAGAAACCCGAGGACGTGCTCAGGCTCGTCTAAGGCCTCGGCCGTTCTCGCCGCCTTCCCCTGTTTCTCCCCACCAACACGCCTCGCCACCTCCCTACATTCCTAATTTTCAACATTCGGCTATCATTTTTCATTTTTTCATTTTTCTTTTTTAATTTTTTTCCGTATCTTTGCGCCCGAAATACAACAATTCAAACAAAAAACCAATACAATGAAAAGTACAAAGTACATCGTTCTGGCAGCAACATCCGCTGCCTTCCTGTCGTCTTGCAGTAAGCTGGGAAAGCTTACGGAAGAGAATTTCACCGTCGTCCCCACACCCCTTGAGGTCATAGGCGGCGAGGTGCCAGTCACCATCAACGGCACTTTCCCTGTGAAGTATATGAAGAAGAAGGCCGAAGTCACCGTCACGCCCGTCCTCAAGTACAACGGTCAGGAGGCAGTGGGACAGAGTGCCACCTTCCAGGGCGAGAAGGTGGAAGGCAACGGCACCACCATTAAGTACAAAGCCGGCGGCGTCTACACCATGAAGGCCAATTTCACTTACGAAGAACCCATGGTCAACAGCGACCTCTACGCCCGCTTCGATGCCAAACTCGGCAATAAGGTAGTGAGCATACCCGAGGTGAAAATTGGCTACGGCGTGATCGCCACGAGCCAACTCCTCAGTCGCTGCGGCATGAAAGCCTCCACGGCTCCCGACGCCTTCCAGCGCATCATGGAGCAGAAACAAGAGGCAAACATCAAGTTCCTCATCAATCAAGCCAACCTCAGGGCAAGCGAGCTCAACAGCGTAAGCATAAAGGATCTGGGCAAAATCCTTCGCGAAATCAACGATAACGAAGAGACTCGTGCCCTGCAAAACATCGAGGTTAGTGCCTACGCAAGCCCCGACGGTCAGTTCAAGTTCAATGAGAAACTGGCCGAAAAGCGTCAGGATGTCAGTGCAAACTACCTCAAGGGCGAGCTGAAGAAAATAAAGATGCAGGCCGATGTCGACACCAAGTTCACCGCCGAGGACTGGGAAGGCTTCCAGGAACTCGTTAGCAAAAGCAACCTGCAGGACAGGGATGTCATCCTCCGCGTGCTTTCCATGTACAAGGACCCCGAGGAGCGCGAGCAGCAAATCCGCAACATGAGCGAAGTCTTCACGGACATAAAGGAGAACATCCTGCCTGAGCTCCGCCGCGCAAGGCTCATCGTGAACTACGAAGTCATTGGCCGTACCGACGAACAGATACTGGCCCAGTTCGAGAAGAACCCTGCCAAGCTGAGCGTAGAGGAACTCATGTATGGCGCAAACAAGTTGGTTTCGGACCCAAGGACAAGGCAGCAGTGGAACGAAACCATCGCCCAGCAGTATCCAAGCGACTACCGTGCGCTCAACAACATGGCGCAGCAAGCCATCGAAGGCGGGCAGCCTGACGTGGCAAAGGCATACCTCAAGCAGGCTTCAGGCATAAATAAAAACGCATCAGAAGTTAATACTAACCTGGCACTCCTTGCCCTTAAGGACGGAGACGTTGCCGCTGCCGAGAGCTACCTTGCCAAGGGAAGCGGTTCGGACACGTTCAAAGAGGTGATGGGCAACCTCAATATCGCCAAAGGCAACTACACGCAGGCTGCAAGCGACTTGGCCGGCGTGAAGAGCAACAGTGCTGCCCTGGCACAAATCCTTGCCAAGGACTACACAAGCGCGAAGAATACGCTGGCAAGCATCAAGGATGCCGACGCTATCACAAGTTACTTGCAGGCCATTCTCTCTGCCCGTACGGGAGATGCCTCCGGCGTTACCAGCGCTTTGGCAAAGGCTATCAAGCTCGACCCAACGCTTGCCGAGCGTGCAGCCAACGACTATGAGTTCGTGAAGTACGCCAGTGCAGTGAAAAGCCTGCTGCAATAAGGGACTTTAGGTAGGGACTGAAGGATGAAGAACGAAGCGTTTGCTGCCGCGAGAACGAGGCTTCCGAGAATAGGGCTGGCTTTTCGTGCGGTGGCAAACGCTTCGTTCTTCGTTCTTCTGCCTTCGTTGTTTCTCCTGCTTTCCTGCACCGGTCACCCTAAGGAAGTGCGCCTCAAGGGTGAGTTTGAACACTTGGAGCAAGGAGAGTTCTTCATTTACAGTACCGACGAGGCCCTCGACCGCCTCGACACCCTTCGCATCCAGGGCGGACGCTTCTCTTATACGCTGCCAACCCTGGAAACTGCCACCTTGCACATCCTTTATCCCAACCGCTCGGAGCTCGTGGTTTTCGGTACACCGGGAGCCGATATTGTCATCAAGGGCGACGCTCAGAACCTGAACGAAGTGGAAGTCAGCGGGTCGGAGGACAACGATGTCTACACGGAGTTCAGGCTTGAGGCCAACGGAAAGTCGGCTGCCGAGGCGAAGGCCTTGGCTCGCGACTATATCCTTCAGCATCCCTTGCTCGACATGAGTCGCTTTCTCTTCACCAACTACTTCCTTCTGGATCCGGAGGCTTCGCCGTCGGAGGTGACGGAGCTTTACGATAGCCTCTGCAGCGCACAGCCCGACGACCTCACGCTCTCTAAGCTGTCGACGCATGTCCGTGCGCTTGGCAAGCTCCGCGTGGGCAATCCTCTGCCGGACTTCTCGCTTACTCTCAAGCCGGGGCACGGGGGTAATGGCGAAGAGGAAAGGACTGTCAGCCGCGCCGACTACGATGGCAAGCTCCTGCTCATAGCGTTCTGGGCAAGCTGGAAGGGAGGTAGCCAGAGCGTCCTCTACCGTGCCCGGCGCCTGCGCCGCGAGTTGAAGGGCAGGGGCAAGGACATCCAGCTCATCAGCTATTCGCTTGATGCCGACGAGCGTCAGCTTCGTCGCTACGAGGAACGCGACAGCATCGACTACCCCAGTTATTGCGACTTTCTGAGCCTCGCCAGTCCGCTCGTGCAGGCATGGGGCATCCGCCAGTTGCCTTATGCCATCCTTGTCACACCCGACGGACATATCCTGGCAGCGGGTTCCGATTGGATGAAAGACATCCAGCCTAAGGCCGACAAGCTCTGACGCTTCCCTCAGCCGGACGGTTCGCTTCCGGCACACCACGAAGAGGGAGAAGGCGGCCGGGCAACCGCGTTCTGCTCCGGACGAAGAGGGAAACGGACACACATCCTGCTCCCATTTTCTTTTATATAAAGGTAACAACAACAACACTTCAAACGCTATGAAACTCAAAAAGAAAAGCATTCTCCTGGCCTGCCTCGCCCCTCTGCTCTCATGCTGTGGCAGCAAGTGCGACAAGGCAGAGCCTTCTGCCACACAGCCCGCGTGGCAGTCAGAACTCGCACGGCAGTTGCCGCTGCTGGGGCACAGGAATTGGATTGTAGTCACCGACATGGCTTATCCCTTGCAGACCAATCCCGGCATCACGACGCTCTATGCCGACGCGCCCTACGCTGATGTCGTGGGGCAAGTCAACACGATGATAAAGCAGGCGCCCCACGTCTTTGCCCACATCTACCAGGACAGCGAGCAGCAACGGCTCAGCGAGCAGCTGGCACCGGGCTGGGATGCCTACAAAGCCTCGCTCCGCGGCGTGCTCGACGAAGCAGAGGTGGAGTACATACCCCACGAGGAACTCATCCGAAGGCTCGACGCTGAGAGCAGCCTCTGCCGCGTCGTCATCATCAAGACACCGCTCACCCTTCCCTACACCTCCACCTTCTTCAACCTCGACTGCGGCTATTGGGACGCCGACCGCGAGGCACGCATCAGGCAAGGGACCGGAGAGTAGCACCCCAAGGAAGGCTTTTTGTCAAGATATTTTCCCAAAACATGATGGAAGGCAATAGAAAAATGCCGTCCGCCGAAGCCAAGTGCCCTCTGAGGCCGTTTTTCGCCGATTTTCTATCCGTTTGGACATCAGAAACTTCCAAAACGACGTGTTCACGAACCGAAGTGAAAGAGGATAAATAATCGGTGCAAAAAGACAAAAAACGGCCCATTCCATCGGCAGAAATCCAGTTGACAGATTACAAACGCCCCGTGCTGTGATGGCCAACACAGCACGGGGCGTTTGCATTCACCGCGTGCCGCGACCATAAAAACTGCCTGCCGCGACCGCCGGAAGGCCATGTCGGAATCAAAAACCTGTCGTGAAATTTTCGTGGTTTCGCCACATCCTTCGCCGCCACCCCTTCGCCGCGTCCCTACGCACGGCGGTGTTGTTTTTGCGGCATGACACGTCCTGCTTGTAGGGACGCGCCGTGGCGCGTCCGCCATCCGCGTTGCATTCACATCTGCCACGCCTTCGCCGCGTCCGCCATCCGCGCTACATTCTCCTCCTTCACACCTTCGCATCGGACTCGGACCCACAAAAAAGGAGACCAGTTTCTAAACCAGTCTCCAATTGTTCTTTTCAATATTGTTC
>CAMVDV010000003.1 GCA_947166305.1 uncultured Prevotellaceae bacterium | reverse complement strand
AGAAGCGTGAAGGATTTCCGAAGAAGCGTGAAGGATTTCCGAAGAAGCGTGAAGGATTTCCGAAGAAGCGTGAAGGGTTTCCGAAGAAGCGTGAAGGGTTTCCAAAGAAGCGTGAAAGGTTCCCAAAGAAGCGTGAAGGGTTTTCCAGGAGGGGCAGGCCGTTCTGACGGGGGTCGGGCGGTGTTTCCGCGGGGGCGCTGAGGACTTCTTCACCAATTCCGTGCGCTTGGGTAGAGCAACGCTGTGCCGATATAAAGAGCAACGCCGTGACAATGGAAAGAGCATCGCCGTGCCGAGGAAAAGAACCCTGCCGTAATGATGCGCCGAGGACTTTCGTGACTTCGACAAGAGGACTGCGGTGCTATTGGCAGGAACAGGAAAGTGTGGTGGCAAGAACATTCCTATGTGACGGCAAGAGGACTGCCGTGCTATCGGCAGGAACAAAAAAGTGCGGCGGCAGGAACATTCCCGTGCGACGGCAAGGGAGAGTGGGGTGCGGCGGATGTGCCTGAGCATGGTGCCGACGAGGCAGGACATTGCCGTGCGACGGGCACGGAAGAACTCCGTGCGAGGCGCAGGAAAGACCTTCGTGCGAGACTTCGGAACACTTTCAAGGGGAAATAAATAAAATTTCTAACTTAAAAATTTGCATATTATGATTAAATGGTTTAATTTTGCACCGGAAAAACTATTTGTCTACGAAATGGTAAAGAAAAGAGGACCCTCCATCGTGAGCACCGGCAACGAACTGGTTCAGCAGTTTTCGGGCGGTCGGGGCATGGACTTTATCTTGAATCCGGTGAGCTACACCCAGATTCGCGGCAACTTCTCGCTCGTGCAGACCAACCTGATGATTGCCATCATTGCGCAGCTCCAGGACCGCATCCGCGAGCAGCTGAGCCTTGGCGAGTCGTCGTTCCTCTTCAAGCCTGAGGACCTGACGGGCAACCTCTTGCACTTTGAGATACCGCTCAAGGAGCTGGGCATCAGTCCGAAGAAGTACGGAGAGCTGGAGCAAGCCTGCGAAGCCCTGCTCCACGTCGACATGTCCTACAAGCGCTACGACGAGCATGAGCGGCAGACGTACATCATCAAGCAGAACATCTTCCACAAGATAGAGTTCCCCACGGCCGAGCTCAACGCAGAGGGCGAGCGCGTGGCCTACAAGAGCGGTCAGCGCAGGAAGGGTGTCATCAAGATAGACATGGTGGACGAGAGCGCCCGCGAAATACTCAATCTGCGCAAAGGCTACACCCGTCACCTGAAAGGCATCACGCAGCTCTGTCGAAGCCCGCGCACTCCCCGACTTTACATCTACCTGAGTGCCTGGAGGAAAATAGGGTCCTGCACCGTCAACTACATCGATCTGAAGGAATTCTTCGGCGTGCTCACCTTCAGCAAGGACCGTAAGCGCATCACGGAGAACCGCTACGTCAAGTACGGCGCTTTCCACCGCGACGTGCTCGACCCCGTGCTCCGCGAGATGCGCAAGCTCTCCGACGAGGGCAAAGTGGAGTTCTGCTTCGACTACGAGCCCGTCTATCCTCACGGCGTCAGCCGAGGCGACCCGGACAGCATACGCTTCACCATCAAGGAGGGCAAGATGGGGCAGGCACAGCAGTACGAGACCTTCCTGGGCAAAACGCGTTCCAAGCTCATCACCCGCTACAGACTGCAGCCCGCCGAGTGGGCCAGGCTCGAAAACCTCATTTACGACGGCATCGACCTCAAGGACGAACTCGCCCGCATCGACCAGCTTATCGAGCAAAAGCAACCCGACAACGTCCATGCATACGTTACTGAAGTGCTTCACCGCTGGCTCCTCGAGCACCAGAAGCCCAAGGAACCGGAGTTCGTGGAAGCCGAAGAAGTGAAAGACGAAGAGTCCGACCGCCCCTACGTCCAGCCCATCTACCTCGAGAAGTGGGACCTCTGGATGGAAAAGGCAAGGGAAAGGCTCGGCGACCAGTTCTTCGAGCAGTACATGACCTGTGCCAGTCTGTGGTCAGTCCGCGACAAAGTCGTCTTCGTCTCAGTCCCCAACAAGTTTGTCTCCGAGCAGTGGGAGGAACATCTGGGCGAGATTATCAGCTACTTCTACAGCGCCTTCGGTGCCGACAAGCGCCTCACCTACATCTTCCAGGACGTTTAGGCGGCACAGCCCGAGGCGTCAGAGAAAAGAACGAACCCGTATGGCAGAACAACTCATCATCCAGGGCACGACCAAGCAGGAGCGCTACGAGACGCTCCTGCCGCAGATAGCGGCCGTGGTCGATGGCGAGACGGACATCATAGCGAACATGGCCAACGTCAGCGCAATGCTCCAGGAGACGTTCCGCTTCTGGTGGACAGGCTTCTACCGTGTCGTGGACGGCGAACTCGTGCTCGGTCCATTCCAGGGCCCCATGGCCTGCACCCGCATCCGCAAGGGTCGGGGAGTCTGCGGCACCGCCTGGGCGAAGGCAGAGACACAGCTCGTGCCCGACGTCGACAAGTTCCCAGGCCACATAGCCTGCTCGTCGGCTTCAAGGAGCGAAATCGTCGTGCCCATCATCCGAGAGGGAGAAGTCGTCGCGGTCCTCGACATTGACAGCGACAGGCTCGACGCTTTCGACGAGACCGACCGCCGCTACCTCGAGCAGATAGCAGCCTTGCTCTGAGAACGGCGTGCCTTTATCCGGAGAACGGCGTGCCCTTCCTCAGAGAAGGGTGTACCCTTATCCTGAAAACGCTCTATACATTATTATTAAATAACCAAATAAAATCTGAAACAACGATGAGAGACACACACCACATCCTTCTCGCTCTTGCTTTTCTTGCCCTGCCTCCGCTGGCATCGTCGACAGCCTTGGCCCGCAAGCTACGCATCGAGCCGACGGCCACGGCGGGCGATCTCCGCTTCGGCGACCTCGCTTCCGTCTGGGACGAAGGGCTTCCGCTGGGCAACGCCACGGTGGGACAGCTCGTATGGCAGAAGAATGGCCGCCTCCGCTTCTCGCTCGACCGCACGGACCTCTGGGACTTGCGCCCCATCGAGAGCTTCCAGGGCGAGCACTTCAGCTTCGATTGGATCAGCCAGCACATTCGCAGCCGCGACTACGACCCCGTGGTCCGCGAGCTGGAGCGAGAGATTGGCGGCAGTCCGGCACCCTCCAAGATTCCTGGGGCCGCGCTTGAGTTCGATTCGGGCCGGCTGGGGCAGGTCGTAGGGTCAAGCATTTCCCTCCGGAGCGCCGTCTGCGAGGTCCGTTGGGACAGCGGTGCCCGCCTCCTGACCTTCGTCCAGGCCGACCGACCCGTGGGCTGGTTCCTCTTCGAGAACGTGCCCGAAGGCTTCGAACCCCAGCTCCTCACCCCCGACTACGGCGGCGATGCCGAGAAACAAGGCGATGGCGGACTGGGCGATGCGGCTTTGGCAAGGCTCGGATACAAACAAGGTCCCGTGACGCAGGCCGACGGCCTTACCCTCTATCATCAGCAGGGTTGGGGCGGATTCAGCTATGATGTCGCCCTCGGATGGCAGCGGCAGGGCAATGCCGTGGCAGGGGCTTGGAGCATCACCTCCTCGCTCTCCTCCGACAAGGCCCAGCAGGAAGTGCGGCAAGCCTTGCGCCGAGGCATCGGCAAAAGCTTTGCCCGGCATCAGGAATACTGGAGCAGTTTCTGGCAGAAGTCAAGCATTACGCTGCCCGACACCTTGCTTCAGAACCAGTACGACCGCGAGATGTATAAACTTGGCTCTGCCAGTCGGACAGAATCCTATCCCATCTCGCTGCAAGCCGTGTGGACTGCCGACGACGGACGCCTGCCGCCCTGGCGCGGAGACTACCATCATGACCTCAACACCCAACTAAGTTATTGGCCCGTCTATGCTGCCAATCACCTCGACGAAGGCTTGGCTTACATCAATACCCTTTGGGCTCAACGGCCGACACACAAGGCTTTTACCCGCCGATTCTACGGCAAGGATGGGCTGAATGTGCCTGGCACTTGTGCCCTCGACGGACAGCCTATCCCCGGTTGGCTACAGTACTCTTTCTCGCAAACCACCGGGGCGTGGCTTGCACAGCACTTCTATTTGCACTGGAAGTATTCGGCCGATGCCGACTTTCTCGCCAGCCGTGGCTATCCATACGTCAAGGATGTGGCCACTTTCCTCGAGCAGCAGACGCAGACGGACAGTGCGGGCCGACGTGTCCTGGAGTTCAGTTCCAGTCCGGAGATCAATAACAATAGCCTCTCGGCGTGGTTCACGGACTTCACAAACTACGACCTTGCGCTCACTCGCTTTGCTTTCTGTGCTGCCTCGGAGATGGCCGATTCGCTCGGCATGGCGTCGGATGCTGCCCATTGGCGCAGGCTTTCCGAGGAGTTGCCCGACTTTGCGCTCGATGCAACGGGAGCCCTCGCCATCTCGCCGAGTCTGCCCTACAGGTCGTCGCACCGTCATTTTTCCCACGCCATGGCCATCCATCCGCTCGGACTCCTCGACGTGAGTCAGGGCTCACGGCAGCAGGCGATTGTCGATTCCACGCTGGCTGGGCTGCATCGCCACGGGCCGGACTGGTGGACGGGCTATTCCTATTCGTGGCTGGGCAACTTGGAGGCGAGGGCCAAGCACGGCGACGAGGCGGCTGAGGCGCTGCGCACCTTTGCACAATGCTTCTGCCTGCGCAATTCCTTCCACGCCAATGGCGACCAGACGCGCACTGGCAAGTCGCGCTTCACCTATCGTCCGTTCACGCTCGAGGGCAACTTTGCCTTCGCTTCCGGCGTGCAGGAGATGCTCTTGCAGAGTCACACGGGCATCATCGAGGTGTTCCCTGCGGTGCCCGAGGCGTGGCGCGACGTGAGTTTCCGCGAGCTGCGTGCCATGGGAGCCTTCCTTGTTTCGGCTGAACGGAAGGGCGGTCGCGTCGTCTCGCTGAGCGTGAGGAGCGAACGCGGCGGTCTGCTCCGCTTGCGACACCCTGCCACGGGCGATGTCATCCTCAAGCAGATGAAGCCGCGCCAAACGTTCCGCCTCGCCCTCTCCAAGTAGGGGCGGGACGGAACGCCGTTGGGTTACCGACGGAGGGCCGCAGGGTTACCGATGGAAGGCCACAGGGTTACTGCCGAAGGGCTTCCCGTCAGGAGAGATAATGATAGTGCTTTCTGTTTTTGAGGTATAGGAGGTCTGCCTGATGTCGGTAGGCCTCCTTTTCGAATCGTATGTTCTGATAGGCTTCCATGCCGTCGCGGTACTTGAAATAAAGCACGAGCCACTCCAGACCGTACCAGATGAAGAAAGGCAGGTAGAGCAGTTCGCGCTGCTGGGCTGCATGGATGAGCTCGTGGTTGAGTTCCTGGCGGCTGAGAGGGCGCACGGAAAAGACGAACCCGAAGAGGCAGATGGCCAGAAAGTCCTGCCCCATCGGGTGTCGTTTTATGATATAGACCTTCTTCATTCCTTGTCTCTCGGGAAGGCAGCAATGCGGAGTCGTGCCGCACCCATCGGGACGAGTGTGAGGGAGGTGGTCTCCGCGGCGCGCCGGGCCCAGCGGGTGGGCAGGAAATCGGTCATGCCTGTGGCGTCGAAGTGCCAGGATGCTATCTGATGGCCCACGGCCTTGAACTCCAGGGGCGTGCCCTCGAGGGTGAAGGGCTGTTCGGAGTCGGGATAAGGTTTGCGCTCCACGCTGAAGTTGACAGGGAGGTTGTCCTCATCGACCACCAGGCTGTAGTTCCAGTCGCTCTTGGCCTTCAGCACATAGCAGGGCCAGAGCGAGGCATCGACGCCTTCCTGCCAGTGGGAATCGTCCTGCACGAACTCCGGATCGCGGCTGTCGTGCTGCTCATATTCTTCGTCAATCTTGAGCGAGAGGGCAAGGGGTCCGTAATAGACGCTGACGCTTGACTTGTTCTGCTGCCAGATGGTGGAGCGAACGGTCATGGGCAGCGTGAGGCTGACCACGTCGCCTTCGGCCCATTGGCGTTGGATGCGGACGTATCGGCCTGCTGCGTCGGCCACAGGCTGTTGCTCTCCGTTGATGCTGACGGAGGCTTCGGTGGCCCAGGCAGGGATGCGCAGGTAGAGGGGGAAGTCGACGGGCTCGTCGGGGTGAAGGGTGATGAGGATATTCTCGTCGAAGGGATAGTGCGTGTCCACGTCGAGGCGGACGGAAGTGCCTTGCCCTACGAGAGCCGTCGTCTCGTTTTCTATGTAAACCATAGTGGCCAGGCCAGCATCAGCTGTAGCCATGACGAGGTGTTCGGCCAGATATGGCCACCCCATGCCGTGGTTGTGCTGGCAGCATCGCGAGCTGAACGGGCTCATGGAGAGCATTCCTCGCAGTGCATTGTCGATGCTCGGTCCGTGGTTCTTCTCGTCGCTGATGGCCATGTTGGCTGAGGTGATGTATCGGAGGGCACGCATGTCGGGCGTAAGGGCGGCGGGGTAGGAGTTGAAGGCCACGTCCTCCAGGTGGTCGGCCCAGAAGATGTCGCCGGTGATGCCCATGAGTATCTCGTCACTCGCCATCTGTTCTACGATAGCGCAAGTTTCTGCTCCGTTTCGGGGGTCGTAGTATCCGGCGCGAGCGTTCTCGTCGGCAGCGTACATACCGCCCGGCATCTGCCCGTAGCGACGGCGCATCTCGTGGAAGGCACGGTAGGTGGCCTGCAACATGTCTTCCTCTCCGGAGTACATATAGTAGGTTGCGGGCTCACGGAAGCCTTGCGCGATGTTCACCCCATGCCAGTTGGGGAGGTCGTCGTGCATGGTCCAGTCGGAAGTGGCGCGGTGGAGCTTGTCGATGAGCGGCAGGATGTTGCGGTCGCCGTTGCGGTTGTAGAGCCAGAGGACGCTCCATAGGTTGTCTCCTCCTCGTTTTTCCTGCCACATGCCGTTGAGGAAGTTGTCGTCGGGGATGGTGAGTTCCCACCGGAAGTGTCGGTCCATGGCGTTGAGCACGCGTTGCTGTCCGGTGGCTTCGTAGTAGGTCTGCAGAGCCCAGAGCATGGGCATCTTGGCCCAGAGGTCGGGGCTGGAGCCGTCGTAGCCGTCGGGTCCGAGCCGACCGTTGGAGGCTTGGTTAGTGAGCACGGCGTTGATCCAGGTTCGTGCTTCTTTTATCATGTCGTCGTCCTGCAGGATGTATGCCAGGCTGATGTAGCCTCGGAGCCAGTAGGGCACTTCCTCCCATCCGTGGTCGCCGCTTCCGGAGAGCCACTGGTTGTTGTTTTTGTCGAGCCAGGCGCTGATGGTGCCGAGCTGACCGTTGAGGCCGTCGCGCTGGAGCTCGAGGTATTTGCGGAGCCATCCTTTGGGCTGTACCTTGCCGACGGGCAGTTTGAGCAGCGGAGCCTGGCGCAGTGGTGCGCGGAAGCCTGGGTAGTTGGGGTTGGAGGCCACGGTGTCGGGGGTGAGGACGGTGCTGACTGTGGTCTGTGCCTGGCTGCCTGTGGCGAGCAGCAGGAGGGCGATGATGGCGGAGAGGGTTCGCTTCATGTCGGTGTGATTTCGTTATTTCTTTAGGATTTTCTTGCCTCGTGTGACGATGATGCCGTGGTGTGCCTGTGTATTGCCGATAGGTTGTCCCAGGAGGTTGTAGGCTGTGCCGTCGCCTTCTTCGTCGTTGTCGGTGACGGCGGGTATGCCTGTGGCCGAGGGGTCGTAGGTTACGGTCATGCCGAAGTCGATGTGTCCGCTGCCAGCTCCTTGCTTGAGGGAGACGCAGAGCAGGTTGTCGCCTTCGTGGAGCAGTTGCTTGCGTGTGCCGGAAAGGCGGAATGTGGCATAGTTGCTGTCGTTCCATCCGGTGGCGGCGGTGAGTCGTGTGCCGTTGAGCCAGAAGGTTGGGCTCTCGTCGTAGCTGTAGGTGAGCGCAACGGTGCCGGCTTCTATCTTATCGATGTCGGCTGCCGTGAGGTTGAAATGCCGCCGGATGAGGATGGGGTGGACGGTGCTCTGCCAATGTGTGACGAGGAACGGGTCTCTCTCGCTGCTGAACGGGCCGAAGCCTTCGCGCCAGTAGCTCTCGTCCTCGTCGACGGCGTACCATTTGCCGCCCTGTGCCACGGTGATGTCGTTGTTGTAGTTGAGTTCATAGAAGAGGCATGGCCAGGAGCCGTCGCCGCTGTCCTTTGTGTCGAGCAGGTGTTCTGTCACCTTGTCTGCGCCGTGGGCGGAGGCTGCACTCAGCAGGAGCGGCAGCAGAAAGAGTCTTGCGGGTTTCATGTGTCTGTCTGAATAGGTGTTTTGCTTGGCCTGAGGCCAAATTTGCCCACAAAGTTATGGAAAATAGTCAAAAGGACAAAACGAAAGGGCGCTTTTCTGTGGATTTCTTTGTTATTGGTGTCGTGGAAAAAGAATAACGTTCATCCGAGGCAAGTCGGACGCGTCCCTACTTTAACTTTGCAGCCGACGTTTGGAAACGCAGGCTGCGGCGTTTGGCGTCCCTTGCTGCGACGTTTGGAAACGCAGGCTGCGGGGAAGGCTACTTCGAGAGCTTCCAGAGCAAGTCGTTGAGCTGGCGGAGCAGCGGGGCCGCGTCCTTCTCCGGCTCGTACTTGCCGGCGTTGAAGTAGCGGAGCATCTCGTCGAGGTCCTTGGCTTGCTTCAGGTTCAGCTCAGGCCGCAGCAGACGAATCTTCTCGAAGGTCTGGATACCCTCCGTGAGTCGTTCGAAACGGATGCTGCTTCCGCCCGGATAGACGAGGTAGCAGTCGCCCGAAGCCCAG
The DNA here is from genome assembly GCA_947166305.1 of uncultured Prevotellaceae bacterium. Lineage (GTDB taxonomy): Bacteria > Bacteroidota > Bacteroidia > Bacteroidales > Bacteroidaceae > Physcousia. The sequence goes on along the minus strand of CAMVDV010000003.1, from coordinate 99,913 downwards.
TCCTTGCTGCGGTAGCGGCTGCTTTGGTTGGGCTGCGGAGACCAACTGTTGTAGGCCCAGCGCAGGTAGCCGTCGTAGCCGCAGGCCAAGGCATGAAGGCAGAGGTAAGTGGCCTCGGCGGGCTGAGAGAAGGTGAAGGTGTTGGGGCACTCGCTGCTGCAGCAGGTGTAGAAAGTGATCTTCTGCCCCCTTGCCTTGCGCTTGGCGAGTGCCTCGCCCTGCAGAAGCTTGTAGTGGACGCCTACGCTCAGGTCGTCGATGCGGTCGGCCGACTCGCTCTCCACGCTGTAGTTGGCGGCACCCTCCACTTTGAATTCCGGGTCGGCCTCCTGGATCACCTTGTAGGCGGCGTCCATCTGTGCGGCCGGACGCTCGTCCATGGCGATGTAGGTGCGCTCGAACCAGCCTTTCTCCCTGAGGTGGCGGCTCAGATCCTTGAGGAAAGGCAAGATGAAGTCGCGGTAGGCCGGCTCGCCAGGCTTGCAGGAGAGGTAGCGAACGTTGTTCGAGGCGCGGTCATAGTAGTCGAACTTATAGTGCCAGGGCACGAGCGTGTAGCAGTCAATCTGCTCCGTGATGCCGCACGACATCATGAATTCCACCCAGCGGTCGAAGACGGTGTAGTCGTACCTCCACGTCCCGTCCAGCTCCTTCGTCTTGCCCACCATGCTCTCGAAGGGGTCGAAGGTCTGTCCGTTCCAAGGCTTGTTGATGACGGAGCAGGTGATGACCTTCTGTCCGGCCGCCGCCAGCAGCTCCATCGTGGGTCGCATCAGGTCGAAGTGCCTTTGGCTCCACAGCGGCACCTCGTAGTATCGGGCCACGGCGTAGGGGTTTTGCCAGAGGTCGAGGTGGAATGTCCACTCGCTCGGCTCGGGCAGCACGCGGTCGGCCACGTGAAGTTCGATGGGAAGGGAAGCCTCCGGACCCACCCCCGACCCCTCCCTTGTAGGGAGGGGAGTGGTTACATTTCCAGCGACAGAACTATCTACGCCCCTCCCTGCAAGGGAGGGGTCGGGGGTGGGTCTGGAGGGTTCGGTGGAGAGTCTGGCGGGCCTTACTGTTAGCGTTCCCTTGTAAACCCCCGGCTTTGCGTCGGCAGGCACATGGATGTCGAGCCAGATGGGTCGGGCTGTGCAGGCCTCCACCTTCAGCGTGGGCGACGGATCGAGGCGGTCGGCCACCAGAGAGGTATCGTTGCGGTCGCGGTAACTGTCGGCCAGGACGTAGCGAACAAAGTATTTCCTGATGGCGGAGGCAGGGATGATGTTCCGTCCGCACCTCAGGTCGCTCACCTCAAGGGCGACGTCTCCGAGGTCGGTCGGCGTGGCGAGGACGGCTTGTGCCGACACCCTTTCGCCTCGCCAGGCACGCAAGAGGGGCGACTTCTTAGTGACCGTGGGCACCTGAGAGCGAGGGTAGCGCACGTCGATGCTGCCCCAGCCCAGCAAAGGCTTCGTCAGACTGTGCCAAGCCTCCTGCGGTCCGGGCTTCGGGTCGGCAAGCTCAGCGTCGTTGACCTGTGCACCGGCTGCGAGCGCGGCACAGGCAAAGAGTAGGGAAATGAGGTACTTCATAATGTAATAATAGTAATGTTAAGTTTAGCCAGAATGCTTTTTCCGCTGCAAAGTTATAAAAAATATGCGATTTACCATTCTGTCAGACAAAAAAAATCGTACCTTTGCAGGCAAACCGTAATATCATGAAAAGACATCTCATCTCGCTTTATGCGACCATCGCCCTGGCTGTGTCGTCGCAGGGCCTTGCGCAGACAGAAAGGTATGTGGACTATCGCTTTGCACCGCAATGGCATCAGACGACCACCGCCTTGCCCGACGACAGCTACAAGACGCTCGTCGGCCCGCAAGGGCAGTTGCTCTACGAACACGGCAAGGGCCGTTTCTTCCCTTATCCCGAAAACAAAGGCTTCAAGACGGTCATCCACATGATGGCCGACGAGAACCAGTTCTTCGGCCGGGACAGTCTCCTCTCGGCCAAAGTGCCCGTCGTGGTGGTGCCAAGCCAGTTGCGCGGAGCCACGGTGGAGCAGTTCGTCTTCTCCACAGCCAAGCAGATTACCGAGGGAACTGAGATGGTGCATCCCCTCAGGAGCGACCGCGAGGACATCATCCTCACCCGCGTTCGCAACACTTCGGAGAAGCCCGTCGCCATTCGCCCCGTGGTCTATGTCAACAGCCACCACAAGGTGACGGTGGACGGCCGCGTGGCCACCATCGACAGCACGAAGCACTTCGTCGTGTCGCTCCCCGTGGTGAGGGTCAGGCAGAACATGGCCGACTTCAAGACTTGCCTTGAGCTCGAGCCGCAGGAAGTGCCGGCTGGCGGAGAAATCTCCATCGTCGGGCTCTACGACAACGGCCTTTCTTCCGAATTGGCTCACCGCCTGACCGATACGCCTTCTGCCATCCGAGAGATAGAGAATGCGCTTCGGGCTGTATGTCACTACTGGGAGCACGACACACCCATTCCCTATGGCCGCATACAGGTGCCCGACCGTGAGATACAGAACTTGCTCGATGCCTCGGCACGCGGCATCTGGCAGGCCAGGGAAATCATCGATGGAAACATAAGTCTGCAGGTTGGCCCCACGGTCTATCGCGGATTGTGGATAGTGGACGGTGCCTTTCTCTCCGAAGTCACAGCCATGCTGGGCGCAGGGAGCGATGCCAGGGCAGGCATAGAGTACAGCCTGACATTCCAGAAGGAAGACGGCGGCTTCCGAAAGCTCACTCCCAACTTCTGGAAAGAAAGCGGACTGATCCTGTGGACCTGTGTCCGTCATGCCATGCTCACTCGCGACAAGGACTGGCTCTCTGCTCATTGGGACGCACTCGGCCGTACGATTGACTACATCCACTCCCTCCGCGAGCGCTCACTGACCAATGCCTTCCCCGAGGACGACGGACTCATCCCGCCTGGGTTCATTGATGGCGGACTGGCAGGGAGCGACAAGCAGCCCGAATACTCCAACACTCTCTGGTCCCTGGCAGGCCTCAAGGCCATGATTGCTGCGGCCGACTGGCTCGGCAAGAAGGAAGATGCCCGACGCTGGCGCCGCGAATACGACGACTTCTACGCCGCCTTCCGCCATGCTGCCCAGCGCGACTTGGACACCGACGACTTCGGCAATCGCTACCTCAACAATATGATGAAGCCCGAACAACGCGGACTGCCGCAACGCGCCCAGTGGGCTTTCTGCCAAAGCATCTATCCGGGGCAAGTCTTCGAGCGTGGGGATTCCATCGCCATAGGCACGATGAAGATGCTCGACGCCACGTTGCAGGAAGGGATGGTCATGGGCACGGGCTGGATCATAGAAGGCATCTGGAACTACTTCGCCAGCTTCTACGGCCACGCATGGCTCTGGAACGGACGGGGCGACAAGGCTGCCGACGCACTCTACGCCTTTGCCAACCATGCCTCGCCGCTCTTCGCATGGCGCGAAGAGCACAACCCCAAGGACATACATCCGATGTATATCGGCGACATGCCGCACAACTGGGCCAGCGCCGAGTTCATCCGTTTGGCATGTCATCTGCTTGAGCTGGACCGCGGCACGGAGCTGCATCTGCTCGAAGGGCTTCCCCAGGAATGGCTGGGAGCAGGGATGGAGACGTCGCTCAGCGGTGTGGCTACGCCCTTCGGCCCGCTCTCTCTCTGTCTGAAGGTCGATACCGAAGCCGAGTGGGCCTACTTGAATGTAGCTCCCCTTTCGCGCGACTGCACAAGAATCGTGCTCCACACCGGCCAGTGGGGACAAGTGGAAGGGAGCAACCTCGTCCGTCTGAACCCCCGCCGCGAGAACAGCATCAAGATAAAGCTCATTGAGCACGATTAGTTTTCAAACTAATCACGTTCCCTCTGCCGACTTAACGTGTTTAGCAGCCACCCGTAGTGCCGCACCATGGCATCACCCGTTCTGTCCGTTCTGTCGGATTTGTAATCCGACAGCATTTAATATAAGCATTTGCAATGCGATAAAACAATTACTTGTTAGTAAATCGCCAATTACACGTTAGTAAATCGCCAATTACACGTTAGTAAATCGCCTTTCACTCGTTAGTCTTTTTCAGCAGGCACGTTTACTTCGCAAACTAAACGTGTTAACATCGCTAACTAAACGTGTTAACTTTGCCAATTAAACGTTTTTATCAGTCGCCTGTAGGGACGCGCCGTGGCGCGTCCGCCTGCCGCAAGAACAAAAGTCACACAGAAAGCTTTAACTTCATGGACATATTGATGAGGTTTTAAGGTTTTTTCATTACAAAAATACAAAAAAATACCTAATCTCTAATCTCCAATCCCTAATCTTTTTATATCTTTGCAGGCAGAACACAAAAAAGTCACCCATAGAACATTAAACAAACCGCCTATGAAGTAAAAGAAGAAAAAGACAGGGAAGATGTCGCACCGGGTGCCATGCTTCCAAGGGACAAACAAGCATTTCACTAATTCTAATCAATCAACAAACAACGGAGAAGTGCGCCTGAAGTCCCGTTCGCAGTTTTCTCGATAACATGAGCTTTCTGCTCTTGTTCTCTCCAACTTGAATACCGCCAATTATTCTATGCGAGGGCAAGCAGTTCAGAAGGTTCACGTCCGTTGAGGGCGTGAACTGTTCTTGCTTGTTTGCATAGTATGGTCACTTGGCGGTAACCTAGAAGCTGAGAACAAGCCTCGAATGGTTTCACGCCTTTTTCGTTTCTTAAAACAAAGAAACAAATGAAAACAAAAATCCTACTCCTTGCGCTCCTTGCGCAACTCTGCGTTCTCTCTGCCTCGGCCTACGATGCCGAGATAGACGGCATCTACTACAACTTCTCTGGCAGCGAGGCTACAGTGGCAGGATATTCGGGGGACAAGGATGCTGTCGTCATCCCATCTTCTGTCGTGTCAGGCGGCATCACATACACGGTGACGGCCATCGGCAGTGCCGCCTTCAACTCCTGCAAGATGACAAGCCTGATGGTCCCGGCCACGGTGACCAGCATCGGCGACAATGCCTTCTGCTATTGCGCCAGCCTGTCCGACCTTACCATCCCCAGCGGCGTAAAGGCAATCGAGCCATACACCTTCTTTTGCTGTTACAGCCTGAAGGCGATCACCATTCCTGAGGGCGTGACGAGCATAGGCAACGGAGCCTTCAGCGCGTGCAGAGGGTTGGCGTATGTCACCATCCCGGGCAGTGTGACCAGCATAAGCAACAGTGCCTTCGACGGCTGCTATTTCATGCCAAGCGCCTTCGTTAATAATTCTACGCTCACAAGCAGCGATAACTGGGGGGCAACTATGTGCGACGAGAGTCCAAACGACGAACTTGTGATAAAGGACGGCGTGCTGTTGAAATGCAGGCCTTGGGCATCCTCTGACATTATCATTCCGAATAATGTGACTGCTATCGGCGATGGCGCTTTCCGCTTGTGCTACCCGACGTCCGTGTCTATTCCGGAAAGTGTGACCAGCATCGGCGACGAGGCCTTCAACGGCTGCTACAAACTGACATCGCTTGTCGTGCCAGGCAGCGTGAAAAGCATTGGCAACGCTGCTTTTAGTGGCTGCGGCCTGAAATCACTTACGCTTGAAGAGGGCATTGAAACCATAGGCGACGAGGCTTTTCGGGGCAACTACCAGCTTACCTCGCTGACCATTCCAAACAGCGTCACGACCATCGGGCGGGAAGCCTTCCAGGGCTGTAGCAGTTTAAGCTCTGTAACGGTGGGAGACAATGTGCAGTCCATCGGGTATGATGCCTTCTACAAGTATGCAAGCTTATATGTACGCCGAGGCACGGATGCGTTGCTGACTTTGTGGGAGTGCGGCTTGAGGGCTTACGATGTGGAGACGGAGGGAATCCTCAGTAAACCTAGTATAGGCGAGTCATCAAAGACGCAGACCACGATAACCTTCTATGTACCCTACCTCTATCCGGAGTTTGAGAACGTCTTCAACCAAGACTTTGCACAAGTAATTGGCAGTTGGTATAAGCTGGCAGGACTCTGCCCCAACACGGAATACACCCTTGTGCTTGACGTCAAGAGCCCAAACAAGTGCCTCACCTTGACGCGTTCTGTGACTACACGCCCCGTGGAGATGGAGGTTGACAGTAAGAAGGTGACGAACCTGACAATATCGGCTGTCGGGTATTATGATGCAGGCGATGCGGAGGTGACAGAGAGTGGCTTCGAGGGAATTGGTGTTGGAGACGAGTGCTCGGTCACAGGCTTGGCGCCGGGCGAAAGGCACGAGTTCGTCTATTATGTCGTCGTTTCAGACAAATATACCTTTCGCAAGCCGGTTTGGTACGAGACCATTCCCATCGAAGTCAGCGCATCCTGTGAGGTCGGAGCCTCAAGCTGTCTGCTGACAGGAGAACTCCAAGGCGTCATCGATGCCACGGTCACAGACTTCGGGTTCGACGGCTACCCTGGCCAGACGGACGTGAAGCTCACTGGCCTTGACCCTGAAACCCAATATACCAAGACTTTCCACGTTACGACACAGGAAGGCGGAACCGTTCAGACAGATGTCTCGTTTACGACGGAGCCGCTCACGCTCGCCACCCTGATGCCAAGAGTTATCTCCGAGGGCAACGTCATTGTCTGTGCGACGTCGAATCTCGATGACGAGGAAGCAAACGTGGGCTTCGAGTGGCGACGCACGGACTGGACAGACGACTTCGACTCCAAGAGCGGCGGAGCCTATCTCTACGAAGGCACAATGGAAGGATACATCCGCAGCCTCAACAGCAACTACCTCTGGAAGTTCCGCCCCTACTACATTTCGGCAACGGGCAACACCTACTACGGCGAATGGAAAGGCATGGACCCCTCGGACTACTCCTACTTCGAGCCCACTGTCCATACCTACGCCACCATCAGCGTCACCGGCAACCGCGCCGAGGTGAAGGGCTATGCCATGCGCGGCACCGACCGCGTGACGAGCCAGGGCTTCATGTACTGGAAGAACACATCGTCATATTCCTTGCGTAAGAAGGCACCCTCCATCCCGTCGGATGCCGTGACGGTGGAGGTAAGCGGCAACATCATGACGACTGCTCTGGAAGGCCTCGACTATGAGACGACCTACTGTTATGTGGCCTTCGTCAGGACGGAGGAGAACGAGACATTCTTCGGCGAGGTGCAGACGTTCAGCACCAGCGTCGATCCCGACGGCATCGAAGGCGTGAAGGCAGACACGGAGGTGACGGAAGTGGCCCGCTACGACCTGCAGGGACGCAGGCTGTCACAGCCGCAAAATGGCCTGAACATCATCCGCTACTCCGACGGCAGCAGCAGGAAGGTTTGGATTAAGTGAGAGAAGATTTGAGCTCGCTCATGTTCTTCCGAGCGAAAGTGACCTCGACAAAGTCAAGTTGAGGATACAATAAGAAATGTAGAGAAGAGGGAAATGAGGAAAGGCCGGGATCCGCATGGGGTGTCGGCCTTTCAAGTGTATGTTAGTGCGGCAGGTCTTGCCGCAAGAACACGTCGGCCACGGTGCAAAGCTCGTCGTACCACGCCTTGCCGAAGCGACGGATGAGGGGCTCGCGCAGGAACTGGTAGAGGCGGATGCCGCGTTCTGTGCCAAGGCGGACGGCGTCCTGGCAGATGTTCCAGCGATGGTAGTTGAGGCCGACGAGCGGACCGAGCTTCTTCTCGCGGATGGGGTAGAGGTGGCAGCTGATGGGCTTTTGCTTTAAGAGACAGCCATGTGAGCTGCGGAAGGCGCAGTTGCCGCCGCAGACGATGCTCGTCACGAGTTCGCCCTCGGGGTCGGGATAGCAGACGCCTTGCTTGTCGATAATGGCTTGCGCGCCTGCCGAGAGCTGCGGCCACAGTTCGTCGAGGTTCTCCTCGATGTAGGCTATCTCGTCGAGCGTGACGGGCGCACCGGCATCGCCTTCCTCGCAGCAACGTCCGTGGCAGCGGTCGATGTCGCAGCAGAAGCATTCGGTGAGGATGTCGCTGTGGAGAATGACGTCGCCCACCTCGATGAGGTTACCAAAGGATGGGTTCTTGTCCATGCTCTCGCAAGTATTCGTTGCACTTGAGGAAGTGTCCGTTGCCCATGAAGCCGCGCATGGCGCTCAGCGGACTGGGATGTGCGCTCTGTAGGACGAGGTGACGACGCTGGTCGATGAGTGCGGCCTTCCTGCCTGCCGGTGCTCCCCAGAGCATGAAGACGAGGTGGTCGCGTCCGCTGTTGAGGGCGGCGATGGCAGCGTCGGTGAACGTCTCCCATCCGTGTCCGCTGTGGCTAAAGGCTTGATGCTCGCGGACGGTGAGACACGTGTTGAGCAGGAAGACGCCCTGTCTGGCCCATCGCATGAGGTTGCCTGAAGCAGGGATGGGCGCGCCCGTCTCGGCCTGCACCTCCTTGAAGATGTTCTGAAGCGATGGCGGGAAGGGAATGCCGTCGTTCACGCTGAAGCAAAGTCCGTGGGCTTGTCCGGGACCATGATAGGGGTCTTGCCCGAGGATGACGACGCGCACTTGGTGGAAGGGTGTCGTGTCGAAGGCATTGAAGATGAGGCGCCCGGGCGGATAGCAAGTGCCGGCAGCGTACTCCTGTCGCACGAACTGCGTCAGCTCGGCGAAGTAAGGCTTGCCGAACTCCGCAGCCAGCTGTGCTCCCCAGGAAGGTTCTATCTTTACATCCATTTTTACTTATTTATAGGGCAAAGGTACGAAGAAGTGAGAGAACAGCAAAGGAAAAGCTTGTTTTTCTTTGTTTTTCCGAACGAGAGCAGCTTAGAGGCTCTCAAAGGATGCGAATAAGCGAGGGGATTGCCAAATTTATCGGAGTATATTTGGAAGTGTCGGCGGAATGTATTACTTTTGCAAGCAGAAGCAATACAAAAAGTCATTTGTTTATGGGAACAACAATCACAAGGAAGCCCACTTCCTTCCGACTCAGGACCGACCTCCTGGAGGGGCTGAAGCGCAAGGCAGCCCGCGAGAACCGCACGCTCAACAACTATGTGGAAAACGTGTTGCTCGATGTCGTCTACGATGAGCCTAACGAGGTGACCAAGGCCGCCATCATGGAAGCCATGAACAGGAAGGAATATCCTGCCAAGGACTTATACAATGATGTTGACGAAATGTTTAAAGCTCTTGATGCCGAAGTATGAAGACGCTCTTTCTTTCTAGTCGGTATAAAAAAGATTATAAGCGGTATAAGAACCAGCCTAAGAAGCTTGAAGCCTTGAAAGAGGTCCTGAAGATGCTTCAGCGCGAGCAACCCATCCCTGCGGAGTACAAGCCGCACATGCTTTGGGGACAGTACAAAGGCTGCATGGAATGTCACATCCAGGGCAATTTTCTGTTGGTATGGTTCGACCCCGAGCGAGACATCATCGAACTTGTCCGCCTCGGCACTCACTCGGAGCTGTTCGGCTGAAGTCTTTAAGCAGCACGCGAGCGTTGCGGGCAATCTTTTTAACCACGAATTGCACGAATTACACAAATTGTTTACTGCCGACTGAAGGCGTAGCCAATTCGTGTAATTCGTGCAATTCGTGGTTTATTGATATCGGATTGTTTACTTAATCAAGCACTTGCCTGTCATTTCCTTCGGCTGGGGCAGGCCCATGATGTGCAGGATGCTGGGCGCTACGTCGGCCAGCACGCCGTTCTCTACTGTGACGTCCTTGCGGTCGGTGATGTAGATGAAGGGCACGGGGTTGAGCGAGTGTGCCGTGTTGGGCGTGCCGTCGGGGTTGAGGGCATTGTCGGCGTTGCCGTGGTCGGCAATGATGATGGCTTCGTAGCCTGTCTGACGGGCTGCTTCGATGACTTCGCCCACGCATTTATCTACAGCCTTCACGGCGGCTTCTATTGCCTCATACACTCCCGTGTGTCCCACCATGTCGCCATTGGCAAAGTTGACTACGATGAAGTCGAACTTGTCCTGCCGGATGGCTTCCACAAGCTTGTCTTTCACCTCATAGGCGCTCATCTCGGGCTTGAGGTCGTAGGTGGCAACCTTGGGACTGGCCACGAGGATGCGTTCTTCGCCTTCGTAGGGAGCCTCGCGCCCGCCGTTGAAGAAGAAGGTGACGTGTGCGTACTTCTCTGTCTCGGCTGTGTGGAGCTGCTTGAGGCCCTGCTGACTGAGGTATTCGCCCAGAGTGTTCTCTACGTTCTCCTTGGGGAAGAGGATGTGGAGGCCCTGGAAGGATGCGTCGTAGGGCGTCATGCAGTAGTATTGCAGGCCGGGGATGGTGTGCATTCCCTGCTCGGGCATGTCTTGCTGGGTGAGCACGATGGTGAGTTCCTTGGCGCGGTCGTTGCGGTAGTTGAAGAAGATGACGACGTCGCCCTCCTTGATTGTGCCGTCAACGAGGCTGTTGTTGATGGGCTTGATGAACTCGTCGGTGACGCCTTCGTCGTAGCTTTCCTGCATGGCTTCCAGCAGGTCTTTGGCCTGTTTGCCTTCGGCGCTGACGAGCAGGTCGTAGGCTATCTTGATGCGTTCCCAGCGTTTGTCGCGGTCCATGGCGTAGAAGCGGCCGATGATGCTGGCGATGTCGGCATTGCCGGCCTCCTGACATTTCTGCAGCACCTCTCCTATGAAGCCCTTGCCGCTCTTGGGGTCGGTGTCGCGACCGTCCATAAAGCAGTGGATGAACGTGTGGCAGATGCCGTACTGCTTGCCGATTTCGATGAGTTTGAAGAGATGGTCGAGTGAGGAGTGTACGCCGCCATTCGAGGTGAGGCCCATGAGGTGGACGCTCTTGCCATTGGCCTTAGCGTATTCGTAAGCGCTGACCACTTCGGGATTCTTCAGGATGCTGCCGTCCTGACAGGCGCGATTAATCTTTACCAAGTCCTGATAGACGATGCGTCCGGCGCCGATGTTGAGGTGACCCACCTCCGAGTTGCCCATCTGTCCGTCGGGCAGACCGACGTTCTCGCCGCAGGCCAGCAGCTGGCTGTGGGGATAAGTGGCATTAATCTTGTCGAGGTTGGGAGTGGGAGTGTTGTAGATGACGTCGCCCTTGCCGCGGTTGCCTATGCCCCAGCCGTCAAGGATCATCAAGAGTGCTTTCTTGCTCATTGTTTTCTATTTAGTGTTTAGTCGTTTTCTGTAGCCTGTTATCTTACGGGCTGCAAAGTTACGACATTTAATTCAAAGTACAAAATCGACGGCAGAAAATTCTGCGGAAAGGCTTTCTCTGCAGGAGGGTTGCAAACGTCGCGTGCGGCGATGGCAAACTCCGCGTGCGGCGAAGGTGAACGTCGCGTGCGATGATGGTGAACGTCGCAGGCGGCGTTTGCCGGCTACTGCTCCAGATTCATGTAGAAGACCTTGTCGTTGTGGATGCGCTTCACGGCCCACCAGTTGCATGGGACGGCAGAACGTGGTGCATCGGCAGAATTGAGTTCAAGGATATAGAGCGTTTCGCTGAACACTTGAACTTTCAGGTCATAAAGTTTCCGACGTCTTTGCCTATCAAAGATTCTGAAGGCTTGCATACAATAAAACTTCCACTTCCCTCCGGGATAGAACGATGCCAAGGCAGCTCCCTTGATGGGGCGTTCGGTAATCAGTGCCGTCATGCGCTTGTTAAGTTCTGCCGACAGTTCTTCGCTGCGGCCTTCTCTTTTGATGGAAATGGCGTAGAGCGTGCCTGTAATCTTTGCCGCAGCCAATGAGTCTGCGCCAGTGCCTTTGTATCGAAGGATGAGCTGTTCGTTCTTGAAGTCGGTGAAGGGCACGCCTTCGTCCCATTCGTAGCAGATGTCGTAGGTCGTCACATTCTTCTGTTCGGCAAGGAACTTCTGCAGGACGGCCTGTATAGGCGTGGGGTCGCAGGGAGCCGACAGATGCTTGGCATACTTCATTGTTGTATGACTGAGGCTAACGATTTCCTCCTGTTGCTTGTTCTTAAACCACTTGAAGCTGAGCAGTTCCAGAGGCTTGGAGTGCATGGTGATGCTGTAGTCGAGCGAGTCGCCTTCCCAGTAGCGATAGCTCTTCTCGGCTTCCCTGCAAAGTTTGTCGAGCAGGGCGGGCGTCTTGTCAGCCAAGAAGAGGAGGCTGCTCTGATGCACATTGCTGTCTTTCTCCTTAAAGAAGTAGTGGAACCAACGTTCGTCCTGGTAAGTGGAGTCGCCACTGCAGATGATGTAGCGATACACCTGATCGCCTCTCTCTATCAGGCTGTCCATCAGTTCGCCCACGGACTCAATCTGTCTGTCGGGCTTCTGCCCGTTGCACGATGCAAGGCTGAGGGCGACGAGCCCTATATATATAATAATGTAGATGCGTTTCATAGTGTGTGTCTTATTGTTTATTGGCTGTTGTATATTCCCGGACGTAGGCGGCAAGCCTTTCGCCCTTTTCCTTTATCTCTTGCTGGTGTGCGAGCTGGGCTTCCAAAGAAGATTCTCCCCATCCCCAGACCCCATCTGGCTCCCCCTTAAAGGGGGAGAACTCAAGTGAGGAGGCAGCATGGTAAGCCTCCCCTTTAAGGGGAGGTTTGGAAGGGTCTACGAGTAGCAGTAATGCGGCGCAGGCTGCGGCAGCCATCGGCCAGAGGCGAACCGTGCGACGCGGCTTGACCAGCTGCTCGAACTCTTCGGTGAGGTCGGCCTCGAAGAGGTCGATGTCGTCGGCAGCCTGCTGAATCAGATGCTTATCAATCATCGTTGTTTATCTTTAGGAAAGTGAGTAATCGCTTTTTGGCTTGCCAGAGCATGGTGCTTGCCGTGCGCTTCGAGACGCCGGCCTGCTGTGCCATCTCCTCGATGCTCAGTTCTTCGCTCTTCATGCGGATGAACCTTTGCTCGGAGGGCGGCAGCCCGGCGATGGCCTGCTCCAGCTGTTCCTGTTGTTCTTGCCGAAGGAGCGGAGCATCAGCCTCCTCCCCGCTTCCCTTTTGGGAGAGCGCTATGGAAGAAATTCCTGCCGACTCTGATGCACTCCCGCAGGGGGAGAGCGGAGAGAGGGCTTTCTGCCTCCGCCAGATGCTGACGCAGAGGTTCTTCGTGGCTTTGATGAGCAGGGCTTCTGTGCTGTCGCCTTCGCGCCAACCGCGTTCGAGCATTCGCATACAGACCTCCTGCACCACGTCCTCGGCATCTTCCTTGTCGTGGAAGAAGCGCATGGCTGTGGCCATCATCTTGGGGCGTGTCTGAAGCAGCGTGTGCTCGAATTCCGTCGGTGTCATTTGCTTATATAACGCACGACGTGGCGAAATGTCAAGTAGGGAAGGCGAAAAAACTTCAATACTACAGTTCGATGAGCTTGCCGTCCTTGTCGAAGCAGCCCACGGCGCGCACCTTGGCCTGCGGCGAGGCGTTGATGGGCGACGGAGCCTGATAGCCTTGCATACGGCAGCCCGAGAGGAAGACGCTGGCCTCGCCGCGGACGGTGAGGAAATCCCAGGAGGCATCGAGCGTCGTGAGGGCATGGTTGGGGCCGGAGAAGCACTCGACGTTCGACAGCGACGTGTGTCCGAGGCCCTCGATGAGCACGGGGTGAAGGTCCTCCAGCCGCTCGCCGGTGTTGGCAATGATGCTCCCTTGCGCTATCTGCCAGTTGCGGTTCTTCCAGTTGGAGCCAAGCTTGTGGATGCCAACGGTGACGCAGTCGAAGTTGAAGCTCGTGAGCTGTCCGTAGCTCTCCCGGCCCATGTAGATGCCTCCGTAGTTGCCAAAGCAGAAGAGGTCCATGAGGACAGCGTTGTCGGTGAAGTCGATCCAGTAGGAATATGCCTTTCGTCGGACCACAGCGTCGATGGCTTGCGGACTGAACTCTCTGCCGAACTCGCGCATATTGGCGGGGTTGACGTGGCAATGGAGGATGCGTGGGACGTCGTAGCAACGGTTGATGGCGATGAACTCTCCGCTGAGCGGGTAGCCATAGCAGTGCTCGCAGAGGATTTGCTCAACGTAGTGTGGCGCCTTGGCACGGAAGTCCATGGCCATCCACTCGCCGTAGAACGAGAGACAGCTGAGTGTGACGCCGAGCACGCGCTGGTCCTCAGCGGCGCGGATGGTGGGAGGGTAGGGGACAGCCTGTGCGTCGCGCCACGACTGCTCGGGGTAGTAGAACTGCAGGCCTCGCACTTGTGTGGCGGACTCCACGGTGAGGAAGGGCTTCTCCCTGTCGGTGATGACGAAGAGCGAGCCGGTTGGTCCGCTACGGTCGGGCAGCGCGGTGCCTCGCCCCGTGGGTCCGTGGGCACCCATCAAGGTGACGTTGCGCCTCAGGACGAGCCCTCCCGCCATGGGATAACCGCCCTCGGTGGGTTCCACGAAGAGCACACCGCCCAAGGGACTCATGCGGTCGATGGCCAATTGCAGGTTCCGGCGGTTCTGTTCGGCAGTGTTCGTGGGCAGCACGCCGACTTTCTGAATGGAAGTCCAGCCCTGGGCGCGGCAAGCGAGGCAGGGAAGCAGGAGAAGGAAGATGAGGAGCCGTTTCATGGGCAGAGGGTTTTGTGTTGGTGCAAAGATAGTGTTTTCTGTCCACCTTCGCAAGAAATCGGCGCGAAAACTGCCTCGCCCCGCGACATCGTGCAGGGTTACGGCAGTAAGGCAACGCCCTTACGGCAGTAAGGCAGTGTCCTTATTGGCACAAGGCCGCAGGGATGTTTCTGATCATTGCTGTCCGCTAAAGGCGACCTGCAAGGCCAATGAGATGTCGCCCCCGCCTTGTAGGGACGCGCCGTGGCGCGTCCGTGTCCACAGCGAAGGCACGGCAGAGGAGAATGTTCCGCGGCTGGTGGACGCAGCGAGGGCATGGCGGAGGAGAATGTCCTGCGGCTGGCGGACGCGCCACGGCGCGTCCCTACATGGGAGACGGGCCTTGCCACATCTCGGGCCTGACTCTTCATCGCGGCCGGCTCTTAGGTTCGGTTGCCATAGTCGTTCCCTTCCGTGTCTATGGCATCATGAAAAAGGAAGCGGCACGTCGTCCTGCTGTGTGGACGGCGTGCCGCTTCTGCGAGAGTCAGCCAGAGGCTGAGGGGATTGTTTACTTCACGAGCACCTTCTTGCCGCGGACGATGTAGAGTCCCTTAGGCAGGTTACCGAGCTGAGAAGCCTTGGCAGCCACCTTGCGGCCGCTCATGTCGAAGATACCATCGATGGCTGGTGCCACGGTCTCCTCGGCCATGATGTCGTTGATGCCGTCGGGATCGACGTTGGTGAAGTTGCCATCCTTGTCTCTGTAAACCTTGAGAGAGGTCTTGCTGAGCACGGGATAGGGATCGGTGGCGAGGGTCTGGTAGAAAATCGTCTCGCCTGCGCCGGCATTGATGCGGAAGCAGAGCTCGCCGCTCTCGAGCCACTGGGCACTGGGCTGTGCGAAGCAGTTGACAACTGTGCCGCCTCCGCTGACGCGCTCGAAGCTTGTCCAGCAGTTACGGATGGTGCCTGCGGAGCCACCGCCTGTGATGCCGCCCCATTCAGTTTGGCCTTCAGGAACAGTCACTGTGACGTTGCCGGTGACGTAGCAGTTCTCGATGACGCACTGGTAGCCCGTGATGCCGCAGATGACGCCTGCACGGCCATAGGGGTGCGTGCTGGTGATGCTGGCATTGACTACGCCGAGGTTGCGAACCACAGCGCCTGCGCCCCAAGCCAGACGGCTGAAGAGACCGGTCTCGTGGAGCTTCGTGTCGTTGATGGTGAGGTTGCTGATGACGTGACCCTGACCGTCGAACGTGCCACGGTACTGGATGCGCACTCCGCCGGCAGAGGTGTCGTCGGCGAAGAGGCCGATGGGAGTGAAGTTGGCAACAGAGCTCATGTCGATGTCGGCTGTGAGTACGCCGTTAGCACTGCTCTCTCCGCTGTTGACGATGAAGGAGAAGTTGGTCAGCTCCTGAGCCGTACCGATCTGATAGGTGCCGTCCTCGTCCTGAACGGGGATGCCTGCGAGCTTGAAGATTTCTTCAGCTTTCGCGATGGCACTTTCTGCATCGAGGTCACCGTCCAAGAATGAGACCCATCCTCCCCCGCTGATATCGTAGAGGCGGTCTCTTTCTGCCTCGTCGATGGCGCCTTCCTGGAAGAGGGCAGTGGTGATGACGTCGAGCTTGTCGCAGGCTGCACCAAGCGTGATGTAGGCCATGCGGCTCTCATAAACTTCCTTGAAGAGTTCGGAGAAGCGGTCCACGAGTTCCATCTTCTCTTCTCCCGTCTCGGCAGCCTCGCTCTCGTCGATGGCTTCGGCCAGACGGTCGTGGATTTCGCAGTAGATGTTGGGAGTATGGTTGAAGTCGCCCGACTCAGCCGTGAAGTCGCGGATCACGGTAGCGCGTGCCACGTAGCCGTCGAGCACGTCGGTGAGGGCATCAGCAGCATCGTCTGCCTGTCCGAGGTAGATGAGGCGTACGTTGCTGAAGGGCACCCAGTTCTCCTTGAGGTTGAAGACGCGGCCACGAACGCCGAGGGTGATGCTGCCGTCGGTAACGGTGACAGCCGCACGGTTCAGGTAGCGTCCGCTGTTGAAGGCATAGGATGCACCTCTGAGCGAAACGGGGATGTAGCCTTCCTCGCCGGTGTTCTCGTCGTAATAGAGTATGTCGGGAGCGCTACCGGAGAGGTCGCAGTTCACGCCGTCCTCAGCATCATCGACGAGGAGAATTTCCTCAGAGGAGAGCATCAGGTAGTTGATGTTCTCTTCGGCAAAGACTTCGCCGTAGTAGAGCTTGCTATAGACGTCGTTGTCAGCACGTGCCGACAGACCGTTGACGCGCACTTCGTAGATACCGTTGGGGATGCCTTCGATCGTCTGCTTCACTTCGAAGTTGCCTTGCAGGCCGCGAGCCACGCTCATCACTTCGCGCACGCCGCCTACGGCCATGCTTGCATTGCCATCGGTGGTCCATCCCGTCCAGTCCTCAGCAAACTGCGGGTTCTGCAGGAGCATGGTCATGTCCGTACCGGGCTCGGGGTCGGACAGGA
The DNA here is from genome assembly GCA_947166305.1 of uncultured Prevotellaceae bacterium. Classification (GTDB taxonomy): domain Bacteria; phylum Bacteroidota; class Bacteroidia; order Bacteroidales; family Bacteroidaceae; genus Physcousia. Next base: position 82,967 of record CAMVDV010000003.1, on the reverse strand, counting down.
GCACACGGTTCATGAGACCCTTGACATACTCAATCTCGGCAGCAATCTCCTCGTTGGAGAGAGTGTGAGTGCTGATGATGTAGCCGTAGTTGCCGTTGGGGTGTTCGCCCGGCTCCTCAGCATTCTCCTCGTCGAGGTAAGCCTCGAGGACATCGCGGTCTTCGTTGTGAGTGGTATTCGTCTCCAGTTCGGCAACGATGCTCTTGCATACTTCTATATAAGAAAGGTATGCTGCCTCGCTCTCCTTCACGGCTGCCTTAGCCTTAAGGCTGGCCCTGTAGGCCTCCACGAACTCGTCGCGAGTCTCAATGGTAGTCATTGCCTGCACCTCGGCGCGGTATGCATCGATAGAATCCTGATAGGCGACGACGGTGTCGCAGTAGTTGAACTCCTGAGTGGTGATGAAGTCGCGTAACTCGAGGTAGGATGCCTCGTCGTAGGCTGAAGACAGTTGGCCGTCACCCATGTAGACGAGACCATGAGTCGGGTCGAGCACGGGGTGTTCATCCTGGTCGATGGTCTGATACCAAACGGCGTCGAGGAAGCTCTCTTCGTTGAGTTTCCATGTAAGTTCACCGCTCGACATCTCTTCGTAAGTGGCTGCAGGATAGCAATTGACTACGTTTCCACCTCCGCTGACGCGCTCGAAGTCTGTCCAGCAGTTGCGTATGGTGCCAGCAGAACCGCCGCCTGTGATGGCACCCCATTCGTTTGTGCCTTCGGGCGTAACGATTGTGACCTCACCAGTAACGTAGCAGTTCTCGATGAGACAGTTGGAGCCTGTGATACCGCAGATGACACCAGTACGACCATAGGGGTGTGTGCTGGTGATGTTTGCGTTGACAATGCCGAGTTTGCGAACGACAGCGCTTGCACCCCAAGCCAGACGGCTGAAGAGACCAGTCTCGTGTTTCTTCTCGTCGTTGATGGTGAGGTTGCTGATGACGTGTCCCTGGCCGTCGAACGTGCCACGGTACTGGATGCGCACTCCGCCGGCCGACATATCGTCGGCGAAGAGTCCGATGGGAATGAAGTTCTCCACCTCAGTCATATCAATGTCGGCAGTCAGTTTGCCCTTGGCTTCGGTGTTGTTCTTCTGGTTGACGAAAGCCGAGAACCAAACGAGGTCGTTGGCCGAACCTATCTGATAGAATTCTTCCTCGTCCTTCTCGATGGCATAAGTTTCGTTGATGAGTCCGCATACTTTGCAGACGGGATGAGTGTTGTCGTCTACGAAGGTATGGTTGTCCACCTGCGAGTCGGAAGCATTGTTAGAGAACTCTGGTTCGCCTCCCGAGGCAGGAGTCTTGCCATCGCAGAGATAGTGTCCCTTGATGTAGACGATGCTGTGTGTGCTATCGAGGTTGGGATAAGCATCGGTGCCAAGGGTCTGATAGTAGATGTTCTTGCCTGCACCCTGATTGATGTCGTAGCAAAGCTTACCGCTTTCCATGTCTTCTTCGGTGACGGCTGCATAGTTGTTTGTGCCGTTGCCGTGGTCGCCTGTGATAGCATCGCAGACTGTCCAGCAGTTCTTGACGCCGTTGGCGTTCCAGGACTCAGCTATGAGGGTCTTTGTCGTCTCTCCTCCGCCTGCGGTGATGGTGAATTCACCTGTAGCATAAACGTTCTCGATGGTGGGGACACCCATCCAGCCGACGAGCACAGCCACGCGGCTGCTGCGGACAGACGAGATGTTGGCGTTGACGATGCCGAGGTTCTTGATGATGGCATCATCGGGGGTACGGCTGAAGAGTGCTGTTTCGTAGTAGCCTTCGTCCTTGATGGTGAGGTTCTTGATGACGTGTCCCTGGCCGTCGAACGTGCCGTGGTACTGGATGTTGACTTGTGGAAGTCCGGTACCCTCTACGTTGCCATCGCGGAAGAGGCCGATGGGGGTGAAGTTATCCACGGAGCTCATGTCGATGTCGGCAGTCAGGGCTGCCTTGGCCTTGTTGTTTACGGTGTTGACATGGTTGGAGTACCAGCAGAGCTGTGTGGCATTGCTGATCTGGAAGACACCGTCGACGATGAGGTCGGGATTGTACTGGTTACATACTGTGCAGATGCCGTCCACAAAGTTGTGGGGGTCGACGCTGGAGTCGGAGGCAGAGTTGGTGTACTCCGGTTGGCCGCCGTCCTTTGGCGTGACGCCGTCGCACTTGTAGCTGCCCTTGATGTAGACGATGCCGTGTGTGCTGTCGAGTACGGGGTATTCGTCTGTGCCGAGTGTCTGATAGAAGACGGTGGCGTTGGCTCCCTTGTTGATGAGGTAGCAGAGTTCGCCGCTTTCCACCTGGTCCATGGTGATCTGCGTGATGCCTGTGGCAGGGTTGTTCACGTCGTAGCAGTTCTGTACGTCGTCGCTGCCGCCGCCTCCTCTGCTGCCTGCAAAGCTGCGGCTGTCGTCCACCTCGCCGATGTTCCAGCAGTTTCTGTACGTGATGCCTGAGGCCCAGTAGAAGCCTACCATGCTGCCCACGCGTTCGTTGAAGATGCTGGAGCTGACTTTGCCGAAGTTGACGCAGTTGGTCAGCTTGTTGTTCTCGCTGCCGGAGACGTTGATCTGTGCAATGAGTCCGCCTGCGCCGTGGTTGGCTGTGATGGCGCCCTTGTTGATGCAACCGGTCATGGTGAGCTTGCCGCCGAGGTTGAAGCCGAGGAGGCCGCCGGCCATCTCGCCGTTGGTGCTGCTGTTGCCCTGCGTGATGGCTGCTTCGTTGACGCAGTTGATGAACGTTGCCTCGCCTTTGTTCGAGAGGGCCAGGAAGCCTGCTGCGCGGTTGGCAAGGTTCGATACGTCGGTCTTGTTGACGCAGTTCTCGAAGGTGATGGTGCCTTCTGACTCGTTGACGAAGGCTGCGGTGTTCAGTTTGTTCTCGTCGATGGCTTTACCGCCGAGGGTCAGGTTCTTGATGACTGCGCCTCCGGAGGTGTAGTCGATGAAGGGTGTGCCCAGATTGTTGATGGCGAAGCCTGCGCCGTCGAACGTTCCGTTGTACTCTTCGATGCTGATCCAGCCGCTGCCGTTCATGTCGATGTCGGCTGTCAGCTTGGCATCGGCCTCTGCTACATCGGCGAGTGCGGCAAAGTCTTTCAGGTCTTGGGCTGTACCAATCTGATAGACGCCGTCGACTTGGTCGAGTGCCCAAGCCGCTGTGCCTGCCATGCATAGCATCATGGCAAGCACGGATGAGTAGAATCTTTTTTTCATTTTGTTTTTTGTTTTTAGATATTATTTTAAGGTTGAGAAAGTGGTTTCTGTGTCTGTTCTTTCTTCATTGTCCGGGACAGGGGTGTGGCGGAGGTTATTCCTCTTCGCCCCAGATATCCCATTGGTCTTCCTTGCTGAGTGCCTGACCGCCGTCGACGGTGGTGTCGCCGATCTTGAGGCTCTCGGCCAGCATCTGTTCGGCTTGCGCCTCGTGGATGGTGATGGATGGTCTTGTGTACTTCATGTCTGTATACATTATTACATTATTATATTTTATACATTATTATATTAATTATGTATCGTGCGTCTCGAGTTTTAGGGAGTCCTGTGCTGAGGCTCTGCGTGTGAGCCGTGTAGACGCCGCACGCTGCGATTGCCATCTCCGCACGCTGCGATTGCCATTTCCGCAGGCTGCGTTTGCCAACGCCGCACGCGGGGTTCGGCACCCCGGGGCTTCAATACATGAATACTATAATAAAGTCAGTGTTATAATAAAAGTCTCCCTCCCCCCGCGCGTAAGTGGGGGGGAGGGATGTGAGAGAGGTTTACTTCAGGATCTTCTTGCCGCCGACGATGTTGATGCCCTTCTGCATCTTGCCGAGGCGCATGCCAGCCACGTTGTAGATTTCCGTAGCGTCGTCAGCATTCTTGATGCCTTCGATTCCGGTGGCATCGTCTTCCACGAAGATGAAGCCCTTGACGCCGGAAGCTGAAGTCATGTAGGCCTTGCCTGCGGGGATGGTGCCAGTGGCCAGGTAGAAGCCGACCTCTTCGCCTTCGGGCAGAGCGAGGACGTACTCATTGCCAGTGGTCTCCAGAGGTTCTGCCGTGCCGAGGAAGTCGTTCTCGCCCTCGATGGCGGGAGCAGACTCGGCGGGAGTGAAGCTGAAGTAGCCTTCGGCACCCTTCAGTACGACTGCCGTGCCAGCGGGGATAGTGTTCTGCTGCTCGGTCAGGGTGATGAAGTTGCTGCCCTTCTTGCCGGTGAAGACGGTCACGCCGCTGGAGAATGTGCCGGCCTGCTCAGCATCGTAGAATGTGGCATAGCCTGCTGCGCTCATCTTGCTGACGCGGCCGTGAGTGCTGTCGAGGATAGGATAGGTGTCCGAACCGATGGTCTCGTAGTAAACAGTCTCGCCTGCACCCTCGTTCAGGTTGTAGCAAAGCTCGCCGCTTCTCATCTGCTTCCTGGTGACACCGGCATAGCCGTTGGTGCCGTCGCCCTTGTTGGTGATGGCATCGCAGACAGTCCAGCAGTTCGATACCTTGCTTGCTGCCCAAGCTTCTGCCACGAGGGCTGTGCTTGCCTTGGGTTCGCCATTGACACTCAGAGAGAAAGAGCCTACGGCATAGACGTTCTTGATGGTGGGCTGACCCATCCAGCCAATAAGCACACCGCAGCGGCTGGCACCGTTGGTGCAAGAGATGTTGGCGTTTTCGATGCCGAGGTTCTGGATGGTTGCAACGTCCGGAACACGGCTGAAGAGTCCTGCCTCATGATGCTTCGTGTCGTTGATGGTGAGGTTGCGGATGACGTGTCCATTGCCTTCGAACGTACCTCTGTACTGAATCCTCTGTCCGCCAAGGCTTGTGTCGTCGGCAAAGAGTCCGATGGGAGTGAAGTTCTCCACCGTGATCATGTCGATGTCGGCAGTCAAGGCAGCGTTGGCCTCGTTGTTCTTCTGGTTGATATAGGCAGAGTACCAAACGAGGTCGTTGGCTGTGCCGAGCTGATAGAAGCCGTCAGTCAGAGCGATTTCGTAAGTCTCGTTGATGACTCCGCAGACTGTGCAGACGGGATGAGTGTTGTCGGCCACGAAGCTGTGGTCGGCGACTGTCGGGGTAATCTCCGTGTTGCTGAAGGTTTCGCTTTCGGGAGTCACGCCGTCGCACTTCAGGTTGCTGGCAACATAGACGATGCCGTGTGTGTTGCTGAGCACAGGATATGCGTCGGCAGGCTGATCGTTGTCGATGTTCTGGAAGAAGATGTTGCTGCCTGCACCTTTATTAATATTATAGCAGAGAGCACCGCTTGCCATTTCTTCAGCCGTCACGCCGCCGAAGCAGTTGGTCTGCGTGCCGCCGCTGCCTACTCTCTCGTAGGATGTCCAGCAATTCTTGAAGGTGCCAGCAGAACCGCCGCCCGTGATGCCGCCAAATTCAGTCTTGCTTTCAGGGACAGTCACTGTGACGTCACCCGTCACGAAGCAGTTCTCTATCGTGCAGCTAGCGCCCGTAATACCGGCGATGACGCCTGCACGGCCAGAGGGATGAGTGCTGGTGATGGTAGCGTTCACCACGCCCAGGTTCTTCACCACGGCATTGCCGCCCCAAGCCAGACGGCTGAAGAGGCCAGTCTCATGCTTCTTCTCGTCGTTGATAGTGAGGTTGCTGATGACGTGACCCTGACCGTCGAACGTACCGCGGTACTGTATGCGCTGTCCACCGGCAGAAGTATCGTCGGCGAAAAGACCGATAGGAGTGAAGGCCACGTTCTCAAGGTCAATATCAGCTGTCATGGCAGCATTGGCCGAGCTGTTGCCGGCGTTGACAAAGTCGGAGAACCAGCGGAGCTGTGCAGCTGTGGCAATCTGATAAACGCCATCCACGATGAGCGAGGGGTCGTAAGTGCCGCAGACAGAGCAGATGCCGTCCACGAAGTTGTGGTCGTCCACAACGTTAGTGCCTTCGGTGTTGCTGTAACTGGGCGTTACACCAGTCTTAGGAGTCACGCCGTCGCACTGGAACTGTCCGATGCGATAAACCTGTCCGTGTGTGTTGTCCAGCAAAGGATAAGCGTCGGCAGGCTGATCGTTGTCGATGTTCTGGTAGAAGATAGTGCTGCCAGCGCCGTCGTTGAGCAGGAAGCAGAGCTCACCGCTGGTGACTTGTTCGTCGGTGATGAGTGTCACACCGTTGGGCGTGTCGTTGTATTTGTCATAGCAGTTTGTGCATGTGCCGCCGCCATTTTTGATGAGGGGCAGGGATGATACACTGCCTTGTGTCTCGGCGATGTTCCAGCAGTTGTTGGCTGTAGGAGAACAATTCCAGAAGTTACCTATAAGAGGGCAGGCCTCTATGGCATCTTCATCAGTTTTGCCGGTAATCTTACCCGTGTTTCCGCAGCTCACAAACGATATGGCTGCAGTGTTCGACTGTCCGGCGATGCCGCCTACGGACCAGCTTGTGCTCGAAACCGCACCCGTGTTCATGCAGTTCGTGAATACAACACTGGCGCTACTGCCAGCGATAAAGCCCAAGAGTCCGCCTGTCTGGGTGCCCGAGGCCGTGATTGTGCCCGAGTTCGTACAGTTTGTGAACGTTACGTTGTTGTTGTTTCCATCGGATTTGCCCAAGAAGCCACCGGTGTTACTGCCGCTGGTGTTGGTGACATTGCCCAGGTTCTGGCAGCGTGTGAAGTTAAGCTTTGCACCTGTTGTCGTGAGATAGCCAACGAAGCCGCCTATCTGGTGTCCCCAGCCTCCGCGGATGTTTTCAACGGTAACGTCAGCCTTGTTGACGCAGTCGATGATGTCCACCGTTACGTCGGCCACGTCAATCTGTCCGACATAGCCGCCTGCGTGCCAGTTATAGCCGTCGCCTGTGAGGGGAGTCTCGTTCACGCAGTTCTGGATGGTGAGGTTGCCCTGGCAGCGATTGACGAACACTCCATTGCCGTCGTCGCTGTTCATGGCGCGCGTACCGCCTGTGATGGTCAGGTTCTTGATGGTGGCTGTGCCCGTCGTGGTGTTGAAGAGGGCGGCGTTGCCGAGGTTGGAGATGGTGAAGCCGCCGCCGTCGAAGATGCCGGCATAGCCTGTCATGGCAACCCATCCCTGACCATCCATGTTGATGTTGGCCGTGAGCAGTGCACCTGATGTGGTGCTGGCCTTAGTGCGGAAGGCTGTCAGCTGTGCAGCGGTGCCAATGTGATAGACGCCGTCGACGATGTCGGCGGGGTCGTATGTGCCGCAGACGCTGCAGAGTCCGTCCACGAAGTTGTGGTCGTCCTTGGTGCTTGTGCCTGCTGTGTTGGTGTAGCTGGCTTCCACGCCTTCTTTAGGCGTTATGCCGTCGCACTGGAACTGTCCGACGCGGTAAACCTGACCGTGTGTGCTGTCGAGGACGGGATATTGGTCTGTGCCGAGCGTCTGATAGAATGCGATGGTGCTCTGGTCGCCGTTGAGCAGATAGCAGAGTGCGCCGCCGGCCACGTCGGTTGCGGCAATCTGCGTCACGCCTGCGGAGCCGTTATAGACGTCGTAGCAGTTTGTGAATGTGCCGAGGCCGTTCTGTGTGAGGGGATAGTTCTGCCAGTCGTTTTCGTATTTACCAGTCTGGCCGCTGTTCCAGCAGTTGGTGAGCGCGATGGTGCCGCTGCTGCGTCCGACGAAGGCGCATGCCTCGTCGTAGCCGCTGCCGCAGAGGATTGTGCCCATGTTGCCGCAGTTTGTGAACGTGTAGGTGCCGCTGCTGTGTGCCTGTCCGATGAAGCCGCCGATGCCGTAGCTGGAGTTGCTCTTCACGTCGCCCAGGTTCATGCAGCCGGTGAACGTTACGTTGACACCCTCAGCGTCGAGGCCGATGAAGCCGCCAGTCTCCCATAACGAGCCGGTGATTTCGCCTTCGTTCCGGCAGTTGATGAAGGTTACGGTGCTGCCTGCACCGTGGGCTTCTCCGATGAAGCCGCCCACCATGTGTCGGCCGTCGCTGCTCATGTTCACCTTGTTCACGCAGTTCTCGAAAGTGATGCTGCCTCTGGAGAAAGCCGCGAAGGAAGCGAAACCGTTATCGACGGCCAAAGTGCTGGTGTTGTCGATGGTGAGGTTCTTGAAGACTGCTCCACCGTCGGGGGCGCTAAAGAGGCCTGTGTTAGGCACATTGTAGATGGTGTGGCCGTTGCCGTCGAAGGTGCCGCTGTAGTGCCACTTGCGAGGCATGTTGCCCTCCAAGTCGATGTCGTTGTCGAGTACATAGTCGGTGTTGTCTTGAGCGACATTCCTCAGCTCTTCGGCAGTGCTGATGTGTACAACATCTGCCCAGGCTGTGGTGCACGTCATGCATAGTAGCATGGCAAGCACGGATGCATAAAATCTCTTTTTCATGTGATTAGTAAATAAAAGGGTTAATAATTTATTTATTAAAAAGGTTTTGTCTGTTTGTTTTTAGCTTTTGTTGCCGTGGCGGTGTGTCGTGGCTTTGTTCACTAACGGTTGCGCTAACGGCTTTTTTGTGCAGATGTGTCCTTTTTTGGATGCTTTCTCGCCACAAATTTATAAAAAAAAGAAGAAACCCTCTATCTATAATGTTAAAATTTTGTTAAAAATTGGGGCTTTTGCACGCTTTTGGGCTTTGAAGGGCTGAAAAAAAGTGCCCGATGCCTGTTTTTTTCTCTCAAAAGCCCGAAAACGATTGTGCAAAACTTTGCTTCGCCACGAGGGAGTGTTTTTCCATGCCTCTTCACGTCTCTTTTCACCCCGCACGCGGGAAGTTGAAACGTCGCACGCGGGAAATCGAAACGCCGCACGCGGGGATTGGAAACGCCGCACGCGGGGATTGGAAACGCCGCGTGCGGTCGGATTAGTTTTCTGTGCTTTCTGTGTGATATAAAAAACACGCTGATGGCGGACGCGCCACGGCGCGTCCCTACATTGCGGACGGCACTTAGCTTTTATTCATATAATTCTGTCGTTCTGCCGGATTTGCAATCTGGCAGGGGAGAATATAAGCATTTGCAATGCGAGAATAAAAGGGTTGCGGGATTGCAAATCCCTATATTCCTGTCGGGTGGATTGCAAATCCGTCCGAACACGGCGGTTGTTCCGGCGCCCGGAAGCGTCGGCTTCTAATGGAAGTGTCGGCTTCTATTTCTGCGCGACTTTGATGCCCTTCGCCAGGCGTATGCCTCGGGCATGGGGAGCGTGGGCTGCGGGTCGGCCACTGAGGTCGTACCAGCCATCATCGGACTGCGTTTTGGTCGTTGCGCTATGGATGGTGCTGACAGGCGTGGGGTCGTCGGTGACGAAGGCCGAGAATGCCGGCACGCCGTCCTGCTGCTGGAAGGTGCCCGTGACGTAGCTTCCTTCCTCACCCTCGAGGGGAATGGTCTGCGGAGTGTCTGTCTCGATGCGGACATGCTCCAGGACGATGGGCGCAGGCAGCACGTCGGTGGGGCGGACGAGGAAGGGCACGCCAGACCCTACCAAACCTCCCCTTAAAGGGGAGGCTTCCTTCTCGGAAAGCTCGCTAGATTTCTCCCCCCTTAAGGGGGAGTTAGAGGGGGTCTTGGAGTCTGTGAGGACTTCCGTCCCCTTGCCGAAGATGGCCTCGATGTCCTGTGCGTCGAGCGAGAAAGGCAGGCACACCCATTGCCAATCGCCGTTCGTGAACGTCTTGTTGAGCACTACCTTATTATAATATGCGCGCGGGAGGATGAGGTTGTCGCTGGCCGTTTCGTCGTAGGAGACAGGCAGGTCGCTCACCTTCCAAGTGCGGATGAGGTCGACGTAGAACTTTCCGTGGTTGGCACCCGGCGTGTTGTTGCTCTCCAGGCCGTAGCCGCTCTTCACGCCCAGCTCGAGGTCTTCGCCCTCGCCCACTTCGATGTCGAGCGACATCTCGTTGACGCGGCCCGTAGTCGTGTTGGCCGAGAGCCCGGCAAACGTGGCCGTCTCGCCCTCAGTCAGCACGCTGGCAGGATATTTGCTCTCCACGCCGTAGTACTGAACGGAGCATTTGTCGCCGGCCTTGCCGTAGAGCCGTGTGATGCCCAGCTTCGACTGGTACTGCCACATGCGGGCATTCACCTCATAGACGCCAGGGGTAAGCCTCTCGGCGGGTATCGTTTGATAGAGCCGGAAGTCGTTTGGTATGACGCCCGACGTGCTTGCTACATACGCGGCCCACTTCCATTCCAGGTTTGTGCCGTCGCTTACGCCGCCATAGTTGTCCGTCCAGGCATTACACTGCCAGCCCAGGATGGGACCGTTGCCTGCCTCGTTGACCGTAGTCTTCACGTTCCAGTCGTAAGTCCTGCCCTTCGGGTCCTTCTCGAAATCGTAGTTTGTGAGCACTTGGTCGCAGAATTCGTCCTGCGAGAGCGGCTGTTCCGCCACCTTCTCCACGTGGAAGTCGTCCACGACGAAGTATCCGGCACCGTTCTTGTCGCTCCCTTGGTTGGCACTGCTTGTGCGGATGCCGAGCACGAGACCCTCGCCGTCGTGCAACGTGACGTACACTTCCATCCTTTCCATGTTCTGTGCCGTGGAAGAGTTAAAGCCTCCCGCATGGCGGGCGAACGTCGTTCGGCGGTCCGTGTAGGTGAGATTGTCGTAGCCCGACGTGCCGTTGCGGTAGTAAGGCTCGTTGGTCCAGTACTGGACGACGGTCCCTTTCCAGCTTCCACCCTCGGCGAGCGTCTCGTTTTCGCCCAGGCTTCCTTCCTCCCCGGCAGGGGATGTCGGACTTGCAAAAAGGCATGCTGTGCCGTAGAAGTCTTTCTCCACCCACATACGGCACGATATTTTATATATACCGGCACAGAGTTTTGCGGCAGGCACACGCTGGCAGAGGTGCAAGGGCGTGGTGATGGTGCTGCCGGAGGCTGGCTTGCAGACGTAAGCCTGTGCCCCGTCCTTGTTCCGGGCCGTGCGGTTCATGCTCCGCTGCAGGGATGTTCCGGCCGGAAGCTCCACCCATCCTGTGGGAGGCTGTGAGGTTTTGGTGAAAGGCAACTCGAACGATGGATTCTGGAGCACACGGTTCGTGACGTCAACCGAAATTGTTCCCATTCCATCGGGAATTATTGTGTTTACATCCGTGTTGAGTCCGTTCTCCAACTGTGCGATGCAACGCGATGGATCCACGCTCTGCACGCAGCCATCGTGCTCGTCGATGGCTTGCACGGCAGCCAGTGCTGTCGTTTCGCCAAGCACCATATAGACGGGTTCCATGCGGATGCTGCCATAAGCGATGTGGGATGCGGAGAGACAGACTGGTACAAGTACGTTGCAAGCCTCGCTCTCTTTGGGTGTGACGGCACGGTATGAGATGTTGTACGGCCCTTTGGTCAGGTGCCGCTGGACGTCGCCTTCGTTCTTAACCATGCCGTCGACGACGTATCGGCCGCAGTTGTGTGAGTCCATTGTGTAGGCTCCCCAGGCAATAGGGTCGTTGGCTACCTTGTTTTTGAGGCAGTAGTCTTCGGTCATGACGAGTCGTCCGAGCATTCGCCTGGCCTCTCGTATGTAGAGCTGGGGCGTGAAGTTCTCGTTGTCTTCGTACTCGTCGAGCGGATAACCCCACTGGTTGAACTCGTTCTGTATGTTCTGTGGCACGCGAGGGTCAGTCCATAGGATGTAGAGGAGCCCTTTGGTGTAGTCCTCATGGAGTTTCGCTATGGAATCACGCTGTGCGTATGTGGCTTCAGGATAGTCCCAACTGTAGCCAATCATGTCGGTCGAGAAGGCGCCATTGTTGTTGTTATCTGTCTTATAGGCGTTCCATGAGTTGGGCCCTGAAGAGTCCTTCATGTATGTCCACTTGATGCAGTCGCCGTAGCCGCTCCATCCCTTCTTCTCCATCCACCGGAACAGCAGTTCGTATTTCGACGGGTCGTAGTTGTCTGGAACTTGAGCTGTGATGGGGCGGAAGGGTTTCGTCTTGGTGAGCGTGAGCCGGTAGTTGTATGCTTGGATGTGATTGTCGCCCGTACCGTTGGCCGGCATCGGGTCGCTCATGATGCCCCAAAGCAGTCCGCTCGACGGGTCGCCCGGGATGACGTAGGGGTCCACCCCGTCGCAGAACTGATGCTTATTCAGGCATTGGGCACCATTCTCAGGTTCTCCGTACTTGTCTTTGCCTTCGCGACCTACGGTGTAGCTGATGCCTGCCCTCGCCATAAGGTCGCCTTCGTAGCCGCAATCCATGAATATCTTGGCCCGGACGGTTCTCCTCTCGTCCCCTTTCGGAAGGGAGAGGGTGATGCTCTTCACCTGGTTTCCTTCCTTTTCGGCACTGATGATGCGCCATTCGTACCAGATGTCTGTGGAGTCCTTTATGTCTGCCTCGGCAAGGAAACCCTTGAAGGTGGCGAGGGCCACCTTAGGCTCGAAGTAGAACGTCGGCGAGGCCATGCCGTAGTGCTGCCCGATGCGTCGGTAGAATTCGCGTGCGAAGCCCTTGATGATGCGGCGGTGGCTTGTGCTGTCGCCAATGTCGGTCCAGCCCAGACCGCCCGTCGTCATGCCGCCCAGACGCTTCGTGGGCGACACGAGCAGCACGCTCTTGCCTTTCAACTTAGCCGTGTATGCCGCCATGATGCCTGCCGGCGTGCTGCCATAGATGCAGATGTCGACGTCGCGGACTGTGCCCTCGTCGGCCCTGACGCCTTGGACCAGCGTCGTGAGCATCGCCGTGAGCAGAAAAGTGCAGAAGAATCCTTGTAGTTTCATCGCTATATATTTAATAATGTATGCTTAATCCTGACGGAAAAACACATGGTTCCGCTGCAAAGATAGTATAAAAAAACGAACTGTGCAAGTAAAAATGAGAAAAACTTTGCAGTCCGAGCTGAAACGCAGCAGCAGGCGATGTCAAACGCAGCAGCAGGCGATGTCAAACGCAGCAGCCTGCGATGACAAACGCAGCAGCCTGCGTTGGCAGACACGGCACAGGGTTGTTGCAACCGAGGCACAGGGTTTTTGCAGCCACGGCAGGCGCCGCGGCGCGCAGAAAAGTGTCGGGAAGGCAGGCGGCTTGTGAATTTATTTCCATTATAACAAAAAAAATGCACAAATGATTGCTGTACATCAAAAAAATTTGTAACTTTGTGCCTCGGATAACCTTGATTGATGTCTTCTGCCCCTCCGTCGGCTTCGGTCAGACACAGCGTCGGACGATGGGGCGAGGCGGCTTTTGCGGTCGTATGCCGAAAGGCATCAACTCCATGAAAGACAATGGCCCAAGACCTTCAACCCAACAACTTACATTACGCCAGGGCCAACCTTAAAAACGAACCAACAACGGAAAACATGAGTACGGAAACCATCATTCTTGTGATCTTTGCGGCCATCGCGCAGTGCATCCACGCACAGATGCGCTGTCAGCTCCGTTGCACGGCGTTCGTCCCGGCCTACAGCTGTCGGGCTCCCCACCCAGCCTTTTCCCTACAATCGTCGGGCCTCTGCTTCACAAAGAAGCGGCCCGTCCGGCTTGCAAAAAGACATCACGAAGGACAAGACCATAAGTAAAAGAACAAAAAGAAATAAACCGAAAGTAAAAACTATCTAATCATCTATGCCAACAGAAAAAGGAAACAAAGGCTACTTGCTGAGTATTGTACTGGTAGCCGTGCTTGGCGGACTGCTTTTTGGCTATGACACCGCCGTCATATCGGGTGCGGATAGAGGCCTACAGGCCTTCTTTCTCGGCGCCGACGACTTTGTTTATACGGACTTTCTCCACGGCTTCACGTCGTCGAGCGCCCTCATCGGCTGCATCATCGGTTCGGCGTTGTCGGGCTGGCTCGCTTCCTCGCTGGGGCGAAAGCGTTCGCTGGTGGTGGCAGGCGTGCTGTTCTTCGTCTCCGCCCTCGGCTCGATGTATCCCGAATGCCTGTTCTTTGAGGACGGCAAGCCCACTTTCACACTGCTCATGGCCTTCAACGTTTACCGCATCATCGGCGGCATCGGCGTGGGATTAGCCTCGGCCATCTGCCCGATGTATATAGGTGAAGTGTCGCCATCGCGCATCAGGGGAATGCTCGTCTCGTGGAATCAGTTCGCCATCATCTTTGGTCAGCTGGTCGTTTACTTCGTGAATTTCCTCATATTGGGCGAGCATACGAACCCCATCATCGAAAGCATCGGAGAAGGAGTCAATCAGGTTATGCCAGGAAGCGACCCTTGGTCCATCACGACAGGCTGGCGATATATGTTCGGCTCGGAGGCTGTTCCGGCGGGACTCTTCACCGTTCTCATCTGTTTCGTGCCCGAGACGCCCCGCTACCTCGTCAGCATCGGCGAGGACGACAGGGCGTTGCGCATCCTCTCGCGCATCAATGGTGCCGACGAGGCACGCCTGATTCTCTCGGACATCAAGGCGACAATCACCGCGAAGACTGAGAAACTCTTCTCCTACGGCTACCTTTGCATCTTCATCGGCGTGATGCTCTCCGTCTTCCAGCAGATTGTTGGCATCAACGCGGTGCTGTATTATGCCCCACGCATCTTTGGAGATATGGGCATGACGAACCCGATGGTGAACACCGTGGTGATGGGTGTGGTGAACATCCTCTTTACGTTGGTGGCCGTATTCACTGTCGAGAAGCTCGGACGCAAGCCTCTTCTCATCAGCGGAAGCCTTGGCATGGCCGTCGGAGCCTTCGGTGTTGCCCTCACATTCGGGCATCAAGGGCTGGAAATGTTCACGATGATCAGCATCATGGTGTATGCTGCGTCGTTTATGTTCTCGTGGGGTCCCATCTGTTGGGTGTTGATTGCTGAGATATTCCCCAACACTATCCGCGGTGGGGCTGTTGCCATCGCCGTGGCTTTCCAGTGGATATTCAATTTCATCGTGTCCTCTTCGTTCGTACCGATGTTCAATATGCAGGTGAAGCACGGGGACTTGTTGTACGGAGTGTTGCCCGAGACGGCTGCCGCCGAGTTCGGTCATTGGTTCACCTACGGGCTTTACGGCACGGTATGCCTGCTGGCTGCCCTCTTTGTCTGGCGCATTGTGCCCGAAACGAAGGGCAAGACGCTGGAAGACATGAGCAGACTCTGGAAGAAGGGTTAGGGATGAATTCATAATTCATAATTCATAATTCAAAAAGAGCAGGCGCTGATTACAATAAGAAGCAACATGAGCAGACAATATCTATTGGGCTTCGACCTCGGAAGCTCTTCGGTGAAGGCATCTTTGGTTGATGCCGACAGTGGCAAATGTGTGGCCTCGGCCTTCTATCCCGACACGGAGGCTCCCATCCTGGCAGTCCGTTCGGGCTGGGCAGAGCAGGAGCCTGAGGCATGGTGGCAGTATGCTAAGCAAGCATTGCTGAAGGTGATGGCCGACAGCGGTGCTGATGGCGAGGACATACGCGCCATAGGTATCTCTTATCAGATGCACGGTCTGGTGTGCATCGGCAAGGACAGAAAACCTCTGAGGCCTGCCATCATCTGGTGCGACTCGCGGGCTGTGCCTTATGGCGAAAGGGCTTTCTCGGCCATAGGCAAGGAGAAGTGCCTCGCCCACCTGCTGGGTTCGCCCGGCAACTTCACGGCTGCCAAGCTGGCATGGGTGAAGGATCAGGAGCCCGAGGTGTTCGACCGCATCGACAAGATTATGCTCCCGGGCGACTACCTCGCCTTGCGATTGAGCGGAGAGGCAGGCACCACCGTCGGAGGGCTGAGCGAAGGGATGCTCTGGGACTTTAAGGAGCGGCAGCCGGCGCAGTTCCTGATGGACTACTACGGCTTCGGTTCGTCGCTTTTGCCCGACCTTGTGCCCACGTTTGGCCTTCAGGCTGAGGTCTCGGCGCAGGCGGCTGCAGAATTGGGGCTGAAGGCTGGCACGCCCATCGCCTACCGTGCCGGCGACCAGCCGAACAATGCGCTCTCGCTCGGCGTGCTCCAGCCGGGCGAAGTGGCTGCCACGGCGGGGACATCGGGCGTGGTCTATGGCGTACTGGGCGAGGTGCGTTACGACCCACTGTCGCGCGTTAACACCTTCGCCCACGTCAATTACACCAAGGATCTTGACCGTCTCGGAGTGCTTCTCTGCATCAATGGCACGGGCATCCTCAATGCCTGGATGCGCCGCAACGTGGCGGCCGAGGGCACATCCTATGCCGAGATGAACGCCATGGCAGCCCAGGTGCCCGTCGGAAGCGAGGGATTGAGCATCATCCCCTTCGGCAACGGCGCGGAGCGCGTGCTCGGGAACCGTGAGACTGCTTGCAGCATCCACGGACTCAACTTCACGCGCCACGGCAAGGCGCACCTCATGCGGGCAGCGCAGGAGGGTATCGTCTTCTCCTTCTGTTATGGAATGGAGGTGATGCAGGGCATGGGGATGGACATCCGCCGCATCCATGCCGGCCGGGCCAATATGTTCCTCTCGCCAGTCTTTGCCTCTGCGCTTGCCACCACCAGCGGTGCCACCATCCATCTCCTTGAGACCGACGGCTCGGTGGGTGCTGCCAAGGGAGCAGGCATCGGCTGCGGCATCTACAAGGACAGCAGCGAGGCCTTCCAGACGCTCAGGCAGCTCGACGTCGTCGAACCCGACGAGGCCGACATCCCAGCGTATGCCGAGGCATATTCCCGCTGGAAAGAGAAACTCACCGAAGTAATGAAAGAATGAAGAAATGAAAGAATGAAAAAAGAAAAGAAGGAGTGAGGCATCGACAAGTGTCGTTATAACGTGATAACGAAATAACGTTATAACGCCAATCCCCGGCAACCGCGATGCCAATCCCCGACCCCCGACCCCTGCGGCGAAACTCCCTGCCTTTCTGCCAGAAAGGACGAAGGGTTCAGCCGGAAAGGGCAAAGGCTTCTGCCGACAAGGGCGAAGGCTTCTCTCCGAAGAAAATGACATCAACTATTAACCCAATACAGAAAAACACCAAACAACATGACAAAAGAGTATTTCCCCTTCACGGGTAAGATTCCTTTTGAAGGAAAAGAGAGCAAGAACCTGATGGCCTTCCACTACTACGAGCCAGAGCGCGTGGTGATGGGCAAGAAGATGAAGGACTGGCTGAAGTTCGCCATGGCCTGGTGGCACACGCTCGGACAAGCCAGCGGCGACCAGTTCGGCGGACAGACACGCTCCTACGAGTGGGACAAGGCCGCCGACCCCATGCAGCGAGCCAAGGACAAAATGGACGCAGGCTTCGAGCTGATGGACAAACTCGGCATCCATTACTTCTGCTTTCACGACGTCGATCTCGTAGAGGAAGCCGACACCGTGGAAGAGTACGAGCGCCGAATGAAGGAAATCACCGACTACGCCCTCCAGAAGATGCAGCAGTTCCCCGACATCAAACTGCTCTGGGGCACGGCAAACGTCTTCGGGAACAAGCGATACATGAACGGTGCGGCCACCAACCCCGACTTCGACGTAGTGGCTCGCGCCATCGTTCAGATCAAGACCGCCATCGACGCCACCATAAAGCTCGGCGGCACAGCCTACGTCTTCTGGGGAGGACGCGAAGGATACACCAGCCTGCTCAACACCGACCAACGCCGCGAGAAGGAACACCTCGCCACCATGCTCCGCATGGCCCGCGACTATGGACGCGCAAAAGGCTTCCGGGGAACCTTCCTCATCGAGCCTAAACCCATGGAGCCAACCAAGCATCAGTACGACTGCGACACGGAGACCGTCATCGGCTTCCTCCGTGCACACGGACTCGCCGAAGACTTCAAGGTCAACATCGAGGTCAACCACGCCACCCTCGCAGGGCATACCTTCGAGCACGAACTGGCCTGCGCCGTCGATGCCGGTATGCTCGGCTCCATCGACGCCAACCGAGGCGACGCACAGAACGGATGGGACACCGACCAATTCCCCATCGATAACTTCGAGCTCACACAGGCCCTCATGGAAATCATACGCGGCGGCGGCTTCACAGACGGAGGAATGAACTTCGACGCCAAGCTCCGTCGCAACAGCACCGACCCCGAAGACATCTTCATCGCACACATCTCCGGAATGGACGCACTGGCTCGCGCTCTGCTCAACGCCGCCGACATACTCCAGAACTCCGAGCTCCCACGTATGAAGAAAGAACGCTACGCCAGCTTCGACGCAGGCATCGGCAAGGAATTCGAGGACGGAAAGCTCACCTTCGAGCAGGTCTATGAGTACGGAAAGAAGATAGGCGAGCCAAAGCAAACAAGCGGCAAGCAAGAGAAGTACGAGACCATCGTGGCACTCTACGCCAAGTAAGACAACATCAAACGCCGCACGCGGAGACGACAACTCCCGCGTGCGGCGATTCCCATTCCCGCGTGCGGCAACAACAACTGCCGCACGCGGCGTTTTTCTATGCCCCTGCCTCAGGCATCCCGTCAGGTTCGGGCAACGACTCCTGCCCGTCGGGCAGAAATCCCGAAGCGTCGGCACCGGCATCCTTCTCCTCCAGGAGCGAAGGCGAGGCCAGCGACTTCCTTTTCTTGTTCTCCTGCGCGCCGAACTTGATGAGCTGGCGGGCGGCGGTGGTGATGCTTTTGCCGGAAGCGGCTGTCAGGATGCCGACATCGTCGAAGGCCTGGCGCGTCTTGTCGAGCATTTCGCCCACCTTGCTGAAGCGTTGGGCAAAGTCCTGCACGCGATCCACGATGATGCCCGCGTATTTCATGATGTTCTCCTGGTTCTCCACCTGCCGGGTCTGCTTCCATGTCAGCTCGAGGACACGCAGCGTCATGTAGAGCGACTGGCTTCCGGAGATGACGACGCCCTGGTCGTAGGCTTCCTTCCAGAGCTTCGGGTCGCTCTGAAGCGCAAGCTGCAAGGCACTCTCCTGAAAGACGTACATCAGCACGAAGTCGAGTCTGCCCTTGTCCGCACGGGCATAGTGGTAGTATTGCTTCTGCGCCAGCTCGCGGACGTGCTGCCTCATGCTGGCAAGGTGACGCCGCAGGGCGCTCTCCCGCTCGGCATCCGTCTCGGCATTCTGGTAGTCGACGAAAGCCGTGAAGGACATTTTGGAGTCGATGATGACGTCGCGTCCGTCGGGGAAATGCAGGATGGCATCGGGCACCATGCGCTGTCCGTCGTCGTTGTGGACGGCCCGTCCCTCGGCGTCGCGGAGCGTTTCCTGCGTGTCGTACTGCAATCCGCGCTCCAGTTCCATCTGTTCCAGTATCTGGCTGAGCTTGAGTTCGCCGAAGTTGCCTTGGAGCTTGTTCTTCCCCGTGAGGGCTTTTGCCAGACGTTCCGTCTGTTCGCCCATAGCCCTCTCGCGTTCCATGTTGACCTGAATGGCCGTCTTGAGCTCGCGGAGCGTGTCGTCGTGGTCCTTCTGCATCCGTTCCGTCTGCGAGCGCATCTGTTGTAGGTTCTGCTGCAGCGGGGTGAGAATCTTGGCGAGTTGCTCGCTGTTGACGGTCGATAGCTCCATTGCCCGCTCCTTGAGCACTTGTTCCGAACTCGTCTTCATCTGTTCGCGCAAGAGCGCCATCTGCTGCTCCATCTGCCTGTGCTGAGTGTCCTGCTGAGTACGCAACTGCTCCTGCTGCGATTCCCTTTGTTCCCGCATCTGCTGCTGATGTGTCTCCTGAAGAGTCTGCATCTGTTGCCGGAACGTTTCCTGCTGCTCGCGCATCTGCTGTCGGAGTGCATCTCCTTCCTGCAGTTTCTGCTGTTCGGTCAGGACGATACGTTCCCCGGCTGCCTGCACCTGAGCCCGCATGGCAAGCCACACACCTATGGCACCAATAGCGATGCCGATGATGAGATAGAGAAGATATATGAGTTCCATAGTTATTGTTTGATGATTGTTCAGTACAAAGGTACGAAAAAAACATTAATGCTCAATGTTCAAGGCTCAATAAAATTCGTAGCCTGTCTCTCCTGCTATACATATATTATATTAAGGTATAGAGTATACTGCGAATAATGTTGGCACATTGGTTGCAAACCTTGACGAGTACCCTGAGGAGTCGTCATGAATCCTATTTCATATATCTTTTAAACCAGATTTTAAATACAGGGTCTTCCAAGAAGACGTTGTCCTTATCAAAGTCAATCATTTCTTTGGAAAGAAGTGCTGTTTTTATGCGCAATATGTTTGATTTCGTGCCAAGATTGTAGGTCTCGAGTATAGCCTTGCTTCCAAAGTCGGAACTTACGCCATCACACAAGGCACGGATAAAGTTTATCTGATATCCGGTCAATCCTTTCAGTTGCTCCTCGAAGAGTGCTGAACATTGAGCCAGCAAAGCATCTACGCCACGATTGAAGTCTTCTTCTGTGGTAACTTTCCCTGTTTCAGCCATCACATTCCAAGCCAACTGTTGGACGTAAGAAGAGTTGCTCTCAACTGTCTCGCAGATACGTCGTGCAAGTTCTGCTGATATCTTTTTGTCTTGGCTTTCAAATCTCGAACAGATAAACGGCACCCAATCTTCTGTCGGGATCTTGTCCAAATACATCATTTCGCCGAACTGATAGAAGGGCATCCTTCGATTCTGGAAGAGTTTGTTCATCAGGTGTTTCTTGCTGCCGAAAAGACAATACGACACATTGCGCTGATGTTGCCATATTCCGCGTAGCCGCTTTTGAATGGTCAGCGTGTCTGACATCTCGCCAATCTGCTGGAATTCGTCGATACACACTACGATGTGAACTCCTTGTGCTTGACCAATTATCTCAGGCAATTGAAGAATCTCTTCCGGTTTGTAGTTCTGTGGCGTAATACCTAATGACAAAGAGAATTCTGACATGGGTTCTGGTGAGAAAGATATTTTGGGGGTCAGCCTGACCATGAACTTTTTTATGTTTTCAATTACTTGCCCAGTCTTGTTGGCGGTCTGTTTCAGCAACTCGGAAGCGAATCGGTTATAGAAATCATATTCACTGCGACAATCGTAGATGTCCATGAAGACAGTTTTAATCTTTGAGCTGGTAATCTCTTTCGTGACTTTACGCACAATGGAACTTTTCCCGATTCGTCGAGGTGACACAAGAATGACGTTGATTCCATTCTCCATGTTCATCTTCAGTCGCTTCGTCTCTTTGACCCTGTCTGTGAAGTTCTCTCCCTCAACAGACATACCATATACAAAAGCCCTTTCCATAACGTGATATTTTGTTTATGGGTGCAAATATAAGCAAATGATTTAAAGTACACAAGTTTGTGGACCACAATTTTGTGGACTGACGTCTTTTTTGCTGTTTAACTCGAAGGCTTTCTATGTAAAGTTGCCATAGCAGAGGGATTGATATTAAGGTATAGAGAAGACTGCGTAAGATGATGGAACATTGGTTGCATAGTGCGGGCACTCTGGCTCCTGCGTTGTGAGATGCGGGAGCTTTTGGTCGTATTATGCGTTGTGCGTCAAAGGTGTTCAGGGCATCTTGATAGTCGTCGTTGCAGTCACGGAATGTGCTGGGAAAACAGCTTACTCCTTCAGCAGGACGTACTGTCTGGGGACTTTTCTGAGGCGTTCCTGCATCTGGTAGCGGCGGCTTTTGGAGTTTACTATCTCGATGCTTTTGGGAGGATAGATGTCTATGAGGTCGGGGAACTGAGCCTCTTCGGAAGTGGGTCGAAGACGGAGTGAGACTCGGCAAGTGGTCTTGTTATCCATCCATTCGCGTCGTTTCTTCTTCATATCGCTCCACGAGGCGAAATGTCTCATAGACTGATATTGGAACTCCTGGGGCTGTCCCTCCTTGGTATAGGCGGCACGCAGCAGAATGGTCCAGTCCTTTAGCTGAAACTTTATAAACCTACCTAACGCCCAGAGGGCAAAGCCGTTGATGAACTCATGCTTCACACAGTCCAAACCGCTGTGGCGCTCTGCCTCCAAGACCATGCATCGGGCTGTGTCGAGGTTCAGATATCCACGGTCCAACTTGTACTTGGTTGACCAGAAGACAAGCTGTACGACGTTGGGATTGGGATGCTCGAACTCCCCATTTACAGCAAAACGATGTTGCCTGAGGAAATGCTTGTCCAGGGAGCGGATGAGGTTCTGGTAAAGCATCTCGTCAAGGTAATTCCAACGCACATAGGCGCTGTCGGGCTGGCTTACGCAAGCTGTATCGGTGCCAAAGACTGTGTTTCGTTTGGGTGCCACCTGAAAGACGCTGTCCTGCCGCATCTGCACCATTGAAGGCGAGAGCAACAAGCCTTGGCTCTGGAACCTATAAGCCGTCAGAGAGTCTGTAACGGTTCGTCGGGAGCCACGCAGGAGGTCGGAGCCTGTGTCTTGGAAGAAGAAATCATACTTGCTAAAGCACGGCTCCCGTTGATAGTTCTCTTCCCGTCTTTGGATGAAGAGTTTCAGTTTCTTTCTTATCCACGCAGGCTCTTCAGCCTTAATCAAAACTTCTTGCAGCGTGCGTACACGTGCTATCTGAAAGGTGGTGTCGTCTTCTTCCCCGCCGGCAGCCCAAAGGGGCCACAGAAGCAGGAGGCAAAGGGCTAATTGTCTCATTGTGTCTGTCCTTTTTTCACAAATTCGACAGCAAAGGTAGGAAGAATTCCGCAACCTTCACCTCCTGCCTCGTTAAATAATCATAATGGAATGTTAAGAGTAAACAAGAAGTTTTTATGGACGTTAAAATGAATAGTTAATTGTGAACTATGAATTACCCTGAAGGTCCTTGTCGATGAAGGCGATGAGGCGTTCCACTGCCTCCTGCTCGGGGATGTTCTTCTCGATGCACTCCTTGTTCTTGTAGAGCGAGACTTTGCCACGGGCGGCACCCACATAGCCGTAGTCTGCATCGGCCATCTCGCCGGGACCGTTGACGATGCAGCCCATGATGCCTATCTTGAGCGTCTTGTAGCGAGCATCGGTCTGGGCTTTCTCCTCCACGGCGGCCTTGATGCGGCGTATGGTGTCCTGAAGATCGTAGAGCGTGCGGCCGCAACCCGGGCAGGAGATGTACTCCGTCTTGTGCATCTGGACGCGCGCGGCCTGCAGGATGCTTTGCGCCACCGGTATCTCTTTCTCCGGTTCCTCGCTGAGGCTGACGCGGATGGTGTCGCCGATGCCGTCGATGAGCAAAGCCCCTATGCCCACGGCGCTCTTGAGGCGTCCGTCCTCGCCCTCGCCGGCTTCCGTCACGCCCAAGTGCAGCGGATAGTCCATCCCCTCGCGCTCCATCTGCTGACATAGCAGACGGACGCTCTGAACCATGACCACCGTGTTCGATGCCTTGATGCTGACCACGACGTCGGCGAACCGTTCTCTCTCGCAGATGCGCAGGAATTCCATGCACGACTCCACGATGCCCGCGGGTGTATCGCCGTAGCGGGACATGATTCTGTCGGAGAGTGAGCCGTGGTTCACGCCGATGCGGATGGCCGTGCCGTGTTCGCGGCATATATTAAGTAAGCGGCAGAAGCGTTCGTCCAGCCTTTTCAGCTCTTGCTTGTACTCTTCGTCGGTATATTCCAACGCCTTGAACTGACGGGCTGGGTCAACATAGTTGCCCGGATTGATGCGCACCTTCTCGACAATCGTGGCAGCCACATCGGCCACATTGGGATTAAAGTGAACGTCGGCACAGAGTGGCACGTCGCCGTAGCCGCGTTCGATGAGTCCGGCTTTGATGTTGCGCAAGTTCTCGGCCTCGCGTGTACCTTGTGTCGTGAGGCGAACGAGCTGTCCGCCCGCCTCGATGATGCGTATGGCCTGAGCAATGCAACCATCCGTGTCGAGCGTTGAACAAGTGGTCATACTCTGCACAGCCACGGGGTTTTCGCAGCCGATGCGCAACTTTCCTATCTTCACTTCATGAGTCTTTCTTCGCATAATAAAAGCATTTACGATTTGAAGACCCCTCTAAATCTCCCCTTAAAGGGGAGACTTTCTCCCTCCCTTAAGGGAGGGCTGGGGAGGGTCTTCTTTCCTTTCACGCCACAAAGTTAGGCATTTTTCTTCACCTTTCCAAACATTTTGGTTTAGAAAGAAGAAAAGTTCTGCCTGCCTTGCCGTCCGTCACGACGATGTTGATGCCTTGTCTTGGTCTTGTCAAACGGATTCCCTCGATGCTGTAATAGCGTGTTCCGGAGCCGTCGTCCTCGGCAGAAGCAGGCGATGAGATGCCGTTTGGAATGGAGTCGGAAGCCTTGTCATAGCTTGTGGGGACGTTTTGCGAGCCGATGGAGGGGCGATAGAATGTCCAGAAGTTGCTCCCTCCGTCGGGATATCTGCCCACGGATGCCTTCGTAGAGTGCATGTCGTAACGCAGGGAGTCTTGCCACTTGCCGTCGTGCGATGTGAGGAAGAGACGGATTCCGTCGGCATTCTTCAGCTTGAAAGGCAGGTGAGGCTCCTCGAGAGAAGACCTGCCGTCGCACCAGATGACCATCCTCTCGCCGGGTCGCAGGACCGTATTCACCACGTCGGGAGCATCAATCTGATACTTCATCGGCACCTCTTTCTCGTCGCTGAAGTACCATCCAGCCACGTCCACCGGCTCCGTGCTGCGGTTGAAGAGCTCCAGCCAGTCGGCTCGTTTGCCATAGTCGCTCACGTGGATATCGTTGGCAGCACTGACCTCGTTGATGCAGATGGGCGGTAGCGTCCTGTCGCGCCGCTCGTCGAAGATGGCTGTGTAACAGCCGTCGCGCGTTATCTTCAGCTGTTTCTCATGACTGAGCCAGCGGCCGTGCTGGTCTTTCCAACCGATGAACCGATAGCCCTCGGCAGCATCCGCCGAAACATTTACCGGCCCGAACAGCACGCCGCTAAACCTGGCGAAGGGCACATCCATGCCTTCAATCTGCAGTCGTGCGAAGGGACAGTTGGCGCTGAGACGGGTGTTGAGGCTGTCGGTGAGCGCATAAGCGTTCATGAGCGACCTGATGCGTGCCTGCCGATGACGTGTTTCCCACATCGTTTCTTGCAGAACACGATAGGTGGTGGCTGCGGAGCGACGGTCCATCGCCAGTGCATCCTTCACCAGGAGGCAGACGCTGTCGGCGATGTGCTGACAGCGTTCGGGGGTGTAGATGCTGCCATGCAGGAGGCAGTAGGCCGTGACGAATTGCTTCCGGAAAGCCGGGTTCTCCTTCAGGTTGCGGTAAAGATACACGATTTCATTGGCGTCCAGTTCCTCCACGTTGCCCGTGTGCTCCCACGTCAGGTCTTGATCAAAGAAGACGAAGTGGAACTTTCCATCGCCTTCTAAAGAGCGGTAACCCTTCACGTTGTTGTCATTGAGGAGCCAGTCGCCCGTGCCAGTGTAGCAGACGGAAGCCATGTAGCGGACAAACTCGTCGAGATCGAGCAGCTCCCGAAGGTGAGAGAAGCCTTTGTCGGTGTCGGCAAGATACGATGCTTGAACCATCTCGTCGAAGGCCTGACGCGTTCCACCCTTCTGATGATAGCCTCCGCTGCTGTACTCGAAGGCGTCCATCTCGTCGTCGTCATAGCCGTAGTTGGCTGCGCCGTGGAATCGTCCCGTCGGTTCTCTGATGTTCATCATGGCAAGGTAACTGCCGTTGATGAAGACGTGAGCCGGTTGGAACTCCTGCGCATCGACATAGAAGCCGCTCGTTGTCAGCACTTCTTGCGTGATGGCATCCATTATTCTGGGCCCGCCATACGTCCGGTTGTTGTTGCCGCCGTTTCTGATGAGCAGTTGTTTGTACTCGTTGTGGGGCTTTCCCCGGAACAAGTTGTGCCCGAAGTCGCCTTTGCCGTCGTAGAGCTTCCGCGCCTGCAGCTTGAAAGATGCTGGCTTGAAGTGCCGGCTCCAACCTCCAGCCACCTCGAAGCTCGCCTCTTGATTGACCGCCATTCTGCCTTCGGGGGTCAAAAGCTCGAGATTAACCGGCCGCTCCCAATCCATGTTGAGGTTCGATTTCCCTGCTGAACCGCGCCCTTGGATGCCGTTCAGTCCGTCCACGTAACAGCCTATCTGACTGTCGTAGAGGTTTCGCGGGTCGGTTGTAATGGCGACGATGGGGAGGTAGTAGTCCTTATCCTTATATATATACGTGCGCGTGACGATGCCGCTGGGAAGCCTTTCGGGAGCGAACAGACGCAGTCGGAGCACGGTTGTCGTGCTGATGTGGAAGCGGCCGTCGGTGCTCGTCTGTCCGTTTGTGAGCGTCGGCGTGCTGCCGTCTGTGGTGTAGCGAAGCGTCGTTCCTGCGGGGATGTCGGCCCGGACGTCGAAGGCTTCGGTGAAGAGCCGGGTGTCGCAGCTGACCTCGGGAGGCGGCAACTGCTCCGACGCGAACAGACTGGCGTTGGCTTCCCCCGGCGTCGGCAAGCCTTGGTGTTGCCATTCGTCGGTCTGAAGATGCACTCTCGCGTAGCTGCATCGCGGGATGGAAGGCGGATAGGAAAGCGAGAGGTCAGCCGTCGTGCCGTCCTCCGAGAGGAAGAGCGACCCGCCTTTCCGGCTGAGCTTAAACCTCACCTGCCTCGATGCGTCTGGTCCAAACACCCCGTCGGCTGCATTGTGGTCGAAGAAGATGACACGATATTCGCCCGGCTTCAACACGCCGTAGCCGCTGAGTCGATGCTTCGTCAGGTTCGTCGCGTCGTCACTGATGTACCATCCGTCCAGCGTCACGTCGGCCTCGCCATCGTTGCAAACCTCCACCCAGCTGCCGTAGTTGCAGGAGAAGTCAATCGTCTGGTCGATGTTCGCCACGCATACTTCCGTGAACTTGAGCGAGTGCCCAGTCCCGCTCATTGCTGCCGCACTGCCGCCGGCAAGCGCTATCAAACAAAGGAGTCTCTTCATCTTTCGTAAAACTAATCGTGTTTAATTGTAAAACTAAACGTGTTGAGTTGGTAAACTTAACGTGTTGAGTTGGCAAACTTAACGTGTTGAGTTGGCAAACTAAACGTGTTGAGTTGTAAAATTGTAATTTGTCAAAATGTAAATGTTGCTGTCTGTCGGCATTATTATATATAGATGAGACGATGAGGCAAAAGACTGCATCGCCTTTGGGAAAACTGCATCCGTGCAGTCATCTGTCGGCTCCCGACATCAATGCTAATGACAAACGGAACCAACCATTTAACCCTTTAACTTTTTAACCCTTTAACTTTTTAACTTTTAAACATAGAGATATGCAGGACAGACACACCAATCGGAGCCGCTACTTCAGCGAGTTGGCAGAGACGAGCCGACGCTACTTCATGCCTTACGTCAGCCGTTGGCACGAAATCAAGACAGGACAGAAGGTGCTGGAGATAGGGTGTGGCGAGGGCGGCAATCTGCTTCCCTTCGCCAAGGCAGGGCTTGAAGTGACAGGCATCGACATCGCTTGCGTGCGAATCAGACAGGCTCGGGAGTTCTTTGAAAAAGCACAGGCGGAGGGACGCTTCGTCTGTCAGGACATCTTCCGACTTCAGCCTGGGGAGAAGTTCTCCATTATCATCTGCCACGACGTCGTGGAACACGTGGCCGACAAAGCGCGTCTGCTCTCGCTCGTGAGCAGTCTGTTGGCCGAAGACGGCGTCGCCTTCGTGTCGTTTCCTGCTTGGCAAATGCCTTTCGGAGGACATCAACAAATCTGCAGGAACAGGTTTCTCGCCCGTCTGCCATTCGTCCACCTCCTGCCCATGCCGCTTTACAAAGGCATCATCCACTGGGCAGGCGAGAGCGACGATTGCCTCCAGGAACTGCTTTCAATCAGAGAAACGCGCACGACGATCGAGTCCTTCGAGCGGCTTGTCGGGAGGTCGGGCCTGACGATTGCAGACAGGTCGCTCTTCTTCATCAATCCGCACTACAAAGTGAAGTTCAAGCTCCCGCCATGCCGACTGCCCCGATGCCTCTCCGCCATGCCTTGCCTGAGGAACTTCCTCAGCTCAAGCTGCTGGTATCTACTGCAGAAACGGCCGTCCGCTACCAGTTGACTCTCACTCCGAATGGGCAGGTGAACATGAAGGGATGCTCTGTCCAGGACGTGTGCGTCGCGCTTCCGTTGGGGATGAACCAGTTGAAGGAGGGCTCGGCAAAGAGACTGGTGTGCGGTGCAATCCTGTACTGCAGGCCGAAGCTCACGCCTGTCTGCCATTGCAAAGCGGGCGTGAAGTACTGCCTGTCTGCACTGAAGCTCTGCCATCCCACCATGTACTGCGTCTGTCGACTGCCTGCAAGGGGTATGTGCAACGTGATGCCGAGCGAGCTGTAAGCAGAGAGGTTTCGGTAGGCAAGCAGATTGTAGGCCACGCGGAAAGGCACGCCGAGGTAGTGTGCCTGCTGTCGGGTGCTGACGCTGTAGCCGTTCTCGCCCATCTGGAAACGGGACTTGAGCAGCGAGTATTGCAGACCCGTCTCAAGGCTCCAGCGCTTTGCTATCTGTTTTGAAAGCGAGAAACTGAAGGTGATGGGCACGTCGTGATGCTCGCGTTGAACTATTTCGCCGGTGTTGTAGTCGGCAATGCTGATGAGGGCGATGGTGTCGGCAGGGATGTTGGCAGTGCTCGAGGAGAGGAAGCGGAGGTATCGGGCATAGTCCTCCCACGTGTTTATGTACTCCGGTATGACGTATGTAGGTGCGTCGGGCTCCGGCTCACCCGAGCCGATGGAAGGTGATGGCGGCGTGTTTGTGGCGAGAAGAAGGCCTCCGCTCTGCGTCTGAGCCTGTCCGAAGCTACCGCTCACGGCCAGTTGCCACTGCCGTTTCTCCTCCTGGCGGACGACTTCGTGGGGCGTCGGCTCGGGCGTCGGGACGTCTCTCTCCTTGGCAGAATCTTCCACCTGGATGCCGACAGAATCGTCCTCGACTCGGGTGATAAAGACGTCTTCACTGGTTTCGGGGACAGAATCGACGCCATTCGTTTCCGGCCCCCTCTCGACCTTCTTCGATGGGGAAGAGCTCGCCGCGGAAGCCTCTCCTCTTTGGGAAAGGGGACTTTCCCCTTGCTCTTCAATGGAGCACTCCCCCAAAGGGGGAGCGGGGAGGGGGCTTCCTTTCTTCTTGAAAACGAGATACGACACGAGGGGAAGCAGCAGGAGGGCCGTCACGCCGACAGTCCGGCGGCTCATCAACTGCCTGAGCAGACGCTTGGCACGCGACAACTGCGACGACGAGCTGTGTGGCGCAATGCCGAGCATCTCGGCTATCTCCTTGTGCGAAAAGCCTTCGACGGCCGAGAGACGCAGAACCTTGCCGTAACCTTCCGGCAGACGGTCGATGAGCTGAAGCAGTTCCTTGTAGTAAAGCTCCTCCTCGGGCGACGGCGCAGAGGCGGCAAACACGGCATCGTCCTCCCTCAGCGAGCCCACCGAAAGCCGTCGGCCCTGCTCCCTTCGGCCGACGTACTTCAGCGACACATTCCTCACGATGGTCGTCAGCCACTCTCCAAACCGGCTGTTGTCCTTGAGGCTGTCGAGCGATAGAAAGGCCAGGATGAAGGCGTCGTGCACAAGGTCGGAGGCAGTCTGCTTGTCCTCGCGGATGATGTTCATGCACACGCCGAGCATCTGGGGATAGTATGCCGCATAGAGTGAGGCGAAAGCCCCGGCGTCTTTTTGCTTTGCTTTGCTGACGGTGTCGAGTAAATCCATATTAACAACGGGCAGGATATGACCGTGGCCCCATGTCTATATAGATATGTTAGGCAGCCAAAAGACTGCACGGGCGCTGTTCCTTTTCTCTCTTTTTTGTTTTGCAGAAACAGCTGCGAAGGCGGGCGATGCCAAAGAGCACACGTTAAGATGGCAAACTAAACGTGTTAAATCTGCCAACTAAACGTGTTAAATCTGCCAACTAAACGTGTTTAGTTTGCCAACTTAGCGTGTTTAGTTTGCGCTCCTTTAGTTTGTCTTGCAGCTGTACTTCACCTCGCGGAG
This sequence comes from uncultured Prevotellaceae bacterium, assembly GCA_947166305.1. GTDB lineage: Bacteria > Bacteroidota > Bacteroidia > Bacteroidales > Bacteroidaceae > Physcousia. Next base: position 53,236 of record CAMVDV010000003.1, on the reverse strand, counting down.
CTCCTCGTTGGCCTTCACGATCTTCTGCTTGAGGCCTTCCTTGTAGTCGCGGAGCCGCTTTGCAAGGTCAGGGTCACTGAGCGCGAGCATCTCCGCAGCAAGAATTGCCGCATTCTGTGCGCCGTTCACGCCGACCGTTGCCACGGGTATGCCCGGCGGCATCTGCACGATGGAGAGCATGGCGTCAAGACCGTCGAGCATCCCTTTGATAGGTACGCCGATGACGGGCAACGTGGTGCTTGCGGCCACCACACCCGGCAGGGCGGCTGCCATGCCTGCACCCGCGATGATGACCTTCAGTCCGCGCTCCTCGGCCGAACGTGCGAAGGCCTCCACCTCCTGCGGCGTGCGATGGGCTGAAAAAGCATTCATTTCAAAAAAAATGCCCATTTCATCGAGAAATTTTGCTGCTTTCTCCATCACGGGCAAGTCGCTTGTGCTGCCCATGATGATGCTAACGATTGGTTTCATAGTAATTTACAATTTAACAGACCCTCTCCAAACCTCCCCCTCTATGGGGAGGCTTCCCTTGCCTGGAGGGGGAGTCAGAGGGGGCCTTTCGTTCTTCACTCTTTGATTCTTTCCCAGAGGTCATCTACGTCTCCTTGCAACCATTCGAGGTCGCAGTCGTCGGGGTTGAAGTCGTCTGTGATGTCGTACCATTCCAGCCGTTCTTTGTCGTCGGCCGTTTTGCGTTTTTTCGTTCTCAGCTCAAGGAGTTCGGCATATCCCCACACGCCGCCACAGTCTTCTGGCGGACAGTTCCCATGCCCTTTGAGCAGACGGATGGCGGGTTCCTCGCCTTCGGCATAGTCGCGTGCCTGCTTCACCCAGAGGTCGTGCATCCACGAGTCGCCGAAGTCGTACTCAAACTTCAGCCTCTTGCCATTGGGCTGCAGCAACATCTCCAGCGAGTGTTTCTCGCTGTCCTTGTTCTGCTTGCGGCTGAGAAAGCCGAAGATGCCCTCGTTCTCTTCCTTCATCTGGCGCGAGTTGAGGTAGAAGACGCCTTGCTTCCCGACGAACTGATAGAGATGTTCGTGGCGCCATCCCATCGCCTTGATGAGGACGTAGGCCAGCATCTCGAGCGTGATGTTGGAGGGGACCACCAGTTCGCGCCATATCTTCACCGGAGCGTCGTTGAGCTTGACGCGGACGAGAAACTCCTGCTTAGGCTTTCCGATGAACCTCACCTCGGGCAACTTCATTCCGAGCATGTATTCCTCGTCATATTCCTCTTCTTCGCTTTTGAAGTCGTCGTCCTCCTCATCCTCGTCGAAGTCGTCGTCGAGCATGATGTCCCGCGGGTCGAAGTCCTCGGGCAGAGTCTTGTTCTTTGCCGCAAAAGCCATCATCTTCAGCGGATCGATGCCGAGGCTGACCATGAATTCAATCATGTCCTTGAAGCTGTGGATGCCTTGCCGCTCCATCTCCTTCCTCACTTCGTCGGGCACTCCGCCAAGTACGTCGCTGAAGCTGAAGCCGCTCTCCGGCTGATGCTTGTCGGTGGGGTGAAATTTAATCTTTCTCGCCATAATATATATAATGTGGGATTTTGTGCAGATGTTTGTCGCCACAAAGGTACGAAGAAAAATGAAGAAATGAAAGAATGAAGGAATGAAAAAAGCTCTCCGCGTGTGCAGAGAGCGAAAGAACTCGGTGTTGCTGGGCTACAATGACGTGGGAAGACAGCAGTACCACCGTGGGGCGGCCGGTGATGTCCCACGGTGGTACGGTAAAAGTGTCTGTTCTCCCTAAAGGGGGTTAAGGGGTCATTCTTATCTCGTCCTGTAGTTGCCCGGGCGTCCGTCCACGGTGATGCGCAGGATGCGCTTGCCTTTCTTGAGGAAGTCGAAGCGCGGGTCAATGAGTCGGTCGCAGTTGTACTTGCGCGAAGCTTCCGTTTCTGCCAGTTGCTTGGCATCGGGAAGCGAGATGCCTTGCAGCTTCTGCCGTCCCTCGGGCGTAGAGATGTCGATGGTGTAGGTGATGCGATCGCCGACGGGCACGAGGTCGAGAGGATTGACGCTGTAGTGTCCGTCGTTGATATAGGACCCCGTACTTGCGCCTCCTGCACCGGAACGTATGCCGCCGCAGGATGATATGGTTGCAGTCAAGGCTGCAAGTGCCAATATATATATATATAATGTATGTTTCATCTTCTTGCGTCTTTTTTATCAGAAGTTATAGCTCAGTCCGAGACCTACGGTGCGCTTGTCCATGATGCGGTCGTGAAGCATATCGGCACCGACAGAAAGCTGCGAGCCGTTTGAAAAAGGAATGTCGTAGCGGTAAAGAGAGGAAGTGCCCAAAGCAGCATCCAACTTTTTCTTCTGCTTGTGGGCAATGACCAAGCAAGTGGTTGTAACTCCTATACCCAAAACGATACTAGCTACTCCTACTCCAGTACAGATACCTGTAGAATTAGGCAATGGTTGACCAACCACGATGCTTCCAATACCCGCAGCGACTAATGCACTACCTCCTATCCATCCCCAAGTTTTTAACCGCTTCACCTTCTTGTAGGGGTTGCCGTTTGTCTTATAATCTATCTCCAGCAACGCCCTATCGTTTAGTGCTTGCACACCGTTATTTTGGTTGTTCGGGGTGTAGAGACTTGTTGTTTCGCTGAAGGTTTCCTTCTTGCCGCTTTCGTAGTTGATGGCAGAGACAAGCGACTTGTCCATCACAAAGCTCGACCCTTTCAGGTCGCTCCAAAGTTTGTAGGTGATGTCTGTCTCGCTGACTTTCTCTACGCGGCAGACGACCGTAGAGCCATCCTTCTTCACAATCACGTCCTGCGCCGAAGCTATCATCGGGCAAAGGAGCATCAATAAGAACAGTAACTTCTTCATTTCATTTGCTTTTTAAGTGTTAATACCAATCTCTTTCTCCTTTGTCGGGCAAAGCGGCACTTGGCTTGCGGGCACAAGAAAAGCGCAGTGCTTCACCATACGCCGCTTGAGGTTTAGGACTACCTACCACTATCTATGGGAAGCCTACGCTTATGGCGCAAGCCTCTCGATAGTGGTTTTGCCCTAACACATGTCTGAGGTCCTAATTCAAGCGGCGATAGAGCAAATAAAATGACGTGCTCCGAGGAACACGCCACAAAGGTACGACTAATTATCGGAAACGCAAAGTTTTTTCCGAAAGAATTTACGAATTAACAGTTAAAGCTGATGTTTCTTCCCCTTTTAACTTTTTAACCTTTCAACTTTTTACATGAGCAAAGTGCCCACGATGCCGCAGACAATGCCGATGAGTGTGCCGCCAAGGACTTGGCCAAGGGTGTGCTGCCGCAAGAGCATTCGGCTCGTCATGACGCAGCCGCTGACGAGAATGGCAAGCGCAAGCCACCAGACGGGATTGAAGTTGAAGATGGCAGCGTAGGCTATCAAGGCTCCGATGACACCGCCTGTGCCTGCCGAGTGCAGGCTCACCTTCCACCAGACGTTTGCCACGATGCAGGCACACTCCACGAGTAGGGCGATGCCGACGATGGCCATGAGGAAGTGGGGCATGTGTGTGGCAGAGAAGATGTGCATGAGTACGAGGTAGCAGCAGATATATATAATGTAAGGGATGCCGCGTTTGTGCCTCATGCGCAGTTGGGCAGCGTTCCATCCGTGCAGACGGCGGTAGAGAAAGACACCGAGTGCGGGCAGGCAGAACGTGAAGATGTAGACGAGGGCCAGTATCCACAGCTTGAAAGCCCACGGGAAGAGGCTGAGATAGGTGAAGCTCAGCAGGATGAAGGTGCCTACCGTTGGATAGAACGACGGACGGAAGACGCCGGAGAAGATGCGTGCTATGAGGAGAAGGACTTTCAATTCAAAATTAATAAATTCAAAGTTCAAAATTAATTAATTCAAAATTCAAAATTAATAGATTCAAAGTTCAGAATTCAGAAGGTGTTTCCTCTGAGGGGAATCATGGGGTCTTTCTCATTCTTGCTACGGGGATGCCCATCATTTCTCTGTACTTGCTGACGGTGCGGCGGGCGACGTTGAAGCCTTTGGCCTTGAGCTTTTGTGCCAGAAGCTCGTCGCTCAGCGGCCGTCGCTTGTCTTCTGTGTCGATGAGACGGCGCAGGGCTGCCATCACTTGCCTTGAGGTGATGTCGTCGCCCTCGCTGGTCTGTGTGGCGCGATGTGTGAAGAACCACTTCAGGGGGAAGGTGCCGAAGGTGGTCTCGACGTACTTGCTGTTGGCTGCACGGCTGACGGTGCTGATGTCGTAGCCTGTGCGGGTGGCGATGTCTTCGAGCTTCATGGGCCGCAGGAGTGTTTCGTCGCCTGTCTGGAAGAAGGGTTTCTGCAGGCTGACGATGGCTTGCATGACGCGCATCATTGTTTCGGAGCGTTGCTGAAGGGCTGTGATGAACATCTGTCCGCGCTCCACATATTGCCGTACGAAAGCGTCCTGTTGCCCCTCGGCGTCGGGGCTGATGATGAGCGAGGGCTGTCCGGCTGCGGAGAGGGAGACGGTGATGGTGCCGTCCTGGTCGGTGTCGACGAGGAAGTCGGGCTGTATGGTTTGTGCGCGGTCTGCGGTCTTGGCGCCGACGGAGCCTCCGGGCCGTGGGTTGAGACGCTGTATTTCCCGCTGAAGCTCTTCGATTTCTGCCTCGTGGAGCTTGAGCTTTTGTGCCACCCGTTGCCAGCGTTTGTGCACGAAGTCGTCGAAGCATTTCTCGAAGAGCGCGATGAGCAGGTCGCGGTGCGGCAGGCTTTCGTCTCTGCGCACTTGCAGGAGCAGGCATTCCTGCAGTGAGCGTGCGCCGATGCCGGGCGGGTCGAACTGCTGGAGGATGCTGAGCACGCGCTCCAGCTCTTCGGGGTTGGTGGCGATGCCTTGGTAGATTTCGGCTTCGTCGGCCAGGATTGGGAGGGATTTGGAGAGGAGTCCGTCCTCGCCGAGCGAGCCGATGAGGTATTCCATGAGCTCTTTTTCGTGGTCGGAGAGTTCGAAGTCGGCCATCTGCTCTCGGAGCCGGTCGGTGAGGGACAGGGTGTCGTCGTAGGACATGTACTCTGCGGCGTTGTTGCTGTGGCTCGGTCCGGTGAGGAAGTCGGGCATGTCGTCCTCGCTGCGGTAGTCGTAGGCGGCATCGGATGCCCCCTCCTCCGGCTCGTCCCCCGAGGAGGAGGAGAGGCCTGGGTAGTCGTCTTCGCCGACTTCCTTCTTCTCGAGCCAGGGGTTCTCCATGCATTCCAGCTCCACGCGCTGCTGCAAGGCCTGGACTGGCATTTCCATGAGGCGCACGAGCAACACCTGCTGCGGCAGCATCTGCTGCTGTTGCACCTGTTGCTGCTGTTGCTGCTGTACGCCGGTCTGTAGGATCTTCTGGCTCATGTCGTGGGGTGTTATAGATTTTCGCGTGCGGCGTCGGCATTTTCCGCGTGCGGCGATGGGCATCGTCGCGTGCGAAGTTGGTCATCGTCGCACGCGGCGTTCAGACCCATCTCCTTGGCCTTTTGCAGAAGGAACTGGAATGCGGCGTCGTGGTCATTGGGGATAAGGGAATCCCAGATGGCGTCCTTGACGGCTTGCTTGAGCAATCCTATCTCGCGGCAGGGCTTGAGCTGGAAGGTTTCCATGATTTCTTCGCCTGAGATGGGGTTGTGCCAGGTGCGGTAATTGTCGCGAGCCTGGAGGTCGGCAAGCTTCTCGCGCACGAGCTGGAAGTTCTCCAGGAAGCGTCGTTTCTTCTCGCGGTTCTTGCTCGTGATGTCGGCTTCGCAGAGGCGCATCAGGTCGTCGATGTCCTCGCCTGCCTCGAAGAGGAGCCGTCGCACGGCGCTGTCGGTCACTTCGTCGTCGGCAATGGCGATGGGCCGCATGTGCAGACCGACAAGCTTTTCGACGTAAGCCATGCGCTCGTCCGTCGGGAGTTTCAGGCGTCGGAAGAGCGGAGCCACCATCTTCTGCCCGATGTAGTTGTGGTTGTGGAACGTCCAGCCAGCCGTCGCGTCCCAGCGCTTGCTGCGCGGCTTGCCGATGTCGTGCAGGAGTGCGGCCCAACGCAAGAAGAGGGAAGCCCCACCCTCACTTCTCGGACCCTCCCCCTGCCCCTCCCTTGCAGGGAGGGGAGTGTTTAGCCTGTCGGTGGTATCTTCTCCCCTCCCAACAAGGGAGGGGTTGGGGGTGGGTCCGGCTGGCTGGCCAGTTGCCGCCACATTGTCCAGCACCTCGAGCGTATGGTAAAAGTTGTCCTTGTGCGCACGGCCGTTCCTTGTCTCCACACCTTCCAGCGCCGCCACCTCGGGAAGAATGAGGGGCAGCAGCCCACTGCGGCTCAGTTCGATGAAACCGATGCTCGGTGCCGGCGTCAACATGATTTTGTTCAGCTCGTCGGTGATGCGCTCCCAGGAGATAATCTTGATGCGTTCGGCATTGCGGCGCAGAGCCTCCTGTGTCTCATCCTCAATCTGGAAGCGCAGTTGTGTGGCGAATCGCACGCAACGCATCATGCGGAGCGGGTCGTCGCTGAACGTGATGTCGGGGTCGAGGGGCGTAGCGATGATGCCATCCTCAAGGTCGAGCAGGCCGTCGAAGAGGTCGATGAGCTCGCCGTAGCGTTGCCCGTTGAGGCAGACGGCGAGGGCGTTGATGGTGAAGTCGCGGCGGTGCAGGTCGTCGTCGAGCGTCCCGTCCTCCACAATGGGCTTTCGGCTGTCGCGCTGATAGCTTTCCTTCCGGGCGCCTACGAACTCAATCTCCTGGTCATGCCACTTCAGTTGTGCCGTACCGAAGTTGCGGAACACGCTGACATGTGCGCCGCGCCCCATGTCCTTGGCCAGGGCTTGGGCAAGAAGGATGCCCGGTCCTGTCCCCTCTCTGCTTCCTTCCGGAGAGCAAACCACCACGTCGATGTCCTTCGACGGGCGCTCCAGGATGATGTCCCGCACATAGCCTCCCACCACATAGCACTCCATGCCCAGCTCGTCGGCCTTCCGCCCGATGCGATGCAGCAGAGGGTTGTCGATGAGCCGCAACGAGTCGGCCTGGCGAATGCGCTGCCTGAAGTTGTCGTATTCCTGTATGGCGTCCTGAATGGTCATTCCTTATGATTCTCAATTCTTAATTCATAATTCATAATTGTCTCCTTCAATGCGTCTTTTTGGGAGCGGCCTTATTATGAATTACTTTCTAATTATGAATTGCCTTCTTGAGGTCTTCCTTCAGCTTGCGTTCGAAGAACTGCCGCTTGACGTTGAGTCGTTCCCATTCCTCTCCGCTGACAAGCTTGAGACTGTCTGCTGCGGCATTCATCTCGATGCTGTCGAGCAGAAGGATGGCTTGCCGCCTGGCTTCGATTGCCGTTGGGCAGTTGCGCCGGAGGGAGAAAATTGTGTCGCGTGCCTCGTTGTAGAGATGATGATGCAGAGCGTAGCGTGCCTCCTTGAGCATGGCGGCTGCACGCTCTTCGGGCGTCTTCTCGGCACAGGCAGCCACGAGGAGTGTGCCGGCAAGGCTGAGGGCGATGATGATATGGTTTCTCATAGTCCGAAGAGAGGGAGGATGAAGTTGCGAATATCGTTGCTCATGGCGAGAATCATGAGCGCGAGGATAATGCCGATGCCTATTTTCTCAATCCATTCCATGGCTTTGTCGGAAGGCTGATGTCCGGTGATTCCTTCGTAGAAGAGCAGCACGATGTGTCCGCCGTCAAGTCCCGGAATGGGCAAGATGTTCATGACTGCAAGGATAATGCTGATGAGTGCGGTGAGCATCCAGAACTGTTGCCAGTCCCACGCCGAAGGGAAAATGTTGCCGATGGTGATGAATGAGCCGACACTCTTTGCTCCATCGGCACTTGCAACGTAGCGAAGGTCGCTCACATAGTTCTTGAGTACGCGCCATCCGTAGCTGAGTCCGGCAGGAAGGCACGAGGCGAGGCTGTAGTCGAGGTGTACGGTTTTGAATTTTGGGAGCTTTCTTGTGACGCCCATCATGTAGTCTTTGTCAAGCTGGAGTGCGATGGTATCCTGCCGGCTGAGGTCGGCTGTGGCAACAACGATGGTGAGCGAGCGCCAGCGGAGGCTGTCCTCTGCGGTGCAATCGGGCGATGAGAGCACGTCCTGGCGACGCAGTGTCACCTCATTGTCATAGTCGGCCCAGGTCTTGATGTCCTTTCCTCCGGCAGAGAGAAGCTTCATGCCCGGCACGATGCCAGCCCTTTGTGCAGGCGAACCCGGCACGACGGAGTCGATGAAGGCTTCGGCCATCGGCATGAGGAATGGCGGCTGGGCCTGTATCATCTTTATCATGGAAAGCCCTTCGCCGGGCATTTCCAGCTCGATCTCTTTGCCCTCGCGCAGTACGGTGACGGAGGATGCATTGGCAATGGTGCGCATCACTGCCGTGCTGTACTCCACGATGTCCTTCTGGTCGGCACGGATGGGAATGTCACCGTCCTGGAATCCGAGGCTGTGGGCTTGCTCGTTGTACTGAAAACCGTCCTCGAGGCTCGTGATAGGAGTGTAGTCCCTGCCCCAGGCGAGCAGCACAAGACTGTAGATGACCCAGGCGGTGATGAGGTTCATCAGCACGCCTCCGAACATGATGAAGAAGCGTTGCCACACAGGTTTCGAGCGGAACTCATTGGGCTGTGCCGGCTTTTTCATCTGCTCGGTGTCCATGCTTTCGTCTATCATGCCGGCAATCTTGACGTAGCCGCCCAGGGGAATCCAGCCGATGCCGTACTCCGTCTCGTTATCCTTGAAGTGTGGGAAGAGACGGGTGAACCATTTGCTCTTGGTGCTGAAGAGGTGGAACTTGTAGTCGAAGAACATGAAGAACTTCTCGACTTTGACGCCGAAGAGCTTCGAAAAGCCGAAGTGTCCGCCTTCGTGCAGGACGACGAGCAGGCTGAGGCAGCAGAGGAGCTGCAGGGTTTTTATGAGAACTGTTTCCATTGATGGTTGGTTTTCCTTTGTGTTGTTTTGTCTTTCGTGAGCCTCTGTTTTCCGGGACGGTGTGCTGTGTTGGAAAACTACGCGTGGGGCGATTGGAATCTCCGCGTGCTGCGATGCTTGACGTCGCGTGCTGCGATTGAAATCTCCGCGTGGGGCGTTGAGAACGTTGGCTCGGGGTGTCTGTTTCTTGGGTGTTTAGGATTGGATGATTTCGCTGGCCACGATGCGTGCCTCGCGGTCGCAGTCAAGGTAGTCCTCGAGCGACGGCCTGTCTTGGTGCGGCACCTTTTGCAATGTCTTTTCTATGACGTCGGCCATCTGGAGGAATGAGCATCGCTCCTGGCGGAAGGCGAGATTGACCACTTCATTGGCAGCGTTGACGATGCAAGCCGCATTGCCGCCCAGTCGGATAGCTTCGTAGGCCATCTGCAGGCAACGGAACTTCTCGGGATCGGGCTTTTCGAAGGTGAGGTCGCGCAGGTTCCACCAGTCGATGCGTGGGAAGCTGCTCTTCAACCGATGCGGATAGGAGAGGGCAAACTGTATGGGCACTCGCATGTCGGGACAGCCCATCTGCCCTTTCACCGCACCGTCTTCAAACTCCACCGCGCTGTGCAGGATGCTCTGCGGATGCACCACGACCTGTATCTTGTCGGGCAAGACGTCGAAGAGCCAACGGGCTTCGATGACCTCGAAACCCTTGTTCATCATCGACGCACTGTCGATGGTGATCTTTGCCCCCATGTCCCAGTTGGGATGTTTCAAGGCTTGGGCGGGAGTGACATCCTTCAGCTCGTCGAGCGTGAACGTGCGGAACGGGCCTCCGCTGGCCGTCAGGATGATCTTCTCGACCCGGCTCACCTCTCCCATCAGGCTTTGGAAGATGGCGCTATGCTCGCTGTCAACGGGCAACAAAGGCACTTTGTGCTCCAGACACAGACGGGTGATGAGCTCGCCGGCCACTACGAGTGTTTCCTTGTTGGCCAAGGCGATGGGCTTTCCTGCCTCGATGGCACTGATGGTGGGACGCAGTCCGCTGAAGCCCACGAGAGCTGTCAGCACCACATCCACCGGCTCCATTTGCACCACTTGGCACAGGGCGTCGGCTCCAGCATAGACCTGAATCGGCTCGTCCTTCAAGGCTTCGCAGACGATGTCGTACTTGCTTTCGTCGGCAATGACGACGCACGCGGGCTGATACTCCTTGGCCTGACGTATGAGCAAATCAGCGTTCTTGCCGGCCGTCAGGACATAAGCCTCAAAGAGGTCGGGGTGCTCCGAGATGACCTCCAGTGTCTGCGTGCCGATGCTGCCCGTGGAGCCAAGTATGCAGATTCTTTTCATCTTTTCTTATTCCTTAATATTTAACTCTTAACTCTTAATTGTCAACTCTTAACTCTTAATTGTCAACTCTTAACTCTTAATTCTTAACTCTTAACTCTTAACTCTCAACTCTTAACTCTTAATTCTTAACTCTTAACTCTTAATTCTTAACTCTTAACTACAAATCAAGCAGTCCGTCGGGCAATGCCATTCGGATGGTACGCTTCTTGTGGTCGATGTCCCTGATCCACGCTTCGGCAGCAGGGATGTAGTGCCCGCCGACGTGGAAAAGGACGTTCTGCGTAGAGTCGTCCACCGTATCGATGGAACCCACGAGGCCTGCCGTCTCGTCGAAGAGCGTGAAGCCCGTAAAGTAGCGCCATGTGTACTCATCCTCCTCGTCTTTCTCCGGAGTCAGCGCATGAGGGAAGCAGACATCGCATCCCAACATGAACTTCACGTCGTCGGCTGAGTCGTAATCGAGGAACTTCAGCAGCGCCGTCGAATCGTTCTTGAAGCGATATTCCTCCAGGAAGAACGGCACAAGGATGCCGTCCACGCGTAGAAAGACGTATTCCGCCTCGGCGCGATCCCACACGTCGTCGGTGAAGAGGAAGGTCACCTCGCCCTTCACGCCGTGCGTCCGCCCGATGCGTCCTATCTTATATACTTCGTCGTCCTGTATCATTCCACTCTCTCTATCTTGGCTCCCAGTGCGCAGAGCCTGGCCTCGATGTTCTCGTAGCCGCGGTCTATCTGCCCAATGTTGTCGATTCGGCTCGTTCCCTGCGCGCTCATGGCGGCGATGAGCAAGGCGATGCCTGCACGGATGTCGGGGCTTGTCATGCGTCCGGCGTGCAGTTGCCGCTGATGGTCGTGCCCTACCACTACGGCACGATGCGGGTCGCACAAGATGATCTGTGCCCCCATGTCAATAAGCTTGTCCACGAAGAACAGGCGGCTCTCGAACATCTTCTGGTGGATGAGCACCGAGCCCTTTGCCTGCGTGCTCACCACGAGCAGAACGCTCAGCAGGTCGGGCGTAAGGCCGGGCCATGGTGCGTCGGCGATGGTCATGAATGAGCCGTCGATGAAGCTTTCTATTTCGTAATGGTCTTGTCTGGGCACGAACAGGTCGCCGCCTTCTTCCTCGATGCGTATGCCGAGGCGCCGGAAGGTGTCGGGGATGATGCCTAGATGCTCTGGTGCTACTCCGGAGATGCGTACGCCGTCGCCCACCATGGCAGCCATGCCGATGAAGGAGCCCACTTCGATCATGTCGGGAAGGATGGTGTGCTGCGTGCCGTGCAGTGACTTGACGCCCTCGATGGTGAGGAGGTTCGAGCCGATGCCTTCGATGCAGGCTCCCATGCGGCAGAGCATTTGGCAGAGTTGCTGTATGTATGGCTCGCAAGCCGCGTTGTATATCGTCGTGGTGCCTTCGGCCATCACAGCTGTCATGATGATGTTTGCGGTGCCGGTCACGGAGGCTTCGTCCAGAAGCATGTAGGAGCCACGGAGATGTGTGGCCTCTACATTATATATATGTAGGGAGTCGTCGTAGGAGAAGTGTCCGCCCAGTTTCTGTATGCCGTGGAAGTGTGTGTCGAGGCGTCGGCGTCCTATCTGGTCACCGCCTGGCTTGGCGATGATAGCCTTGCCGCGTCGGGCAAGCAGGGGCCCGAGCATCATGACGCTGCCGCGCAGTTGCCGGCATCGCTCGGTGAACTGTTGGCTGCCGAGGTAAGCGTCGTCGAGCCGTCGGGCACGGAAGGTGTAGTCGTGCGGAGTGTGGCGTGTCACCTCCACGCCCATGTCGCTCAGCAGTTTTATCTGGTTGGCAACGTCGGCAATGTCGGGGACATTGTGGATGCGGACTGCTTCGTCGGTGAGCAGAACGGCGCAGAGTACCTGCAGAGCCTCGTTCTTTGCGCCCTGCGGGGTAATGTTTCCCTGGAGCCTGTGGCCGCCTTCTATGATGAACGATGCCATGGGTTGCTATTTCTTCCTATTGCGTTTCTTGCTGCCGTCGGCTTTTTGGAGTGGCGAAATGCCCACGGGGTCGAAGGTGAAGTCCTGGAGGTTGAGGCTGAGCTTGCCGCCGGAGAGTCGCTGGATGTCCTGCGCCACGAGGTTGTTGTCCATGGAGTCGCGGTTCCAGACGAAGAGGTCTTGCTTCATCTGGTTTGCCACGCGCTCGGTGATGTCGCGGCGTTGGTTCTCGTCGGGAATGGACTTGGCGAACTCGAGTGTTTGCTCCACGAGGTATCCGTAGTGCCTTCGGCGGATGTTCTTCATGGGATATGGCAGCGGTGCGGGGTGTGCCTGCACGTCCTCCGTGACGATGTCAACGGGATAGTCTATGTCGAGCTTGTATCGGGCGATGCGTGCCAGGTGGTTCCAAAGGCGGCGTTGTCCCTCGGCCTTGTTGCCGGTGACGGGAACGATGTCTGCCATGATCTTCACGATAGTGGATGCACAGCGCTTGCGCTCTGCGCGGTTGGGTATCGCCACGGCCATGTCTACCATCATCTGTACGCTGCGGCCGTATTCGGGCATCACGAGTTGCTCTCTTTGCGTGTTGTATTGCACGGTAACTGGGGTTGAAGTTAAAGTTAAAAAGTTGAAAAGTTAAAAAGTTGAAAAGTTGGGGTGTCAGGGGCGGAGCGGTGAGTGTGGCTTCCCGGCGACGTATTCCTTGAAGTAGAACGGCTCGAAGTAGGCCACGTCCTGCTTTTCTCCGAGGTGGAGGGAGCGCTCTGCGAGGGGGAACATCCACTTGGCCAGAGGCACAATTCCTTCGATGAAATGGGCATTTTTGTGCTGGATGACGCTTTGACACTTAGCTGCTCCGTCGCCGAAGAACCAGACTTGGTGGTCGCTGAGGTAGGGGAGATAGGTGTCGGGGCCTACGATGTCTGCTCCCACGGGCCGCACCTGGCGGAGCGATCGGTCGTAGATGGCGCTGTAGACCTCCATCCTCCGGGCATCAATCATGGGGACGAGGAGTGCATCGTCGGGGAGTTCTTGCTTCCCGAGCAGTACGGGGACGCAGAGGAGCTTGAGGGTGGGCACGCTCAGGAGCGGGAGGTCGCGGCCGTAGCAGACGCCCTTTGCCATGGAGACGCCGATGCGCAGGCCGGTATAGCTGCCGGGTCCTTCGCTCACGGCCACGGCATCGACGGGGATGGCATGGGAGTTGGCAAAGGAGAGGGCTTCCTCGACGAAGACGCCGCAGACGACGGCGTGGTTAGGCCCCTCGAGGTCTTCCTTGTGGAAGATGAGGCTTCCGTTCTCGCTCAGAGCCACGGAGCAGGCTTTCGTGCTGGTCTCGATGTGCAGGATGCAGGACATTTTCCTTTCTCTTTCGTTTACAATTTTGATGCCAAAGGCTCAAATCGTTTGCAAAGGTACGAAATTATTCTCAATTCTTTCGGCTTATGTCTTTTTTTCTTTGTAACTTTGCGCCCCGATATGGAGAAAAAGGAGAAAACGGGCAAGGTTTTCCTCATTGCGGGGAGTGAACCTTTGGGAAGTGCGGGCGTGCAGGCCGACATCAAGGCCATTACGCGCTGCGGCGGCTGGGCTGCTGCTGCACTGACATGCATTGTGGACGAGGACGTGCGGCGCATTAAGGGCATCCACCATCTGCCCGAGCATCTGATCGTGTCGCAGGCGGAGTCGTTCCTGAGCACGGTGGGTGCCGACTGCATCAAGACGGGCTTGCTGCCCACCGACGGCATCATCCGGGCCGTGGCCGACGTGCTGAGGCGATACAGGCGGCAGCCCGTCCTCGTGGATCCCGTCATCGTGAACTTCGAGGGGAAGCAGTTGGTGAGCGACGACGCCATCCGTGCCTACAAGGACGAGCTGTTCCCCCTGGCAACGCTCATCACGCCTAACGTCCGCGAGGCTGAGTTTCTGCTCGGTCATCCGCTGCATGATGCGGAGGCCGACCTGCGTCGGCTGAGCGAATGGGGTTGCGATGTGCTGGTGAAGAGCGTGGAGGAGGGGAAATACCTGGTGGACTATCTCTACGAGCGCGAGAAGGGTGTGCTCACACCGCACCCCAAGAAGCGTCTGGCCCTGGACGATCGCAACGGTACGGGCGATACCTTAGCCAGCGCCATCGCCACCCATCTGGCCAAGGGCGACGACCTCTCCACGGCCGTGATGCGCGCCGAGGCATACATGAACTATTTCCTGGCGGGACCACGCTACTACATTAGTGCCGACCTCTGACGGCCTGCCCTGCCGGAGACCCTGCCGAGCAACAGAAAACGCCGCACGCGGGAATTTCAATCCCAGCGTGCGGCGTTTGCCATTTCCGCGTGCGGCGTTTGCCATTTCCGCATGCGGCGTTTATGAATCCCGTCTGCGGCGATTCTCCTCCCTTCGTGGAGGCCGTTCAGGTGTCGCCTATTTCTCGGTGTGCTCCCGGCTCTCCTGACTGCCGTACTTGCCGTAGAGGCCGTAGTGCCCATACTTGCCATAGCCGTAGCCATACTTGCTGTACTTGCCGTAGCCATAGTAGTAGCCGTACTTCTTCTTGCGCATATCGACGGCGTTGAGCACGAGGTTGACCTTAGGCAACTTGCTGTCATCGTTGAGGGCGTTGATAAGCTCGAAGTTGGCCCTGGGGCTGAAGTCGGCACGGCAGACGAAGATACTCATGTCGGCTACACGGCCTATGGAGAGCGTGTCGCTCACGAGGCCCACGGGAGGCGTGTCGAGAAGGACGTAGTCGTAGTGCTCCTTGAGCAGTTCCACTGCCCGGTCAAGCGGTTCGCGCGAGATGAGTTCGCCCGGGTTGGGCGGTATGACACCCGCAGGCAGCACGTCGAGGTTCTGGTTGGCTACGCCGTGGACAATCTGCTTCTCCAGTGCCTCGTAAGTGTACTCCCCGCCGGAAAGGAACGAGGTGATGCCCTTCTTGTCGGAGGGAAGGTTGAAGAGCTTCACGAGCCTGGGCTTGCGGATGTCGAGGCCCACGAGGATAACCTTCTTGCCCATCAGCGCGAGCGACATGGCCAGGTTGGTGGAGACGAACGTCTTGCCCTCGCTCGGGATGCAGCTCGTGCAGAGGATGACCTTTTCGTCCTTCTCCAGAATGAAGCGCAGGTTGGTGCGAAGGCCTCGGAAAGCCTCCTCCATGGCGTCGTTCGTGTTCTCACGCACCACGAGGGCCTTCTCGCCATCCACCGACTTTCCTGCCAGAGGAATGTCGGCCAGGATGCTGATCTTAGTGAGCTTCTCCACGTCCTGACGGCCCTCGATGCGGTAACGCAACAGGCTCATCAGGTAGAAGATGCCGATGGGCAGCACCAAGCCAATGAGAAGAGCCACGAGCCAAATGATGTTGGCCTTGGGAGAAACCTGCCCGAAGGACTGAGGCGAGTCGATGATGCGCGCTTTCGTAGCGGTGCTAGCCAGGGAAATGTAGTTCTCTTCGCGTTTTTGGAGCAGCATGAGGTAAAGGCTGGCCTTGATTTCCTGCTGTCGGCTCATGTTCGTCAAGGCACGTTCCTGCGTCGGAGTACTGCTAATGCGACTGCTATACATGTTGTACTGGCTGTTGGCACTGGCCTTTTGGGTCATCACGTCGCTTCGGATGGCCTCGAGGTTCATCCTGATGGACGGCCACATCTCCTCGAGCTGTGCGGTGAGACGCTGCACGACGGGGTTGTCTTCACTCGACGACTTGAGCAGTCTGTTCCGCTGCAGCACAGCCTCATTGTACTGAGCGATGAGGGTGTTGAGGTTAGGATTGCTCAGTCCCAGGTTTGCAGGAATGACTTGCATGGCATTCGACGGTTCGTTCACATAGTTGACCAGTGCGTTGATGAGATTGAGCTGTGTCTCGAACTCCACTTGCTTCTTCTGATATTCCGTAGTGCTGGAGAGTGCGTTCGTAGCATCGTTGGTCAGGTTGATGAGCTCATTGCTCTTCTTGTACTGTTCGAGTTCCCCTTCCGTCACATCCAGTTCGCCTCTGATGTCCTCGATACGGGCTTTGATGAATTCGCCTGTTTTCTCTGCCACCTCGTTCTTGTCCTCGTTGGCATCATCGTTGTAGCATTTGAGCAATTCGGTGAGGTAATCGAGCGAACGCTTCACTTGTGTGTCGGTGAAAGAGACGCGCGCCACGGTGGTAAACTTGCTGGTTGCGGCTGCAGAGAGCCTGCCCCTGTACATCCTGGCGGCAACGTCTACGGGCATAATGGTGGCGTATAACTTCTCATCCCTCCACTTTGAGCCGGGATTCTGCTGGAAGATGATGACGCCCATCGGTGTGTTGATGCTGCCGGGCAACTTCTTTACGTCGTGCTCGAAGTTGACCGGTTCGCTTTGGCCTGCCATCCTCACCTTGCCGACGACGTGGATGCCTTTGGCAGCCTTGGTCAGTTCCAGCTCGATGGGAGTGCGGAGCACGGCCAACTGGTGCTGGGGCATGTCGACAATGATGGGGTTGTTCTGGTATTGCTCCACTTTCATCACGCGTCCTTCAATGGCGTAGCTGACATAGAGCTTGAGGGATTTCACCACTCGGCTGTTGACATTCGTGCTGGTCAGTATTTCCAACTCGTTGTCGAAGCCTGCGCTGTTTGAGATAAGGCCCATTTCGTCGAGGCCCATCTGCCCGCTTCGTTTGAACTTGCTGCCTTCGTCGTCCTTGATAAGCACCTTCATGGCCGACGTAAAGACGGGCCTCGTGTAGCGAAGGTAACAAAAGGCAATGCAAAGGCAGGCAAGGGTGGAGAGGACAATCCACTGCCAGTGGAGCACAACGATGGTCCATATTGCGGAGAGCGAAAAGCCGCCCGATTCCTCTTCCTTCTGAATTTCTTCGTTAACGTATTCTGCCATGTCTGATTATGTTAAGATGTTTTGGTTGCGAAATTGTGCAATTCGCGTGCAAAGATACACATTATTATAATAATGCAGAAGCATTTTGGCGAAAAATTATGGTTTGGTGTGATTTCTTTGCATGGAGTTGTCCGATATTGCACAAAATGTCGTAACTTTGCCTACCGAGTGTGTGCCGCCCGAGGCACACCTTTCAGAAAGAACGATGCAACAGAAGACAATCAGAACTGCTGTCCGGCACTGGCTACGCTGCTGCCTGACGCTCCTTGCCGAAGCGCTTGTGTGGTGGGGCTGCGTGTATGCCTCGTCGTTGATGTGCGGCGTGAGGCCGTCGGCCCTGCTCGCTACGTGGCTCAGCACTGTTGGCTGGGGGCTGGCGATGCTCTTTGTGGCGACGTGGGTCGTGCACAACAATGCCTTCAGCCCTACGGCCCGGCGCGATGAAGTGGTGGGATGTGCCATGCGGACGGCGCTGCTCGTCGGCTTGCTCGCTTTTGCCTTCCTGGGCGAGAGGAGCATCCGGATGGCCGTGGCCTGCCTCCTTTTCTTTGCCGGACTTGCGGCCTTGAGGCTGGCGGTCAACAGCCTGTTCGTCCGCAGCCGGCTCCGTCGTGGCGAACAGGGCGTCATCTTGACGGACGAACGGTCTGCCTGGCAACAGGACGTCCTGCAGCAAAACACTTACGGACTGCGCCTCTCCCGCCTCGAGGAGCCTACGGCGCGGCAGCTCGAGCTGTACCTTGCCGAGCATCCGTCCGTGCAGAGTGTCTATCTGTCGCCTTCGTGTCTTGCTCCTGCGGAACAGGAGGACGTGGCTCATCTCTGCCGAAAGCAGGGACTGAGGCTCTACGTTCTGCCCTTGAGCCCTGAGTCGTTGCCGCAAAACGTGCGGAGCGAGTGCCGGGGCAACGTGTGTGTGCTCTCACAAGCCAAGCCGCCGCTCGACGACATGGCGTGCCGGACGGCGAAACGCCTCGCGGACATCGTGCTGAGCCTCCTCGTCCTGCTCACCGTCTTCCCCGTCTTTGCCCTCATAGCCTACG
Source organism: uncultured Prevotellaceae bacterium (assembly GCA_947166305.1). Taxonomy (GTDB): domain Bacteria; phylum Bacteroidota; class Bacteroidia; order Bacteroidales; family Bacteroidaceae; genus Physcousia. Next base: position 35,079 of record CAMVDV010000003.1, on the reverse strand, counting down.
TTTTCATCAAGCGTCAGAGCCGTGGCCCTGTCCTCATCGTCCGCCAGATGTGCGGCATGAACGGCAGGCCGTTCCGCTGCATCACCTTCCGCACCCGCCACTACGAGGCCGCGCCTTCCTTCTTCCAGGACACGGGCGATCCGGGCTACTTCCCCTTCGGCAAGTTCCTGAGTGCCTCGCGCCTCGAGCTGATGCCCCAGTTCCTGTGCGTGCTATGGGGCAGCATGTCGGTGGTAGGCTCACAGACGATGCGGCCGGAACGGTACGGCGAATACCGTCGGGAGCTGAACCGACTCTTCGCCTCGGGCAGTCATGTCAAGGCCGGACTCACCAGCTTTCGCCCCGCCTCCGAGAGCCAGGGCAGCGCAAAGGCCGACGTCTGGTACTGCCGCAACTGGAGCTTCTGGCTCGACCTGCGCATCATGCTCCATCGCCTCGCCGCCCTCATCAGGAGCACGAAAGCACGGTCCGTCAGCTATATATAAAATATAAATATAATATAATGTAGGGGAGAGGAGACCCCCTAACCCCCTTTAGGGGGAATAAGGGAAAACAGGAGGAGACCCCCTAACCCCCTTTAGGGGGAATAAAGGAGTGGGCTGGGTGTAGGGACGCGCCGTGGCGCGTCCGCTAAAGCAAAACAAAAAAACGGACAAAAAAGTTCCTCTGTTCTGCTTCAAGAGAAGGATGAAAAGACAAAATGAATGAAGTGTCGGAAGCACCCGAAGGCCTGTGCCCAAGCACCCCTACAGATGCCCGCCAATAACGGTCAAGCCTTATGGCCGTAACCCTTAAGCCTTACGCCCGTAACGGCCAAGGGTTCTGCCAATAACTCTCAAGGCTTATTCCCGGCACCCGGCAGCAGTCCAGGCAGAAGACCCCTCAGTTCCTTCCAAAGAGAGAATAAATAGCGAAATAATACAATAGTAAATAAATTGTAAATCGTAAATCGTCAAATAGTAAACGCCCTCTAATCCCTTTTAGGGAAGAATAAATAGTGAAAAAATACAATAGTAAATAAACAGTAAATCGTAAATCGTCAAACAGTAAAAGCCCTCTAATCCCCATTAAGGGGAAATAAATAGCGAAATAAAAAATAGTAAATAAATCGTAAATCGTAAATCGTCAAATAGTAAATAAAGTCTATGTCTATACTCAGTAAACTCTTCGGCCGGAAGAAGGAAGAACAGCCGGCGAAGGCAGGCGGCATGGAAGACTTCATGCTCCTCATCCGTGTCTATTACCAGGCAGCGATAGCAGCGCAGACAGGCATCAGCAATCTCGGCGTACTGCCCGACCTTCGCATCTTCAAGCAGACCTATCGCGTCCCCACCCTCAACAACAAGCTCGGCATAGGCGAGAAGAAACACTGCCGAAAGCTCATCCAGGACATCTATGGGCTGAGCGACGGCTTCTTCAGCGAAATAGACGGCAGCATCAAGAAACACTGCCACAAGATACAGGACGCACAGAGCTACCTCATACAGTTCCAAGGCTTCAGCCAGGACCTCATGATGCTCATGGGCAACCTCATGCAGTGGAAGATGAGACTGCCCAGCTTCTTGCGCGGAGCCCTCAGGGAAATGACTGCCAAGCAGATACACCAAATCATGACAAAGAACGACTGGAAGGACGAAAGCGTGCGCCGCACCTGCGTCAGCATCAGGAAATACCAAAGCATACTCGGGTATTCCGAAGCATGGATGACGGAATATGTCCACAACATCGTAATGCTCGCAAAAAAGGAACCAAAGAAAAATAGTGAGCAATAAACTTGCACAAAGAGAAAAAAAGTATTATCTTTGCCCCCAAATTGAGCCATCATAGACATGAACAAGGAGCTTAAGGAACTCATCACACGGCTGGAAACGCGCGTACGCCAGCTCGTCATGCAGCAAAAAGAGCAGCAAGGCGAGCAGGACAAACTGCGCCGGCAGCTCGAAGAAAAAGACGATGAAATCCTCAGGCTGCAGATTCAGAACGAAGAACTAAGGCAGCAATACAGCCGCCTCAAGATGGCTAAGTACATCGACATGGCCGACAATGACGTGAAAGACATGAGAGGCCGTCTCAGGACGATGGTGCGCGACATTGACAGGTGCATCTCTATGCTAAAAGTAAAACAGTAAGACAATGGATGACACCCTTTCAATAACTCTCCGATTCGGTTCGTGGACAATGCCCATGACCGTCCGCCGCGACGAAGAATACATCTATCGTCAGGCCGAAAAACTCATCAAGGAGAGATTCAACTTCTATACAAGCAGTTACCCCGGGCAGAACTCGGAGATGTATCTCGTGATGACCCTTCTCGACATTGCCGTTCAGAGCAAGAAGAGCGAGATGGAAGTCGATGCAGAACCCATCCTGTCCCGGCTCCGCCCACTGCTTTCGGAGGTCGAGGCCGCGCTCATCAAAAGCGAAAAGTGAAAAGAGAAGCAGGGAAGCCTACGCCCCGAAGACTCCCCGGCTCCTGTCTTCAAACCTCAAAAAAATTGACCCCGAGTATTAACAACAAACACTTAATTTTTCAATGACAACGATCATAGTAGCCATCGTGGCAGCTCTCGTGCTGTTCGTCGTGCTCGTGTCGGCATGGTACTTCGTCATCGTGCCCGCAAAGCGCAAGGCCATCATGGAGGAAGCCACAGAGACTGCCGAGAAAGAGGCAGAAGTCATCAAGCAGAAAAAGCTGCTTGAAGTGAAAGAAAAGTTCCTGAGCAAGCGAGCCGAACTCGAAAAAGAAGTAAGGCAGCACAATCAGCAGATCCAGCAAAGCGAAAACCGCATCAAACAGCGCGAGATGCAGCTCAACCAAAAACAGGACGAGCTGACACGACGCAAGCAGGAAGCCGACGCACAGCGGCAGCGTATGGAGACACAGCAGGCCCTCCTCGAAAAGAAAGAAGAGGAAGTGAACGCACGATTCTCCGACCTCATCAACCAAGAGCGCACCAAGCTCGAGGAAATCTCCGGACTCAGCGTCGACGAAGCACGCGAACGTCTCATCGAGACACTCAAAGACGAAGCAAAGACAAACGCCGCCGCCTACATCAACGAGATAATGGACGACGCACGCATGACAGCTACCAAGGAAGCCAAGCGCATCATCATCCAGACCATACAGCGCGTCGCCACCGAAACAGCAGTCGAGAACTCCGTCACCGTCTTCCATATCGACAACGACGAAGTGAAAGGACGCATCATCGGCCGTGAAGGACGCAACATCCGTGCGCTCGAAGCCGCCACAGGCACAGAGATTGTCGTCGACGACACACCCGAAGCCATCGTCATCAGCGCCTTCGACCCCGTCAGACGCGAAATCTGTCGCCTCGCACTCCACCAGCTTGTCAGCGACGGACGCATCCATCCGGCACGCATCGAAGAGGTCGTGGCAAAAGTCAAAAAGCAAATCGACGAGGAAATCCTCGAGGTGGGCAAGCGCACCACCATCGACCTCGGCGTACACGGCCTGCACCCCGAGCTCATACGCATCGTCGGAAAAATGAAATACCGCAGCAGCTACGGACAGAACCTCCTGCAGCACGCCCGCGAGACCGCCAACCTCTGCGCCGTCATGGCCAGCGAACTCGGACTCAACCCCAAGAAAGCCAAGCGCGCGGGCTTGCTCCACGACATCGGAAAGGTGCCCGACGAGGAGCCGGAACTCCCGCATGCCCTCTACGGAGCCAAGCTCGCAGAGAAGTACAAGGAGAAGCCCGACATCTGCAACGCCATCGGTGCGCACCACGACGAAATGGAGATGACCACGCTGCTCGCTCCCATTGTGCAGGTATGCGACGCCATCAGCGGCGCACGACCCGGCGCACGGCGCGAAATCGTAGAGGCTTACATCAAGCGACTCAAGGACCTCGAGGACATCGCCATGAGCCACCCCGGAGTCGTCAAGACGTATGCCATCCAGGCCGGCCGCGAATTGCGCGTCATCGTCGGCGCCGACAAGATAGACGACAAGCAGACCGAGCAGCTCAGCACCGACATTGCCACCAAGATCCAGAACGAGATGACCTATCCCGGACAGGTGAAGATCACCGTCATCCGTGAGACTCGCTCCATCGCCTACGCCAAGTAGCAGCCTCACCCCCTTCCACATCCATAATCCCCGCACGCGGAAAGTTCACTCTCCCCGTGCGGGGATTCCTGTTTCCCTGCGCCGCAATTCCATTCTTCCCGTGCAGGGATTCTGCACGGCCAACAGGGTTCTGGCGGTAACCCTGCGGGGTTGTGGCGACAATGCCACGGGGTTCGGCCGGGAACGCTATGGGGTTCTTTCATATACATGAGGGATGGGGTGAAAGAACGTTGTCGGCGACGGGACGCAAAAAGGGCGCACAGCCAAAGTACGGCGTGCGCCCCGAGTGGTGTCCCTGTCTATTTATAGTTTGAATCGCCAGATTTGTCTGTTGCCGGACTTGCCGCCGCGGTCGGAGACGAAGTAGATGTAGCCGTCGGAGGTCCAGTATGGTTGTCCGTCGTACGACTTGTTGATGGTGACTTGGCTCAGGTTGTTGCCGTCCGTGTCGATGATGTAGATGTCGTTGTCCTTTTTGTCTTTCTTGTAGCAGTCAAAGACGATTTTCTTTCCGTCGGGGCTGAAGCGAGGATGGAAGGCATATCCCTTCTTTGCATCCGTGACCTGTACTTGGTTGCCGCCGTCGGTGTCCATCGTCCAGACGCTGCAACTTTTGGCATCCGACGAGTACTTCACGTAGACAATCGTCTTTCCGTCTGGAGAGAAGGCAGGCTGCACGCCGCTTCCGAGCAGGATGTTCTCGCCGGTATCGAGGTTTCTCATCCATATCTCGCTGTTCTGTACAATCAGCATAGAGTAGGCTCCAAACAGTACCCCTGTGACGCCTGCTTTCTGATAAAAGGTGGTTGTTGTCTTATCATAGACGAGATATTTGCCGTCGGCACTGAAGCATGGGTTGTCCTCGAAGGCGTTGTTCGACTCCGTGATTTGCGACAATGCCTTTCCCTGATTGTTGTTCATGATGTAGATGTCTGAGGTGTTTGCCCCTTCTTGCTGGCATCGGAAGGCAATCCTGTCAGTCTCGGCGTTGTAGGCCGGCGAGATGTTGAAGTTCTTGCCGCTCGTCTTCTGCGTCATGGCACTCGAGAAGGGGTTGTCCTTCTTGTAGATGTTGTAGAATCTCTTGTTCTCGCGGGCGGCAAAGAAGAGGTCTTTCCCGTTGTCACCGCCGAAGGGGGAGACGCAAGGCTCTTCGTTGTCCGTCACTTTGGTCAGGGCCGAAAGGTTTTCGCCGGACGATGTGATGGCGAACTGAGTGCTGCCACAGCTTGCAAGCATTGCAGCAAAGCCGAATAGGATGAGTTTCTTCATAAAGCTTATTATTTAATGTTAGTAAATAAGGTTAAGTTTGCACGCTGAGGTAAGGACACAAAAATGACGTGGACACCCTTATGCACTTACCTGAGGGGCAGACCTCGGATTGGAACCCCTGTCTACATATAAGAATGCTCCACGCCAGGGCGTGCGCATAGCTATAGTGTAGACAGGGCAGACCCTTTTCCTGCGGTCTTCCCTTTGCTTCTTATGTCGAACTATTCCAAAACAGATTTCCGAGGTCTTTTCGGTAAGTGCGAAATAATAAGCTATTGCATCTATGGTTCGGGAATTTCTCCCCCCGATACCGAATGCAAAGATATTGTTTTCTGCCCAATCGTGCAAGCAAACAGCCGTCTTTTTTTGTTTTCGGCGCAACTTTTCCTGTTTTCGGTCGCGGCACAGGGCGTTTGGCATCTCCGCACGCTGCGTTTGCCGTCTCCGCAGGCTGCGTTTGCCATCTCCGCACGGTGCGTTTGGAAACTGCCGAGGCGCGCTCCGTGGGGATGGAGTGCGCCTCGACGGGATGTCCGCTTCCGTGGGGACGTGAAGGGGGCGGGGGGCTATGCCTTGGCCTGGGCCATGGCTTCGTAGATCTTGGCCGTCACTTCTTCCTGAAGCTCGGGGTTGTCGCGCAGGACGGCTTTGGTGGCTTCCTTTCCCTGACCGAGTTTGGAGCCGCCATAGCTGTACCAGGAGCCGCTCTTCTCGAGGATTCCGAACTGGACGCCCAGGTCTACGACTTCTCCCACGCGGCAGATGCCTTCGCCATACATGATTTCAAACTCGGCACGGCGGAAGGGTGGGGCCACTTTGTTCTTGACTACCTTCACTTTCACTTCGTTGCCAATGACGTTGTCGCCGTCCTTGATGCTGGCCGACTTGCGGATGTCGAGCCGCACGGATGCGTAGAACTTGAGGGCATTGCCGCCGGTGGTGGTCTCAGGGTTGCCGAACATGATGCCTATCTTCTCGCGTAGCTGGTTGATGAAGATGCAGGTTGTGTTCGTCTTGCTGATGGTTGCGGTGAGCTTGCGCAGTGCCTGGCTCATGAGACGGGCTTGGAGTCCCACCTTATTGTCGCCCATGTCGCCCTCGATTTCAGCTTTGGGGGTGAGGGCGGCCACGGAGTCGATGACGATAATGTCGACGGCCGCGCTCCGGATGAGCTGGTCGGCAATGTCGAGAGCCTGCTCTCCGTTGTCGGGCTGGGAGATGAGCAGTTCGTCGACGTCCACGCCGAGGTTGGCGGCATAGAAGCGGTCGAAGGCATGCTCGGCGTCGATGAAGGCCGCTATGCCGCCTCGCTTCTGCGCCTCGGCGATGGCGTGGATGGCGAGCGTCGTCTTGCCCGACGACTCCGGGCCGTAGATTTCCACGATGCGTCCCCTGGGGTATCCGCCCACGCCGAGCGCGTAGTCCAGCGCAATGGAGCCGGACGGTATCACTTCGATGTTGTCGATTCTCTCCTCGCCGAGCTTCATGATGGAGCCCTTGCCGAAGTCTTTCTCGATCTTTGCCATTGCCGCCTGCAGCGCTTTGAGCTTCTCGCTCTGCACCGGGGCGGCCGTTTCGGTTTCTTTCTTTGCCATAGTTTTGTGTCGTTATGTCGTTATTACGTTATACCGTTATTGCGTTATATCGTTATTGCGTTGTTGCGGGAATGGTCAGAGCTCCAGGTCGCCGTCGTGTATCTCGTGCCATGGGAGGCCCTGGGTGTTGAGCTGAGCCATGAAGGGGTCGGGGTCGAACTCCTCGACGTTGTGCACGCCGGGCTTGTTCCATAGGCCCTCGAGGAACATCTTTGCGCCGATCATGGCAGGCACTCCCGTGGTGTAGCTCACGCCCTGCATGCCGGTTTCCTCGTAGGCTGCGCGGTGAGAGCAGTTGTTATATATATAATATGTATGCTCCTGTCCGTCGCGCAGACCGCGGATGCGGCAGCCGATGCTCGTCTCTCCGTCGTAATTCTCGCCCAGGTCTTGCGGATTGGGCAGCACTGCCTTGAGGAACTGCAGGGGAACAATCTTGACTTTGGCCATGGTTTTGCCGTTCTCGGGACAGGCAAGCGGTGCTTCATACACTATCTCATCGATGCGACTCATGCCGATGTTCTGTATAACGTCGAGGTATGTGAGGTATTGCTGCCCGAATGTCATCCAGAAACGGGCGCGCTTGATGGTGGGATAGTTGATGACGAGCGACTCTATCTCCTCGTGGTGCAGGAGGTAACTCTCGCGGGGTCCGATGCCAGGGTAGGTGAGAGGCTTGTGGATGGCCATGGGTTCGGTCTCGATGTAGCGGCCGTTTTCCCAGTAGAGGCCTTTCTGTGTGATTTCCCTGATGTTGATTTCGGGGTTGAAGTTAGTGGCGAAGGCCTTGTGATGGTTGCCTGCGTTGCAGTCCACGATGTCGAGGTATTGCAGTTCGTCAAAGTGGTGTTTGGCGGCATAGGCTGTGAATATGCTGGTGACGCCTGGGTCGAAGCCGCAACCGAGTATGGCGCAGAGTCCAGCCCTCTCGAATTTTTCCCGATAGGCCCATTGCCAGCTGTACTCGAAGTGTGCCTCGTCCTTGGGTTCGTAGTTGGCTGTGTCGAGATAGTTGCAGCCTGTCTGCAGGCAGGCCTCCATGATTGTGAGGTCTTGGTAGGGCAATGCGAGGTTCATGACGAGCTGTGGCTTGTAGGAGCTGAGGAGTTTCACGAGTTGCTCCACGCTGTCTGCGTCGACCTGTGCTGTCTTGACGGTGGTGCCGTACTTCTTGTTGAGCACTTGTGCCAGTGCTTCGCATTTGGGGAGTGTGCGGCTGGCAATCATGACTTCTGTGAATGTGTCGGGATTCTGACACACTTTGTGGGCGGCAACCGTGGCTACACCGCCGGCGCCTATGATGAGTATTCTTCCCATGGTGTTGATGTTTTTGGGTTAGCGAATGCAAACTTACGAAAAAAAGTCCGAAGTGGCAAGACTTTGGACTTTTTTCTTTGTTATTTAGGGGCTGGAGGGTGGTGGTGAGGGGTTCAGAATCCTCCTCCGAAGCCTCCGCGTGGTCCGCCGCCGAAGCCGCCTCTTCTTTCGCCACCGTCAAATCCTCCGCGTCGCTGGCCTTGGCGTTCTTCGTTCTGCTGTGCGCCGTCGCGGTTGCCGGAGCGTCGCTGTGGGTTGAGCACTTTGAGGACTTGCTGTGGTGTGAGCGTTTTGGAGAGCTCTTCGGCGTACTTCTTTTGCACATCGAGGCGCTTCTGCATGGTGGCTATCTGTTTTTCCTGACGTGCGAAGTTCTCTTGGATTCTGGTCTGGGCCTCTTCGGCGGTGAATTCCTTGTCTGCGCCTTCGTGCTCGCGTTGCCTTGACTCTCCGCGCATTTGGTTGGTGGCGAACATTTCTTTCTGGTAGGCTGTGTAGGTCTCGACGAAGGCTTTCTGCTTGTCGCCTTCGAGGTTAAAGTCTTTTGCCATGCGTTCTGCAGCTTTTCCGATGCGTTCGCTGATGGCTTTCTCGCGTTGTTCGGTGTTTGCCTGCTCTTGTGCAGACATGGCGGCGCTGCCCATGAGGGCGAGGACTGCCAGGATGATGGTCTTTTTCATTGTTGGTTGTTTTAAGGATGTTACTTTTGTTCTTGTCACACCCTTTTGACCGACGGAGTGGCACGAAAGTTTAATCCGGCGGTCCCGGACTAACGTTTTTTAACTAACGGACGGTGATGTGGAAGCATCCTTGCTTGACTTCGTACTTGATGTAGCAGCGCCCCTGCTGCCTGACGTCGCGGAGTACTTCGGAGAGGACCCACTTGAGTGTGTCGTTCTGCACGGGCCGACGTTCCGGACCGTCGGGGTGGGAGACGGTGGTGAAGCGGTTGTAGCAGATGTCGAACGTGGTGCCAAAGAGGTGACAGCTTTGCTCGGTGGCGTTACCGTTGCTTTGTTGGAGGCGGAGCACGTCGTCCTGTGTCCTCAAGACGCTCGTGACGATGATCTGGTGCAAGGGGATTCCCTTCTGATAGAGGCTGTCCATGTATGAGCGGGCGATGTGGGTAAGCAGGTGCGAGGCGCGGGGCACGAGGTAGGGGATGCTGTGGATCATCTTCTCGTCGAGGCTGTAGAAGGGGCTCGCCCCGATGTAAACCAGTTCCCGTCGCCGCCGTTCAGCCTCCTTACGGTTGAGGACGGGTCGCACTCCCCAGCGTCGGGCGGCAACGATCTGCACGTCCTGCACGTCGGGGAAGCACTCGGCATAGGAGGGAACGCTCCTGACCGGGTGCCACCTCCTCCCGGGGGTGGAGTCCTGCTGCGCGGCAGGCTGCGCGGCCCGGCTGACGGTGCTGTCAATCGCAGGCTGCGGCGATGGCAAACTTCGCGTGCGGCGATTGGCATCGTCGCGTGCGGCGATGTCCGTCTCCGCCTGCGGTGCTTCCGCCTCAGGCGTTTCGCCCGCCACCTCAGGGAACACCGTTCGCACCGCTCCCAACAGCAGCACCGTGCCTCCGAAAAGGCCGAGGAATATCTTCTTCTTGAGTCTTCGCATAGCTATAAACGTTGCAAAAGTACACATTTTAATTCATAATTCATAATTCTCAATTCATAATTTTCATTCTTGCACCAATAATTCTTCATTCTTCATTCTTCATTCTTCAATTTTTATTACCTTTGCATTAAAAATAGGCGAATGATTGAAAAGCATATCCTCATCGACGACATCGACCCGCTTCTGCTCTATGGCGTGAACAACGCCAACATGCAAGTGCTCAAGGCGCTCTATCCCAAGCTCCGCATCGTGGGCCGAGGCAACGTACTCCACGTCATGGGCGACGAGTTGGAACTCTGCGCCTTCGAGGAGAACGTGCAGAAGCTGCAGAAACACATCCTCAAGTACAACAGCCTGACGGAGGAAGAACTCCTGAACATCACGCGAGGCGAACACCCGGAACGCGCCGGAGTGGAAGGAGCCATCGTCTATAGCGTCACGGGACGCCCTATTTGTGCCCGCACAGCCAACCAGCAAGCCCTCGTAAAGGCCTACCATGAGAACGACCTCCTCTTTGCCGTAGGACCAGCAGGCTCAGGCAAAACCTACACAAGCATCGCCCTTGCCGTACGAGCCCTCAAGAACAAGGAGATAAGGCGCATCGTCCTCTCACGTCCCGCCGTGGAGGCCGGAGAGAAACTCGGCTTCCTTCCCGGCGACATGAAAGAGAAGATTGACCCCTATCTGCAACCCCTCTACGATGCACTCGAGGACATGATTCCCACACAGAAGCTCCGTGAGATGATGGAGCAGAACATAATTCAGATAGCACCCCTTGCCTTCATGCGCGGACGCACTTTGAGCGACGCCGTCGTCATTCTCGATGAGGCACAGAACACTACGTCCGCCCAGCTCAAAATGTTCCTCACTCGCATGGGAATGAACACCAAGATGATCGTAACGGGCGACACTACGCAGATAGACCTCCCTCATAGTGTCCGCTCAGGGCTCGTCGAGGCAATACAAATTCTTCGCCATGTCAAAGGAATCGGCTTCGTCGAGCTCACGAAGAAAGACATCGTTCGCCACAAACTCGTCACCCGTATCGTGGAAGCATACGAAACACAACAAAACATACAACACAAAGAAGATGAAAGCACTGACAAGAACTGACTTTCATCTGCCAGGGCAGGTGAATGTCTATCACGGCAAAGTCCGCGATGTCTACAACATCAACGATGACCTCATGGTCATGGTCGCCACGGATCGCATCTCCGCCTTCGACGTCATCCTCCCCAAGGGCATTCCCTACAAGGGACAAGTGCTCAACCAAATCGCCGCAGCCTTCCTCGATGCCACGGCAGACATAGTGCCTAACTGGAAACTTGCCACGCCTGATCCCATGGTGACCGTCGGCCTTAAGGCAGAAGGCTTCCGCGTGGAGATGATCATCCGAGGCTATCTCACCGGATCGGCTTGGCGAGAGTACAAGGCAGGCTGCAGGGAGCTCTGCGGAGTGAAGCTCCCTGACGGCATGAGGGAGAACGAAAAATTCCTAGAGCCCATAATAACTCCCACTACGAAAGCAGAGGAAGGACACGACGAAAACATCTCTGCCGAGGAAATCATACGCCAGGGACTCGTCAGCAAAGAAGACTGGCAGACCATGGTCAAGTACACGCGTGCCCTCTTCCAGCGCGGTTCGGAGATAGCAGCCAGCAAGGGTCTCATCCTGGTCGACACGAAGTATGAGTTCGGAAAGCGCGATGGCAAGGTCATCCTCATTGATGAAATCCACACACCCGACTCGAGCCGCTACTTCTATGCCGACGGTTACGAGGAGAAGTTCAAGGCCGGCGAACCGCAACGCCAGCTCTCGAAGGAGTTCGTAAGGCAGTGGCTCATCGAACGAGGCTTTATGAATCAGCCCGGACAGACCATGCCTGAAATCACCGACCTGTACGCCCAAAGTGTTGCCGACCGCTACATAGAGCTCTATGAGCACATCGTGGGAGAGGAGTTCCAGCCTGCCGACGACGAGGGCGACCTTGCCCGGCGCATCGAACGCAACGTGACGGAATGGCTGCTCCGAAGGGCGAAAAACGATAAGTAAGGCGTGAAGAATAACAGCAAAGGCGAGCGGGTGCGGCAGATGTTCGACAGGATTGCGCCCACCTACGACCGCCTCAACCATCTGCTCTCCCTTGGCATAGACCGGCGATGGCGCAGGAAAGCCGTCGACAGCCTCGGCCGTTTCTTCCCTTCTGAAGCAGGAGAAGGACTCATACTCGACGTGGCGACGGGCACCGGCGACTTCGCCATGCTCCTGGCCGAAAGGCTCCAGCCCCGGCATATCACGGGGGCGGACATCAGCGAGGGCATGATGGATGTGGGGCGACGCAAGGTCCGCGAGGCAGGATTGCAGGACATCATCTCCTTCGAGCACGGCGATTGCATGGCGCTCTCCCTTCCGGATGACACGTTCGACGCTGTGACGTCGGCCTACGGCGTGCGCAATTTCCCCGACCTCGACCAAGGCTTGCGGGAGATGCGGCGCGTGCTGAAGCCCGGCGGACACCTCCTCATCGTGGAACTCACGCCGCCCCCTCGGTTCCCCATGAAGCAGATGTTCTGGCTCTACGCACACGTCGTCATGCCAATCATCGGGCGGCTCGTCAGTCATGACAGCAGCGCGTACACCTATCTCCCAGCCTCCATGGAGGCTTTCCCTCAGGCAGAAGCCATGGAAGGCATCTTGAAGAGGGCAGGATTCGCCGAGGTGGAGTGGCGACGCTTCACTTTCGGAATCAGCACGATGTACTTGGCGAGGAAATAAAAAAATGAAGGAATGAAAGAATGAAAAATGAAGAATTTGCCGCCGCACAAGGTCCTTCCGGCAAAGAGGCCGCAGGGAGGGCACTGTATGGGCTCATAGGATTTCCCCTCGGCCACAGCTTCAGCCGTGGTTTCTTCACGGAGAAGTTTGCCAGAGAGAACATCGATGCCGAGTACAGGAACTTCGAGATTCCCGATGCATCCATGCTCCTCGACGTCATTCGGCAGCACCCGAACCTCCGAGGCCTCAACGTCACCTTGCCTCACAAGCAGGCCGTCATCCCGTTCCTCCATGCGATGAGCGACGAAGCCCGCGAGATTGGTGCCGTCAACGTCATTAAAGTTGAACGATTGGACAATTTGACAATTTCACAAATGGACAAGGAATCCAGTGAAAAGGATGTGAAATTGTCAAATTGTAAATCGTCAAATTGTCAAATCCGCCTCACGGGTTTCAACAGCGACATCATAGGTTTCAGCGAGAGCATCAGGCCCTTGTTGCAGCCATGGCACACGAAAGCACTCGTCCTGGGCACGGGTGGTGCCAGCAAGGCCATTTGTGTCGGACTGAAACGGCTGGGACTGGAGTGGACATACGTCAGCCGTAAAGCAAAAGCCCCCTCCCCGCTCCCCCTTTGGGGGAGTGCCTCAGCGCCTGAGAACTCCAGTGAACAAAAGCACTCCCCCAAAGGGGGAGCGGGGAGGGGGCCTTTTGCTTACTCCGACTTGACAGCCGATGTGATGCAGGAGTACACGGTCATCGTCAACTGCACGCCCGTCGGGATGTTCCCCAAGGTCAACGCTGCGCCCGATATCCCTTATGAGTGTCTCACGCCCAGGCATTTGCTTTTCGACTGCGTCTACAACCCCGAGGACACACTCTTCATGCAGAAAGGCCGCGCACAGGGTGCGGTTGTCAAGAACGGCCTTGAGATGCTCCACCTTCAGGCCATGGCAAGCTGGCGCTTCTGGAACGGTCTGTGAGAAATCACGGCGTGCGGAGACCGGAATCCCCGCACGCTGCGATTGCCAACGCCGCACGCGGAGACTGCAATTTCCGCGTGCGGCGTTTTCATTCTCAGGCTGCGGCGTTTCCTCTCTCCCCACAGGATGGCATCAGAAGGGGTAGCCGATGGCAAAGTGATAGCCCAACGATTTGCCGAAGGAAGGCATGTTGTAGTAACCCCTGCGCCCTGTGTCGTAAGGTGCATGGATGCCGATTCCGAGGTCGAAACGAAGCACGAGGAAGTCGAGATCGTAGCGGATTCCGACACCCGTGCCGAGCGCTATCTGCTTTCCAAGGCTTTTGAATGAGAACTTACCGCCTGGCTGATTCTCGCTATCCCTGAGGAGCCAGACGTTACCAGCATCAAGGAAAGCGGCACCGGCGAGCTTTCCTACAATCGGAAACCTGTACTCCACATTGACTTCAAGCTTGAGATCACCCATCTGATCGACGTAGGAGTATTGCGAAGTCTCAGGGTGATATGCTCCGGGACCAATGGTTCGCATACCGAAAGCACGTATGCTGTTGGCTCCACCCACACTGAAAAGTTCGGCATAAGGAGCAGCCTTGGCGTTGCCATAGCTGTAGACGATGCCGGCAAAGGCACGCGTTGCGATGAGACTCCTCTTGGTCAGAGGGAACTGACGCGTGTAGTGAGCGGTAAGTTTAACGAACTGTGCGAACGGCACGCCGAGGAGTTTCTTGCCTTGCTCAGTGTAGGATTTGCCGCCGATGGCGTAGAAACTCGACAACAGGGCAGAGGCTTCCTTGAAGGAAAGCGTGAGTGCCGAGGGATGTTTGGGCGTTCCGGCCCACGAAAAGGTGTAGGACATGCTCGGAACGAACTGGTCGCGCATGGAAACATAGAGTGCGGGGTTGGCCGAAACGATGGAGTCAAAGCGCGAAGTGCTGTGCAGAAGTTGGTCGTAGGTAATGGTGATAGGGGAGAATTCGTGCTTCATGCTTTGCTTACGCTGCAGGGTGTAGTTCAGACCGCCGCTCCATGAGACGCGACCGAAAAAGCCTGCCCGGTTCTGCCAGCGTGCCTGTAGGTCGATAGCGGTGGTGGATACGAACTTCCGTCCCACGCGTCGGCCGAGACCGAGGAAGCGGAATCTGGGATAAGAGAGTGAGCCGCTCAGTCCCCATTCGTAGGAATTCAGGAGTTTGCTACTGCCCTTGACGTTGGCACCCGTCTGCCATTCGTAGGAACCCCAGAGCTTGAGTGTGAGAGTCTCTGCTGCCCGGAAGGCATTACGCTTGCTGAATGAGAAGCTTGCCCCAGGCCCTATCTGCCCTCCTGTCTTGCCTGTCAGGTTGCCTTGGAACTCGGCGTCGTATGGTTTGTCGAGCGTCGCGTTGATTACGATGTCGAGTGTGTCGGGACGTTGCCCACCATTCGTTGTCCATCGGCTGTTGACGATTGAATCTTGGACGGCCGTTGTGGAATCCACGGCAGTCTTTCTGGGCACATAGTTGATGCGGAGGGAGGAGAAGACGTTGGTGGCTGCGAGTCCTTCCTGCATGAGTTCTCCGAGGCTTTGCCTGTAGAGGTCGCCTTTGCGGAAGAGCATTGAGCGCCAGACGGCTCGGGGTTTGAGCAGAGGTGCCTGCCCTCTGACGGCTTTTGGCGGTTTCCCTTTGCCCATGCTTTCGGGCTTGAACTTGACGGGGCGGCTGTATCCGAAGGAGAAGCCGCTTCGCATGGTGATGCTGTCCACGATGTGTCGGTCGCCATACTTGAGGATGTTGACGCGCGTGTTACCTATATAATAAGGATGCATGGCTTCCGGCGGTGCGGTGGGCGAGGGTTGTACCTGCAATTTCACCTTCATGGGTGTCTGAAGGGTGTCGGCCAGGAAGTTGATGTAGTCGTTGCGCTGGTAGTAGTAGCCTTGCTCTCGCAGTGCAGCGACGATGCGTTTGCGTTCTTCCTCGAGCTTTACGACGCTGAAGGGGTCGCCTCGTCGTAGCACAGGCTCTGCGTCGTCCTTCTGCTGGGCGAGTGATGCGGCGATGATGCTGTCGGCTTGCGGTGGGAACCCTCGGTAGCTGATGCTGTCGAGGTGGTAGACTGGGCCGGGATGGATGCTGTAGCTGACGCGTTGTTTCAGTGTGTCCCGGCGGTCGGTGTGTGTCTCGAATCCTGTCTCGGCACGGAAGTATCCTCGGCTTCGCAGGGTGTTCTTGGCGACTGTAGCGCGCAGGCGTGGGTTGACGTTGCTCATGAGTACGGGCGAGGCGGCGAAGTGATTGAACATCCATCGGCCGAAGCGGTGCTTGCTGCCTGCGTATTTGTTGTAGATGAGCAGCTTGATGGGGAAAGGATGTGTGACGAAGCTGCTGCCCATGAGTGCGCCGTTGGGGGTATAGGAGAGCACTGCCTCCACTTCTTCCTTGGCCTGTGCGTAGGCTTCCTGGTCCTTTTGTGAGAGTTTCCTGAGGCTGTCGCGCACGGCTTTCGGGTCCTTCTCTTCCGACTTCAGCACCGAGGCGTCGCCCTTGAGCAGTCCTTCCACCGTGGAGTATGCGCCTGCCAGGGCTGTGATGACGCCTTCTTGCTGCTCATCTGCCTTGCCCGAGGGAGCTTTGTCATAGTCGATGCTCTTGATGCCCCGGTAGAGTTTCTCGCCTTCGGGCAGGCCTTTTGTGATGGAGCAAGCCGAGAGGAGGAGGCACAGCAGGAGGGCCTTCAGAACGCTGCACGCGACGTTTGCCATCGCTGCACGCGACGTTTGCCATCGCCGCACGCGACGATGGCTGTCGCCGCACGCGGCGTTTCTTGTCTTCTCTGCACTACCTGTTCTCATTCTGTTCGGTTTTTTCTGATTCGCCCTTCCGTCTCTCCTCTTCCTCCGTCTTGGGTTTGCGGAAGATGAAGAGCTCGCCCAGGCGGTCGGCCTTCTTGCGGAGCACGATGCCGCCGCCCATCTTTGTGACCTGTCCTTCGAGGAGCGACTCGTAGTTGCGGTCGTAGAAGAGATTGACGTAGCGCGAGCCGGTCTTGTCAAGGCGATACTCGATGGCCACGTTGTCGATGATGGTCTGCCCGGTGTTGACTGCGTCCTGCCCCGTGCTGACCTTTCCGCCGATGATGACGCTGATGCGGTTGCCCCAGAAGCGCTTGGCGAAGCTGAAGCTGTAGTCCGTGGTGCTGGTGCCTGCTTCCGATGTGCCGCTTTGGATGCCGAAGTTGACGTCAACGGTGCTGAGTGCCTTGCCGGCAATCTCGTTGATGGCGCTCTGAAGGTAGGCGTTGAGCGTGTTCGCATAGTTGTATCCTCCGTTGGTCTCAGCGTCGTCCGTGACATACATGCCCGTCACGAGCATCGTCACGGCCACCCTTCCCCGCTCTTCCTGCGTCATGGCTGTGAGCTGATTCTGCACGGTCATGTCCTCCGGCGCCTCGAGTGTGAACTCCAGGCCCATGTCCTCGAGCGTTCGGCTAATGGCAAGTCCCACGTCGAAGGCTACGTTTCGCGGCACATTGTTCTCGGTGACGGTGGAACGGACGCGCTCGCTGGCATTGATGCTCAGCCTTGGATTCTCAATGTTGCCCTGGAACTCCACGAAACTACCTTGGGCTATCTGGAAATCGTTCAGCGGTATGGCCATCAGCGAGTAGCGCATCGTGCCCTTGCCAATGGTGTAGCGGCCCCAGAGCTGCAGGTCGTTCTCCAGATCGTAGGTGAGCGTGAGGTCGCCGCCCCCTTGCAGGTCGATGTAATCGTTGCCCCCGTCGCTCAGGAAACAGTGTATCTGCGCCGTCTCGGCAATGCCCACCTCCATCTGCATGTCAATGCTTTGCCGCTTCAGCTCCACGGGTTCGGCCTGAATGGTGTCGGAAAAGTCGGTGAACGTCACGATGTCGGCCAGCTGATCCTGCGAGTTGAGAGGCGTATCGGTCAGCACTACGCTCACATCCGTGCTCCCCAGCACATCGAGACGCCCGCGCAGCTTGAGGTTATCGAGCGTTCCCCAAAGCCTTCCGCCAAGCCCTGCGAACACTTTGCCCCAGGCCAGCGAGCCCTGACGCTTGGGTGCATTGATGAGTTGGTAGTCGTTGGCACGGACATTCACGTCGAGCATGACACGCTCCAGCACGCTGAAGTCGATGTTGCCGTCCAGCGTTAGCGGCGTCTTGCCTGCCGCATAAGCCTCAATCCTGTTCAGTGCCAGCCGACTGTCCGTTACAGAAATGGTATGATCGGGAATACGTAAGTCAATATTGTAGTTGTCCGCCTTGATGTGGAGCGAGTCGGTCTTCAGCTCACCGTTCAGGATTGGATTGTCAGTGAAGCCGTCGACGGCAAAATCCCCCCAGGCATATCCGCTCAGGGCCAGCGGTCCGTCGGGCATGAAAGCGTTCAGAAGGCTGAAAGGCAAGTGGCGGAACGACGTTTTGCCGGTGAGTTTGCCCCGATTGTCCTCTTCGTGATACTTGCCATCGAGCGTCAGGACCTCGTCACCGTTGAGCGTCATGATGCCATCCACGTAGTGTGAGCCGTCGGCATTAGGGAAGTAAATGCCGTTGAGGCCTACGTCGCCGAGCCGAACCCCGTTGTATGCCATCCGATTCACGAGCATTTCCGCCGAGACAGTCGTTGTGCTGTCGGCCTGCATGTAGTGGAAGTCGCCATGAAGGAAACCGCTCAAGTCCGGCATGAACGGGATGACTTGCGTCAATTCGCCCACGTTGAACTGGTTCACGCTGAGCGATACGTCCTGCTGAGCCTCGTCGTTGGGAGTCGTATAGAGTTTCAATCCTGTGCCATCGTCTGCCAGGAGGTCGACAAGGGCATTGAGATGTCCGCCCTTTGTAAGGCTCACAAAGTTGTCGTCGTTGAGGGTGAAGCGTCGATAGGCGATGATTGGATTGAGAGGAGTAAAGCGTGCACGGAAGCCATCCTGTAGCAAATCGAGTGCAAGGCCGAAGTCCACGCTCTTCTTTCCTTTGGCATCATAGAAGACAAGGTTGGCGTTTGCACCCGTTTCGGTCAGCGCTGCATGAGCTTGCGACAGGAAGGTTACGATGCGATTCTTCGGCCCGTTGGCCACACGGGCGTTGAGTTCGATGCCCGTCGGCTTTTGTTTGAGATCCCATCGAATGCTGTCGAGCAGGATGGCTCCTGTGTTGAGGCTGTGCATGCTGCCGTTTCCGCTGATACCCTCGGTGGGCGATGAGAGCAAATGCAGTGAGAGGTCGCGGAAACTGTAGCCCGTGGCGTGCCGGAGGATGTTGCCCAGTGGGTTCTTCTGCCCGCAGGTTAGGTCAAGTCTGACGTTGGGTAGGAGCGTACGGAGCGTGTCCTGTCGGAGTCGGAGGCTGTCCATTTCTCTCTGAAGTTCACGGCTGAAGTTGTCTAACCGTGCGAGCAGAGAGTCGAGACCCTGCTCCGATGATACGGCAAGGCTGAGGTCTCCTGCCAAGGCATTTGCTTGGATAAGCTCGGGAGTCAGTTGGGCGTCGAGTGTAAGGTCGAGGGGATGGAAGATGCTGTCGGCTGTCGTTAGTTCCATAGCCTCGATGCGTGCTTTCAGACGATGCGTTTGCCGGAAGTCGGAATCGCCGTCGATGTGCATCACCATGCTTGCCGATAATGGTTTTCGGGCAAGGTGTAGGGCATAGAGGTCTATGCGGTTGACGTCCATATTGAACGTCGTGGCCTGCAATTTGCGGTCGGCGATGACTGCATCCACGCAGCCTTGCAGGCCGAGGAGTTCGTTGCGGCTGCTCATCTCGGCTGTCATTTTTCCTTTCTCCAAGTGGCAGTCTGCATGGATGTCGTCGAGGTTCCAGTCGGCATAGCCAAGGTGTTTGACGTCAGCCTGCGCCTTCAGCCGTGTGTGGGGACTGAGCATATCGGTGCAGAGGCCTGCGAATTTTGCCGACATGGTGAGGGAATAGAGCGAATCCTTGGGGAGGAAGTGGTGGAGCTGCAGGTCGTTGATGTGCGTGAGGCCTTGGTAGGCCATGGTCTGGAAGTTGATGTCGCCTCTCAACCGTGCTGTGCCTTTGCCTTCGCGGAGCAGGGCGTCGGCCGAAAGCTGTGTGGCGTGGCGCAGACGGGTGTCGGCATGGAGCGTCATCTTAGGGAAGTGTACGTCGGAGAGGCCGAGGTATCGGTTCAAGAAGCTGAGGTCCATCGTCGTAACGTCCCACTTCAGGTCTGCTCCAAGCAGCAGGCTGTCCATGAGATGCTCTACGGTTCCGGCGGCACGGAGGTCGATGACTGTGGGCATCGTCAGGGTTGCTGTCTGCAGGGCAAGGCTGTCCACGTTGCCGTCGGCTGTCAGGTCGATGTTAAGGGGCTGCTTCGGATAGTGTTTTGCCAGGTCCTTCGGGATGAAGTTTGCGCCGAGCAGGAGCACATCCTGGTGGCCGAGCGAAGCCTTCAAGTCGGCTGTCAGCCGTCCTCGTGCTTTGGGCGAGAGGGAATTCCATTCGATGTTGGCGTCGCCGCAGGCCGTGCTGTTCGGTGTCCGCAGGTCCAGGCCCCGTGCCTCAACGTGGTTGGCGTCGAGCGAAAGGTATCCGGCGAGGTTGTCGAGCTGGAATCCGCCTTTCTCCCTGAAGGATAGTTTGTTCAACCCGACGTTGACCGATGAAGAAGGAAGGTTGATTGAGAGCTTGTCGAAGTCGAGTTTCACGTCGCGCAGAGCGAGGATATTCCCATCTCCCACGGGGGTTGGGTTGGGCGCGACGTTGAGGCTGTCGGCCGAGATGCTGACCTCGCCCACCAAGTACCTGCCTTTCTGCAGATTGATGTCGCCCGCTTCGACGTATGCCTGGCGGATGGCGGCATCTATCGCGTAGCCTATCGGCTCGCCCTGAACTTTGATTCTTGAATTTTGAATTTGGATTTTATCGACATCGATGCGCCAATCGACGGGAGCGCTCTCGGTGGTGTCCTCTTCCTCTGTTTCGCGGAGCGTGAGGTCGAGCAGGCATCCGTCGAGCGAGGCGTTGGTGATGCCCACACGCTTCTGCCGCAGGTCGATGTTGTCGGCCACGATGCGGAGGCTTCCCAATCGGCCTTCCATCTGGAGGGACTCGATGAGTTGGGTCATACGGACTTCGCCGTCGGAGAGTTCGATAGCCTCCACGCCCACATGGAGCGAGAGAATCTGCGTCAAGTCGAGGTCGACGAGCACGTCGCCCACGTCGATGACGTCGGTAGGCGGCTGCGCCACGTGCACCCGACCAAGGCGAAGGTCGAGCAAGGGCGAGAGGTGTACGCTGCCGACGCTCACCTCCAGGCCCGTTTCCTTCTCCAGATAAGCCGTAAGCCTGTCCACCGCCCACCGTTGCACAGGGGGCAGATAGAGGCTGGCCACAAGCAGTGCGATGAGCACCAACAGCGACACGAGCGTCCACAGAATATATTTCAGCGCGCGTTTCACGCTGCAAAATTACGAAAAACTCTTCACTCTCCCACACATTCTTCGGAAAATTCTGCTTTCCCTGTGCCAAACGAGTGCCCCAGGCCGTGCGATTTAGGCAGAGATGCCGCCGAAAGTCTGCATAATGGCAGCAGGTTGGCAGGAAAGAGCAGAAGTTGCGGAACCATAAAGCCCCCTGCCTGTGATTGCCAACGCCCCTGCCTTTGATTGCCATCTCTCCTGCCTGTGATTGCCATCGCCCCTGCCTGTGATTGCCAACGCCCTTCAGACCTCAACTTATATTTCACGTCTTCACCATGTGTCCGAAGCGACTGTGGAGCCACTGGAAGGGCATGTAGAGGACGGGCACGACGAAGAGCAAAGCGATGGTGCCAACGAGCATTCCGCCGGCACAACCAACGCCGAGCGAGACGTTGCCGTTGGCCCCTACACCGTGAGCAAAGACGAGTGGCAGCATTCCGAAAATCATCGTAAGCGACGTCATCAGTATCGGTCGCAGCCGAACCCTTGCCGCCGTCATCGCTGCCATCGTGATGCTCATGCCCTGACGGTGCCTTTCGGTGGCATACTCGGTGAGCAGGATGGCAGTCTTTGCCAGCAATCCAATGAGCATGATGAGTCCCGTTTGCATGTAAATGTTGTTCTCCAATCCCCACATCCGCGAGAAGAGAAAGCTGCCAAGCAGTCCGAAAGGCACGCTCAGGATGACGGCGAGAGGAATAAAGAGACTTTCATAGAGCGCACATAATATAAGGTATATGAAGAGAACGCACACGGCGAAGATGACAGCAGTGGTGTTTCCGAGCGAAGCCTCTTCCCTCGACATGCCTCCGAACTCGTAGCCATAGCCATCAGGGAGCACCTTTGCAGCCGTCCTGCGGATGGCTTCGATGGTCTGACCACTGCTGTAGCCGTCGGCAGTCTGTCCCATTACGGCGATACTGCTGAAGAGATTGAAGCGATTCAAGCCTTCGCTGCCATAGACACGCTCCATTGTGATGTACTGCGTGATAGGTATCATCTGCCCACTCTCACTGCGGACACGCATGTTGGAGAGCGCCTGTTCGTCCAACCTGAACTCGGGTGATGCCTGGACGATCACACGATAAAGCTTCGTGAAGCGCGTCAGGTTACTGCTATAGGTGCCCCCCACATAGCCAGACAGCACTTTCAGCACGTTGTTAGGCAACACTCCGTCGCGCTTACATCGAGCGGCATCCACCTCAACCCTAAATTGAGGATACTTGGTATCGAACGTCGTGAAGGCTCGCGAGATAGCGGGTTCTTGGTTCAACGAATCGATGAGAATGCGAGTATAGCGCATCAAGTCTTCTATTTTGCCACCCTTTCTGTCCTGCACATGCAGTTCAAAACCACTCGTTGCGCCGTATCCTGATATCATCGGACGCGTGCTGACACGGATCTGAGCCTGCGTGATGTCGGCAGTTCGACGGTAGATTTCGTCAATCACCGAGTTGATGTCGTCGCTTTCGCCTTTACGTTCATCCCAGTTCTTGAGACGGATGTTGAAAGAGCCGGCAGAGGATGATTGATCGAAAGTCGAACCTCGACCGATGGTCATGTTGTAAAGACGGAACTGCGGGATGTCCTTGATGCGACGCTCTACCTCGCGGGTTATCTTGCCAGTCACTGCCATGCTTGTGCCAGGGGCGCATTGCACATTGACGTTTATCGATCCCATATCTTCGTTCGGGACGAACCCTGTCTTGGTTGTTTTCAGCATGTATCCAAGCAGTAGACACACGACGACAACCGACACCCATGGCAGCCATCTGTTGTGGAAAATGCGGAGGACACCTCTTTGGTATTTGCTGACGACGCGTTGGAATCCGACATTGAAGGCTTCGTGGAAGCGTGCCGAGAAACTGGTATCGCCTTCTTTCCTCGGGCGAAGCATCAAGGCACACAAGGCCGGCGAGAGCGTCATGGCATTGATTGTGGAGATGATGACTGCGATGGCCATCGTCACACCGAACTGCGTGTAGAACACACCGGTTGTCCCTCCGACGAAACAGACAGGGATGAACACGCTCATGAAAACTATTGTAGTGGTGACAAGGGCTGACGTTAGTCCTTTCATGGCATCGACTGATGCAAGATAGGGCGACTTGTAGCCCTCGTCGAACTTTGCCTGCACGGCTTCAACCACAACGATTGCGTCGTCGACGACCGTTCCTATCACCAAAACCAAGGCGAAGAGCGTCAGAAGGTTCAGGCTGAAGCCTATGAAATAGAGCACGGCGAAGGTCCCGATCAAGCTGACCACGATGGCAAGCGACGGGATGAATGTGCTCTTGAGGTCTTGCAAGAAGACATAAACGACGAGCACTACGAGCAGAATGGCCTCGAGGAGTGTGCGGACCACATTGTGGATGCTGGCGTCGAGGAAGTCCTTTGTGCTCATCACGTCCACGAGTTCCATGCCAGGGGGAAGCTCTTCGCGTATCTCGGCAGCCGTCTCGTCGATGAGGGTGATGATTTCGTTCGCGTTGGAACCAGGTGTCTGGGCAATCATGCAGTTGGCTCCGGCATGACCGTTCGTGCTGTTCTGAAAAGTGTAGTTCTGTATGCCAAGTTCCACACGGGCCACATCCTTGAGCCTCAGTACGCTCCCGTCGGGAAGGGACTTGACGACGAGGTTCTCGTAGTCGCGTTCTTCCTCATACCGTCCTCGATATTTCAGGACATACTGGAAGGTGTTCTCGGCATCGGCACCGAGTGTTCCCGTCGGCGCTTCGATGTTCTGCTCGGCAAGGACGTTGTCTATGTCGGAAGGCATGAGGCTGTAGGATGCCATCTTGAGGGGGTCGAGCCAAATGCGCATGCTATAGCTCGCGCCCCACACGTTCACTTCGCCCACACCGGGCACCCTGGAGAGGCGAGGCTCGATGTTTATCTTCATATAGTTCGTGAGGAAGTCGGTGTCGTAGGCGTCCGTGGGACTATAGAGGGAGAGGCTCTTGATGTTGCTGGTCTGACGTTTGCGTACGGTGACGCCGCTCCTGGTGACGTCCGCCGGCAACTGTCCTTGCGTGGAGGCCACACGGTTCTGCACGTTCACCATGGCCATGTCGGCATCGGTGCCTTGCTTGAAGTAGATGCTGATGCTTCCCGACCCGGTATTGGTGGCGGAGGAGGTCATGTACATCATGTTCTCCACGCCGTTCAGGCTCTCCTCGAGGGGGATGATGACGCTCTTTTGCACCGTCTCGGCATTGGCTCCCGTGTAGTTTGCCCGCACGCTGACCGTCGGAGGCGCTATCTCGGGGAACTGTTCGATGGGCAGTTGCAGCAATCCAATCAGTCCGAGAACTACGATGAACACGGAGATTACGCCCGACAGGATGGGACGATCTATAAATACCTTAGGAGACATTAGTGATCAAGGTTCAAGGGTTAAGGTTCAATGGTCAACGGGAAGTCCTTCTTTCAGCA
Organism: uncultured Prevotellaceae bacterium; assembly: GCA_947166305.1. Lineage (GTDB taxonomy): Bacteria > Bacteroidota > Bacteroidia > Bacteroidales > Bacteroidaceae > Physcousia. The sequence continues at coordinate 10,544 of CAMVDV010000003.1, read as the reverse complement.
GCCCCGCGCCTTCTGCGATGATAACGTCGCCCTCTTCGAGGCCGCGCTCCACGATGTAGTGACTGCCGTCGTCAAGCGGAGCGACGCTGATCTCCGTCTGTTTCGTCTTGCCGTCCACGACACGATAGACGAAGACCTTGTTCTGAAGCTCGAAGGTCGCGGTCTGTGGAATAACGAGAACTCCGTCCCTGACGGTGGAGATGACGACCGTTCCCGTGCCGCCGCCGCGCAGGAGATGCTTCTTGTTAGGGAATACGGCTCGCAAGGCAACGGCCCCCGTCTGCTCATCCACTATGCCGCTCACCGCATCCACCCGGCCTTTCTCCGCATATTCCTTGCCGTTGCTCAGGAGGAGCGTGACGTCGGGCATGTCGTGGATAAAGGTTTCCACGCTACCGTGCAGCATTGACAGATCTGTGACTTCCCTTTCGCTCAGACTGAAATAGACCCACATCTCACTGTCATCGCTGACTCGGATTAAGGGCTCTGAGATGTTGGGACTGACGAGTGCGCCGACGTGGTAAGGTATCATGCCTGCCACACCGCTGAGCGGACTCTTCACGACGGTATAGCTGAGGCTGTTGCGGGCATTGGCGAGCTGTGCCTGTGCCTGCGCCACTTGTGCCTGGGCCGAAAGCAAAGCCTGCTGAGCCGTTTGCAGTTCGAAGTCGCCGATAACCTGCTGGTCCTTGAGCTGCTTCTTGCTGTCGTAGGTGAGCTGGGCCGTGGCCTCTGCAGCCTTGGCCGACTTCAGTGCAGCCTCTGCCGTGTTGAGTGCGGCGACGTAGGGCACTTGGTCAATGATGAAGAGCGTTTGCCCCTTGCGGACATCCTGTCCCTCGGCGGTGAGAATCTTCGTGATGAGTCCGCTCACCTGCGGCCGCACCTCCACCATCTCCTTGCCCTTCATGGTGGCACTGTAGCGGGCCTTCACTTCCTGGCTCTGCCGTTCCACCTTCATCGTCTTGTAGACCGAGGCGGTTTTCTCTGCCTTCTTCTCTGTGCATCCACAGAGCAAGAGGCCGAACAGAAGCAGGCGTACTATCTTTCCTTTCATGATGTTATGCTGAACATTTGCCCTGCAAAGGTACAAAAAAATGAGGAAAGAGAGAAAGGAAAGTGGAAAAATTGCAAGCACATCAGGCAAAAGCAGCAAAGCAGGAAGCCCCGACGGGCTTCACAGCTGGCCGGGGCATGAAAAGAATAATTACCTAATTTTGAATGAGAAAACGCTTTGTCGGGCCGCGTCTACTTTGTTTGTATCTTCTCCAGCTCTTCGATGGCGAGCTTGAAGTAGTGAGTGTAGGTCGGATTCGTTTCCTTATTATATAATGTTGCCACTTCATCCTTGAGCTGATCGAGTTCTGCCTGGGTGCCTTTGACGTTGAAGAATCCGCTTTCGCGTGTCATTTTGCAAAAGTGATAGATGGCTGTGGCGTTTAACAGCTTGTTCTGCCCCGACTCATACTGCTGCTTGAGCCCGTCGAAAAGAAGCAGAATCTTGTCGTTGCGCAACAGGTCTTCGTCGGTGAAGAACCTGCCGAGGGGGCTGGAGACCTTCATCGAGGCATTATATTTAACACTTATCTGCGGCGTGGGAATCTTGGCGTAGGTGATGATGAAGCGCGCCTCGATGCTGCCTTTCTCTGTTGTTCCTTGCATCTCGCGCCACTCCAGGGCGTAGGCATAGCGGTGCGTCTTGGTCGAATCTTGCGCGTCGAGGAAGTTCACATTGACGTAGTTGTTGTAGTCTTTGCCGATGGTGATGTACTGTTCCTGAGTGTCGCCTATGATGAGATTGCGCAGGCTTTCCTTGCCCGTCAAGTCGTTCATGGTGTTCACACTATAGCAGTTCGGGTCGTCCTTGCCTGCTTTCTCGAAGGCCTCTTGCAGGGTCGGGAAGATTTTCTCCCTTTGTTTCGCGGTCAGGACGAAGGCATAGATGTCTGCCCTGGACTTGAGCGGACGCCCTTCCCGCAGGATGTCTTGCTCAATGTTGATGGACCTCTTGAGCGTCAGGCCGTACTCTTTCTGCAACATCGACGGCAGTTCCTCCAGCGTTCGGTTCTGTGCGGAAGCACTTGTGGCAAGGAGGATGAATAGGCATTTAATGATTGTTTTCATGTTGATGTATGTTTAGATGTTTAGATGGCAATGATGTGGACGGTGGTGTCGGGTTCCTCTTCGTCGAAGCTGGCATAGAATTCCTGCAGTTTCTCCAGTGGTTCACGGAGCATATACTCTACCTGGAGGGCTTCTTCGGCAAGGTAGATGTCCACGAGCGGCTGCTTGTCCGGCGGGATGACGGGCACTTCTTCCGCCCTCTCCCCCGAGGAAGATGGGAGAACAGGCTCGCCCCGTGGCTCATCGGGGACGGCTGATTTGCCTGGTTTTTTCTGAATAATCCGAGTATTCTGAATACGCTGATTACTCAGACGGTTCTGAGGAGCGGGCTCTTTTGGCTTGAGAGGCGTGTCGGTTGCTTGCCCTGGAAGCTCGGCAACGACCGGCGTGGCGACTGTCGCGGACTGCCGTGTCTGCTCGCGGGGCCAGAGGAGGAAGCCCACGAGCAAGGCGGCGGCGATGCCACTCGCCCAGAGTGCCACCGTGCGTCGGCCGTCAGGTCGACGCCTTTCCACGGCCTTCAGCACCCTTTCGGCAAAGCCTTCCGATAGCGGCGGCACGCTGGATGCCCGTCTTTCGAAGGCTACCTTCAGCAGTTTGTCTTGCTCTTTATCGTTTATCATAATGCTAAATGGTCAATGTTCAATTGTCAATGTTCAATGATTCAATGGTCAATGCTCAGTAGTTTCCTGAGCTTCTGCCTGATGCGTTGCAGGCGGTTGGCAAGCGGACCTGCTGCCACGCCGGTCACTTCGGCTATCTCCTGCAGCGAAAGCTCCTCGTAGTAATGCAGATGCAGCAGGATGCGTTCCTCGGGACGGAGGCGGTCGATGGCTTCGTCCAGACGCTTGAGACGCTCGTCGGGACTGCCATTCTCGTCGTTTTCGGGCAGACATCTCTCCTCCTCCAAAGGCTTTGTCGCAAAACCCTGGCTGCGGAGATGGTTCAAGGCGATGCGGTAGGCGATGCGACTGAGCCACGTCTGGAACGAGGCCCGCTCGGGGTCGAAGTCCTTCAGGTGCTCGAAGGCGCGGACAAACGTGTCCTGTGTCAGTTCCTCCGCATCGCGGCTGTCGCCCACCACCTGTGCCACAAGCAGCTGTACCCGACGGCCGTACCTGTCCATCAGGTACTTGTATCCGTCCGTCTGCCCGCGCTGGGCAGCAAGTATCATCTGCCGTTCCTGGTCTGCCATGAGTTCGTTTGCTACCTTTATATACACGAAAAAGGAGGGAATATGTCGCTCCTTCCCTCCTTTTTTTTGCTTTAAGTCGGCGTTTTTCTAACTTTGTGCAGCTCGATAGACCGTTTGTGCTCCCTTGCCTTCGCGCACGATGCGGCCTTGGCGGACGAGCTTTCCCAGGAGCGTCGTGATGCGGTTGCGCGACAAAGTCTGGGCGAAGGCAGTGGCAACGTCCTTGTGTGTGACGAAAGGCTTACGCTCGAAGAGCCGTGCAAGCCGTGCCTCCACGTCATCCTCCTCCGTGCGGAAGTCCTGACCGCAAGGCACTTGCTCCACATCGAGCCCGCGCACCTCGGCCAAAAGCTCGCGGTCGGGGCGGAAAAGGATGCCGTCCACGCGGACATCCTGCCCGTGGTACTTGCCGCTCTCCACGCCGATTTGTCCCTTAAGCGAGAGGCGGAAGGTGCCGATGCCCGGCAGTGTGACGGCATTGCCCTTCTCCATCTCGTGCACCATGACGCGCTGCAGGGTGTTCAAGGCTGCCGACAACTCGCCCTTGGGCATGAGGGATGGCAGACGACCGCTGCTGCTTTGGAACTCTACGGCATCCACCGTCGCCGGACAACTCAGCACGGGGCGGAGGAGCGCGGCATTGTCTGTGGTCTCAATCTGTTGGTTACTCTCGGTGGGCAAAAGGCCTCGTTTGGCAATAGAAAACTTGATAGGCATGATAGTTTAGTTTTAATTTGGTCTGCAAAGATAACAATTTTCCCCCATTCCACCAAGAGAAATGCCAAAAATCTTCTGCCGTGCCGATTGCTGCATCATGTTGAAGCAATTGCTTCATCATGTATAAGCAATTGCTGCATGATGATGAAGCAACGAGAACCCTGTAGGGCTTCTGGCGGCACGGAGCAGGTCGGCTTGTTCCAAAAGATGTTAAATTTGCCGCACGAAGCGGGAGGATGTCGATTTTATTTCGTAACTTTGCCAACCGAAACGCTGGAGCCGACGGGACGTGCTGTCGGATTTGCCGACCCGACGGCAAGGGAGTATATGCATTTGCCGGTGCGATAAAAAGAAAATTGCGGGATTATAAATCCCTATATTCACTGCGTGCGGATTGCAAATCCGCACGAACAAGGCGGCAATGTTCTGTCGGATTTGAAATCCGACAGCATGGAATATAAGCATTTGCAATGCGATTAAAAGCTAAATGGCGGGATTGAAATCCCTATATTCACTGCGTGCGGATTGCAAATCCGCACGAACAATACAAAAAATGTCAAGAAAAACCACGAATTACACTAATTGCACGAATTGGCTCCGCCTGCGATGACGATAGGAATAATTCGTGAAATTCGTGCAATTCGTGGTGGAAAATTAAAGTATCGACTAACGTTGTATAGAAAAATATCATGTGGATGATTGTCTTCATGTTGCTTCCGCTGCTGGGTCTGGCGTACGTCGGCTGGCACATCTGGCTGCTACTCCCCCTAAAGGGGGTTGGGGGGTCTCTCATTATCCTGTTGCTGCTGAGCGCGTTTGCCATGCTCTTTGCCAGTATCTTCCGTACGACGGACCGCCTGCCCATGCCCCTCGCGACGGCAGTCTATGAGGTCGGCACGTCGAGCATCATCGTCCTGCTCTACCTCGTCCTGCTCCTTATTGTCCTGGACCTGCTGCGGCTCCTGCACATCATCCCTGCCGCATGGATGCACGGGAACTGGTGGACCTGCGGCGGCATCGTGCTCTGCCTCGCCATGCTCCTCGTCGGCGGCAACATCCACTACCGCCACAAGCATCGGGAGGAAATGACGATTCGTTCGTCGAAGCTCTCGAAGCCTGTCAAGTTGGTGCTCCTGAGCGACTTGCATCTCGGTTATCACAACCGCAGAGGGGAGTTGGCGCGATGGGTAAACCTCATCAACGATGAGCATCCCGACGCGGTGCTCATAGCCGGAGACATCATCGATGGCAGCATCCGCCCGCTCCGCGACGAACGAATGCACGAGGAGTTCCGCCGCCTGCAGGCTCCCGTCTTTGCCTGCCTCGGCAACCATGAATACTACAGCGGCGAGCCTGAGGCACAGCGATTCTACTGCGATGCCGGCATCCACCTCCTGCGAGATACGTCGACACGGCAGGGCGAAATCAGCATCATCGGGCGCGACGACCGCACCAACCGCCGCCGCCGTCCGCTCAGAGACATCATGATGTCGGCCGACACAGCCTGCTTCAGCATCCTCCTCGACCATCAACCTTACCACTTGGAACAGGCCGAGCGCGAAGGCATCGACTTCCAGTTCAGCGGTCACACCCATCATGGACAGGTCTGGCCCATCTCGTGGATGACCGACGCGATGTACGAATGTGCCTTCGGACCGCATCGTCGTGGCGCCACAGGCTACTACATCAGCAGCGGAATGGGCATTTGGGGCGGCAAATACCGCATTGGCACACGCTCGGAATACCTCGTCCTCACCATCGAACCTGCCAGTCGTTCCTTATGAAACGCCCATCCTGATGGGCACAAAAAAAGCTTCCCGACGCATTGCATCGGGAAGCTTTCTTGCTCATCAGGGTGCCTAGTGGGACTCGAACCCACGACATTCAGAACCACAATCTGACGCTCTAACCAACTGAACTATAGGCACCATGTTAAAGATAAAAAGAAAATAAGAAATGCAGAAATGTAGAAGATTTGGGCGAGGCCTTTGTCTTTTTATTCGGATGTCTTATCCTCTCGTTCTCTTTAGGCGGTGCAAAGGTACGACAAAAAAGTGAAAAGTGAAGAGTGAAAAGTGAAAAATCTTTCTCCGAAGCCTCAATTTAACATTTATTTACAAGAAACGGAGGCTTTTCATTCCTTCATTTTCTCATTCCTTCATCTTCTCTTTTTTAATTTTTTAATTTTCTCATTTTCTCATTTTCTCATAAAGTATGACGCGTCGGGCCTTGATGTTGGCATCTTCTCGCGGGTTGAGCAGGCGGAACTCCACGCGGTGAAGGCCGTCGGGCAGGTCGTAGCGCCAGTAGAGGCAGTCGGCGGTGCGGTCGTGGAAGTTCGACGTGAGCTTCATCACCCTGTCCTTCTTGCCGTCCACGCTCACCTCGAGCTGGGCTTCGTAGTCGTGGTCGGGACATTCGATGTTGCCATAGAGCGTGATGCCCGTGCCCTGGAACTCGAAGACGTTCTGCCCTGCGTCGGGATTGCCGAGGCGTTCTATGCCTTCTGCCAGCAGCTTCGGCGTCATGCCGCTGAAGCCTTGCTCCATTCTCACAGGCTTCGGTTTCTGCACCTTAATGCGGACTTTGTCATCAGAGACTTTCCCGCCGTTCCTCACGATGTTCTTCAACGCCAGGTCCAGGCTTAGCCGATAGACATCGCGGAGCGACATTGTGGTGTACGAGAACGGCCGTTCCTCCACTTCCCGAAGGTTGGGCATCCACTTTTTGGGTATGCCTGAGTAGCCCGTCATAGTGGCCAGGATGCCTGCCGCCGAGGATGGATTGCAGTCGGAGTCTTGCCCGCATCGCGTCGCTATCTCCATCGTCCGGCCGAAGTCGCCGTGGCCATAGAGCAAACCCATCACGACGTAAGCCGAATTCATTGTGGCATCGATGTTGCCCGGCTCAAGGATAAGCTCGGGACAGCCCGCGTCGTCGCCATACTTCTCGTTGTAAAGCTTCCACGCCCGCTTCCAGTCATTCGGTTCTTCCCTGTACCAACGAATGACATCGGCAATGCATCGGTGGAACTTGCTCTTCCTTGGTATGGTTCGCAGCGCTTGCTCCACGATGGTTTCGACGTCGTCGTTAGTGAACGCCAAGGTGTACATTGCCCCCATGAACACGCCGCCATACCAGCCGTCGCCGTAGTTCATGAGGTGTCCCACCTTGTCCGAAATTTTCGAGGCAGTGTTTGGCATGCCGGGCGACATGAGTCCGGCGAAATCACTCTCTATCTGATAGTCGATACAGTCGGCGTGGGGATTGTTTTTCCAATGGCCCGAGGCAGGAGGCATCATGCCCTGCAGGATGTTGTAGCGTGCCTGCTGATTGGCATGCCAGAGCGGGTAGGGGGCATGGGCAAAGGCCTTTGCCATCGATTCGGCTGGCGCGTCGAGTCCTTCCTCGCTGAAGACCTTGACGAAGGTGAGGTCCATATAGACATCGTCGAAGAGGCCGGGCGAGTGGTCGAAGAACCATTGCAGGTGATGCTCAGGGTAGGCAATCTCCGTTTCGTCGGGAATCATGACGCCACGGTAGCAGAATTCAGTGGGACCTCCGTAGGCACAGCCTATGGTCTGCCCTGCCCAACCGCCTTTTATCTTGTCGAGGAGCACGTCGCGGCTCAGCTCTTTTGTGTTTCCGGCAGTCAGGGGAAGGCAACATCCCGCCCACAATAATATAAATATGTACGTCGGTAATGTCTTCATGGCCACAAAAAAAAATAATCCCGCCTTCTCTTGAAAGTGAAAGGGAAGGCGGGAAGGTTTGCATAGTTTATAGGTTTTCTGGTTAAGAGTCTTTTGGGTCCTTAAGGTCTTTGAGGTCTTTAAGGACTCTGACAATATCAGAGGTTTCCTTTCTCGATGTCCTTGAAGTACTTGTATGTGCCGTGCTTGAGCTCGTCGGTGGCTGCTTCGTCGCAGACGATGATGGCGTGCGGATGCATCTGCAGCGCGCTGATAGTCCATTCCTGGCTTACGGCGCACTCTATGGCGTGCTTCAGGGCGCGTGCCTTGCCGTGCCCGTTCACTACGATGAGCACTTCCTTGGCGTCCATCACGGTGCCTACGCCCACGGTGAGCGCTGTCTTGGGCACCTTGTTGATGTCGTAGTCGAAGAATCGGCTGTTGGCGATGATGGTGTCGGTGGTAAGACTTTTCACGCGGGTGCGACTTTGCAGTGAGCTGAAGGGCTCGTTGAAGGCGATGTGACCGTCGGGACCTATGCCGCCCATGAAGAGGTCGATGCCGCCAGCCGCCTGGATTGCTGCCTCATATTGTGCGCATTCTGCCGCCAGGTCGGGGGCGTTGCCGTTCAGGATGTGTACGTTTTCCTTCTTGATGTCGATGTGTGAGAAGAAATTGGTCCACATGAAGCTGTGGTAGCTTTCGGGGTGTTCTTCGGGCAGGCCGACGTATTCGTCCATGTTGAAGGTGACGACGTTCTGGAAGGAAACTTTGCCCTCCTTATACATCTCGATGAGGTGTTTATAGAGACCGAGGGGCGACGACCCTGTGGGACAGCCCAACTTGAAGGGTTTCTCGGCGGTTGGCTTGGCAGCGTTGATTTTTGCTGCGACGTACTCTGCAGCCCAGCGGCTCAGGTTCTCATAGTCTGGTTCGATGATGACTCTCATAGTTTTCTTTGTGTTTTGTTTTGTTTGTGTGAATAATGTGTTTGTTATCCCTTGAATACAATCTTTCTTGCAAATGTACGGCTTTTTATAAGAATAACGAAGGAACAGGCTCAAAAATTGCACGAAAGTGAAGATTTTTGTCATGGAGGACGACATCGTGGGGCCGGGACGTGACGTTGCGCCGCACGCGGCGATGCCGATTTCCGCACGCGACGTTGCCAGTTTCCGCGTGCGGCGTTGCCAAGTTCCGTACGTCAAGTCTGACAACCCGACTTGGCAAAGCCGGCATTTTCCTGCCTGAAAGCATGGACGCAGGGCAAAAAAGTGCTCCGATGCTTGCAGTTATGAAAGGAAAATCGTAACTTTGCACGCAGTTTAACTTAATAACAAAAAACAAACAATCATGAAATTCCTTACAGACGAGAAACTCGTTATCGTTGGTGCCGGCGGCATGATCGGCTCTAACATGGTGCAGAGCGTGCTGATGCTCGGCCTCACTCCCAACATTTGCCTTTACGATATCTACGAACCCGGCGTACACGGTGTTTACGACGAGATGTGTCATTGTGCCTTCCCCGGCGCCAACATCTCCTACACGGTGGATCCTGCCACGGCCTTCACCGGCGCGAAGTACATCATCTCCAGCGGTGGTGCTCCCCGCAAGGAGGGCATGACGCGCGAAGATTTGCTGAAGGGCAACTGCAAGATTGCAGCCGAATTTGGCGAGAACATCAAGAAGTATTGCCCCGACGTGAAGCATGTCGTCGTCATCTTCAACCCAGCCGACGTGACAGCTCTCACCGCTCTCATACATTCCGGCCTGAAGCCCAACCAGCTCACCTCGCTGGCAGCCCTCGACTCCACACGTCTGCAGCAGCAACTCGCACAGGAGTTCGGCGTGCAGCAGGACAAGGTGACCGACGCTTATACCTACGGCGGCCACGGCGAACAGATGGCTGTCTTCGCTTCCAAGGCTAAGATCGACGGCAAGCCTCTCTCTGAACTTCCCCTTACCCCCGAACGCTGGGCAGAGATCAAGCACATGACAACTCAGGGCGGCTCGAACATCATCAAGCTGCGCGGCCGCTCTTCGTTCCAGAGCCCTGCTTATCAGGCAGTCAAGATGATCGAGGGCGCTATGGGTGGCGAGCCCTTCACATGGCCGGCAGGTTGCTATGTCAACTGCGACAAGTGTGGCTTCAAGAACGTTATGATGGCCATGCCCACCGTCATCGACAAGGACGGTGTACGCTTCTGCGCTCCCGAAGGCACCGCAGAGGAGATGGCAGCGCTCCAGGCTTCCTACGAGCATCTGCAGAAGATGCGCGACGAAATCATCGAGCTTGGCATCATCCCGCCCGTTGAGAACTGGAAGGACGACAACGCCAACCTGTAGTCTCGCGCGCGAACATATATTATATTATATATAAGGGAACGAGGGAGCAAAGAGAAGCATAAGGAGTAGAGACGCCGTTCCGGCGGCAGCAAGGCTGCACCGGCCGTCTCCTCTCCTTGTGCCCCTTCGCTCCCTTCTTTTTTTGCTCAACAACATTTACCATGAAACGTCCGTCATTTCTCATCCTCCTGTCGATGCTTGTGCTGCAAGCAACGGCACAGAAAGTCATTTTCCCACAACGCCAGCAGGCAGGAGAAGCCGTGCTGAGCGTCCTTTCTCCCTCGGAAGGGACAAGCTATGTTCTGTCCAACGACCTTCTTTCCGCCTCGTTTGTCCATGCCGACGGTCAGCTCACTTTCGGCGGCTGCGAGGCAATGGGCCTGCTACCTTCGGCCAACCTCTTCTCGGTCCGGCTTGCCAGCGGAAGCGAAGTGCCGTCGTCGCAGATGCGTCTGCTCAGCGTCGAGGCC
>CAMVDV010000002.1 GCA_947166305.1 uncultured Prevotellaceae bacterium | reverse complement strand
ATGGGCAACACGATAAAAGATGTTGCGCAGCACCTGCATGTGGGGTGGAACATGGTGAAGGAGATCCACAAGAAGTATCTGAAGTCCAGGTATTCACATCCTGACATCAAGCATGTGCGGCGCATAGGCATAGACGAGTTCGCCATCCGTAAGGGACATGTCTATTAGACCATCGTGGTTGACCTCGACACGGGGCGCATCATCCATGTGGGTGATGGAAAGGGCAAGGAGGCACTGGAGGGGTTTTGGAAACGAGTGAGGAGGAACAAGGTGAAGATTGAAATCGTGACCTCCGACCTCTCGGCTGCCTTCATCGCGTCCGTGATGGAGAATGCCCCGGCTGCCGTCCACGTCTATGACAAATTCCATGTGGCCAAACTTGTGAACGAAGCTGTGGATGCAGTGCGAAGGAACGTGTATGCACAGGAGGCAGACCTGGAGAAGCGGAAGATAATCAAAGGCTCACGGTGGTTGCTCCTGACCAAGGATAAGGACATCTTCGACGATGAGAAGAAGAAAAGGCTGGACAATATCCTCGAAACCAACACCCCGCTTTTCCATGCCTATTATCTCAGGGAAGACCTCGACCAGATATGGATGCAAGACAGTAAGGAAGAAGCAGAGAGGCAGCTTGCCTATTGGTGTGAAAGGGCCTGGGAGACCAAACTGAAGCCTTTCATCAAAGTGGCCAATACGCTAATAGCCAGAAGAACGGGCATATTGGCATGGTATGATGCCCCTGTAACAAACGCAATGCTGGAAGGAATCAACAATAAGATAAAGGTAATGAAGAGAAGAGTATATGGCTATAGAGATGATGAGTATTTCACACTGCTACTGCTCGGACTACATGACAAAACCAACGCAATTCGGGGATGAACCAAAAAACAGACATCGGCTAATCGTATGTGTGCGAAAGACCCGTTTTGCCTGTACGGACGCGCCGTGGCGCGTCCGTCATCCGCGCCGCATTCTCGTCCGTTGTACCTTCGCCGCGAACACGGACGCGCCACGGCGCGTCCCTACAGGGAGCGTGAGGCATTCCCCATTCTCTATGTTCTTCTTTATGGTGGACAGCAATGAAAACAAGTCCCGAAACGAACATTTCCGGCCTTTTCCTTGGCAGAAAAAGCGAAATTTACTATCTTTGCATGGCAAACACAACGTTATGACGGCGAAGGAAAGGGAGGTAATCCGCAGAATAAGAGAGACGAGCAAGCAGGTCGTTCCGCCGTATGGAGAGGTCTGGCTCTATGGCTCGCGAGCCCGTGGCACAGCACACGAAGGCTCGGACTGGGACATCTTAATCCTTCTTGATAAGCCAAAGTTGGAAGCCAGCGACTATGATGTTGCCTATCCTTTCCGCGAGCTTGGCTGGGATATGGGCGAAGAAATCAGTCCGGCGATATATACAAGGAAGCAATGGAACGAGTGGACATTCCTGCCTTTCCGCAAGAATGTGGAACAAGACAAGTTCGTACTGCAATGAGTTTGACTGCCGACGCTGCCCGTTGAATATGGTCGGCTCTACAGCCAGCTACAGACAATGCGCGAAGAGAGCGACTATAATTGTGTCTACGAAGCAACGGAAGAGGAGTTGGGGGAGAGGATAGAACCAGCCCGAAGACTTATTGAAAAGATAGAAGAACTGGTTCAGAAATGACGATTCCTGTCCTGACACTTTGCTCGGGAAAGGGCGGAATGCCTGACACTTTGTGCTTTTACTAATCGCTGAGAATGCGACGGATGAGGCCGCGACGTGGCGAGGCTCATTTCGTCGCATTCTCAGCGATTTTGTGTAACAGGTTGAGAATGTACGGCTTGCACTTTATGAGAGCAAAAAGAACGGGTCAAATTGCCATCTCTACCTTGCAAAATGGGTCGAAATCATGCGTTTTTCGGCCGAAATTGACGTGAAGAAAGACCAAACATCACCTGTGAAGTCGGCAAACTTCACACGAGGAGTTGGCAAACTTAACGTGCGATGTTGGAAAACGATGCCTGCCGAGTCGGCAAAACTGGCGTGGAGCGATGTCGTTTTATCCGTTTTCAGTCGGGAAACGCTCCATTTTGGAAGTGACAAAATGTAAGGCAAACTACTCCTTTGGTATGCAAAATGGAAAGACGAGCAAGTCTTGAAGTTCGCCGATGGGGCGCTGAGAGATGCAAGCCAGGATGTATTCCCCCGGCGCGAGGGGCTGGCGAGGCTGGCAGATGAAGCTGTCGCCTTCGGCCCTCACGTCGAAGGCTTTCGGCTCCAGCCTTGTGTAGTTGCACTCGATGAGCAACGGCTTATACATCTTCCGGTAGTATTTCGTGTCCTTGAGTCGCACGAGGACGTAGTCGACGAGCACTTCCTCCTCGCCTGGCGTGACGCGGAAGACGGGCCGGTTGTCCTCGGCGAGCTGGCTGGCGTGAGCGCCCGAGAGGTAGCGCGTCAGCTTGCTCTTCATCTGGTAGTCTACGATCTTCCAGCCCGGCTTCAGCTCGCTCTGCGTCTGCTGCACGGGTATTTCGGCCCAGTTTCCGCTCACCTGTACCTCCACCTTCTGTGCCCCGACTGCCGATGCACAGAGGAAAAACAATATACTGAAAATGTACTTCATGCCTTTATGAAACTTGGATTCGATTATTTTTTTCACCACGAATTTCTCGAATTTCACGAATTTATCCTTGTCGGGATGTGCGTAGCCAATTCGTGCAATTCATGCAATTCGTGGTGGAGAAACATCTGGTCGTTTGGTGATGAGTGTTTGTCTTTTCACCACAAAATTAGGGGTTTTGTGAGAATTAACAATGAAATGCTTGCCGTTTTGAGGATTTTTAACTAATTTTGCGTCCAAGGAAATGAAAAGCGAAGAGTGAAAATGACGGACGACGCACGGCACGTCCCGACATTTCGGACGTTCGGCACTCAACCTCCAACGCCCAACTCTTAACTCTTAACTCATAACTCTTAACTTCATCGCTGCCATGACCATCGCTATTGTCACTCTGATGTTGCTGGGCTACCTGCTCATCTGCACCGAACACATTACCCGCATCAACAAGGCTACCGTGGCTCTCTTCTGCGGAGTGTGGGGATGGGTGCTCTACATCTGCGTGGGGCCTTACTACATCGAAACGCTCCACGATGCCGGCTTCCAGGAGTTTCTGGGCAGCAGGGACTATAGCATCCGTGCAGTCAACGAGTTCATACGGCAGGAAGTGTTCAACAGCCACATCGCCCAGCTCACCAGCATCGTCATGTATCTGCTGACGACCATGGCCATCGTCGATGTGCTCTCCAGCAACGGCTGCTTCGACTTTGTGGCTAAGATATGCCGAAGTCGCAGCTCGTGGCAGGTGGTGTGGATGCTCGCCCTGTGCAGCTTCGGCCTGAGCGCCAATCTCGATAACCTGACTTCGGCCGTGGTGATGCTCATGGTGATGAACCAAATCGTGGTGAACCACAGGCAGCGGATGCTCTTGGGTGCCATCATCGTCATCGCCACCAACTGCGGCGGCTGCTTCACCGTCATTGGCGACGTCACCTCGCTGCTCGTCTGGACACGCGGTGCCGTCACGCCCACCAACTTCACCTCTGCGCTCGTTCTGCCCGCACTCTTTGCCACCATCATCCCCACCTACTTGATAGGCCGCCAGCTTCCTGCCCACCTCGACCTGAAGCGAAGCAGTGTGATGATGTTCCGTGGCGACGATTCCGACGTGAAGCTCTGGCAGCAACTGCTCATGCTCACGCTTGGGATGGGTGGACTCTGGTTCGTCCCCACGTTCCGTTGGCTCACAGGTTTGCCTCCCTTCCTCGGAGCCTTATGCGTTCTCGGCGTGCTCTGGGTGGTGAACGAAGTGATCAATCGCAAACGCATCCTCAGCGACCAGCCCCTCCAGGCCCGCACCAATCGCAGCCTGCAATATGAGGTGATGCAGATGATCATGTTCTTCCTCGGCATCGGCCTCTCGGTGGACATCCTCATCGAAGTGGGTGCGATGGACAGCGTCAGAGCCTGGTGCGACCATCATATACATAATATATATATAATGTCGCTGGTCCTGGGCGTCGTCTCCGCCGTGATGGACAACGTGGCTCTCGTCATAAGCGGCATTTCTATCTATCCTGTGCTGGAAGAAGGTGCCAGCGGCATGACCACCTACCTGCAGAGCTTCGTGGAGAACGGACAGTACTGGCACCTCATCACGCTGAGCGGATGTGTGGGAGGTTGCCTTTTGCCCATCGGCAACACAGCAGGCTATGCGCTGATGAAGGCTGAGGACGTGACCATCTGGTGGTATGTGAAACACATCACTTGGAAGGTACTTCTGGGCTGGTTCGTCAGCCTCGGCGTCTATTTCCTCGTGGACTATTTCTTGAGGTAAAAGGTAATAGGGAATAGTGAAGAAGTGAAAAGGGAATAGTGAATAGTGAATAATTTGCTGCCGCTCTCATGCAAATATGAATTGTGAATTATGAATTATGAACTAAGCAGGCTGGGAATCTATGCCCTCAACGCCATGCAACAGGACATGTTGCAAACGGCTCGCAAGGGCGCGTCGGTCGTTCTTCTCAGTCCCACAGGCAGCGGAAAGACCTTGGCATACCTGCTGCCATTGCTCGAGAAGCTCGACGCGAAGACCGACAGCTTGCAGGCCGTTGTCATCGTTCCCTCGCGCGAACTGGCCATGCAGACTGCCGACGTGGCCCGAAGGCTGTGCTCTGAGCTCCGCGTCTGCGCTTGCTATGGAGGCCGACCGGCAATGGAGGAGCATCAGCAGATGCGCGGCCTCAAGCCACATCTCGTGGCTGCAACGCCCGGCAGACTGCTCGATCATCTCGAGAAAGGCAACATCGTGGCCGATGATGTCGTGTCGATTGTCGTCGACGAGTTCGACAAGTCGCTCGAGTTGGGCTTTTGCGAACAGATGCACGACATTCTCTCCTTGCTCCCCATCCGTGCCCAGCGCATCCTCCTCTCTGCCACCGATGCCGAAGAAATCCCGTCGTTCGTGGGAACGACAGACTACGTCCGGCTCGACTTCCTCGACGAAGACGGCGACGACCGTCTGCACCTTTGCCTCGTCAAGTCGCCCGAGAAAGACAAACTCCAGACCCTCTATCGCCTCCTCTGCACGCTCGGGGCGCAGAAGAGCCTCGTCTTTGTGGGCTACAGAGAGAGCGTGGAGCGCGTGGGCAGCTTTCTGGAAAAGCAAGGACTGCAGGCCGACATCTTCCACGGCGGCATGGAACAGCGCGACCGCGAAAGGGCACTCTACCGCTTCATGAACGGCTCGGTGGGCGTCCTCGTCAGCACCGACCTCGCTTCACGCGGCCTTGACATCACGTCGGTCGACAACATCATCCACTACCATCTGCCCCTCAACGAGGAAGCCTGCACGCACCGCAACGGACGCACGGCAAGGTGGGATGCCACAGGTTCAGCCTTTTTTATCCTCGGTCCCGAGGAACGTCTGCCCGAATACATCGCCGAGGAAGTCGAGACCGTCGGCCTTCCAGCCAGAGTTCCCTCGCCTGCCGAACCGCTTTGGGTCACATTATATATAGGTAAAGGCAAGAAGGATAAGCTGAGCCGAGGCGACATCGTGGGCTTTCTCACGAAGCAAGGCGGCCTCGAGGCAAGCCAGATTGGCTGCATCGACGTGTTGCCCCACTGGTCGTATGCCGCCGTCCGACGCACCTTGGCACGCGAACTTCTGTCTCGCATCAAGGGGCTCAAGATAAAAGGTCTGAAGACAATCTATGCCCTCGCAGGCAACTAAGGATTGCACAAAACGTCCTCTTTTTGTGCATTTCTCTTCAAAAAACTTGCACAAAAAGGAGAAATGTGTTACCTTTGCGGCCGATTTTAACCAATTAAAGGTAAAAAATGAAAAAAACAATCCTTAGTTTGATGGCTTTTGCCGCTGCAAGCAGTGCATTTGCCGGCGGTCTCTTGACCAACACTAACCAGAATGCAGCCTTCGTCCGCAACTTTGCGCAAGAAGGAAAGATTGACATCACGAGCATTTATGCCAACCCTGCGGGCGGTGCGTTCCTCGATAAAGGATGGCACCTGAGCCTCAACAACCAGACGGCCTTCCAGCGTCGCATCATCGAGACGACGTTTCCGCTCTTCCAGTACAATACGGATAATCCCGCTCCCACCCATCGTTTTGTGGGCAAGGCGACTGCACCGGTCATCCCTTCCATCACGGTTTCTTACAACAGAGACAAGTGGAGCGTTTCGGCACACTTTGCCATCAGCGGCGGCGGCGGCAAGTGTGAGTTCGACAATGGCCTTGGTTCCTTCGAAGCTGCCTATGCAGGAGTGCTCTATAGCATGGCACCTTCTCTCTTGCCGCCAGGCGTTAATTTCCAAGGCTACAAAATCGACAGTTTCATGAAGGGCAAGTCCTATCACTTCGGATTGCAGGTTGGCGGCACATACAAGTTTACCGATAACATTGCCGGATATGTGGGTGTTCGCGGATTATATGCGACATCCAACTACAACGGAGCTGTCGATCCCATGGTCAGCACCAATGTTGGCACGCTGCCTATGGGCAACTATGGTATAGGTCTCAACTGCGACCAAACAGGTTTTGGCGCTGCTATCATTCTCGGCGTTGACTGGAAAATCAACGACAAGTGGAACGTCTCTGCCAAATATGAGACTCCTACAAGATTGAACCTCAAGAACAAGAGCGAGATAATCGTTATGGAAGACTTGGTGAAGGAAAAGGCAGCCGGCATCCTCGGCCAGTTTGAAGACGGCAAGAAAGTTCGTGAGGATGTTCCCGCAATGCTTGCTTTGGGCGCACAATACTCTCCCATTGAGAAGGTTCGTCTCAACGCCGCATACCATCAGTTCTTCGATAAATACTCCACAAAGTTTCTCAACAAAGAGGATCTTATCAGTCACAACACACACGAGTTCCTCTTTGGTGCCGAATGGGATATCTGCAAGCTTCTCACCGTGTCTGGTTCATGGGAAATCACTCGCTACGGACTTGACGATGCCTTCATGAATGACCTTTCGTTCAACCTCTCCAATCACATGGTGGGTGGTGGCGTGCGCATCAATGCCACAAAACGTGTGAGCGTTGACCTTGGTTATATGTGTACGTTCTACAATAGCCGAGGTGTGACGACGATGACCGCTGCCGGTCCGAAGACTGACCTCTACGACCGCAAGAACCATACGTTTGGCATCGGCGTGAACCTCAATCTGTAATGCAGAAGCGACACTCCTGCATTTCTGGCAGGAAGGTGTGTCAATACGGAATGCAACAAAGCCCTGACTCTTTCTGAGCCGGGGCTTTGCTTTTTGTCTTTGTAGGGGAATCCTGACGCTACTTCTCGAAAGGATTGCCCTTTGGGTCGCGGCTTACTATCCAGCGAAAGGCGTTGACGAAAAGCAGGTTCTGCGTGGCATCGATGAAGCCTTCGTCGCCGTGACCCATGTTGAGATAGATCATTCGGTAGTTCTTGTTGGTCCAAACGACAGGGAAGTCGCCCCATCGGACCACGTCCTTCAGGCCGAAGGGGTACATCTTTTCGCTGATGGAAAGCAGGACTTCTACGTCGGGATTGAGGCGAGGGGAGGGCTGCCACTGGTAGAACTCGCTTGCCGGAACGACAAAAGTCTGTGGCAAACTGACGGTGACCGGGTGTTCGCGGTCCAGGATGACGAGTGCCGGCTGCGGCGGCCAGTTGTTACAGTAAAAGCTGCCACAGCCAAGGAAGCGGTTGAACCAGGGCCAGTTGGTGTTCCTGTCGTTGTAGGCCGACGCGTGAAATCCCATCCATCCGCCGCCGCTTTCCATGTACTTTTCGAAGGCTTCGCGTTGCTCTTTGCCGCCGGGTTGGGCGTTGAGGCTGATGATGATGGAATAGTCCTTGAGCTTGTCGAGTGGATAGTCGGCGAGCGAAGTGGTGACGTCGAGTGTCCAGCCTTCTCCGTAGGTGAGTTTGCGGAAGAAGTTGATAGCTTGCTTGTCGAACTCGACGTGTGCCTCCTCGGCATGAGGGTCGTAGTGCAGAAGTGCCCGGAAACGGGGAGCACTGGCATAGCTGGCTGCATAGTCGCCTCTCTGCTCGGGCGAAGTCTCGTCGCTCAGCGTCCAGCGGAGGGCGTTTTCAAACAGGCGGATGAATGCCGGATTGCGGAAGAGCGACTCTGAGTGCCCGAATTGGAAATAGACGTTGCGTGCCTTCTTGTGCGGATTGACCCAAACGACGGGGTGATCGCCCATCTTGATGTCGGTGGGGATGCTGTAGCTGTCCTCGTCCACCCTGGCAAGAACGTGGACTCCTGGGCGGGGATTGCGGTCGTAAGTGTACCATTCGTCGTCCGAGATGACGAAGGTCGATGGCACTCCGAGCATGACGGGATGCCTCACGTCTTCTGCTACGACGGCCGCGTTGCACTTTTCTGCGATGTAGTTTCTGTAGCGTATTCCTCCCATAAATTCAGCAAACCATCCCCACATCTGATAGCCATCGAACTCGCCGAGAAGCGTGGCGTGATGGAAGCCGATGTAGTTGCCCTGGCCTTCGTCGATGTAGCGTTGGAAGTCTTGCTGTGCCGCGTCGCTCCACGCATAAGGCGGATGGTTCAGTTGCAGCACGAGCTTGTAGGCAGACAGTTCGCCTTTCTTGATGTCCTTGGCAGAAGACAACACCGTCAGCTCCATGCCGAATTGCTCCTTCTGACGTTCCAGCCATTGCAGTCCGGCGGCAGTGAAGCCCTCGTGAAGCCCGCCGCGTTCGGCCAGCACAAGCACCTTGTGAGGCTTCGTGGCGTCTGTCGTGGCGTCTTCCGACCAGCAAAAAGCCGGCAGCAGGCACATCAGGATGGCGAGGAGCAATGGGGAGGAGAGGCGTTTCATCGCGCGTACATTATATATTAATATAGGGGAGTCCGTTTACCGATAGGATACCTTCCGGCCGTTCTCAATGACGATGCCGTGCTTTTGGCTCGGCGAGATGGGCTGGCCTTGCAGGTTGTAGGTGGCAGAGAACGCGGGTCGAGGGTCAGGGAGCAAGGGAGAGGAGATGCCCGTGGCGACTTGTTCGGTCTGATTTTCCACGACGTACTTCTCGCCTTCCTTGCTGTCGGTGATGACCAGGAAGCGGTCTTCGAGCAATCCAATCACGCTGACGGTCTGCCTGTTCTTCGACGTGTTGCTCACCGCGATGTTGAGGTACTGGTCGGGCTCGGTGATCCGGAAGCTCTTGTAGTACCATCTGCGGCCGTCGATGTCCTGCCTTGTGGTGATGCGCTTGCCGGGCCAGTCGCCGTTGAGCTGTTTGCCGCTGTTGTCCCAGACGTAGAATGTGATGCCGCCCCACGGCACATCGGAGTGGACGTAGAGCGTGATGTCGTACGGCTCGAAGATGTCGTACTTGCGACTCTGCACGCCTCGCACCTTTCCGTCGGACAGGATGCCGGCCTTCAGAGTGCAGGAGGTGGTGATGCTGAGCGTGCCTCCCGTGCCGAGCCTGCTGCTCTCGGCGGTCGGTTCTGTGCCGTCCGTCGTATAGACAATCGTGGCTCCCTGCAGGTTGCTTACTGCCGTGAGGGTGACATCCAAAGGCCCTGAGTACGTTCCCTCCGGCACATCCATCCAGACGGTATTGGCGTTGCGGCTCAGAAGATAGCGATAACCCTTGCCGCTGAGGATTTGAGTGAAGTCGTTCTCGTTGGCGATGTAGTTCTGCGGATAAGTGCCTACCACGCAGAGCAGCGTGCAGTTCTTGCCGTAGGTGGCTTTGGCGTAGAAGTTATCGTCGGTCCATTTCTCCTCGCTTCCCGAGATGTTGGTGATGCCGGCAAGCCTTCGGGCGAGTATCATCTGCTTGATTTGGTACTTGCAGTCCTTCCAGTGGCGAAAGAAGACGCAGGGAGTGCCGGGCATCGCCAGCAGATAGGCGTTGGCAGCAAGCGTGTCCTTGTAGATGGGAGTCTGCTCTTCGCCACTGATGCGTCGCTCGGTGTCGTGGTTCTCCACGAACGTCACGGCATACTGCTTGTAGTAGTTATCGTCGATGAGAGGCTTTTCGTCCCAGCCGAGCCAGCGCCAGTTGCGCGACTCTATGGCGTCGCGCATACGGTAGCGGAACCCGAAGTCGAAGGCTGCGCTCGTGGGATATTCGGCCACATATCCCTTTGTGTAGTTCACCCAAGTCTTGATGTTGCCGGTTCCGTCGAAGTATTCGCCGACGCTGAACGCGGGCTTGGCGTACATGTTGTACTCGGCGATGAAGCTTGCCCAGAAGCCTTTGACCATGTCGTAGCGGAAGCCTGCGTAGCCGATGTCCTCGAGGAGGAAGCGGAGATAAGCCTTGATGATGCCCTGCGTGTGCGGGTTTTGGTGGTCGAGGTCGCGGCAGCCCGACCAGTCGTCGCCCGTGTCGTTGTTCAGCGAGAGGGTGATGCCGTGCTGACTTCCCCAGTTGGCCGTCGTCCCTCCATCGTCGTTGCCGCAGATGTCGAAAGAACCCATGTGGTAAGTCTCCCCGTTGTAGGTCTCAGCAGGGAAGTCAACCCACGAGCCATCTTCACCGAGATTGTTGCGATGGTTGATGACAACATCGGCTATGAAGCCCGTCCCGCGCTCGCGGTAGGCGGCTATCATGCTGCGAAGTTCCCTTTCCGAGCCGAACGAACAGCTCTGGTCGAAGTAGTAGAGCGGCATGTATCCCATCGTGTTATCCTCGCCTTTGCACTTGCCGCTTTGCGGAATCCAGATCAATTGGAAGTAGGGCGCGATGTCGCGGGCCTCTGCCTCGAGCTTCGCCCAGGACGTCTCGTCGTAGGAGTCCCAGTAGAAACCTTGCATCATCACCCCGTCGTAGTCGTAGGGCCAGCCTTGGCCGAAAGCCGTCAGATGCAATGCGACGGCCAGAAATAAAATGCTGA
Organism: uncultured Prevotellaceae bacterium; assembly: GCA_947166305.1. Lineage (GTDB taxonomy): Bacteria > Bacteroidota > Bacteroidia > Bacteroidales > Bacteroidaceae > Physcousia. Next base: position 120,479 of record CAMVDV010000002.1, on the reverse strand, counting down.
GTCTCTTCATTTTAGCGTTGGAATTTATGGTTTCTTGCTCTGTTGACTTCAATCTCCGCACGCTGCGTTTGCCATCGTCGCACGCTGCGTTTGCCATCGTCGCACGCTGCGTTTGCCATCGTCGCACGCTGCGTTTGCCATCTTTATTGAGGCATCAGGAATCGATCGCCTGTTTCTTTGATAATCAACCGCTTGTAGCTTTCCGGATAACCAGGGCGAAGCGTGGGCTTCGGGTCGCCGCCGGGCGTCTTCTCATACTGCCCGTTCTCGTCGGTTCGCTTGACGGCCATGTCGTTGTACTTGACGATGATGAGCTGTGCCAACTGGTTCCACTCGTCCATCATAGCGCCTGCTGTGCGATGGCTGTAGGCACTGAGGTACTTCACTGCCTCGTCCTTGCTCATCGCAGCCGCTTTCTGTTCCACCTCGGCTTGCAGAGAATTATAGTCCGCCTCCAGCCTGTCGCGCACTTTCTGCAGTTCGGGGAAGAGCAGACTGTAGCGCAAGTAGACCATGTTGGCAACCCAATTCTCCACCCAGTACGCCGAGCGTGTGGAGAAATGGAAGGCGTCGGCCGTGTTCTTGTCGTAGCATTCGGGGGCAGTCGGCATGTTGCAATAGACGGGAGTGAAGGCCGTGGTGTTCGCCTCGTCGTTGGCAAACCATGTGAGGCCGCCGATGTGATTGGGCAGCCAGCTTCGCATCTGGCTCACATAGACGCAGGCCGATTGCTGAGTGCTGATGGGGCGCTCGTTGAAATACTTCTTTCCGTCCACCTCGAAGCTCAGTGGAGTGGGGCGGTAAGGCATTTCCCATGGACCCATGCCTACGTCCGTCGTCAGTGCCATCGGCGTGCCTTCATAGTGGTCGCGCATCATGTTCTTCACGTCCTGTGCGCTGAGCGGTGCCTTGGGCTTCACGTAGAGAGGCATCGGCTGGGCTTTAGTGTCGCCCATCGCATAGCCCAGATACGGCTGCATGTCCATGTCGGCCCAACGATTGAAGAAGCTCCAGACGCGCGCCTCGCAGTAGCGAAGTCCGCCGAAGTCCAGCGGATTGTAGGCATCGGCAAACGAGAAGTCGGCATCTTTTCCGTTGAAGTAACCCTTCTCCCGCGCGAACTTGATGACATCCTTGGCGTAGAGGCAGTTCTTCTTGTCCTTAAGCGGGAACTGACGGATGCGGCACTGGTTGGCATGACCGCTGATGCAGTCGTCGGGAATCCTCATTGCCACCCACACGGTTCCCTTGCGTCCCGGGCCTTTTCCTATCATGTCCATGATCCAAACTTCGTTGGGGTCGGCTATGGTGAAGCTCTCGCCTTCGCTCTCGTAGCCATACGTCTCGGTCAGACTTGTCATGACATCTATGGCCTCGCGGGCTGTCTTGGAGCGCTGAAGCGCCAGCACCATGAGCGAACCATAGTCGATGAGTCCGCTCACGGTATCGACCAACTCAACCCGGCCTCCCCACGTCGTTTCGTGGATTGCCACTTGATGTTCGTTCATCAGACCCACAATTCCGTATGTATGTGCCACCTCCGGAACCTCTCCAAGGTAGTTGCTTGTCTCGTAATGGTACAGAGGGTGCATCGTCCCCGCAGGGTGATCGGCCGCAGGAATTACTCGCAGAGGCTCGAACGAGCCGTAGGAGTCCTGGCTGTAAGAGATGATGATGCTGCCGTCTGCCGAGGCTTTCTTGCCCACGATGAAGTTTGTGCAGGCCAAAACCGTTGACCATTGACCATTGACCATTAGTAGGAGCGAGGCTCCCAAGAGTATGATGAGTCGTTTCATTGCCTAATAATATATATGGTAAAAGGTGAAACAATGTACATTTCACTTTTTAACCTTTTCACTTTTCAACTTTTTAGCCTTTTAATCTTTTTAATTTTTTAACTTTAACTTGTCGCTTCCTGCGGCCTTGAAACTCATGTCGAGACCCTTCACGCTGTGGGTCAAGGCACCGAACGAAATGAAATCGACGCCCGCCTTTGCGTAGGGAATCATCGTGTCGAAGGTGATGCCGCCGCTCGATTCCGTTTCGCATCGGCCTGCCACTATCTCCACGGCACGCTTCGTGTCCTCGGGCGTGAAGTTGTCGAACATGATGCGATCGCATCCCTCGGCAAGAGCTTCGTCCAGTTCCTTCCAGTTCCTCACCTCACATTCAATTTTCAGGTCCTTGCCTTTCTCCTTTAAGTATGCCTTCGCTCTGCTGATGGCGTTGTGGACACCTCCGCAGAAGTCGATGTGATTGTCCTTCAAGAGAATCATATCGAAGAGTCCGATGCGGTGATTCATGCCGCCGCCTATCTTCACGGCCTCTTTCTCGAGCATACGCATTCCGGGCGTCGTCTTCCTGGTGTCCAGCACACGCGTCTTCGTGCCTGCTTCGATGAGGGCTTGCTGATAGCGGTGCGTCATCGTGGCAATGCCGCTCATGCGCTGAAGGATGTTGAGCATGAGGCGCTCCGTCTGCAGCAGGCTCTGCACTTTTCCCTTGACGCTCATCACGATGTCGCCGGGCTTGACGTGCGTGCCGTCCTGTATGAACACCTCGACCTGCAGGTCAGGATCGAAGCGATGAAACACCTGTTTGGCAATCTCCACACCGGCAAAGATGCCTTCTTCCTTGATGAGCAACTTGCTTTCACCCATTTCGGTCTCTGGGATGCAACAGAGCGTCGTGTGATCACCGTCGCCGATATCCTCGGCAAAGGCAAGGTCGATGAGTCTGTCGTTGAGTTCTTCTACTGTAAGCATATTGATTAATTTACTATTTGACGATTTTCGATTTACTATTTATTTCTATTTATATATTTAGCGATTTGTGGCGGGAGCAATTCTTCACTCTTCACTGTTCCCTTTTGCCTTTATTCATGATGATAGGGTTCGCCGTTGAGGATGGTCATGGCTCTGTAGATTTGCTCCACGAAGAACATACGAACCATCTGATGGGAAAGCGTCATGCGGCTCAGGCTGACCTGCTCGTTTGCCTTTTTGTAAACGTCGTCCGAGAAGCCGTAAGGTCCGCCGACGATGAAGATCAAGCGCTTCGGGCCTGCCGACATCCTTTTCTGCATCCATGCGGCAAACTCCAAGCTACTGCGCTCTGCACCATGCTCGTCGAGCAGAACGACGTAGTCTCCGGCTTGGAGACTGCGAAGGATGAGTTCCCCTTCACGTTGTTTCTGCTCACCTTGGCTGAGTCCCTTGGTGTTTTTCACCTCAGGAATGACCTCCAAAGCAAACGGAATGTAGTGCCTGATGCGGTCTATATACTCGTTTGTTATCGCTTCGAAGCGTTTGTCGGCAGTCTTTCCGACCACGATGAGCACTCCTTTCACTCTTTTCCCTCCTCCGTCGTAGGCTTGACAAACTCGTAGCAACCGGCATCGGGGCCTTCGTCGGCAAGTCGGCTCACGCCTTTTCTGTCCACCAGAGGCAAGCCTTCATAGTTCTTGTCGGCAAGCGAGCGGATCATGCTGCTGTCCTTTGGCGTGAAGTCGTAGATGAAGTTCTCGGTGTCGAAGGTCACGAAATTCTGGTCGCGCACGAGCTTTTCTTCCTCGTCTTTCTTTTTGTCGCGGTCGAAGATGCAGCCTGCGAAGTGCTCCACGTCGTCCACTTCGGGCGTATTGATGAAGCAGTGATGGAAGAGATAGTTGCAGGAGCCGTCGTCCGGAATGTGCTCTCCCATGAGGACATCCTCGCCGTAGCCGGTGATGACGCAGTTGATGAAGTGTGCCTTCCTGAGCAGTCCGTACTCTCCTCCGTCTTCTGCTGAAGCCAGATGCAGTGCGTCGCCGCGATTCGCCACGAAGGGATAGAACTGAGCCAGCGTGCAGTAAACGAAGTCGTGACAGCCACCGTTGATGCTCACCGTGTGCCCAAGCGTGTTGCTTATCTGCGTGTTGGTGACCTTGCTGACACAGTTCGTGAGCCGCAGGCCATCGCCTCCTATGTTGTGCAGGACGCAGCAATCGAGCGTGACGGAAGGCTTCGATTCGTCGGGCTTCACTTCTTCCGTGTCCTCAACAATGATGCCGAAGAGCGAACTGTGCAGGTCCATCTGATAGAACTCATTGCCAAGGCTGCCGCGATGGATGACGACGCCTTCCCACCTGCTTGGCGTGTTGTCGTAGAGAAGATAGTCGAACATGTGGTCCATCCTGTCGCCGCGAAGCACAACGGGCTTTTCCAATGTGCCTTGGACAAGGAGCCGACCATAGACGTGGAGTGCAGCTTTGTCGTGGAACATGAGCCGTGTGCCCTCGGTGAGCGTCAGTGTCGCGCCCTTGTTCACAACGAGCGAGTCGTAGATGACGTAGGCTTTGTCGGTGAGGAGCGTCTGGTCTGAGTCCACGATGAGTCCCTTCTTGATGTACGCATCGATGGAACCTCCCGAGAGCAGCACGGACTGTTGTGCGCCGTTCTCAAGGAGGAAGTGCAACTTGTCCTCGAAGTAGAGCGGCTCATTCGTGCCGACTTCGGGCGGAGTCATTTCGATGCGGATGACAAGACTGTCGTGTTTGAGCACTTCAAAGTCGTCCCAAGAGCCGTCCACGAGATAGCGTCCGTCCACGTTGACACGGAAATGACTCTGGCTTCCACCTTCGAGTCGGATGTTCTTGACGCGCATTCCGTTCTTGTTGTTGTTGAAGGCATAGAGCGTCTTAGTGCTGCTCGGGATGGTGCTCACAAGGGTGTCGAAGGCAATCGTGTCCTGCGAGAAGACGAGGCGAAAGCTTGGATTGTCGGAGAAGCTTTCGTAGTCGGAACAGGCCACGAACAGAAGTGCCAGAAAAGGCAGTATAAGTCTTGATTTCATTGTCGTTGTAACGTGATGACGTTATTTCGTCGGGACAGGGTTTTTACTTTTGCGGAGCATTCTTGAGAATGGCAAGCAGGTGGTCCCACACCATCTGAACGGTTGGAATGAGCAGCTTTTCGTCGGGACTGTGAACGCCTCGGAGCGTCGGACCCATGCTGATCATGTCCATACCTGCAAACTTTTCGCTGAAGAGACCGCACTCGAGTCCGGCGTGGATGCCGCGCACGATGGGCTCTTTCTTGAAGAGCTTCTTGTATTGCTCTACGGCGATGCGGAGGATTTCGCTGTGAGGGTTCATCTTCCATCCGGGATAGCCTTCGCCGATTTCAACCTTTGCGCCAGCCAGTTCGAACACGGCGGCAAAGGTGTTTGCCATGTTGACGCGGGCGCTGTAAATGCTGCTGCGCTGGCTGCTGTTGACGTCGATGGACTCCGGTGTCTTGTGAATGCTGGCCAGGTTGCTGCTCGTCTCGATGAGGTCGAGGTCTTGGCAGACGGCAAAGACGCCATTGTCCACGCCTTGCAAAGCGCGGATGAGCCGCTGCGAACAGTCTTTGTCGATGGCCGAGGCGGCAGGCGTCTCGCTCTGGAGCACAAACTTCATGGTCTTTTCAGTCACGTCGTATTCTTCCTCCACGTTGGCTTGGAAGAGATTCCAATCGACTGTGATGCTCTCTTTGTCCTTCATGGGGACTGCGCAAAGGCACCAAGCCTCGCGTGGGATGGCGTTGTGGAGGCCGCCGGCCTGTATGTCGACGAGGCGGAGGTCGTACTTCTGCTGGCTGAGGTAGAGGAAGCGAGCCAGGAGTTTGTTGGCGTTGGCGCGCTTCTTGTCAATATCGTCGCCGCTGTGACCGCCGGTGAGTCCCTTGACGGAAAGCGAGAAGGTGAAGAACCCGGCAGGAAGCGGCTCCTCTTTATACGCGAACTGAGCGGTCGTGCGACAGCCGCCGGCGCACGAGACGAAGATTTCACCTTCGTCCTCACTGTCGAGGTTGACGAGCAGTCGACCTGTCATGAAGTCCGACTTCATGCCTTCAGCGCCCGTCAGGCCCGTCTCTTCATCGCGTGTGAAGACACATTCCAGTGGGCCGTGCTCGATGTCTGTGGCCTCGAGAATTGCCATCTCCATGGCCACGCCTATGCCGTCGTCCGCCCCGAGGGTCGTGCCTCGTGCCTTCATCCATTCGCCGTCTATGTATGTCTGTATGGCATCTTTCGAGAAGTCGAACTCGATGTCGCGGTTCTTTTCGCACACCATGTCCATGTGGCTCTGCAGGACGATGGTCTGCCGGTTCTCCATTCCCGGGGTGGCGGGCTTGCGGATGATGACGTTGCCGACGTCGTCGCGACGGGTGTCGAGCCCGAGTTTCTGGCCGAACTGAAGCAAGAAGTCGATCATCTTCTCCTCATGCTTCGACGGACGGGGAATTTCGTTCACTTGTGCAAAGCACTTGAATACACTCTGGGGTTGCAATGTCGTTTTATCCATAATTGTGGAATTTATCTTGTTTAATAACTAAATTATCTTATATATTATTGTATATTTGCACGCAAATATAGCGAATTATGTTGAAACTTTCACTCATTACACTTGGATTTGTTGCCTTATCTGTACTCTTTTTATGCGTCAAGATGCTTTTGAAGCCCGGCAGTAAGTTTGGCAGCACCCACATCGGGGGCAGCAAGGCAATGCGCGACCGCGGCATCCACTGCGTGCAGAGCATGGACGCTTTCGACAGGCAGGAGAAGCCCCACGCCAGAGAAAGGATATGATGCCTCATGCGTGCCGAGGAAACTCCGCGTGCTGCGTTTGTCATCTTCGCGTGCTGCGTTTGTCATCTTCGCGTGCTGCGTTTGTCATCTCCGCGTGCTACGTTTGTCATCTCCGCGTGCTGCGTTTGTCAACCCTCCGTGCAGAGTTTCCCGGAAGAGCGAGTGCTTCGGTTTCTTTCGTTACAAAAGCATCGGGTTTCTGATATTCAATTTCTTCAATCTTCATTTCCTCATTTCTTCATTATTTCATTTTTTTATCGTACCTTTGCGCCCTGAAAACATTAAAGCGTTAAAACATTAAAATGTTAAAATGTTAAGGGGAGAAAGCCGGCGAAAAGGCTGCGAAGGAATCCCTTCCCGCGGGAGAGGCGAAATAAACAGTAAATAGTACATCGTAAATAAACCGTAAAAGACCCCCTAACCCAAGACCCTCTCTAACTCCCCCTTAAAGTGGGAGGACAACAAGAAGTCTCCCTTTAAGGGAGATTTAGAGGGTCTTTAAATCGTAAATAAATCGTAAATCGTAAATTGTCAAATCGTAAATTACAGAGATGGTGTTGAGAATAGCAGTACAGTCGAAGGGACGTCTCTTCGAAGACACAATGGCCTTGCTTGCCGAAGCAGGCATCAAGGTGAGCAGCAGCAAGCGGACCTTGCTCGTGCAAAGTGGCAACTTCCCCATCGAGGTGCTTTATCTGCGCGACGATGACATTCCGCAGAGCGTGGCAAGCGGTGTGGCCGACATCGGCATCGTGGGACAAAACGAGTTTGAAGAAAGGGCAGAAGATGCCGCCGTGGTGCGTCCGTTGGGATTCTCCAAGTGCCGTCTCTCCCTGGCTGTGCCGAAGGGATGCGGCTACGACGGCTTGAAGTGGTTCGAAGGAAAGAAGATAGCAACCAGCTATCCTGGCATCCTGCGCCGTTTCATGCAGGAGAAACACATCGCTGCCGACATCCATGTCATCACCGGAAGCGTGGAGATCAGCCCGGGCATCGGCTTGGCAGACGCCATCTTCGACATCGTCAGCAGCGGTTCCACCCTTGTCAGCAACAACCTCATCGAGGTGGAGACGGTGATGAAGAGCGAGGCCGTGCTCATAGCAAACAAGAAGCTCGATGCCGAAAAGCGTGCCGTGCTCGACGAGTTGCTGTTCCGCATCGAGGCAGTAAAAGCGGCCGAAGACAAGAAATACGTCTTGATGAACGTCCCCACCGAGCATCTGAACGACGTGGTTGCCGTACTTCCCGGCGTGAAGAGCCCCACCGTGATGCCCCTTGCCACGGAAGGATGGAGCAGCGTACACACAGTCATCGAGGAGAAACGCTTCTGGGAAATCATCCGCGAGCTGAAGCAACTCGGCGCAGAAGGCATTCTCGTCGTACCCATCGAAAAGATGATTCTTTAATCTGACGATTTGACAATCAGACAATCAAGTTGTCAAATTGTCAAATCGTAAAATCGTCAAATCGTGAATTTCTATAATTCTGAAACCGTAAAAATAAGCGATCGTGGAAATAATAGTCAATCCAACTTCTGCTGAACTCGACGTCATTCTGAAGCGTCCTGCACGCGATGCGTCGGAACTTGGCGCTACTGTCTCGGCTGTTCTCAACGACATCAAGCTCCGAGGCGATGCCGCCGTCAGGGAATACGAAGCGCGTTTCGACAAGGTCGAGCTCACGAGCCTGGCCGTCACGGAAGCAGAAATGCTTGCCGCCGAAAGCCTTGTCAGCGACGAACTAAAAGAGGCCATCCGTCTGGCTCATCGCAACATTCGCACTTTCCACGAGTCTCAACGCTTCGAAGGAAAGCACATCCGTGTGACCGAAGGCGTGGAGTGCTGGCAGAAGTCCACGCCAATCGAGCGCGTCGGGCTCTACATCCCGGGCGGAACGGCACCCCTCTTCAGCACGGTTCTCATGCTTGCCACGCCTGCAAACATCGCAGGATGCAAGGAAATCGTGCTCTGCACGCCTCCTCGGCCCGACGGAAGTGTGAACCCTTGTGTGCTTGTTGCAGCCCGCACGGCAGGCGTCAACCGTATATATAAAATAGGTGGCGTGCAGGCTATCGGCGCGATGGCTTACGGAACTGAAAGCGTCCCCAAGGTTTATAAGATATTTGGTCCGGGCAATCAGTTCGTGACGTGTGCCAAGCAACAAGTGAGCCTCCACGATGTAGCCATTGACATGCCGGCCGGACCGAGCGAAGTGGAAGTCCTCGCCGACGCGTCGAGCAACGTCCGGTTCGTGGCAGCCGACCTGCTTTCACAGGCTGAGCATGGCATCGACAGCCAGGTACTGCTCGTTTGCAAAAGCATAGAAACGGCCAAAGCCATTGAAGCGGAGGTCGAGCGTCAGCTTGAACTCTTGCCGCGAAAAGAGATTGCCGCGCAAGCACTCCTGCACAGCAAAGCCATCGTGGTGCGCGACGACGACGAAATGATGCAGGTGACCAACCGATATGCACCCGAGCATCTCATCATCGAAACGGCAAACTACATGGAACTTGCCGAGAAGGTTGTCAACGCCGGAAGCGTCTTCCTTGGTTCCCTGACGCCCGAAAGCGCCGGAGACTACGCGAGCGGAACGAACCACACACTGCCCACGAACGGCTACGCTGTGGCATATAGCGGCGTGAATCTCGACAGTTTCTGCCGAAAAATCACTTATCAGCATATCCAGCCAGAAGGCATCCGCGCCATCGGACGTGCAGTAGAACTGATGGCCGAGGCTGAAGGTCTCGATGCCCACAAGTATGCAATGACCCTGAGAAAAGAAAGCTTATGAAGACTTTAGAAGCATTAGTTCGCCCGAACATCTGGGCTTTGGAGCCTTACAGCTGTGCACGCGACGAGTTCAAAGGCATGGAAGCGCACGTTTTCCTTGATGCCAACGAGAATCCCTACAACGGTCCTATCAACCGTTATCCCGACCCTTTGCAGGAGAAGTTGAAGGAACAATTGGCTCCGATGAAGGGAGTCCGAGCCTCTCAAATCTTTCTTGGCAACGGAAGCGACGAGGCTATCGACCTCGTTTACCGCATCTTCTGCACCCCCGGACGCGATAACGTCGTGGCCATCATGCCTACATACGGGATGTATAAGGTGTGTGCCGATATAAATAATGTAGAGTATCGCGATGTGCCGCTCACGGCCGATTGGCAAATCGACCCTAAGGCTCTGCTTGCCGCAACCGATGAGAAAACCAAAGTCATCTGGATATGTTCGCCCAACAATCCTACCGGCAACGACTTCCCGCGCGCTTTAATCCACGAGGTTCTCACGGGCTTCGAGGGCATCGTGGTGATTGACGAAGCCTATTCAGACTTTTCTAAAGAGGTGCCCTTCCGCAGTCTTCTGGACAAGTACCCCAACCTCATCGTGCTGAACACCTTCAGCAAAGCCTGGGCTTCTGCTGCCATCAGGCTCGGCATGGCGTTTGCCAGCGAGGAAATCATCGGGCTCTTCAACCGTGTGAAATACCCCTACAACGTCAACTTGCTGACGCAGGAGAGGGCACTTGCCCTTCTGAGCGACTTCTCTTCTATCGACGGCTGGCTTGCCCAGATACGTCGGGAGCGCGAGAATGTGCTGCCTGCTTTGGCCGAACTGCCCATCGTGGAGAAGGTTTTCCCCACAGACGCCAACTTTGTTCTCGTGAGAGTGACGGACGCCAACAGCATCTATCGCTATCTCATCGAACGTGGCATCGTGGTTCGCAACCGCAGCCGCGTGCAGCTTTGTCAGAATTGCCTGCGCATCACCATTGGCACTCGCCAGGAGAACAACGAGCTGCTCGGTGCGTTGAGGTTCTTCAAGTAGCATCATGAAACCTGAGAACAAGCAGGATTTGTCAAATAGTAAATGGTCAAATTGTCAAATGAAAAAGCTTCTTTTCCTCGATCGCGACGGCACCATCTTGTGCGAACCGGCCGATGAGCAAATAGACAGTTACGAGAAATTCCGTTTCGTGCCGGGCGTTATCTCTGCCCTCCGCTTCCTTCGGCTCCATACAGATTTCCTCTTCATCCTCGTCAGCAACCAGGACGGACTGGGCACCGAGAGCTATCCGGAAGAGACTTTCTGGCCCGCGCAAAATCTGATGCTCGACATCCTGAAGGGCGAGGGCATCACTTTCGACGCAATCCACATCGACCGCAGCTTCCCTTCGGAAGGTCTGCCTACACGCAAACCCGGCACGGCTATGCTGACGGAATACATGACGGACGACTACGACTTGGCCGGAAGCTTTGTCGTGGGCGACCGACAGACCGATGCAAAGCTGGCCGAGAACCTCGGTTGCCGGAGCCTCATCCTGGGTCCCGACATGGATTGGGAAAAGATAACTGAGCTGATTTTTGCAGGCGAGAGGACTGCAAGCATACGCCGAACCACCCGAGAGACCGACATAGAAGTGCGCGTGAACCTCGATGGCAACGGCCAGAGCGACATCGAAACCGGGCTGGGATTCTTTGACCACATGCTCGAACAGATTGCCAAACACGGCATGATCGACCTCTACATCCGCTGCAAGGGCGACCTTCATGTGGACGAACATCACACCATCGAGGACGTCGGGATTGCTTTAGGCGAGTGCATTCGTAAGGCTCTCGGGGACAAAAGGGGCATAGAGCGATACGGTTTCTGCTTGCCTATGGACGATTGTCTCTGCCAGGTGGCGCTCGATTTCGGCGGTCGTCCGTGGCTCGTGTGGAGTGCCGAGTTCCATCGCGAAAGGGTGGGAGAGATGCCCACCGAGATGTTCATGCACTTCTTCAAGAGTTTGAGCGATAGTGCTGCCATGAACCTCAACGTGAAAGCTGAAGGCGAGAACGAGCATCACAAGATAGAAGGCATCTTCAAGGCCTTTGCCCGAAGCCTCCGCATGGCAGTCCGTCGGGACATCAGTCACTTTCAACTCCCCTCGAGCAAAGGGACGCTTTGATTTGACAGATTTGACAAATTGACAGATTTGACAAATGGAATCAAACCACGAGTCATTACATCATAATATCGTTATAACGCAATATCGGAAATTATAAAAATGACGCAGTTTTCATCACAACTGCTCGAGAAGGCCGTGATGGAAATCAACCGACTCCCGGGCATAGGCAGCAAGACGGCACTACGGCTGGCTCTCCACCTGCTCAGGCAGGACGAAAGTCGGGTGGAAGCACTGGCCGAGAGCCTTGTCAACATGCGTCGCGGGGTGCATTACTGCAAGGTCTGCTACAACATCTGCGACGACGAGCAGTGCGAAATCTGCTCTAATCCGAGCCGCGATGCCAGCACCGTCTGCGTGGTCGAAAACGTCCAGGACGTGATGGCACTCGAGAACACGATGCAGTATCGCGGCCTCTACCATGTACTTGGCGGGGTCATCAGCCCTATCGACGGCATCGGACCGAGCGACTTGCAGATAGAAAGTCTCGTGGAGCGCGTGAGGCGAGGTGGAGTGGGAGAGGTCATCCTGGCCCTCAGCCCCACTATGGAGGGCGATACGACCAATTATTATATCTACAGGAAACTGGAAGATACGGGCGTCAAGGTGACGGTCATCGCCCGAGGCATCGCGCAAAACGACGAACTGCAATACACCGACGAGGTCACCCTCGGCAGAGCCTTGGCCGGCCGCATCCCGTTCGGTCAGTAAACATAACACGTTAAGTTCGTCAACTAAGCACGTTAAGTTCGTCAACTAAGCACGTTAAGTTTCGGAAGCCTCCACGTTGTGAATTCTCTGATAGATGTCAGGAAAAAGCAAACGAATAAAGCGAGCAAACAGATAAAAAGCAAGAAAAAGCTTTGACGTGTGCCCACTTTTTTGTAAATTTGCAAGCAGAATGCTGAAACATATATGGATTCTCATAGTGCCTTAAACATAGCATACAATGTGACTTCAGCCTTTATGGAATCAATACCCAAAAAGGAACGGAAGAAATATGGCCAATTCTTTACTTCGAGAAAGACGGCAGAGTTTATGGCATCATTATTTTCTATTGATTTCTCGAAGCCAGCACTAAAACTGCTTGATGCAGGAGCAGGCACAGGCCTATTAGCAGCAGCATTAGTCGAAAGACTAAGAAATAGTGGCTACGAAGGGGAAATATCAGTTATCTGCTATGAAAGTGATGTCCGTGTCTTGCCAACTTTGGCAGAAAACATGGAGAACCTTAAGAAATCTTTATGTATCCGATATGATATCAGGAATTATAATTACATCCTGTCCCAATCGTTCTCTGATTCTGATATGTTCAGTGCAGTAGGAGAGCAATATGACATGATTATCGGGAATCCACCATATCTGAAAATATCAAAGGATGCTCCAGAAGCGTTGACAATGCCTGAGGTCTGTCATGGTGCCCCTAATCTATACTTTCTCTTTTGGGCGATGGGCATCCATAATCTTAAAGAAGGCGAAGAATTGGTTTATATAATTCCTCGTTCGTGGACATCAGGAGCCTACTTCGAACATTTTCGCAAATATCTTTTCAAGCATTGCGTGATCACAAACATCCACATTTTCGGAAGCCGAGACAAAGTCTTCGATGGCGAATCTGTCTTGCAGGAAACGATGATTGTTAAAATTAAGAAAGTGACAAAGAAACCTCGCTATGTGGAAATGACATCGAGCGAAACATCAGACTTCTCTGCTGTCAGGCATTATCAGGTTGACTACGACACAATAGTAGCACCTAATCAATTCGTATTCCTCGTTACAAGTGAAAAGGAAGCAAAAATCCTTTCACGTGTTAATAGCCAAAAGAATACCTTGGAATCCGACCAATTGCGAATGCGTACAGGTATAATTGTTGATTTCCGCACTCGCGAGGTATTGCGTGACAACGAAGAAGATGGAACCTACCCACTTTTCTATTCTCATCACATCAAAGATGGAAAAGTGTCGTGGCCAGTCGGACGCGAAGCAGAATACATAGCCACAGACCACGCTGGCTATCTGCAAGAAAATACTGATTATCTGTTTGTAAAGCGTTTCACGGCAAAAGAAGAAAAACGACGTCTTCAATGCGGAATTTATCTTAAAAAAGAACACCAGAAATACAAATACATAAGTACGCAAAACAAAATAAATTACATCAAGTGTGACAATCCTGAAATAGCCTATGGGTTGTTTGTCATTCTCAACTCAACTCTCTATGATTCTTATTACAGAATACTAAATGGTTCAACACAGGTAAATTCCACAGAAATAAATCTCATGCCTGTGCCTTCCAAAGATGAAATCCAGCAAATGGGACGCGAACTAATTGGTATGGAACTAACAGAACAAAATTGCAACAGTATCATTGACAGATGGATAAGATAAAACAAGCAAGAGAACTTCTCAATGAACTTGGACTTCCCAAGAGACAACAGTCAGACATTTGTGTTTTAACCATCCTTGGAATGGCTAATCTTAAAAAGACTACCGAATGGTCAAAAGCTGCCAATGGTTGGATAAGGATACATGATATTATTGCCTTTGTAAATAACAATTATGGCGTAAGTTATGCGGAAAACTCGCGTGAAACCTTCCGTAAAAAAGCACTTCATCATTTCCGTACTGCTGCTATTGTTGAAGATAATGGTAAAGCAACAAATAGTCCAAACTATCGTTATCGACTGACGAAGGAGTTCCTTGCAATAATTAAAAACTTAGGTATTTCTGAAAAACCTCTCAATGAGTTCAAGAAGAAACATAAGAGTCTTATTGAAATATATGCTTCAAAGAAAGAAATGAAGAAGATGCCAGTTAAAATAAATGGTAAGGACTTTACTTTTAGTACTGGTAAGCATAATCAACTTCAGAAAGCTATCATTGAAGAGTTCGCGCCTCGTTTTGCACCTAATGCCGAATGTCTTTATGTTGGCGATACTATTCAAAAAGATCTCGTAAAACGGGAAGAGCGACTAAAAGAACTTGGATTCAGAATTACTTTACACGACAAAATGCCCGACGTCGTTCTTTATTGCTCTGATAAAAACTGGATATATTTCATTGAGGCCGTTACTTCTGTAGGGCCAATGGACTCAAAACGCATAAAAGAGATTACAGAAATGACTCGCAACGTTTCTGCTGGCAAAATCTTTGTCACAGCATTTCTTGATTTCAAGACATACAAGAAGTTTTCAGAACAACTTGCTTGGGAAACTGAGATATGGATTGCGGAACTTTCAAACCATATGATTCACTTGAACGGGAATAAGTTTCTTGGCCCGAGATAACCCTTTCATCGCTTTCCGTACATTAAAAGACGACAGAAATGTTGCCTTGTTTTCAACCAGAACAAGCATTTCCGAGAGAACACGACCTAACCTAACTTCACGATGACACTTTATATTCTGACCCTGCTCAGTTCGGCCTTCATCCTCGTCGCGTCGTTCGTTGCCATTCGCTATCGGAGGGTGAACGCCTACGTCCGTCTGGCCGCGCTTGCTTTGTCGGCGCTTTTCCTCCTGTGTCTCTTCGTCATCTATGGCGACACAACTCAGCTCTACGGCCTCGGTATCCTTGCCGTCGCTTCGGTGTTTCCTTTCATAGATATCAGGAGAAATGCTAAGGAACAATAGGCTGCGACTGCGGGCGGTGGAGCCTGAGGACCTCGACTTGATGTATGTCATCGAGAATGACACCGCGCTCTGGCCGATGGGCAATGCCACGGCTCCGTACTCCCATTATGCTCTGAAGCAGTATATCAACGATTCTGCCAACGACATCTTCCACGACCGTCAGCTTCGTTTGGTCATAGAGAAGGCCGACGGCACCAGCATCGGATTCCTCGACCTGCACAATTTCGACCCTCAGCACCAACGGGCCGAGGTGGGAATCGTAGTCCTGCAAGAGGCACAGCGCCAAGGACTTGCCACCGAAGCCCTGCAGCTCCTTTCCGACTATGCCTCGCTCCATCTGGGCTTGCATCAGCTCTGTGCCCTCGTCCCGGCAGGCAACGTCGCCTCGCTCGCCCTGTTCCGTCGGTGCGGATATAAAGAGACGGCCACCCTCCAGGACTGGTTGAAAAGTCCACGAGGATGGCAGTCGGTGGTCGTATTTCAGAAGATGTTGGCTGTCTGAAGGGACATGGCTTTCAGTTTCTCAGTCCTTTGCTTCCTTTGAGATAAGCCTTTGCCACGCCGAAACGCAGGAAAAGGTCGAGGCGGACGGGAATGTGATTGTCGTCGTCGGAGATGTAGAAAGTGATGATTTCCTTTTCCTTTCCCTTGGGATACTCCACGAAGGAGAAGACGAGGCAATGGTATGTGGTGCCTTCCTCCTTCATCTTGAAGTCCTTCTTACCGCGATAGATGAGCGTGATGTCCTCCACTTTGTGTCCGTCGGCCATGGGCAGATAGAGTTTGTCGCCTTTGTGGAAGTTCTCAGCTTTGAATGAACGTGCCCTCAGCAAAAGGCTCATCATGTCGTAGAGGCACTTAGGGCTGTCGGTCGTCTTCTCGGTCACCGAGCCGTCGCGCCCTTGATAGCGTTGCCTGAGCTGTGTCCTTCCGGCCGGGTAGCTGTACCAGACTTCGTCCACATAGTAGCGTCCGCCCTCGTTGGCCCCCTTCTTGAAGTAGAGCGGAACGAGGTCGTCCGTGATGATACTCTGCAAGGTGTCGCGCATCAGGAAGAAACGGTCGAGCCGAGGACTGGTGCGTGTGATGAGGTAAGCCTTGTAGGCAGGCTTGCCTTCCCACTTCGTCTGCGAGATGCTCATGGTGGCTGAGCCTGCATTGAGCCAGACAAACTTCCAGTTGAAGAAGAGGTCGTAGCTCAACTCTTCGCCCGCCTTGAACGCAGTGTTCTCTACCTTGCATTGGGCAAAGCACTTTCCCGTCTGAAACAAGAACAGAAGCATGAACAGGCAAAGGCAAGCCATTCCCCGCCTTCTTCCTGCCTTTCTGTTGCTACTCACGTTGTCCATCTTATTTCTTTTGTAATTCCCTAATCCGTCATCCACTCATGTCGGACGCGCCACGTCGCGTCCCTACATGCAAAGCATCCAATCCCTAATCCCTAATCTCTATTCCCTAATCCTAATCACTCTGCCTCCTCTGCTGTCGCTCTGCCTGCTTCTGTTGCAGACGTTGCTTGTTGCGCTCCTTCACGTTCTTTTCCTTGTCGGGCTTCTGCTTTGTTATCTCGGTGGGCTTCTGAGTCATGCGAGGAATACTGAGCGGAGCCCAGTCCTGCTCCATGTCCCACTTTGCCTTCACCTGAATGGGCTTAGGGAAGTAAAAGACCTGTTCGGGCGGCAAACCTTTGTCGTAGAGGCCGGAGCTCCACACGCCGTTGCCGTCATTGTCAACAAAACATCGCAAATAGTAATCGCCGGGACGGACAAAGAAGAAGTCGGCTCTGCCGTCCTTCCCTGCTACTTGTTCTGCCACAGGCTTGTCAGAACGGTTCAGCAGTTGCACGATGATGCGGGCCGTGTCGGGCAAAATGACATGGACAAAGAGCGAACCGTACTCGTCCTCACTCTTGACGGTAAAGTCATTCTTCATGGTCTTGCAGGGATCGCCCATGACTCCCACCACGGCAGCGCTGTCGATGGTGAAGCGATACTGCTGCTTCTGCTCCCATTCGGCATAGAGCGTGTAGGACTTCACGTCGCGGTCGGGCAGGAAAAGGAAAGGCTCCGGCAGCCAGAGACTGTCTTGCTTCCGGTAGAGGTGCATTCGTGAGGTGTCGGCACTCGCAATGGGCTGCTTGCTGATGAAGCGCACGTTCTGGTTAGGATCGATGCCTCCGCTCGGCTTGGCCGAAAGGTCGAGGAAGGTCACTTCAAAGGGATTGTTCTCCGCAGGCAAGAGTCCCTTCGCCCTCTTCAGCTGCTTTTCGCGCTGTTTCTTCCAGTCCTGTATCTTCTTCTCCCTGTCCTTCCGCAGCTTCTCCCAAGTCACTTTCGGTGCCAGCTCAATGTATTCGGTGTGAGGCATAAGCACTCCGGTCGTGTCTGTCTCGAGGAACGTAAGCTCAAGCTTGACGGTGTCCTCGCGATGCGTGAAGGCCGTGTCGGTAATCCAATAGGTGATGGTATCGAAGTGAAGCGAGGCATCAGCCACGAGACACTTCTCGTCGAAGTTCAGACCCTTGACGACAGGCAGCGTGTCGGCAGGTGCTGTGAAGAAGAACTTCATGACGTCGGGGTCGGGACGTTCCTTCTTGAGCAAATGCTGATCCTGTCCTTCCTCGAGGAAGGCATTGAGCACCAAGTCGTCGGGAAAGTAATGGACGTATGGAATGACACGGATAGAGTCGTACTGCGTCGTGTCGCGCCAGACGGTGTCCATGCGCACGTCCCACTTGCACGACGTGACAATCGTGTCCTGCAGAAAGGCAATGCGCTCGCTTTTCTGCGAGAAGAGGAAGTCGCCGTCCTTGTCCTCGAGGGCAAAGGCACGGTACTTGCCAGGCTTGACGCCCTTGATGCAGAACCTGCCGGAACCGTTGGTGCGGGAGACACGGCCGAAAGGCTTTTGCCTCATAATCGTGTCGTTGAAGAGCGAGTCAAGAGGATAGAGGCCGACGAGAATGCCTTTTATCGGCTCCAGATTGTCGGCGCTGAGCACCGCGCCAGCCACTTCCATCGTGTCAATCTCCTGTCCCGTGCTGAAGCTGTAGGTGTAGTAGCCCATCGGGTTGCCCTCATTGTTGTCCACGATAGCGTCGCCGAAGTCGATGGTATAAGTCGTGTTGGCCTTCAGACTGTCGTAGAGCGTTATCTTCACCGTCTTGCCGTCGGCACGGATGTTGGCAGGTTCAATCTGAGGAGGCGACACGATGACCTTCTCGTTGGCATTCTCCAGCTTGATGTATTCGTCGAAGCGGATGCGCATCCTGCGCTCGAGGACACCAGTGGAACGGTCGGTGGGATAGCTCGCCACGACCTTTGGCGGCGTCTCGTCGAACATACCGCCGTCGGGACTGCCAATGCTTGCGCAGGCAGCAAGAAGAAGCAGCGCAGAGGCTGCAAGTAAGTGTCCCGTCTTCACGTTTTTCGCCATTTCATTTGCAAAGGTACGAAGAAAAAGTGAAAAGCAGAAAAAGAGAAAAGGTGAAAAAAGAACTTTTCAGCTTTATTAAGCTTTTAACCACCTAACACACGATTGGCAGAAGGGATTTCTGTAAAGAGATTTGCTTCTGCCTTTCTCTGCACGCATCAGCGAAAAACATTGCGTGTGCCGACAAGTTCACTAAGAACATAAAAAGCCGCCCACGGGTGGACGGCTTATGATGTTAATAAGAATAAGTCTTGTCACTATTGGTACACAGTTATATATTGCCCCTTGTTGCCATAGCAGATATTGCATGGCCTTATTCCTTGACCATTACAAAGACCGCATCTACGCAGGTTGTCCCCAATGTACTTTGTACCAGAGCCACCGCAACCGTCACATCCCATTGTTCCCATTCCCCCGCAGGCCCAACATGCCTGCCATTGCTGAACAGGTATAGGATCACGATGATGCTCTACAACTATTGTCTGCGTGCCACCTGTAGAACTGGCATTGTTAGAATTTCTGTTGGATGAAGACGTGACGGTCGAATTCGATGTATTCATAGAAGTGCTGGAGGGTGATAAAGATTGCTTGCTAAAGGCAAAGTATAAACTCTCAAAAGGAGTGTAATTGAATTTTGTACTGCACTTGTATTCTATCTTTTCTTGTGTCTTTTTACCATCCAATTCTTTTGAAATAGTATTGCCCCAATCTTGTAGATAACACATGTTATATATTGGTGGGGCAATTTGATTACCATCTAAATCAAATATTCCTATCTTTGCTCCGGAACCTTCAATTTGGAAATAATTAATTCCTGCAAAACTAAACATATTTTTGATATCACCAAAAGAGCTATTCAAATGAGCCCATATACAACCTTCTGGCAACTTAATCACATATTTACCTCTCGCATCTAAAATAATTGCAGTATTGTCATTTTCTTTTTTCGCAATCCAAAAAACCATTCCTCCGTTATCAATTTTAGGTGAGGATGCACCTTCTAATTCTATCAGCCAATATCTGCTATTTGGCGAAACAACCATAGTTCCTTCCCTCGTGAAGGCACCTTCGAACTTTCCTTCTTTTACTTTAAAATAGTGGAATCCCTTTTCCTCTTTACATATATAATTCACCTCATCATATTTTATTGGAATAATGTCGTTCCCCTCTGAGTCGCGAACACCATAAAGATTTCCACGCTTCAACTTATACCAAACATAGCCATCCTCACCAACCTGTCGGAACTTCATAATTTGTCCTCCTTGTTGTGAATTCGTAGAACGAGACGTTGTTGTATGCTTTGTAACAGACTGTTTCTTTGTCTGCGCACTCATTTTGATACTGCACATTCCCATTGCCAACACCATGATAAATAATGTCTGTTTCATATTCATTTTTTGTTAATACTAATCGTTTATTTTATTCAACAAGTTAGCACTAACTCATGGATATGAAAAGAGTGCGCTCCTGCCATATCCCTGTCAGGCTCACCACAAGCCCCCAAACGTTATGGAGAAGACGCACTCTTGGTGCGTACTCCAAATACGTTTGGGTCGTTTGCTCGTTTTTCCTTTTCGTGGTGGTGATTCGACAGGGAATTTGAGCAAAATGTTGTGCCTCTTCGAAACACAATGCAAAAGTAATGATTTTCATCGAAAGGGAAGCAACTATCAAGAGAAAATTGCTAAAATTTTCTTCTTATCGTGTGTTTTTATCAAATTCGAGGGGTGAAACAGGGTGGAAATAGACAGACCTGTTTGTGTTTCCCGAAACATCAATTAGTAAAATGAAGTTTACTAAGGAGTAGATTGCTATTTACTAAGGAGTAGATTGTCATCTACTAAGGAGTCGTTTTCAATTTTAATGTTGTCCGCCCGTTTTGCCTGTCGGGAACGTGCCACATGCTCCTCCGCCGCACTTTCGCAGCGAACAGGGACGCGCCACGGCGCGTCCCTACTTGGGAGATGGGTCATCTCGTTCTGGCGGATTTGCAATCCGACAGCATTTAATATAAGCATTTGTAATGCGATAAATCAATTATAGCGGGATTGCAAATCCCTATATTCCCTGCGTGCGGACCAGCAAATCCGCACGCACAAGATACAATAGGCCACTAAACCTTTTCTGTGATTTCTGTGCTTTCTGTGTGACACTTGAGGTCGGCGGACGCGCCACGGCGCGTCCCTACTTGGCGAGTGTGTCAATCCTCGTGTGGGTTTCCCCGGGAAAAGGAGAGGCATCGGACTCACGCTGTTTAGTTGGCAAACTAAACACGTTTAGTTTCGGAATTTACCACGTTTAGTTTGGCAACTAACCACGCTATGTTTGCAGACCTGGTATTTTGACACTGCTACGCACGAAAATGTAGGGACGCGCCGTGGCGCGTCCGCCAACCGCGCCACATTCTCCTCTGCTGCATTTCCGAAGCGAACGCGGACGCGCCACGGCGCGTCCCTACGGCGATTGCTTCTACCGAAATGGAGTTATTATAATTATTCCAATTTGTTTCAAACAAAAAGGGGTGCGCCGACATTCGGCGCACCCCATCTTTGGTTCTTGTTTCTGTTGGGTTTACTTGATTGTTACATAAACCACGCGCTGTGACTCTGCACCTTCGGCACCGTGTGCCTTCACGTCGGTCACCTTCACACCACGGTCTTCGAGATAAGCCTTCACAGCCTCGCAACGACGCTGAGAGAGCTTCTGGTTGTAAGCTCTTGCGCCTTCGGGAGATGCATAGCCGTCGAGGATGACTGTGGTGCCCTTCTCGATGGTGTTCAGCTTAGCCTTGGCGGTGTTGCTGAGGTTAGCCTTGTTCTGAGCGAACTCAACTGTTACGTTGCCGTTGCCAACGTTCTTGGTGACAACCTTCTCGACAACCTTCTCGACAACCTTCTCTACGGGCTTCTCGACAACCTTCTCGACAACCTTTGTCACGGCTGCGGGAGCTACGAATGCGAAGTTCTGGTGGTTGCCGGCGCTGGTCTTGAAGTGATAGGTGACAGCTGCTGTAACCTGACCCTGTGCGTTGTGGCCATAAGCGTCGCAGCCACTTTCGCAAGGAATGAACTCGCCAGAAGTCTCCTTGCCGGCCTTGAGGACAACTGCAGGACGGAGGCTGATGGTCCAAGCCTTCTTCTGTCCGAGATTGAAGTCGAAGTCGAGGCCGAACTTAGCCACCATGCGGTTCAGGTCGTTGCCGCTCTTGGTGGGATTGCCTGCGAAGTTGGGATAGAAATGGCGCATGTAGCCGAGACCGCCGCGAGCCTGAATCTCGAAGACGCGACGTGTGCCCTTGTAGCCACCGAACCAGTTCATCAGGTTCACCTTGGTGTTACCGAAGACAGACATGTTGTCGAAGACATTGCTGCTGTGGCCCATGTTCCAGTTGCCATTGTTGTTGATGCCGCCCTGAATTTGGAATTCCAAGCTCAGCACGGGAGTGATGCCCTTGGTGAAGTTGATGCCTGCAACAGCACCATTGGGAGTGTCCCAGTCGTGAAGGTTGGTTCCCACGCCACCTTCAAGGCCGATTGACCAATTGTCGAAAAACTTCTGACCAGAGCTCTGTGCGCTGGCAGCCATTGCCATGCCAAACATAGCAATCACGAGAGTAATCTTTTTCATGTTCTTAAAATTGATTAACATTATTTTAGTTCTTTTCTTCTTTTTTGTGTTTTTCGCCGTTCAATGCGCTTTTATTCGCCGCAAAGTTACGATATTATTTGGTTTCGTGCAAGAATTAGTATGTTTTTTTACACATTTCGGGTGCAGAATATGCACACTTTTGGCTTTTTTGTGTAATAAATGGGGGCTGAAAAGCAAAAAACCTTCTTGAAAATGTGTTTGGATGCTGCAGGCTTGTGTGCGGGACGTCAGAGGGAATCTTTTGCCTTGTCGTCCTTTACGACGAGGATGGAAAGTTCGTAGAGGACGTAGAGCGGCACGAAGACGAGCATGAGGGTGAAGGGGTCGCCGCTCGGGGTGATGATTGCTGCCGAGACGAGCAGCACTACGATGGCGTGACGCTTGTACTCGCGGAGGAAACCTTTGCGGAGGATGCCCATCAGGCTCAGCAGCCATGCCAGCAGGGGCATTTCGAAGACGATGCCCATGACGAGGATGAGCATGGTGAAGTTGTCGATGTAGCTCTGCAGGTTGATTTGGTTGGTGATGCTGGAGCTGAGGTTGTATTCGACGAGGAAGCGGAAGGTGAAGGGGAAGACGAGTGTGTAGCCGATGGCGCAGCCCAGATAGAACATGACAGTGCTGCCCAGGAAGGCGGGTCGGAGGTGTCTTATCTCGTCCTCGAAGAGTGCCGGTTCGATGAACTTCCACACCTCCCAGAGGAAGTAGGGAAAGGCGATGACGGCGGC
The DNA here is from genome assembly GCA_947166305.1 of uncultured Prevotellaceae bacterium. GTDB lineage: Bacteria > Bacteroidota > Bacteroidia > Bacteroidales > Bacteroidaceae > Physcousia. The sequence goes on along the minus strand of CAMVDV010000002.1, from coordinate 97,486 downwards.
GAGGGAGATGGATGTGGTGATGTGGGTCATGAATTGGCTGGCAACGCTGATGTTGATGATCTGCACATCAAAGTCGGGCGAGAGGCTGACGAGGTCTCCGCCGATGGCATTGAGCCAGCGATAGGTGAAGAAGTCGTTGGAGGTGGGGGCGAGGATGAAGCGGTCGAAGATGTAAGGCATGGCGATGAACGTGGCCACCATGACGGCGGTCAGCACGCAGGCACTGCGGAACACGGCCCAACGCAGCACCTCGAGGTGGTCCCAAAAGGACATCGCGCCTTCCTGTTCTTCTTCTTCTTCTTCGGGATTTGCGCCTTTTTTGTCTTCTATCTCCATACTGAAAGAAATTCATAATTCACAATTCATAATTCATAATTAAGGGCTACGCCTGATAGTACGGCAGTGGAGACAATTATGAATTATGATTTGTGAATTATGAATTATGAATTATGAATGAAAGATGTTTATTTGTCGTAGGTTGGCTTGACGAACTTGGCGGCCTTCACATAGTCGGCGCAGACCTTCATGCCGTCCAGGATGTTGGGTCGGTTGCTGCCTTCCAGTTCCACGATCCATCCTTTCAGGCCTGCTACGTCGGCATTGTTGAAGATGGCGTCGAAGCCTACCATGCCGCTCTCGCCGAACTCTCTGTGGTCCTTGATGTGGAGCAGGGTGAAGCGGCCGGGATACTTCTTGAAGTATTCCACGGGGCTGACCTGTCCGCGGACAGCCCAATAGACGTCCATCTCGAAGAAGACTTTGTCGGCGTCGGTGTGCTGGAGCATGTAGTCGTACCAGACTTTGTCTTCCACCTTTCCGAACTCGTGCGAGTGGTTGTGGTAGCCGAACTTCATGCCGGCGGCGTTCACCATTTCGCCCACTTTGTTCAGGTATTTGCAGATGACGTCGGCTTCGGCGAGTGTCTTCGGGTAGTTGACTCCGGGGTTGACGATGTACTTCATGCCGGCACGCTTGTGGGCGTCGATGCACTGTTGCCACCATTTGAGTGCTCCGTCAAAGTTGCCCGACTTCAGTTCCTCGGCGTTCAGGTTGTGTCCGACGTGGCTTGAGAGCACTTTCATGCCTGCTGCCTCGATGTCGGCCTTGAACTGTTCGGGACTGATGCCGTAGAGTTTGCCGTCGCCGTAATTGGCTGCTTCGACGGCAGTGTAGCCCATTTTGGCCAGAGCCTTCAGCGTGCTCTCGTGGTTCTTGGCGTACTGGTCGGCGCCGCCGATGAGGCTTCGGACGCTATACATCTGGAATGCTATCTCCTTCTTCTTGGCGTCTGCGTTGATGCCGAAGCCCAGGAAGGTGGCAGCAAGGCAGACGATCATGAGAATTTTCTTCATCTCTTCTGCTGATTTTTGAAGTTTCGGATGTACCCGCAGGCCTTTGCTTCCGTGCCCGTACAGTGCTCTGCAGATAACGGTCAAGGCTTCTTCCGATAAGTGCTCGGCCTTCTGCCGATAATGGTCAGGCGTTCTTCCGATAACGGCAAAGCGTTGTTTCTGGCACCCTGCAAGGGCCTGGCAGGACATCCGAAACTTCTGTTGGTTTATTATATATAATAATGTATGTTTACTTGAGGACTTTGACGCGGATGTTGCGATACCACACCTCGTCGCCGTGGTCCTGCATGCCGAAGTAGCCGGGCTCTCTGCCGCAATCCTTCATGATTTCGTAGGCGAGAGGCCAGTTCTTCTGGCTGAACTTGGAGGTCTGCACGAGGTCAACCCACGACTTGTCTGCCAGCGTGTAGCTCAGTACCTTCACGCCATTCTGGTAGTGTGTGACCTTGCCGTTCTTCACGACGATCTTCACCTTGTTCCACTGTCCGGCAGGATTAGCGTTCTGAGGCTTGGCGACAATCATGTCGTAGAGACTCGTGCTCTGCCTGATGCCGAGCGTGGCGCCGAGTTTGGCGTCGGGATGGCGTTCGTTGTCGAGCACCTGGCATTCGGGACAGCTGATGTAGATGGGCTGATAGTTGAGTTTGCCACGGTTGTCGACGGTCTGGGTGATGGTCAGGCTGCCGGCCTTCGTTTCCTCCGTCTTGGGAGCCTCGTTGTTGATGGTGGCCGTCTCCTTGCCCAGGTAGAAGATGCCAGAGTTTCCGCCCTCTGCAATCTTCCACTCAATCTCGAAGACGAAGTCCTTGAACTTGTGAGCGAAGATGATGTCGCCGCCCTCGCCCTGGCCTCGGCCGTTGAAGTGCAGGGCACCGTCCTGGATGTTCCACTTGCTTGGCACATGATCCTTGCAGTAGCCGCGCCAACCATTCAGGCTGGAGCCGTCGAAGAGCACATAGTAGCCTTCCTTGTCGACCTTCAGCGTGCTGAGGTCAACCTGAGGGTTCTCGATGACGACGTACTGAGGCTGAGCCTGTACGCCAGCCGCAGCAGCCAGAGCTGCTGCGGCAAGGATGTTACGTAGTTTCATTGTTCTATCGGATAGTTTATGCGGGCATATCGGGCAGAACGTAGCCGTTGTGGTAAGTCGGCTTGATGAGCTCTGCAGCAAACTGGCGGGCATTGACAGGCTCGGTGTATGTCTTGTTGAACGTGGGGTGTCCGTCGTGGATGGAGAACCCGTCCTTCAGCATCGAGCGAACCGTGGCGTTCTCCGGAATGTTGGTGAAGCGCATGTTCTCGCCGTCCCATTCCAGCGTCTGGTTCAAGCCCTGCAGACGTGTGGCGACAACGCCCATGGCAACCATCTCGTTGAATGGGCCTGCCTCGCTGAAGTCTGATGCAGTCCTAGTCCAGTCGGTTTTGCCGGCACGGATTTCCTTGATGGCACGAATCCAGTCGCGCTGATGGCTTTCGGTGACACGTCGGCAAACTTTCGGTGCGTTGGGAACGCGACCACTCACCAGATAAGGCTTCTCACCGTAGCAGCCCACGACGAGGATGTCCTTCGTTCCGTAGAAGATGGCACCGCCGCCGCTGACGTTCAGGTTCTTGCCTACAGCCAGTCCTTCGGGTCGGAAAGGCACGATGCCGCCGTCGCTCCAAGTGACGACAACTTCGGGCATGGCAACCTTCGGACGGTTTGGACGTGCAGGATAAGTGAGCTTGACCACCTGAGCGCTCGGGCAGCAGTCAGACATCAGAGGCGTCGAACTGCCTTCAGCCTTGATGGGATAGCCAAGGTCGAGAGCCTTGAAGACGGGATGCAGGATGTGGCAAGCCATGTCGCCCAGGGCGCCAGTGCCAAAGTCCCACCATCCGCGGAAATTCCAAGGGTGATAGATGGAGTTGTACGGACGCTTGGGAGCCGGACCGATGAAGGCGTCCCAGTTCAGCGTGCTGGGAATCTCGTGTACCTCTTCAGGACGTTCGAGACCTTGAGGCCAGATTGGACGGTCGGTAAAGGCGTCTACGCGAGTCACCTCACCGATTTCTCCGTTCCAAATCCATTCGCAAGTCAGGTTCACGCCTTCGCCGCTGGAGCCTTGGTTGCCCATTTGAGTGGCAACGCCAGCCTTTGCAGCAAGTTTTGTGAGCAGTCGGGATTCGTAAACGGTGCGGGTGAGGGGCTTTTCGCAATAGACATGCTTGCCTGCAGCCAGAGCCTCAGCACAGATGATGGCGTGCGTGTGGTCGGCAGTGCCGCAGATGACGGCGTCTGCCTGGTCGAGCAGTTCAGCATACATCTTCTTGTAGTCGTTGTAGATCTTCATGTTGGGGAAGAGCTTCTTGTACTCTTCCAGCACGCCCTTTGCATACTTCTGGTCCACGTCGCACATGCCGATGAACTCAATGTCGTCGTAGACTTCGCCCTTTCCTTTGTAGGTGACGCCGTTGATGTCTGCATGACCGCGGCCACCCACGCCGACGGCGAGGAGCTTAATCTTGCCTGTTTGCACGTTTTTCTTTGCCTTAGCCTTGCCGAGCACGTCGGTGGGAGCCATGGCAAGGGCAGCGGTTGCTGCTGTTCCTGCCTTGAGGAACGATCTTCTGGACATGTCTTTCATAAGAAATGTTTTTGGGTTTAAGGAGTTAAACTTATGTTTATTTGTTCTGTATTTCTTCTTTCTTTTCAGGCTCGGCATTGATTTCCTGTTCAATGTCGTTGATGCCTTTCTTGAACTGTGATACGCCTTTGCCGAGGCCGCGCATGAGTTCGGGAATCTTCTTGCCTCCGAAGAGGAGAAGGATGATGAGGGCAATGATAATGATTTCGGGTCCGCCGATATTGCCAAAGAATAAGAGTTGGTGTGCCATAGTCCTTATAATAATATAATGTAGTTCTTATAATATATAATAATGTGTTTATAATATATAATAATGTGTTGTTCGGTGTATCGTACTTCGATGTGGGTTCGGATGGAGTCAGTCGTGGTCGAGCAGCCCGTATCCGTTGGTGGCGTGGGCACGTCGGTAATGGATTTGTTCCAGTTCCTCGGGTGTTCCCTTAGAGGGGAGGTCGTGCTGTCGGGCATCGCTGAGCATCTTCCAGGCGTATTCGCTTGCGATGGCAGCGTCGCGGAAGCGTGGGAGAGACTCGGGCCGTTTGCCTGTGAGGATTGCTTGTCCCATGAGTTGGCAGAGGCGGTCGATGTTCTTGTCGCCGTAGGGTTTCTCGATGCGCTGCGTGGTGTGTTCGCCGTGCATCTCCACGACGGCGGTCTTAAAGTCGTGCGTCATGCGGACGAAGCCTTTGCTGCCGATGAGCTCGGTGTAGGAGTTGTGCGTCTGATCCTTGGCGAGCTGTCCGTAGACGAAGCCTTGCGTGATGTCGTAGACTATGCCGTTCTCGAATGTACCGTGGCATTGGAGCCACCAAGGGTCTTTGTAGTCCCACATACGGATAGCTTGTGCATGGCCGGTTTTGTACTCTGAGTCGGCATACCATCGACAGATGTCGACGTAGTGCATCCCGCAGTCGTGGAAGGAAGGCCCTTCGTATTCGTGTCCTTCGCCGGGCGAGAGTCCTGGCGTCATGTGGCAGATGCGTATGATGGCAAGTTCGCCTATCTCGCCGGAGCGCACGAAATCCTTCATAGCCTGCGTGTACCAGGCGTTGCGGAGGTAGAGGTTGACGGTGCAGAACTTGTCGGTTGACTCTTCGAGGCGCACGACGTCCCATTCTTCGCTGAGCTTGTAGGCGAGAGGTTTCTCGCAGATGACGTGCTTGCCTGCCTTGACTGCTTTCTCAATGCGACTGGCTCTGGTGTCGGCCAGTGCAAAGAGTCCTACGCATTCTACTTCCGGGTCGTCCCAAATGTTGTGTTCTTCAGTGGTAAAGGTGGCATCGGGTGCTATTTCGTGTGAGTGTTTTGCTTTTTCAGGGTTGATGTCGCAGGTGTATTTGACGTCCCAGTATTCGCTTTTGACGAGTTCCCGGAGGTGTTTTCGCCCCATGCGTCCGAGCCCGATGATGCCGATTTTTATCTTATGCATTGTCTGTTTTGTGCGTGTTTTACGCGTTTCTGTGTGTAAAGTTACTAATTATTATTTACTTTGCAAGGGTATTGCGTTGGTTTTTAACCTTTTTTTACAAAAGAGGGAGTGGCTTGCATGATGAAGCCCGCCTTGCGTTGGTGCAGGGCGGGCTTTTGTGGTGAAATTTTCTGAGTGGTCTGAGTCGTCGGAGGACTCGGATTATTCTGAGCAATCTGAGTGGTCTGAGTCGTCGGAGAACTCTGAGTAATCAGATTGTTCTGAGGGTTCAGTGTTTTACTTAGCTCCGCCTTTCCAGAAGTCTTCTTCTGCCTTCTTGCGAGCGAGGAACTCGTCGTAGGCTTTGCGAGCGGCTGCGTTGGCTGCCTGGCTTGCCTGTGCCCTCTGGATGTTGGCTTTGAGACGGTCTGCCGAACCGCTGACTGTGATGTCTGCAGAGCTTGCCTTGTCGCAGAAGGCTACGGCTTCGCCATATTGGCCAAGCAATGCGTTGATGTTGGCCATCTTGAGGTATGCCTTGCCAGTGAGGTCGGGGCTGTAGCTGATGGCTTTCTCGGCATAGGTGAGTGCGCCGGTGTACTGCTTGCTCTTGGTGAGTCCGTTGACGATGTTGAGGCATATGATGCCGCGGCGTGCGTCGCTCGATGCCAGCTCAAGCGCTTTGTTGTAGTATTCGAGCATCTTGTCGAGCTGTCCTTCTTTCTGCGACTTCTGTGCCAGTCCGATGGCGCTGGTGAAGGAAGGCTCCAGTGCGTAGGCAGCCTCGGCGTACTGGTAGTAGATGTCGCTCTCGTCGCAGTCGTTCTGCTGCATGATGTTGAGGCTGGAGTTGAGTTTGCTGATGTCGGTCTTGTAGTCTTCGAACTTCTTTGTGTAGATATTGACGAGTTGTGCGCTGTCAGCGGCTCCACTCTGTGCGAATAGTTGCTCGATGGCTGCCAATGGCGCGTCGTAGGTTGTCACGAGCTGCCGAGCCCTGGCCGTGTCGCCCTCGGTCTGTGCTTCCTTAGCCAGCTGGAGCATGGTCTCGCAGGCATCCTTGCTGTCCAGGTAGTCCTGCAGGTACTGTTCGCGTGTGCCGCCTTTTGTTGCTTTGAAGATGGCATCGCTGACCTGGAAGAAGGTCAGGAGGAAGTTTCCCGAGATTTCCCGGCCGCCCTGTTCGTTGACCATCTTGATGGCTTCGGAGAAGTTCTTGTAGGACTCGCGCAGGTCGAAGTTTTGTCCGAGCACCTTGGGTGCGGTCCAGTTGTAGTATTCTGCCTTCACGCTGAGCACGTCGCCCAGTGTGCTCTTCGTCTTGGCGAAGGAGTTGAGGGCGTCGAGGTTCTTCTGTCGGAGGTCGAAGACTTCCATCATCTCGTCGAAGTACTGTTTCTTCTTGGTTGCGTCCTGCTCGGCTTCAATCAGGTAGAAGAACATGATGGGGCTCTGCGTGTAGATGCCGTTGACGGCGAAGGGGGCGTACTTCTTGATCCACTGGTAGTTGGTGTACATATCCTTCCATTCCTTGTTGGCACCGGACTGCTGGAACATCGTGATGTAGCCTTTGGCAGTGCGGATGCTGTCCTCGTTGTTGCCGGTGGAGTGTGCGATGCGCTCTTCGATGGTGCTTCCTGCGAAATTCTGTGCCATTGCGCCTGATCCGATCAGGGCAAGCATCATGGCGAGTGTGAGTTTCTTCATCTTCTTATTTATATGTTATGGTTTTTACGCAAAAATGACTTTCTGAATGCAAAGGTACGGAAAAAATGTCATTTTGCAAGGATTCCGTCTGGAAATGAAACTTTATTTGCACTAATCAGCTTCTTTTTAACTTTCCTTTGCACGCAGGGTGGTCCCCGTCGTCCTGTGCGCCTCATCCCGATGCGGCCTTCCCTTGTTCCTCGCCGCCTGTGCAGCGCCATTCAGAACCCTATAGGGTGTCGATTGCAGGGTCATGACCGTGCAATTGCAACATCATGACCGTGCAATTGCAGCATCATGACCATGCAAACAACTCCCCATGCGATGTTCCCTCCAGAGGCCTTCCTCGGTTCCTGCCGGAGCCTGCGGCGAGAGCGCTGGGGAAACTGTCTTCTTTGCGTGATGGCTAAAGTTTCGGCGGAATTGCTTGGCGGTTCGGATAAAAAATGCTATCTTTGCAGCCGTTTTTCAACAAAAATAAGCAGAAAATGATACTGGAGATTATCCTTATTGTGGTGGGCCTGGGCGTGGTGCTCTGGGGGGCTGACCGCTTCACGGACGGGGCTTGCGCCCTGGCACGAAGGCTCAAGGTGAGCGAACTCGTCATCGGCCTCACCGTCGTCTCGCTCGGCACGAGCCTACCCGAGTTCATCGTGAGCCTCATGAGCCTGCTGCAAGGGAGCAGCGACATGAGCGTTGGCAACGTCATGGGCAGCAACATTTTCAATATCCTCGTCATCATCGGCGTGTCGGCCATCATGCGTGGCATCAGCGTGGACAGCTCTTTGCTCCGCCGCGACATACCCCTCACGCTCATTGTCTCCGTCATGCTGCTCGTCTTCTGCGTGACTGGCGGCATGATAGAGCGGTGGGAAGGCCTGCTGCTCGTGGCCTTCTTCTGCGTGTACCTCTATGTGGCCTACCGCATCGCCATGCGCGACCGAAAGGCAGCCACTGAGGAGGTGCAGACGGAGCAGATGCCTATGCCGAAGGTGCTCTTGCTCATCGTGGTGGGCATCGCAGCCCTCGTGGTGGGAGGCCGTGTCCTGGTGGACAACGCGGCAGCCGTGGCGCGCGAGTGGGGCATCAGCGAAAGCGTCATAGGCATGACCATCCTGGCCGGAGGCACCAGCCTTCCCGAGCTTGCCACGAGCGTTGTGGCGGCCCGCAAAGGCAGTTTCGGACTTGCCCTGGGCAACGTTTTCGGCAGCAACATCTTCAACATCGCCTTCGTCGTAGGCCTTTGCGGCAGCGTGGTGCCGATGGCTGTCACACAGATAACGCCCCTCGACTGGGGAATGCTCGTCGGAAGCTGCATCCTGACATGGCTCACGGGGTGGACAAGCCGCAAGTTCGGCCGCTGGGAGGGCATCCTGCTCACCGCCTGCTACGTTTCCTACATCGTGTGGCTCATCGTGGGCCGTTAAGCTCCCCGCAGGGCTTCCCTCAAAACCATTTTCGCTCGCGTGCGCAAAAAAACACTCCGTTTCCTTGCGCACGCGAACATTTTTTATTATCTTTGTGCCCACAACAATACAATCGTGACCTTCAGAACGACATATTCATAACTAAAAAACTAACATAATGAAGAAATCAGCAAGACTATTATTAGCATCACTTCTCACGTTGCTCGCGCCGACATTCGCACAGGCACAGCAGAGCGAACTTGCAGGAAAGATCATCAACATGGGCACCAGTGCCACGAGCCTCACCACAGGCCAGTGGTATGTGCTCTACAATGCCGCAACCACGGCCTATGTCCACGAAGGGGCAGACAACACGCTGGGCGTCACCACCACGTCGCCCAACAATACCGACGCACAAGCCAACGCCGGATACCTCGTACAGCTCGAGGAGACTGGCACGGCAGGCAGGTACTATCTCAAGACAGGCCTCGGCAACTACATCGCCAACGTCAGCACTACCAAGAACAACGGCACGAATGCCACCCTCGCGCTCAAGTACTCCTACACCATCAGCCAGCTCGGTTCGGCAGGACACTGGTCGCTCCGCAGCAACAACCTCTACTATCTGCAGAACAGCGGCGGCAAGCTCATCGGCGCAGGCAGTGCAGGCAGTCAGGGCGGAGACCGCGACTGGGAGTTCCGACAGGTCAGCTTCTCCGACGTCACCGACCTGACCGGCAGGGCATACGTCAGCTATATCCTGGGCAGCACGAACATTGTTCGCCTCTCCTGCCGCCGCAATTCCAACGTCCGCCTCGCAGACAATGGCAGCAATTCGGAGGGAGCAGGCAAGGACGACAACAGCCTCTCCCAGGTCTGGATACTGGCCAAGGCAGGCGACGGCTACACCCTTCGCAACGGAAACACGGGCCGCTACCTCAGCCCCGACGACAACTTCCGCTCTCCATCCGCCACGCCTAAGACACTCTACCTCCAGTTCAGTCCCAACAACGGCACGGACGATGCCTTCATCAACGTTTCGGAAAAGGCAGACTTCCAGGGAAAAGTCTGCCTGAACCTTGGCACCGACGGCACAACCCTCTTCAAATGGACAGCAGCGGGCGACACCGGCTGCGACTGGAGCCTTGCCCTCGTGGAGAACTACACGCTGGCAGAGGTCCAGGCCAACCTCCTTGCACAATCCGACTTCGCCGAACCAGCAGAAGGCAAGTACTATCGCATCAAGAACATCAACGCCTCCAACTACATCAACGAAAACATCTCGGCCAATGTCCTCAACTGTGAGGCCAAGGACGCCGACAAACTTTCGCAATACTGGACGCTCGTGCCGGCATCAGGCGGCAGATGGAACCTCCAGAACCTCTGCACTCAACGATACATCGCCCAGCAAAACGGAACACTCAGCACACAGTATCGCACCACAACCTCCAAGAATGCTACCTTCGCCATACAGAGGACGGGCGATGCCACAACGCTCACTTACTACATCGTCGACAGCGGTAGCGTCGGACTCCATCGCAGCAGCAACAACAACGTCGTGGGATGGAACACCAACGCCGATGCAAGTGTGTGGGGATTCGAGGAAGTGGAGCTGACCGACGAGTTCATCGAGAGCGGACGCTCACAGCTCACTGCCTACACAGACCTCATGGCACGTCTCAACACCTACAAGACAGCGCTCGGAAACCTCTTCCAGGACAACGCCTGCACCATTCTCAAAGACGAGATTCAAGCGCTGACGGACGAAGAACTCGCAGCCAATGAAGACTTCGCCACCCTCAACGACGACATGAAGCAGATGGTGCTCAAGGTGAAGAACAACACCTGGCAGAGCTATACAAGCTCCACGGGCTACACTCGCGAAGGCTTCGAGAAGTTCTTCCGCGTTCGCGACGACTTCAACGTCTATAGCCACTATCAGAAGATGTCGTGGAATGAATACACAGGCATGAGCTACAGTTACGGCAAACTCTCAGGCCCGACAGGTATCGTGGGCAAGGCTGGAGACATTATCTATATATATGTAGATGAAGATCCCAGTCCCGACTGTCTGCTGCAGGCCGAGGTTGTGGTGGACAGCAACAGCCCCGGCGACCATCAGACCGGCACCGTCACAAGCCTGCACCGCGGCCTCAACGTCGTACTCATGAGCGCTGCAAGCACACTCTACATCTTCTATCAACTGGGAGACCCCGAGAAGTATCTTGCCGACTACCCCGCTGCAAAGATTCACATCGAAGGCGGACAGCTGCAAGGCTACTTCGACTATACCCGAGGCATGACGAACGACGACTGGACTCTCCTTTGTGAGAAGCTGCTCGACAAGAGCAATATCCTCAACCTCAAGTGCGACCGCATCGTCTTTGCCATGCTCAAGAACCTGGTGGTGAACGCTACGGGAACGAAAGGGGAGATGGAAGGACTGATGCGAATATGGAACAATTTCGTGGAATGTGAGGAGGATCTGATGGGCTTCAAAGAGGATTTGAAGGGTCGCTTCCGCAATGTATGGAATGCATTCTCTGTCAATCACGGCTATATGTATGCCTCGACATACGGTACTTACTACAGCGACGGCACTATTTCCACGGTGATGAACTACAACACGTTGACGTCGAGTGGCGGCGCCATCTGGGGACCGTCGCATGAGATAGGGCACAATCATCAGGCTTGCTTCAATATTGTGGGAGCCACGGAGGTGAGCAACAACCTATTCTCCAACGTCAATGTCTTCCTCCACGGCGTTTCCACCACGCGAGGCACGACTGTGACGAAGACGCTCGAAGACTTCGCTCGTGGCACTGGGTGGTTCGGCATGACCATCTGGGAGCAGACGCGCTTCTACTACCAGCTCTATCTCTACTTCCACGCGCAGGGACATAAGCCGGACTTCTATCCGACGCTCTTCAAGCTCCTGCGACAGGATCCTATCCGCAAGCGCTCGAGCACCTACGACGCTTCGCTTGTCAACGGCGACGGCGAGACCGTGGGCGGATACATCAGCTATGGCAAGCAGGACTACCTGCACATGGCCAAGAAGATGTGCGACGCCGCACAACTCGACCTCAGCGAGTTCTTCGAAGTGAACGGCATGTTTGTGCCTTACAATAAGTTCTATGTAGGCGACTATGCCGACTACTGGGTGACGACCACCGAGCAGGACATCGAGGAAGCCAAGGCCTATATGCACCGCTATCCAAAAGCTCCGAGCATCTGTTTCATCGACGACCGCATCAAACCCTCGGCTTCCATTGCCAACGGTCCCTTCGAAGGAAAGCCTCGCGGCGAGTACAGGGTGGACTACGACAACGAGGTGTCCATCGGCTATGCCGACGTTGGCCAGTGGAGCGACTTTGTGGATGAGTACCAGACCAATGGCTATTACTACACGACCACCACAAGCCAAGGAACGACAACCTATGTGATGAACGGCACCGGAGCCATCGGTTACAAGGTTTACGACAAGGATGGCAACCTCGTCTACCTCTCGAATAAGAACCGCTTCTCCTTCCCGTCGAATGTTCAGGCCAAGGTGAAGGACGGCTTCACCATCGTGGCGTGCGAGGCCAATGGCTACGAGGTGCTTGTATCCTACGGTCCCGCCCTCTACCGAGGCGAAATGACGGCTTACTACGAAGGCGACTCGATTCCTCACACGCTCTACTACTATGGTACGGGCAAGGACGGCAAGAGCCTCATCAATCCGTTGCCTGCCAACTCCATCGCCTACGTCAAGCCCGGCCAAAGCAACAGGAAGCAGCCAACAGAAGAACTGCTGGCGATGACGAATGTCGTGGACGGCGACGGCCAGGCCCAGAGCCTTGTCATCGACGGCGACAAGCCCTTCTTCATCCCGACGGACTTCACAGCCGAGAAGCTCACCTTCACCAAGAGCGGCGAGGGCCAGCAAGCACTCTGCCTGCCCTTCAATTCCATCCCAATTGCATACATCACAGATGATGGAGAGGTACATGATAATACCGACTTCAAAGGTGCAATCTCTGCAGGTTCGCCAGTCATCTTCAACTTGAGCCTGAACTATAGCTTGCCTGCCTATGACGACACTGTATATGCCGGCACATACGGAGAGACAGAAAGTGGTTATATCTATAACCCTGCGGGCGGCGGTTCATACGTCTTTGCCGAGAATATCTCGCCCTTCACCTACGTCTGGGACGAGCCTAACGGCATCGGGGACATCAAGGGCCTCAAGGATATGAAGGACGCTGCGGACGGCATCTACAACATCGCCGGTCAGCGTGTCAGCAAGCCTGAGAAGGGTCTCTACATCATCGGCGGACGGAAAGTGCTGGTGAAGTAGGGGAGGGCAGAAAACTACTCGTGCGACGATGTCCATCGACGCACGAGTAGTTTGCCATCGTAGCACGTGACGATTGTCATCGAAGCACGCGACGATTGCCATCGAAGCACGCGACGATTTCCATCGAAGCACGCGAAGTTTTCAGGCACGGCATCCGTGCGTGCCATTAAATAAATAGAAATAATGAGTAAGAAACCTCAGAAACAAGTACAGCGCACGGCGCAACAAAAGCCGGCGGCCGCCCCGCGGGAAAGGCGAGAATGGCGTCTGCCGGTTTTGCCCACCTTCTTTGTCCTGACGTGGTTGTGGGCAGCATGGTACTACGGCAGCGTGTTCTACATCAGTCGCGAATACAGCTTCTGGGTGGCGGACACGCGTATGATGGAATTTGTCCTGAGCCAGCCTTTCGGCGTGCTCCGCTGCATCGGCCGAGCCATGCTTCAGGTGTATCGCTATCCTTGGCTTGGCGGATTACTCATGGCCTTGATGCTGACAGCAGGAAGCTGGCTCACGGGCTACTGCATGAGGTTGCGTCCGGCGTGGCGAGCCATTCAGTATGTGCCGGCGTTGCTCTACATGGCAGTCGTCACTTGGCACGGCCTCGACATCTTTTACGAGGCACGCACAGGCTTTATCTTCGGCATTCCGTTTGTCGCCCTCGATGTGCTCTGCATCTGGGCCGTCATCATCCGAAGCTTCAGTAGTAAGCCCGTACCCGCCTTCATCGGCATTCCCATCGATGAGTCGCCTCGCCAGAACCGCCTTCAGCTCGCCGTCATCGTTGTTGCGCTGGCAGCCATCATCGGTTTCGACCAGTGGCAAAGGCCCTACGTCCGCGTCATCTGCCAACTGCTCGACATGGAGTATCGGCAGGACTGGGCAGGCATACAGAAGCTTGCCCGCAAGAATGCCAACATGAGCAACCGTCCCATGGCCTGCTCCTATGCCATCGCATTGGTGCAGACGGGGCAGATAGGCGAGAGGATGTACGACATACGACTTGATTACGACTCGCTCCATATCCACGGCATGGACTGGAAGCACAACAACGCCAGCTGCCTCTATGTTCCCGAAGGCGACTACTTTGGCGGTTTCATCGAGTCGTCGCTCCATTCCTCCATGGAGCAGATGGTGATGACCGGACCTACCATCCGTCTGCTCAAGTTGATGATAAAGTGCTCCCTGATGCGCGGAGAGTGGCCGCTTGCCGACAAGTATCTCACGCTGCTGCGGAAAGTTCCCTTCGAGGGTGACTTCTGCAAGAAGTACGGAGCCATGATGCATCGCAACGACCTCATAAATTCAGACCCAGAGATGGCGATGATACGCCTGACCGAACCTCTCCACGACAGCTTCGAGAACCAGTATCAGCAACCTCTCTTCATGGGCTATAACCTCGCCCTTGTCGAAGGTCGCAGCAGCAATGCACTCATCAACAGCCTCTGCGTCTGTCTCTACACGAAGCTCATGCCTCAGTTCGTAGAGCGCCTTGAGCCTCTCGTCGGCACCACGCCGCCAAGCATCATCATGGATGGCATCATGTTGGCCGAGAATAAAAACCCGGGACTGTCGCAGAACTTCTCGGGAATGAACTTCCGGCGTCCCACACTTCAAACTTTCCTCGACAACACACGCCAGTACATGAGCGACCGCCCGGGACACGCCTACGAGCTTTTCCCACGTTATAAAGGCTACTATCCCTATTACTACTTCTTCGGAAACCTCAAGGCCACTAAGAAAGGCTACACAGGGCTGTCGTCGAGCAACTCCGGCGTCAACTGAAATCATCGCTTCCCTCAATCATTATCCTAAACTCCCTATGAGGCACTATACATTATATATATATATATTAGCAGCCACGGTGCTGCTCGTTGGCTGCAAGCCTAAGGCCGAAGTGCCTGCCCAGTACGCCGAGGCAGGAACCGAGGCCACAATCTATCCCGACTACAAAGGCGTGATGGTGCCGCCCAACATTGCCCCGCTCAACTTCATTGTACGCGATTCCCTCGCCACAGAGTGCGTCGCTCACTTGCGTGGCGGCGGAGAGGAACTGCTTGCGGCGGCAGGCAAGGACGCCACTGTCAAGATGGACACTGCCCAATGGCGTGCACTGCTCACGGCAAGCAAGGGAGGCAACATCACTGTTGACATCTATGCCAAGCATTCCGACGGCTGGCTGCATTTCAAGCCCCACACGATAAGCGTGGCGCAGGAGCCCATCGATGCCTTCCTCAGCTACCGTCTCATTGAGCCTGGCTACGAACTCTACCGACAGCTGGGCATCTATCAACGCAACCTCACCACCTTCGACGAAGTTCCCATTTACGAGAACAACAGACAATATGCCGACGGAGAGAACCATTGCGTCAACTGCCACAACTATCGTATGGGCAATGCCGAGGACATGGTCTTCCATGTGCGCTCCAACCACGGCGGCACCATCGTCGTGCAAGGCGGCAAGGCCCACAAGGTGCAGTTCAAGGACAGCACCATCATCACCAGCGCCGTCTATCCTTCCTGGCACCCGACAGAGAACCTCGTGGCTTTCTCAACGAACAAGACCGGCCAGGCCTTCCACCTCTATCATGCAGAGAAGATTGAAGTGCTCGACGAAGCCAGCGACCTCCTCCTCTACGACGTTGACAAGAACGAAGTGAGCCACATCATTCGCACGTCAGCCGACATGGAAACCTTCCCATGCTGGTCGCCCGACGGTCGCAAGCTCTACTATTGCACCGCCAACGCCTCGCATCTCATCGACCCATCCTTGCCCGACAGCCTTCTGAGCAGGCAGCTCATTCTGAAGTACGACAGCATCCGCTACAACCTGATGAGCATCTCCTTCGACCCCGCGACGCGCAGTTTCGGCAAACCCGTGTTGGAAGTCGATGCGGTGTCAGAGAACAAAAGCATCTCAGTGCCGCGCGTGTCGCCCGACGGTCGCTTCGTCCTCTACACAAAGGGCGACTATGGTCAGTTCCACATCTGGCACAAGTCGAGCGATCTCTGGGTGAAGGACCTCCAGACGGACAGCTGTTATGCCTTGCAGGAAGCCAATTCGCCCGACGTGGACAGCTTCCATTCCTGGAGCTCCAATGGGCGTTGGTTCGTTTTCAGTAGCAGAAGGATGGATGCCAACTACACGCGCCCCTTCATCGCCTACTTCGATGAACGAGGCCAAGCGCACAAGCCGTTTGTCCTGCCGCAGGAAGACCCCATGTGGAACGTCCTTCTGCTCAAGAGCTACAACGTTCCGGAGTTGAGCCGCAACGCTGTGGGCATCAAGGAGCACGATTTGCGTCAATGTATCTACGAGACGGAGGGCGAGAACGCCGTCTATAAGGCTAACCCGACAGCCATCGTCAATCTCGACGGCATGACGGGCGCATCGCCCAAGCGACCTGCCGACGGCACGACGGGCGCTACGGCCGGCAACCAAACAGGAAAACAGTAAAACAACGACATCATACGGACAGATTATGTTATCAGGTAACGACAAAGCCTCCCTCAATTGGCGGAGGCTCGGAGGCGGACTGCTTTGCTTCCTCCTCTCCCTTCCCCTCCTTGCCGAACAGGTGCACATCTATACGACCACGGCCGACGGCACGAAGCAGATGGAGTACACCATGGCAAAGAGCGCCCGCACCAGATATTCCCGACACATCGCGCTCAAGCCAGCCACGTCCTATCAGACGATGGACGGCTTCGGCTATGCCATCACCTACAGCGCGTGCTACAACTTGCTGAAGATGTCGCCCGCCGACCGCCGTGCCTTCCTGACGCGAACCTATTCGCCCACCGAGGGCTACGGCGTGAGCTATGCCCGCATCAGCATTGGCTGCAGCGACTTCTCCAGCACCGAGTATTCCCTCTGCGACCAGCCCGGGCTCGAGAACTTCCGTCTGCACACGGACGAGACGCAGTTCGTCATCCCCATCCTCAAGGAGATTCTTGCCATCAATCCAGACCTCAAGATAATGGCGGCGCCGTGGACGTGCCCGAAGTGGATGAAGGTGAAGAGCCTCACCAACCGCGTTGGCTACGATTCGTGGACGAGCGGCTCGCTCAATCCCGACCATTACCAGACTTATGCCGACTATTTCGTGCGCTTCGTCAAGGCATTCGAGGCCGAGGGCATCCCCATTTATGCCGTCACGCCGCAGAATGAGCCGCTCAATAAGGGCAATTGTGCCAGCCTCTACATGCCCTGGGCCGAGGAGGCCGCGTTCGTCAACAAGCTCGCCCCTGCTTTTGCCCACGCAGGCATCACGACGAAGATTTATTGCTTCGACCATAATTACAACTACGACAACATCAGCGACCAACAGGACTACCCCATCAACTTCTATGGTGCGCTCGACCCCGATATGGACGGGCGCGAGCTTGTGGTGGGGAGTGCCTGGCACGACTACGGAGGCAGCGTCACCGAGCTGGACGACATCAACCAGAAGGCACCGGACAAGGAGGTCATCTTCACCGAGACGAGCATCGGCACCTGGAACGACGGGCGCAATCTCTCTTCGCGCCTGCTCACCGACATGGAGAACCTTGTCTATAACACCGTGACGCGCAGGAGCAAAGCCGTGATGGTGTGGAATTTCATGCTCGACCTCAACCGTGGGCCCAATCTCGACGGGGGCTGCCAGACGTGTTTCGGTGCGGTTGACATAGATCAGAACGACTATCACACGCTATCCTACAACTCTCATTACTTCGTCGTGGCCCATGCGAGCCTTGCAGCAAGGCCTGGAGCCCGCCGCATCGATGCCTCGATGACCAACGCGCCGTCGGATTTCAGCTATGTGGCCTTTCAGAATCCCGACGGAAGCTATGGCGCGGTGCTGTTCAACAAGGGCAGTTCGAGCCTGCAGGTCTCGATGTCCGTGTCGGCAGCCGCTGTCGCTCGCGTCACCGTGCCAGCGAGGAGCATCGTCACCGTCGTGCTTGGCGGAGAGGAAAAGGCTGAGGTGAGGCTGGGCGAGAAGGCCCTTTCGCCGACCACCCAGGTGGGTCGCTACACGGCGACCGTTGAGGCCGAGCAGTTGGAGAGCTTCACGCAGAACTTCATCGTCAATCCGGAACAGTGGCTCATTGCTCCGGATTTCTTTTGGCGCGATGCCTCTACGGACGAACTCGTCTTCCTGCCCGTCGGCGGGACATACGAAGTGGAGGTGGACAAAGTGGCGCGGACGCTGCTGGCCACGCCCCGGAAGGCGAGCGCGGAGGGCGAAAGCCTCTACGTAGGCGGGCCTGCTCGGAGCGTGGGACGCGTCTTCTTCTATCCTGGCACGCAGACACTTAGCGAGAACGCCCTGCCGATGGCCGAGACGGAACCGGGCCTCTACCAATGCACCTTCGCCGTGGGCGAGCAACTGAACGATGCGGCCGTGGATTTCGCCGTCTATGCCGATGCCGACCTCTCGGAGATGTTCTCCGGAAGGACTTCGGCCGAGCGCTATCTCGTCTATGACCAGACGCGTGGCGACAGTTTCTTCAATCTCGGCAAGGGTACGGCAGCCCATCCCGACGGCCACTTCTACAAGCGAGTGGCAAGCCGTCATCTCCCGGAAGGCAGTGAGTGGACGCTCGTGGTCGACATCCGTGGCGGCGTGAAGGGCGGCTCCACTTATGTCAAGAAAGCTGAGGCTCCCACCGGCTTGAAGGGCGTCCGGAGCGCTGAGGGCCTTCGGGAAGCTGCTGAAAGGTGCTACAATCTGGCCGGCCAGCAAGTGGGAAAACGTCACTTCAAGAAGGGTATCTACATCATAGGAAACAGGAAAGTCGTGATTCGGTGAACGGGTTTCGTTGTCACCCTGTGCGATGTTTGCCAAAACCATGTGCCGTTTCTGCCATAATCGTGTAGGTTTTTTGCCATAACCGTGTTCGGCATTCGCCATCGTCGCGTGCTGCGTTTGCCATCTCCGGCTGCGACGATTGCCATCTCCGCCTGCTGCGTTTGCCATCCCCGCGTGCGACGTTTTAGGGCGTCGTGCCTTCATTTTTTCATTTTTTCATTTTTTCATTTCCTATCCCCGCGTGCGACTCCCCAATTTTTTTCTGAAAAAAATGTCATATTTCTTTGCCGTTTGCCTGCTTATTCGTACTTTTGTGGCGGGAATCTGAACAATGGTATCAGCTGAAGTCAAGTCGTAAACAACCCATTTTATATTCAAGTAAAGATGAAAAAGAATTTTCAGTGGCTGCTCGGCCTGTTCGTGGCCGTCAGCAGCGTGTGTGTGATGTCGTCGTGCCGCAGCGACAATGACGATACCGTCCCGCCCCAGCCCGAGCTCACCGACCTCGACCGCGAGAAACAGGCCGAGTGGGAACCCTGCGAGAAGCTGACCTATATCTCAGGCATCGAGAGCGAAGACGCTGACTTCCAAAGTGTTCTCCGTCAAAGATTCCCTAAGCAGACGACCAATCCGGCTGAGGCTGAGGTGGCATTCGTGAACCTCGCCACGGCCAAGGCACACTACAAGGAGCTCAACGAAGCCTACAATCGCGGTGCCCTCATCGTCATGATGCGGCCCAACGATATCGATATGGCCGAGGTGGCAGAGTATCTCGCCGATGACGACGAGGGCGAAGAAGGATACTGGGACGACGACGTGGACGTGGACGACTTCTTCTCCGAAAACGAACAGCTCGAGGAACTCTTCTATGCCTACACCAAGGCGGGCCAGTTCTACACCATGTACGAGGAGAAACCCTTCGACGGCAACTATCCCGAGGAGGACCAGGCAGAGCTCAGCGAGGAAGTCCAGCAAGCCATCCGTGCCTATCACGAGCAGCACCCCGACGAAACGGAGACAGACAGCCGACAGTGGCTCTACGACAACGATGCCGACCAGAACGAAAACTACTTCCAGACGCGCTTCGACCCCTTCGTCGATTTCATAGAAGAGATTGACCGTCAGAAACAAAAGCGCGCCAATCGCCGTGCCTTCACCCGCGCCGACGACTCGGCCGACATGAGTCTCAGCGTGGAAGACGGCTACCTCTTCGTCAAGGACATGCCCGTCAGCCTGAACCGCACCATAGAGAAATACGCATGGAGCAAGAGCAGCACCGTCACCATCAAGTACTGGGTCAGCTCGGCCTACATGCTCTCCAGCAACGGACAGAGCAAGGCGGGCGACTACTACATGGTGAAGAGCGAAATCACCCCACACATAAAGCCCCTATGGGAAGTGAGCTCCAGGCCGGGCGGCATGTTCAACTGGGGCAGATGCCGCATCTATGCCTACTGGTTCGACAGCATGGACGTGGAGTACCAACTGCTCGATGCCAAAAACCAACCTTTCGAAAGCAACATCCGGTACTACAAGCATCCCATCCCCGACAACGAGAACACCGAGACATCCTACTCCAAAGGATTCAACTGGGGACTCAATGGCGCCGTCAGCGGCGAGGTGGGCAGCGAAGGACCCAAGGCAGAGGCCAGTGTAGGCTTCAGCCTCGAGTGGTCCAGCGAGACGAGCTATACCCTGAAGTCCATTCAGTATGAGCGCAACACGTCTTCCGTCTATCCCGTCTTCCGCTACTGGACCAACAATGTCAAGCTGACTGACGACGACTACGAGAGCGAGCAGAAGACCAACGTCAACTTCCCCGCCATCACCCACACCGAGTTCTCTGCCAGCACAGCGTGGATATGGCGCGTGCCCCGCAACAGCTCCATCGGCGTGGACGACAACCGGCAGACGCAGTTCAAGCTGCGCGTGCGCGTCAAACCCGTCTTCGCCTCGTGGTACCACTGGCGAGGAGCCGTCGAGTACGACAGCAACAAAAGGACCTACAACGGCTACACCGGAGCCGACGACGGCTGGTACGTCCACACCGAGAAGCTCCCCGCGCCCGACCGCACGCCTTGGGGTGTGCTCTCACTGAAGAACGCTGCCTCGTCCTACACCATTGGGAACATCAAGATATACAAGCAGGAAGAGTTCGAAGCGAAGGGAACTGCCGCCCCCATCTTCGCCACAATCCCCAGCTCCTACAACGTGAACGAGGTAGCCAAGAAGACGATTCCCGAAGGCACCTACGCCGTCACCTACCAAGCCATCGACCCCAATCTGGGCAACAGCGTAGTGGGCAACTGGAAATATGAGAACATTGTCATCGAACAAGGCGACAGTCCTGCATCGGCCACCACGGAGATTTCCACCATCAACGCTCAGCAGATACTCTAACGTCCGGCACATGCCTGCCGCCCGACGGACAGGTATTTTGGTATATCAAGCAAAAAAGCCTCCATTGCGGAGGCTTTTTTTGTCGTATGGGTCAGTAGGCAGCGTAGTTGTGCTGTTGCTCCCAGCCGATGGTGGTGGACGGTCCGTGCCCGCAGAGCACGGTCACGTCAGGGGGCAACCGAAAGAGCTTGTTCCTAATGCTGTCCATCTCCGCCTCGAAGTCGCCTCCGGGCAAGTCCGTTCGCCCGATGCTCTGCTGAAACAGCGTGTCGCCGCTGAGCAGAAGCTGTGCGTCGGGAATGTAGAACGACGCAGATCCGGGCGTGTGACCGGGCGTGTGGATGAGTCGGATGGCAGTCTGCCCCAGCATTATCGTGTCATTGTCGTAGAGGAACTGTTCAACGACAGGCATTCCTCCCCCGATGTTCAGCCCGAACTGTGCTGCCATGCCCGGCATCTGCTTGTACGTCTCAGCCTCGTCGACGTGGAAGATGGGCTTCAGCCCATAGGTGCGGTGCAGGAAAGGCAGGCCGAAGGTGTGGTCGAAGTGAGCGTGCGTCTGCAAGGCGTACTTCATCTTGAGCCCGTGCGCCTCGATGCATCCCGAGAGCGACTGCTCTTCCTGCCGGTTCCATGCGCCGCAGTCCACGATGGCCGCCTCCAGCGTCTGCTCGTCCCAAAGCAGATAGCAGTTCTCCTGTATTGGGTTGAAGGTAAAGGAAATGTACTTCATAAGTGAAAAGTGAAGAGTGAAAAGTGAAAAATAATAGTTACATCAATCGGGAAGTTGTTACTTACTATCGAGGGGCAAGTAGACGATTTTCTTTGTCTCGAAGAAGGGTTCTTCAAAGTATTCGCTCAGTGATGTTATCTGTGCTCTGCTGCCGAAGGGCTTGGCTTCCTGCTCCAGCTCGCCGCCTTTCAGGCAGATGAGTCCGCAGGGCAAGGCGTTCTTCTGCTCGCCGGAGATGTTCTTCCGGACGATTTTCACCAAGTCGGGCAGGGGCATCACGGCTCTCGAGACGACGAAGTGGAACTTCTCCTTCACCTCTTCGGCACGGCACCACTGGGTCGTGACGTTCTTCAGCCCGAGCGCTTTGCTTACTTCCTCGCAGACACGTATCTTCTTTCCGATGGAATCGACGAGGTGGAAGCTTGTCTCCGGGAACATGATGGCGAGCGGTATGCCTGGGAAGCCGCCACCCGTGCCAAGGTCCATGACGGCCGTTCCCGCCTTGAAGCGAATCAGCTCGGCAATAGCGAGCGAGTGCAGGACGTGGTGCTCGTAGAGGTTATCGATGTCCTTGCGCGAGATGACGTTGATTTTGCTGTTCCAGTCGCGGTAGAGCGCATCGAGCGCTGCGAACTGCTCCTTCTGGACATCCGTCAGATTGGAGAAGTATTTATTTATGAGTTCCATGCTTTATGAGGTAAGATGATATAGACGATTGCCACGGCTCCCAGCACATAGGGGTAGTAGAGATGAGGGATGATGTCAAGAGGGTCGACGGCAGCCAAGCTGCTTGCGATGAGCATCTGAGCGCCGTAGGGGATGATGCCTTGTGCCAAGCAACTGAAAGTGTCGAGGATGCTGGCGGCACGCTTGGCAGGGATGTTGTAGCGCATGGCAAGATAGCGAGCCAAAGGGCCTACGCTCAGAATGGCAATCGTGTTGTTGGCCGTGCAGAAGTCTGTCAGCACGACCATCGCGGCCATGCTCAACTCGGCTTTTCGCCGGCTGCCCTTGCGTCTGTCGAAGAGTTGCATGAGCCAGTCGATGCCGCCAGCCCGACGGATAACCTGCATCAAGCCTGCTGCCAGAAGCGTCACGATGATGAGCTCGTCCATGCCCATGATGCCGTCGTTCATAGCCTTGAGCCATCCGAAAGGTGTCAGCTCACCCGAAGCGATGCCTATCGCTCCAGCCAAAACGGTTGCCGAGGCCAGCACAAGCATCACGTTCATGCCTGCAAGAGCCGCCACTATTATATATATATAAGGTAGGATGGCAGGGTAGAAGACTTCGCCCAGATGGTCGGGCTTCATGTTGACGGAAGGCAGGACGGCATAGATGGCGAGGCAGATGAGCGCGGCCGGAAGCGTAATCCAGACGTTTGCCCAGAACTTGTCCTTCATCTCGCAGCCTTGAGTCTGCGTCGCAACAATCGTAGTGTCCGAGATAAAGCTCAGGTTATCGCCAAAATATGCACCGCCCACCACGATGGCTACCATCATGGCGACGTCGGTTTCCGTCTGCTGGGCCATGCTTCCGGCAATAGGAACGAGGGCTGCAATCGTGCCGACGCTCGTTCCCGTGGCAAGCGAGATGAAGCATGATGCCAGGAAGATACTGCTCAAGACGAAGCCTGGAGGCACAGCTCTGAGCGCAAGCTGTATCGTGGCATCAATGGCACCCATCTGTTTTGCCGTAGCGGCGAAGGCTCCCGCCAAGATGAATATCCACAACATCTGCATGACGCTCGGCGAGGCAGCACCTTCGGCAAGCCTCTCGAAGCGTTGCCTTACCGTCAGCCCACGCATGATGCTGAGGCTATAGAGCGAGGCCGCAAGGAATGCTACCGTGAGCGGAACGGCATAGAAGTCGTCGGCTGCAATACTCAGGAACAAGTACAGCAGCAGAAACACTAAGAGCGGGCTCAGGGCAAGCAAACCACGTTTGTTGGAAACATAACCTTTCACGCCGCGAAGTTACAACTTTTTTGCTTTTTCTTCGACCCTTTTTGAATAAAAACATACGTTTGCAGAAAATAATTGCTTCCACCTTTGCGCTTTTTCAAAACTTTTGCGTACTTTTGCAAGCAAGAAAGCAAAATAAAGGCAACAAAGCATATTAAGATGGCAAAAATAGTCACAATGGGAGAGCTTCTGATGCGCCTCTCTTCCCCAGGCAACAACCGATTGTTGCAGTCGGACCGTTTTGATGTAAACTACGGAGGCGGCGAAGCGAACGTAGCCGTCAGCCTGCAGAACTACGGAGACGATGCTTTCTTCGTAAGTAAGATACCGACACACGAGATAGGGCAGGCCGCTTTGAACAGCCTCCGCACGTTTGGTGTGCATACAGACCACATCGCGCGAGGCGGCGAGCGCCTGGGCATCTACTTCCTCGAAACGGGCAGCAGCCTGCGACCCAGCAAGGTGCTCTACGACAGGGCACACAGTAGTTTCTGCGAGGCAACGCCCGATGACTTCGACTTCGATGCCATCTTCCGCGATGCCGACTGGTTTCATTGGAGCGGCATCACGCCTGCTTTGGGCAAAGGCACAGCCGAGTGCGTCGAGCAGGCCTGCATCGCGGCAAAGAAGGCAGGCGTCACCATCAGCTGCG
This sequence comes from uncultured Prevotellaceae bacterium, assembly GCA_947166305.1. Classification (GTDB taxonomy): domain Bacteria; phylum Bacteroidota; class Bacteroidia; order Bacteroidales; family Bacteroidaceae; genus Physcousia. Next base: position 73,100 of record CAMVDV010000002.1, on the reverse strand, counting down.
ACCTCAACTTCCGCGGAAAACTCTGGACGACAGAAGAGGCAAGGGCAGTGATGTGTCCGCTGATGAAGTACGTCGATGTCTGCATCGGCAACGAGGAAGATGCCGAGAAGTGCCTTGGCTTCCGCCCGAAGGCCGACGTGAAGAATGGCAAAACCGATGCCGATGGCTACAAAGACATCTTTGAGCGAATGGCAGCGAGGTTCGGCTTCAAGTACGTCGTCGGCACGCTTCGCGAGAGTTTTAGCGCGTCGCATAACGGATGGAAGGCTTTAATCTACGACGGCAAGGAGTTCTGCGTGAGCCGTCGCTACGAGCTCAGTCCGATAGTGGACCGTGTGGGAGCAGGCGACAGCTTCAGCGCCGGCATCATCCACGGCCTTGCAAACGGCAAGCCGACGAAGTGGACGCTGGAGTTCGCGGCAGCGGCAAGTGCCCTGAAGCACACGATTCCCGGCGACGTGAACCTCGTCTCGAAGGACGAAGTGGAAGCCCTCATGAACGGGAACGGCAATGGGAGAGTGGAGAGATGAAGTGATGTACAATTTAGCAATGTACAATGTACAATTTATTTACAAAGGGATAATCGGTTATTTCAAAGGTCTTGAATTATTAGATGACTGCATTGTCCGTAAATTGTAAACGATAAAATGGCAAGGTTTGACAAGGTAGCAGTCCTCGAAAGGATACAGATGACGGGCATGGTGCCTGTGTTCTATCACCACGATGCCGAGGTGGCGAAGAAGGTCGTCAAGGCCTGTTATGACGGTGGTGTGCGGGCGTTTGAGTTCACGAATCGTGGCGACTTTGCCCACGAGGTGTTTGCCGAGTGCGTGAAGTATGCGGCGAAGGAGTGCCCGGAGCTGGCGATGGGCGTCGGCTCGGTGGTCGATGCGCCCACGGCTGCCCTTTTCATCCAGATGGGAGCCTGCTTCGTGGTCGGTCCTTTGCTGAACCCTGATGTGGCTCGCGTCTGCAATCGTCGGCTTGTTCCCTATGTTCCTGGATGCGGAACGGTGAGCGAAATCGGTATGGCCCAAGAGCTTGGATGCGACGTGACGAAGGTCTTTCCGGGCGAAACCTATGGCCCCGACTTCGTGAAGGCTGTGCTGGCTCCCATGCCTTGGAGCAGGATTATGGTGACAGGCGGCGTGTCTCCCGACGAGGAGAACCTGAGGGCTTGGTTCCGGGCCGGTGCCTTTTGTGTAGGCATGGGCAGCAAGCTCTTCCCGAAGGAAAGAGTGGAAGCGGCCGACTGGCAGTACATCACCGACCAGTGTCGCCGCTCCATCGACTTTATCTCCAAGGCCCGTTAGCTCAGAAGCCTATCATCAGGCCCACGGTCATGCTGCTGAACTTGGGTCCATAGTTGCTCTTGAGGACGTTGAAGGGGTTGTATTTGTAGTAAATACCAAAGTGGCTGATCATGATTTCGGCTCGCACGCCGAGGGTCACGACGCTTTGGTGGACGTTTCCTGCCGTTAGTTTCCGTTTCTCGCCGTCTTCGTAGAAGCGTGTCTTGAGCGAGCCATAGGGCGTGATGTACAGTTCGGGACCGACGGCGAAGCGCACCTTCTTGTTCAGGAAATGACAGTATTGTATGGGAAAGGTCAGGCTGAACGTGTGGATTCGGCTGAACTTTGGTTCCGTCCCCTCGGGGTAATTCTGCATGGAGATGATGCCGTGTTCGTCCTTTTGGAACATCTTGAAGTCCGTCACGCGGTAGTTTCTCCAGTCGAAGCCCAGTCCGACGTGCAGGAAGTCGTGCTTGCCTATGCGTACATCGTATCTGAATGCGTCGGCCCATTCCAGTTCGAACGACTGCCCCATGTCTATGTCTACGTCTTTTGCCTCATTGATGCCGGTGATGAAGCCAAAGCCGAAACTGCCGCCGAAGCTTATTGTTTTTTCTCCTATGACATGCTTTTTTGCTTTTCCTACCTTGAAGGATGGCAGTTCGAAGTCCCATCCTCCGGGCTTTTCCTCACTCTTTGTGTCTTGTGCCTGCACGCCTTGCAGGGCCATGGCCAGCAGGATGATGGCCGTAAGTGTGTGTCTCATTGTCTGTTGATGTGTTAGGTTATTTCTTTTTGAACGTTTTGCGTAGGTCGGCGAGGCTGGCTTTGCCTTCCATATAGACGAGGGTGATGCCGTGTCCGCCCATTGTCTTTCGGCATTGATAGCAGATGTATCGGTGCTGTCCCTTGCGGGTGTCGGTGAGCTGGACGATGGCATAGTAGAGATGTCCGTCGCGGTATTCGAGTTCGATGTTCTCGTCGTCGTCGTTTCGCCCCTTCATGTCTTCCTCGAAGAGCGTTTCCACTTCGTCGCGACGCGCTTCGCCTACGGTGAACTTGGCTGTGCGTAGCACCCTGAGCTTGTAGGGCGCGAGGCTTTCCCCCTTGACGAGGCTTTCCTTGATGGCTGTTTCGCCGACGACTTCGCCGCGGAATATCTTGTCGATGTGCAGGCCTTCTTGTGCCGCGAGGGGCAGGGCGATGCAGGCGAGGAGTGTTAGGAGTAGATGTTTCATGGGTTGTTGAATAGTTCGCTGAGTTCTTCTTCTTGGTTTCCGTTGCTGAATATCTCTTGCAGGGCCTGCTGTCCCATCTGCAGGGCGAGGCGTTGGTCGTGGAGTTCCTTGCCGTCGATGTGTGCCACGGCGAGGCTTTCCTCCTGCTCTGGCAGGGAGTGTAGGATGAAGGCGAAGGCGGCGAGGCAGGCAGCGGCAAGGAATAAAGGAAGCCCCCTCCCCGCTCCCCCTTTGGGGGAGGGCTTCGTTGCCGCCAAAGCTTCTCTGTCCTGCGAGAATGAGGCACTCCCCCAAAGGGGGAGCGGGGAGGGGGCTAATCTCTTCAGCGCCTTCGCTTCCGGCACTTCCGGCCTTTCGCCGATGAGGTCGAACATCTGTTTGTAGGGCTTCAACTCTTCGGGCAGCGGGTCGGTCTCCATGAGGTATTTGGCGAGCAGGCGCTGTTCTTCCTGCGTGGTCTCGCCTTCCATGTAGCGGGCAAGCAGGCGGGAGAGGTCTTTATCCATAGTTAAGAGTTATGAGTTAAGAGTTAAGAAAAGATGAGTAAAGCATTGATAGTTGTAGGGACGCGCCGTGGCGCGTCCGCAAGCCGTGGGTTAAGAGCGTAGAATTCGTAGTTAAGAGTTATGAGTTAAGAGTTAAGAAAAATTGAATTAGGCGTTGATGAATTATGAATTATGCATTATGAATTGTTTCAAGAGCTTTTTCCTGGCCTTGGAGAGGGCTGTTCGGACGGTGGTTTCGGTGATGCCCAGCAGCTCGGCTATCTCGCTGTTCTCCAGTCCGTCCTGTTGGCTCATGCGCAGAATCTGCATTTGTGCGAAGGGCAACTCCCCGATGCGTCCTTCGAGCCAGCGGGCGTTCTCCTCGTCCTCGAGCTGCCATGCCGTGTCGTGGTCGCTGGCGATGCGTATCTCGTCGCTGAGGCTGAGTGGAACCGTCTTGTGCTGTCGGAGCTTGGAGATGCAGAGGTTTCGGCAGATGGCGAAGGTGAGGGCTGGAATAGACCGCACCTCTTCGAGCCGATGGCGCACGCTCCAGAGCCGCAACAGCGTGTCCTGCACGTTGTCCTCGGCCTCCGTCGCGTTGCCCAGGAAGCGGAGGCTCAGGGCCATGATGTCGGCCCTCATCTCTCGGGCAAGCTTGCTGAACTCTTCCTTCTCCATGCTGTTGTGCTCTGTTATATAGACGCAAAAGTCGTCGATTTGTTCCTCGTGAAGCGGAAAAACATTGCAAATTTACGAAAATAATGCACAACGACGGACTTTTTCCACCACGAATTGCACGAATTTCACGAATGGCGGGCGGCATTGTTCTGTCGGATTTGCAATCCGACAGCATGGACTATGAGCATTTGTAATGCGCTTCTATATGAATTACGGGATTTCAAATCCCTATAACCCAAGCGTGCGGATTGCAAATCCGCACGAACAAGCGCGCTTTTTCCACCACGAATTGCACGAATTTCCCGAATGGCGGGCGGCATCGTTCTGTCGGATTTGCAATCCGACAGCATGGACTATGAGCATTTGCAATGCGCTTATATATGAATTACGGGATTTCAAATCCCTATAACCCAAGCGTGCGGATTGCAAATCCGCACGAACAAGCGCGCTTTTTCCACCACGAATTGCACGAATTTCCCGAATGGCGGGCGGCATCGTTCTGTCGGATTTGCAATCCGACAGCATGGACTATGAGCATTTGCAATGCGCTTATATATGAATTACGGGATTTCAAATCCCTATAACCCAAGCGTGCGGATTGCAAATCCGCACGAACAGGTGGTCGACACGGCAGGGGGTGTTGATTGCTGCATCATGTATAAGCAATTGCTGCATCATGTACAAGCAATTGCTGCATCATGATGAAGCAACGATAACCCTGTAGGGGTTTGAGCAAAAGGGTGTAGGGAAACGGCAAAAGGAAAGCACGGAAAGCGGGTAATCTCTCCTTGCTTTCCGTGCTTCGGGCGTGCCGTTCGGACAGGAATCCTTCGGCGCGACGTCGTTAATCGTAGCACTGGAACATCCGCTCGACGTAGTCTGCGGGGAGTTTCCGTGTGGCGAGGCTCACAAGCCAGACCACGGGGAAGCCGCCAATCATGGCGATTGCGCCACAGTTTATCGGGTTGATGGGGTTGCCCATGAGCATGTTGACCACCGTCAGCCCTACGCCCCAGACGAAACATGCCCAGACGGATGTGCGGGTGACGCCTTTCCAGTAGAGGCCAAGCATGAAGGGTGCGAGGAAGGCTCCCGCAAGGGCTCCCCACGAGATACCCATCATTTGGGCGATGAACGTGGGCGGATTGAGCGCCAACATCAGCGAGATGACGATGAAAAAGACTATCAGGACGCGCATCACGACGACCTTCCTGCGCTCCACACGCTCGGCAACTACGTCGTCGATGCTGCCTTCTTCCACCTCTCCGGGCAAGGATTTCTTGTCACGATAAATGAGGTCCAGCGTCATGGTGCTCGACGATGTCAGTACCAGCGAAGCCAGTGTGGACATGGATGCCGAGAGGACAAGCAGCACGACCAGCGCGATGAGCACGTCAGGCAAAGTCACCAGCATCGAGGGGACAATGGAGTCGAAGTCCAGACGGCCGTTGGGGAGCGTAGGAGGCGTGCCGAAGAGTCGGCCGAAGCCGCCGAGGAAGTAGCATCCGCCGGCCACGATGATGGCGAACACCGTGGAGATGATGGTGCCTCGGCGAATGGCGCTCTCGTCCGTGATGCTGTAGAACTTGCCCACCATCTGCGGCAGTCCCCACGTTCCCAGCGAGGTGAGGATGACCACACCGATGAGGTTTGGCACGTCCGGCCCGAACCATGAGGCAAAACCTCCGTTCGTCGATGGGTCGCCGTCAGCAGGCAAAGCGGCCATCTTGCCCACGGCTTCGGTCAGACCTCCCTGCTTCGAGAGCACGGCAGCAATGATGGTGACGATGCCGAAGAGCATGATGATGCCCTGGATGAAGTCGTTCATCGCCGTGGCCTTATAGCCTCCGAAGATGACATAGACTGCGGTGAAGGCCGCCATGCCGATGACACAATACTCATAGGGAATGCCAAATCCCATCTCAAAGAGCGTCGAGATGCCTTTATAGACACCCGCCGTGTAGGGAATGAGAAAGGCAAAAACGATGACAGAGGCTACGACGCGAAGGCTTTGGCTGCGGTATCTCGTGCCGAAGAAATCAGGCATCGTGCGACTTTCGATGTGCTGTGTCATCAGTTTCGTACGCCTTCCCAGCACAATCCATGCAAGAAGTGAGCCGATGAGGGCGTTTCCGATGCCAATCCATGTAGCCGATAGGCCATATTTCCACCCGAACTGTCCGGCATAACCCACAAAGACGACAGCCGAGAAGTAACTCGTTCCGTAGGCAAATGCCGTGAGCCAAGGCCCGACGGAACGTCCGCCGAGCACAAAACCATCGACGTTTGCGGCCTGTTTTCGAGAATAGATTCCTACGCCAACCATCACGGCGAGGAAGATAACGGTAAGGAGAATTTTGGTAATCATAAAGCTATGGTGTATTTGGTTGCGTTATGTCGTTATGACGAAATAACGTTATAACGATGTCGATTATTTATTGTTCTTTAGTTAAACCTCACTTGCAGTTGGCATTGCAGGCCGTGGTTGGCACCATGCACGAAAGTCCCTTCCTTCGTGTAGGCACTGCGATAGACGTACTGAACCTGCAGGCGACACTTCTTATAGAACCAGTATTGCAGTCCGGCAATAGCTTTGTGTTGGTCCATACCCAAGTCGGTGTTGAAGTTAAAGAAGTCGTAGGATGCCACCATCTCCAGCCTTTTCCCCAGTTCTGGTGTGCCAAAACGTGCCAAAGGCACTGCCCCGGTGACGTACGCGCCCCAGCTTTTTGCCGGTCCGTCCCAGCCTTGCAGCACCTCACCGTGCAGGTTGAAGGCCTTCGACCTGTAGTCTGCGCCTGCTGACCAACGGTGGCGTTTGTAGTCCTGGCCAACGGTTATGGTGGGATTGTAGAGCGATGTGGCAATGGCATGACCGCGTCCTATCTGCCCGGTGGCTACGATGTTTAGTCCCACGACGGGCCGATATTCCAGACGCCCGATGAAATCTTTGAAATTGTTGCCGTCCTTCTTGTTGATACCCTGTCCGTTCATCACGTCCAGCTCGTAGCGAAACTTGCCATTGTTTGTTTCGCCAAAGAGCGAAAGGCCAAGGTCTCGGCCGTATTGAACGCCCAGGAGGGGGTCACTGCCACAGCCTGTGAGGAAGGTGACTGCTTCGCTGTAGACGTCGACGGCTTCCATTGAAGTGGGAGAGAGTGGGTTTTCGAGCGACAGACCATTCTTGAATTGTCCAACCCTGATGGTCAGGGCCTTGTTGCGTGTGATGCGAAAGTCTGTATAGAACTCCTGTACGACGCTCGAGAAGTCGTGCATGAAGAGAAACGACCAGCGGTCGGTGATGCGGGCCTCAGCCCAGAAGAGCACACGCTTGAGGTCGAACGTATTAGTGTTCTGCCCATCTTTGTGCGAGAGCGTGTATCCCGCTTGAGCATAGCCGTGCAGTTTGATGCGACTCTGTAGCTCTTGCACCCAAGGCTTCGCCATAAGTTCCTGCAGCTTGCTCTTTGTGCTCCCGTTTTCACTTCCTGTTTCTTGTCCCATTGCGGCCGTGCTGCTGAAGATAGCCAAGGCTACGGCCAATGTCTGCTTGATAAAAGTGTTCATTTCCTTAATTTTTAATTTTTAACTTTTAACGTTTTAACTTTTATTTCTGTTATCCGAGCACAAATATACTAAAATCTCTTTACACTTGGCGCACGTTTTTTATTTTTTAATTCAAAATTCTTAACAATGAACTCTCAACTCTTAATTTTTTTGTATTTTTGTGTTACAAAACGTCATCCTTGGCGTTATATAAGAAAGAGCCGACATGAGTAGAGACTTCCTGATAGCAGCCTACAAGAAGTTGCAGCAGCGGCTGCGATACAGCTTCTCGCATACGGCGGAGGATGCTCTCGGTGAAGCCTTTCTCAAACTTTGGACGGGGAGCTATAGCCCTGCCGATGAGGGGGAAGCGCAGCGACTGCTCTACACAAGTATGCGCCGTCGGCTGATAAGCTACCAGCGAAGCGAGAGCCGACACCCTAAGGTTCGTCCGGCAGAGGTGCAGATAGCGGAGCCACCAGCCGAGGCGGAGGACGTCGATACCTTTTATATTATAAAGGAATTGATAGACGCTCAGCTCACGCCCTTGCAAAAGGAAATCCTCGAACGGCACGACATGGCTGGCGAGACGTACGCCATGATAGCCCAAGGGCTTGGGATGCAGGAGGCAGCCGTCAGGATGCAGCTCAGCAGGGCAAGGCGGAAGATAAGGGAAACCTATGGGAAGATGAGGAAGTGAAAAGAGGGTTCCCCAATAACGGTCAAGCGTTGTCTCCATAACGGTCAAGCGTTATCTCCATAACGGTTAACCCTTCGGCAGATAACGGTGAAGCATTATTAATCTAATTCATAATTCATAATTCATGACACGCAAACCTTAACTCATAATTTCTAAACTCTTAATTCATAGCTTTTAACCCTCGGCTGGCGGACGCGCCACGGCGCGTCCCTACAACTATCAAGGCTTAACTCATAACTCTTAACTACGAATTCATTTCTTCCTACGGCACAATGAATCACGACCAGACATATTGGGTGGAACTGGCAGAGCGCTACTTTCAGGCGGAGACCAGCGAGGCAGAGGAGGCACAGTTGCGCAGGTTCCTTTGCACCGACGAAGCCCGCGATGCCCGCTTCGACGAGGTCCGCGCCACGATGTCCTATCTCCATGTGGCCCGAACGAAACGCGCCAAGTCCGGAACGCCCCTTCTCATAGCCCTCGCCGCCTGCCTTTCCGCCATTGCCTTCCTTGGATGGCATCAGTATCAACAGCACAACATCAGCTGCGTCCGCATTGCCGGCCAGGAGATAGAAGCAGATGCTTCCCTCCTGATGCAGCGGCAGATGACCGAAATGTTCAACCTCACAGACAAATGAAAAGGCTTCTCCTCATCATCGTGACGCTCCTCGGCATGGGCATCGGCGTGCGTGCCCAGCAGGGACTGGCTGTCGAGACCGCCTTCAGCGAACTCTCGCTCAGGCAGAATGCCACGGAGGTCGTGATGGGAGCCGGCAGGCTGAAGAAGTTCCGCCTGAGCCTTTTCCACAGTCTCGAAATAAAGAAACCGACCGAGGCCGAGCTGTTGCAAGTGGAAGCCTCGGTCGAGAAAGATGCAAAGCAGGCAACCCTCCGAAAGGAAAGCGCAGGCCACAGGCTCTACGAACTGCCCGAAAGCAGAGGGCTGCACCGCTACATCTTCTATCGCCGCACACCCGACCTCCTTATCCTTATATATATAGAAGGAAAGGCCAGCATGAAACAAATAGAGTCTCAATTCCTAAAGAAACAGCACTAAGCACATGAAACGCCACATATTCCTATTCCTGCTCCTCGTTTCCTGCTCCCTTCTGCCATGCACGGCACAGGATGACAGCCTGAAGTGGGATTTCAGCGACATCTTTCAAGGGACGAAGGAAAGTCCGTCGCTGCCCTCTTCGCTTGAAGGCTGGAAGGATCATCTCGAACTCTTCGGCAGGAACATCCCGCAGGAAGAGGTGTTCCTCCACATGGACAATACCTGTTACTTCGCAGGCGACACACTTTACTTCAAAGCCTACGTCCGTCGGAGCGACACGGGCAGGCTCACGAACCTAAGCCAACTCCTTTACGCCGAACTCTGGAACCAAGAAGGCTATATGCTCGAGCGACATCACGTGAAGCTGAAGGACGGACAGGGAACAGGCTCTTTCGTTCTGAGCGATTCGCTCTACGGTGGCTTCTATGAGCTGCGGGCTTACACGAGATGGCAACTTAACTGGGGCGAATATCAGCATCCCCATACCTGGCCAGCCGAACAATGGTTCTTCAACAAGAAAATGGCCAAAGAGTTTTATCGCGATTATGAAAAGCTCTATCAACGCATCTTTCCGCTCTACGACAAACCCAGTTCCCCCGGAATCTACAGCCACGACATGACGGAACGCCCACACATGCGCTACTTCCGCACTGAGGTGAAGAAGGCACCGCCCGTCGTGAACCTCTATCCCGAAGGCGGTGTCATCGTGGAAGGCACAAGAGCTCGCGTAGCATTCGAGGCCAATGAAGCCGACGGCGAACACATCTCCGGCACAATGCGCCTTTACGGACGCGGAGGACAGTTGCTCCAGGAACAGCGAACGGAGAACAGAGGGCGCGGAACGCTGGAGTTCGACTGCGAACACGGCGTGACCTATTCTGCCATCTTCACCAGCGATAGCAACAAAGTGGTGCGCCGTCGTATGCCAAAGCCAGAGACCGACGGATGCGCCGTGCGTGCCGATGTGACCGAAAACCAGTTGCTGCTCACCCTTCAGCCAAGAGGCGAGGCGGCAGGAGAAACCTTAGGTGTCACCGTCATGGTGGGCGGTGCGCTGCACTACTTCCAGAAGTTTCGTGCCGAGGACACACAGATAAGCATCCCGACCGACTCGCTTCCAACAGGCGTGGCACAGATAACTGTGTTCAACGCCCATGGCCGCGTCTACAGCGACAGGCTTTGTTTTGTCCGACATCAACAGGACATTGAGGCAGCAAAAGTACAGTTCACAGGCATACGCAACACTTATGAACCCTTCGACTCCATCCGTCTTTCTGTGGAAAACCCGTTGGCCGCAGGCTCAACCATCTCGCTTGCCGTGAGAGATGCGTCCACTTCGGAGTATCTCTACGATAGCAGTAACATCCTCACCGAAATGCTTTTGTGCAGCCAAATACGTGGCTTTGTGGAGCAACCTCACTACTATTTTGAGAAGAACGACGAGCCGCATCGCCGACATCTCGACCTCCTTCTGATGGTACAAGGCTGGCGTAGGCACAATTGGATAACGATGTCCACGCCCGGAATCTTCCGCATTAACCATCCCATCGAGAAGACTCCTGTCTACTTTGGTGCAGTCTATCGCTACGTTGCCTTGGGGCATGAGGGTTATGAGGGCTGGGGAAACATGATGGACCAAGAGATAAAACGCTACGATTTCTCGCGCCCTGTGGGTGGCGAATGGTTCGCTCAGAGGAACAAGAAACCGCAGGGAATGATTCCTCTCCTCGGCAATGCCGGCGAAGAGCGTGACAAACACAATGCATACAGCTACCTTCTCCGCGACAACGAATCGGCTAACTTCGACGGACGCAACTACTATGACGAGGGAAACCTGCGCCGCGAGGTGAGGGTACACGCTGAGTACAGGCAGATGTCGGACATGGGTATGAAAGGAATCTATGGCGACATCACGACGAAGAACGGCCGCTTCGTGCTGGAACTGCCGGGCTTCTATCATGAATGTATTCTGGATCTTTCTGCTTCCGACACGACAAAATGGAAGACAGCCAAGCCGATGAGCCGCAAGACGAAGCGCTGGTTGCGGAAAAGGCAGAAGAAGCTTGGCCGAGGTCGTGCTGTCCCCTCGCTGGAACACCAGTGGATTATGCCGAGCGAGACGGAATATCCTGAGTTTTATGTTCGCCTCACGCCCTATCATCCTCGTTTCTGCAAGCCATTTAACTACTACCATACGCATGTAGCGCCGCCTCGTGAGGGGACGAAGCTCATGCCTTCGCTGCGCGATGGGCACACGTTGGCACAAGTAACGGTGCGCTCCAAGCATGGAGGCCTGCGCAAATACGACGCCAACCACCCTGCCGTGGTGAGGGATGCCTACAGGACGTTCAACGAATGTATTGACGCTGGCTTCACACCAGGATGGTTCCCCGGGTCGCAATCCTTTGCCGAATGGACGAAACGCCTGTTGGTGGGCGACATGAATATGTACCGTGACTACCAGACCTATGATGATTACGTCAGGTCAACGCAAATGTCTGCCTTTGATGACTGGAGCGCCGAGCGGGAGTACGACCCGTTCCCATTCCGCTGGACGAACAGCAGGGGGAATCCCGTCGTATGGGGTAGGGACGTGGGAGGCATGGTGTTCAACGACTCGCCGTCCACCCTTCCGACTCGCGACGACGAGCGTGCGTTGCGTTACAAATGGCCTGATCCTGCCGACAGGCCTTTCCAGCTTGGTCCTGAACCGAGTTCTTCTGCACGGAGGTCTGGAGTATGGAGCACCTCAAACCGTTTCGTATTCTCCCACACGGGACTCGATGGCATGACGCAGTCGCTCCACTTCCTGCGCAACCTGCGCAATGTGTCGCTCATCACCGACTACGCTCCGCGCATGGAGGGCAGTCGTCGGTACTGGGGAACCAACCAGCCTACGGTGGACATCGGCTACGAAAACCAGACGAAAGGCCCGCGTCCCACCTATCGCGACCGCCACTTCGTGCTCCAGGGCTACGATGTCTGCGAGGAATTCTACAGCCCTTGCTACAGGGAGCGCCCGCTTCCCTCCGTCAAGGACTATCGTCGCACGCTCTATTGGAACCCCAATCTGCTGCTCGACGAGAAGGGATGTGCCGCCGTCACGCTCTGGAACAACAGCAACGCCACGAGCATCACCGTGAGTGCCGAGGGCATCACGCCGCAGGGGAAAATCCTTACGGGCATAAGCTATCCGGAGGACAGAGAAAACATTGACCTTGACCATTGATGAAGCGCTACATATTTATATTATTGTCCTGCCTGTTCGGCATGATGCGGGCTCAGGAGCGGCTCGACACCTTGACGGCTGTGGTGCGCGACGCTGAGACTGGCGAGCCCGTGCCCTACGCCAGCGTCTATGTCTCCCCTTCGTGCGGCACCATCAGCAACGTCGAGGGCGAGTTCTCCCTGCAGTGTCTTCCCACCGACGTGGTTCGCATCTCGAGCATAGGCTATGCCAAAGCCGTCTATGAGGCTTCCCGACTGCCTGCCACCGTACAGCTCAGGCCCGTCACCACTGCGATGCGCGAGCTGACAGTCACTTCGGCCGACGACGTACTCTACCGCCTCGTGCGCAAGATGCAAAGGGAGGCCAGGAAGCACAGGAAGGCCTCGGCCAACTATTTCTTCCGCCTCACCACGCAATACCCCGGCACCGACGAGCTGGCAGAGGCTTTCATGAGCGCCAAATCGTGTGTCCAGTTGCGCGACCTGACCTTCCATAGCGGCAAGCGCGGACTGCTGAAGGAGGACGCGCTCGGCAGCCCTGACCTGAAAGGGCTGGGGCGGACCAACACGCACGTCTTTCTCCGACTGGCACCGGTGCTCGTCAATTTCGACAACTGGCTCTTCATCTTCGTGCCCGCCGACTTCGTGTTGGAGCGGAGGGCCAAGCTCTACTACGACGTCTCGTGCGTGGGGTATACCGACGACGACGGCCTGGAGATAAGGAAGATACACCTGGAGAGGAAGAAAGGCATCGCCTCGCCGCCCATCCTCGAGGGCACACTCTATGTGGACTACAGGAATTGTCGGCTGCTACGCTTCGACGGAAGGCTGAGAGGGCTTTACCTCCGCATCTATGACAACGCGCGCCGACGCGAATCCATCGACACGCTTGGCTACACCATGCACGTCGATTACCGCCACGACCACGGCTTCACCGAGATAGCCAACATGTCGGGGACGCTCCTGAAGGACAAGGTGATGCTCCGATTCCTGCTCTTCGGGCTGGGAGACCGACCGATGTCCTTCGCCAGAGCCAAGCGCGTGGGCGACAACATGCTGAGCGCCATCGACGAGGTGGGCTACGATTCCCTGCTGTGGACCACGTCGGACATCGTGAAACGCACCCGTGTGGAGGAGCGCGTGGCCTTCGGCGACAGCGCTTTCATCAGGGGCGAACGCTCGGCATACAATGTCCCGCCTTCTCTGCAGGAACGCGATGCCAACGCCTTCCTGCGCGATGCCATGCAGAAGCTCAAGGCCGGCACCATGAAACTCCATAGAGGACTGCCGGCGAGGAAGTGATGTTTTGTCAAGATTCTTTCCGACGAGACCGCTTCTGGCGGCTTGTTTTTGCTCCTGCGGCACTTTGATTCACAGAAGACAAAACAGGGGCTTATTTTTAATGCCCTGTGATAATCAATGAGTTGCAATACGCCGTTTTCACGGACAGTGCAAAAAGAGTGTCATCGTGGCGGTTTGTTCTGATAATATCTGCACAGAAAACGTCCAAAAACCGTGTGCCGGAAAGGAGAACACAACGTTGGGTGATTGCAATCGCAACGTGCGGTGATTGCAATCGCGGCACAGGGTTCGGGAGCGGACGACGTTGGCAGAGCGGTCAGACCCTTGCCCTTGTGCATGAAATATGTCGTGATTATTTCGATAGATTTTATGGGTTTGTCCCCTATGGTTTTTACCTTTTTCGGCAGAAGGACGTGCCACTGCACGTCCCTATTAAGGCAAAATCGTTTAGGAGATAAAGGACGATAGAGGAAGATATGTGGCTTTGCCACGAAGATAGAAGACGAATGAAATTTTTAACCCAAATCGGTCATTAGAACGAAGGACTCAAAGATATGAATCTAAGAACTTCTATTTTATTCCTCGCACATTTCTTCTTGGCATCTTTCCGCCTTATGTGCGGTCACAATGCCCGCATTGCTCCCTTACATAAGACGAAAACCTGCTCTAAGAAGAAATGCACGCTGACTAAAATTCTAATGACCGATTTGGGTTTAATTTTTCGCTTTTCACTTCTCCCTTTTACTTTTTTTTCGTACCTTTGCAGTGGAAAAGGAAAGACCCCTTTGACTCCCTCCCTTAAGGGAGGGCTAGGGGAGGGTCTTTTAATAGTAAATTATTTTGATGTCAAGCAAACGAAAGAAACAGAAGCAGCGCTGGTTCGTACCCGCTGGCTTGGAGCCCACGGAGATGGACCTCAAGATAATGGAATGGGAGGCTAAGGGTAAGCTCGTACCCACGCCCGACCTCATCAAGACTCACGAACAGATAGAAGGCATCCGGCGGGCAGGAGTCCTCAACACCGCCGTGCTCGATGCCGTGGCCGAAAGGATTCGTGAGGGCATGACCACGGCAGAGATCGACCGCATCGTCTATGACTATACCACGAAGCACGGCGGCGTGCCCGCTCCGCTCCACTACGAAGGCTTCCCAAACAGCTGTTGCACAAGCATCAACGACGTGGTCTGCCACGGCATCCCCAGCGACGACGACGTGCTGGAGGAAGGAGATATCGTCAACGTGGACTGCACCACCATCCTCAACGGCTACTATGCCGACGCCAGCCGTATGTTCATCATCGGCAAGACAACGCCCGAGCGGCAAAGACTCGTCGACGTGGCGTGGGAATGCCTCAAGATAGGGGAGCAGATATGCTCGGAGCCTTACGTCTTTGTCGGTGACCTTGGCAACGCCATCGCCCGCCATGCCCACAAGAACGGCTACACTGTGGTCCGCGACCTCTGCGGCCATGGCGTCGGACTCCACTTCCACGAAGACCCCGACGTGGAGCATTACGGCAAGCCAGGCACAGGGATGCTCCTCGTGCCCGGCATGACGTTCACCATCGAGCCCATGATAAACGGCGGCGACTGGCAAGTCTGTGGCGACGAAGAGGACCCCACGGAATGGATCGTCCTCACCGAAGACGGCGAGGACAGCGCACAGTGGGAGCACACATTCCTCATGACGGAACACGGAGTGGAAATCCTAACGCACTAAAAGCATGAAACCTGTATATATATTAGGAATAGAAAGTTCGTGCGACGACACTTCGGCGGCAGTCATCCGCGACGGCTTTCTCCTGAGCAACGTCACGGCAAGCCAGGCTGTCCACGAAGCCTATGGCGGCGTGGTGCCCGAACTTGCAAGCCGAGCCCACCAGCAGAACATCGTACCCGTGGTGGATGCTGCCTTGAAGCGGGCAGGCATCGAGCGCGAACAACTCTCTGCCATCGCCTTCACCCGAGGCCCTGGCCTGCTCGGCTCGCTTCTCGTCGGCGTCTCATTCGCTAAGGGTCTCGCCGCATCGCTTGGCATCCCGATGGTCGACGTCAACCATTTGCACGGACACGTCTTGGCACACTTCATTCGCTCCCTTCCTCAAGAAAAGAAGGGCGAGGAGGAAACGCCATCCTTCCCTTTCCTTTGCCTTTTGGTCAGTGGAGGCAACAGCCAGATCGTGCTCGTCAAGAGCTACAAGGACATGGAAATCATCGGCCAGACCATCGACGATGCAGCCGGCGAGGCCATCGACAAGTGCTCGAAGGTGATGGGCTTAGGCTATCCGGGCGGTCCCATCATCGACAAACTCGCGCGCCAAGGCAACCCCGACGCCTTCACTTTTTCCAAACCAAACATTCCCGGCTACGACTATAGCTTCAGCGGTCTCAAGACAAGCTTCCTTTATAGTCTGCGCAACTGGCTGAAGGACGACCCCGACTTCATCGAGCATCACAAGGAAGACCTTGCCGCTTCGCTCGAGAAGACCATTGTCGATATCCTCATGAAGAAGCTTCGCCTTGCTGCCAGGGACTTGAAGATAAAGCAAGTGGCAGTGGCAGGCGGCGTCTCAGCCAACACCGGATTGCGCAACGCCTTCCACGACTATGCCCGTCGCTACGGATGGAAAGTCTTTATCCCTCCTTTCAGCTACACCACAGACAATGCCGCCATGATAGCCATCACGGGCTACTTCAAGTACCTCGACAAAGACTTCTGCCCCATGTCCGCCCCTGCTTACAGTCGCGTGGCAGCAGGATAAGTCGCCAAGGCACTGTCGCGCCGGACATTCTCCCCCTGCACAAAAAGAAACAGGGAACACAGTTTCAAATGAACTGTGTTCCCTGTTTCTTATATATATTGAGCGTCTATGAGTTCATGCTGAGCAGAAATTCCTCGTTGCTTTCGGTGTTCTCGAGGCGAGACTTCACTTCGTTCATGGCTTCGATGGGCGTCATGTCGGCAAGGAACTTGCGCAGAATCCACATACGGTCAAGCGTCATCTTGTCTTGCAAGAGGTCGTCGCGTCGCGTGCTGCTGGCCACGATGTTGACAGCCGGGAAGATGCGTTTGTTGGAAAGCATCCTGTCGAGCTGAAGCTCCATGTTTCCTGTTCCCTTGAACTCTTCGAAGATGACTTCATCCATCTTGCTTCCCGTGTCAATCAGTGCCGTTGCAATGATAGTGAGACTGCCTCCGTTCTCAATGTTGCGCGCTGCGCCGAAGAAACGCTTGGGCTTGTGCAGGGCATTGGCGTCCACGCCGCCGCTAAGCACCTTGCCGCTGGCAGGTGAGACTGTGTTGTAGGCACGGGCAAGACGTGTGATGGAGTCGAGAAAGATGACCACATCGTGTCCGCATTCCACCATGCGTTTTGCCTTCTCCAGCACGATGCCGGCTATCTTGACGTGGCGTTCGGCAGGTTCGTCGAAGGTGCTGGCAATGACCTCTGCTTTGACAGTGCGGGCCATGTCTGTCACTTCTTCAGGACGCTCGTCGATGAGCAGCATCATGAGGTAGGCTTCCGGATGGTTGGCAGCGATGGCATTGGCAATGTCCTTCATCAAGAGTGTCTTACCTGTCTTTGGCTGCGCCACGATGAGAGCACGCTGTCCTTTGCCGATGGGTGCGAAAAGGTCGACAACGCGTGCCGATAGTGAGTCACCCTTGCCCGAGCAGAGCTTGAACTTCTCGTCGGGGAAGAGAGGAGTGAGGTTCTCGAAGGGACTACGATCGCGCACTGTCTCGGGATTGCACCCGTTGATGTGTTCTACACGAATGAGGGGGAAGAACTTCTCGCCGTGCAAAGGCGGACGTACCGGCCCTTCCACCACGTCGCCAGTCTTGAGGCCAAACTGCTTGATGATTTGCTGTGTGACGTAGATGTCATCGGGGCTGCTCAGGTAGTTGTAGTCGCTGCTGCGCAGGAAACCGAAGCCTTCGGGCATAACTTCGAGCACTCCTTCGCCACGGATGCTGTCTCCGAAGTTGAAGAGCGTGGCCTGCTCTGTTTCGTCTGTTCCTTGTTCTTCTTCAGGCTCTTCCTCTATTGTTGGAGGGAACAAAGTATCTTCCTTCGTGGATGTTTTGGAGGAATCGGTTGTCTTGGCTGCTCCTGCCTTTGCGGCCTTGGCTTCCATCAGCTGTTCTGCCTGTTCCTCGGCCGAAGGGATGTCCTGAATGATGATAAAGTCGTCGGATGCCTCATACTCAGGCCCTTTCCAAACGTCTTCCTCCCCGGGGATGTTTTCTTCGCCTGAAGTCCTTTCTCCAGTGGGGGAATTAGAAGGCGACTGAGATACTTCGGCTTTTTCTTCGGCAATGCGTTTGCGACGCTTCTTTGGGGCAGGCTCTTCTGCTGAGAGGCCTTCCTCTGTCTGTGCCAGAGCCTGTTGCTCAGCCTGTGCAGCCTGTGCAGCCTGTGCTGCTGCTGCTTCGGCTTCCTTTTCTGCCTTCGACTTTCGTCCGCGCTTCTTCGGAGTGGGAGTTGTAGGTTCGGCATTTTCCTGAGGAGAAGTTTCCTCAGCTGCGGGCTTTTCGGCATTAGCCGTTTGCGCTTCAGCCTCCTTGACAGCTTTCGGTTTCCTGCCGCGCTTCTTGGGTGCAGGTTCTGCCGAAGCCTGCAGGGACTGGGCATCAAGTATGTTATAAATGAGAGTTGTCTGGTCGTCGCTTGGCTCCGCACCGATTTTACCGGCAAGCGCAGTCAGCTCGGCCAGTGTCATTCCTTCAAGTTCGCTTTTGTGCATAGTCTATGTATGCTAATAATAATATATAATGTATAAAAAGGGAGATAATCAAACTGCCGGAAAGAGCCGACAGCCCGTTTTTCTTAAAAAGCAGTGCAAAGGTACGACAAAAAAGTTGAAACTGAAAAGGTAAAGGAGAAAAAAATATCTCTTTGCTTGCTTTTTTTGTGTTTTCCTGTAATCTTTAATACCAAATGTATGATTTTTTTTGTATTTTTGTAGCCTAAAACGTAAAAAGCATAAGTTCCGGATGCACACGAAAGCCGGTGCAGATATGCTCCGAAGAGGATTCTGCCGGAAACGGTGAAGCATTATTCAGTAATGGTGAAGGGTTTTGTCCACAGAGGTGAAGGGTTTTGCCGGTAACGGTGAAGCATTATTTCCGCCACGCTGCTGGTAGGTTGACGGAACATCGGGAACTTCAGTTAAATCGTAAATATAAGAGGTGGTATCATACTTACAGGTTCAGAATCTGACGCGAAGCGTTGGCGACAAGACGCTCTTCCATGACCTTTGCTTCAGCATCGGACAGGGACAGAAAGTTGGACTCATCGCGAAGAACGGCACGGGCAAAAGCACGCTGCTGAACATCCTTGGCGGCAAGGACCAGGCCGATGAGGGACAAGTGATATTCCATAACGACCTGCGCGTCGGTTATTTGGAACAGACGCCCAGCTATCCAACCGAACTCACCGTCATCGAGGCTTGCTTTTGGCACGGCAACGAGACGACAAACCTCATTCGTGAGTACGAGACGTGCATGGCGTCAGCCAGTCAGGAAGGCTTGCAAGACATATTAGACCGCATGGAGCAACTGAAGGCGTGGGACTACGAGACGCGCGCCAAGGCCATCCTCTCGCAACTCTTCATCACGGAATTCGACAAGCCACTCTCCCAGCTTTCGGGCGGACAGCTCAAGCGCGTGGCACTTGCCAACACGCTCATCATGGAGCCCGACCTGCTCATCCTCGACGAACCGACCAACCACCTCGACCTGCAGATGATAGAATGGCTCGAGAACTACCTGTCGCGCTCCAATCTGACGTTGCTCATGGTGACGCACGACCGCTACTTCCTCGACCGCGTCTGCTCAGTCATCATGGAACTGGACGACGAAAATATCTACACCTACCACGGCAACTATGCTTATTACCTTGAGCAACGTGCACAGAGGCTCGAGGTGGCACGGGCAGAGGTGGCACGCGCCACGAACCTCTACCGCACGGAACTCGACTGGATGCGTCGGATGCCTCAAGCCAGGGGACATAAGGCAAGGTATCGCGAGGAAGCCTTCTACGAATTGGAGAAACAGGCACACCGCCGCATCGAAGAGCGACAGGTGAGGCTTGAAATGAAGTCTGCTTATATCGGAAGCAAGATATTCGAGGCAGAGTATGTGAGCAAAGCCTACGGCGACCGTATCCTTCTCAAGGATTTCTACTACAACTTCTCGCGCTACGAGAAGCTTGGCATCGTTGGAGCCAACGGTACAGGCAAGAGCACCTTCCTTAAGATGTTGCTCGGGCTGGTGAAGCCCGACAGCGGACGCTTCGTCGTAGGCGAGACCGTTCGCTTCGGCTACTACAGTCAGGAAGGGATGCAGTTCGACGAACAGATGAAGGTCATCGATGCCGTGCGCAAGACTGCCGAATATGTTGACCTTGGCGGCGGCAGGAAGCTTTCGGCCATGCAGTTCCTGCAGCACTTTATGTTCTCACCTCAGCAACAACAGAACTACATCTACAAGCTCTCCGGCGGCGAGAAGCGCAGGCTCTACCTTTGCACCGTGCTGATGCAAAGTCCCAACTTCCTTGTCCTCGACGAGCCAACCAACGACCTCGACATCACTTCCCTACAGATACTGGAGCAGTACTTGCAGGACTTCCGTGGCTGTGTAATCATCGTCAGCCACGATCGCTACTTCATGGACAAGGTGGTGGACCACCTTTTTGTATTCAAGGGCAATGGTGAGGTAAAGGACTTCCCAGGAAACTACACACAATACAGGGAATGGGAGAAGTCCGAGCCAAAAGAATCGGGCGTTGCTAACAGCCAGATTGCACCGAATGCGCCAGACACACGGCGCAATCAGACTGCCCGCAAGCGCAGGATGACCTTCCGCGAGCGGCAGGAGTTTGAGGCACTCGGAAAGGAAATCGACGCTTTGGAAAAGGAGAAAGCCGACATCGAAGCAGCTCTAAGCAGCGGAAGTATCTCAGTGCAGGACATCACCGAACTGAGCAAACGCCTGCCCGTCGTCAATGACCTCCTTGACGAAAAGTCGATGCGCTGGCTCGAACTGAGTGAGATAGAGTAGGGGGCGGCTCAATTTCTCATTGATGAGAGAGGGCAGCGAAGTGCTCTGGCTCTGGCGTGTGTTCGCTCAGATTTTCATCTTGATGCCGGAGCGTGCCTCCACGACGTTGACCACATAGTCGGCAAGCTTTTCGCACGAATTGACGAGGTCCATATAGATGGTGCCAACGGCGTAGGTGTACTTATGGGCTTCCACGTCGATGATGTTCTGCGACTTCAGTTGGTCGCGGTAATTGTTTATCTCGTTCTCGATGTTGTAGGAGCGACCCGTGTCGAAGTTGTCCTTCCTTCCGCTCATCAGCAGGTTCATCTGTGCGAGAGCTTGGGCTGTGAGTCCCATTATGGTGTGCAGGTTGTGATATTGCTGCTGGGTGAAGTGCTCCTGTTTTCCCTGTACTTTCATCTTTATTGTGTGTGCCATGTTGTAGCAGGCGTCGCCGATGCTCTCCACCTCCGATATTTCGCGAAGCATGGCGCGAATCTTTGCTTTTGTCTCGTCGCTCAGGTGGGCATCGCTCACTTGGTCAAGGTAGTCGGCGATGCTTGCTTCCATATTATCTGCGATGTCTTCATACTTTTCGATGCGGCTGAGTAGCTTGTTGAACTTCTTCTCTTCCTTCTCGGTGAGCAGCTCTCGCACCATGTCGAACATTCTTCCTATGCGCTCGCTGAAGTCTGCAATCTCCTTGTGTGCTTCGAGGACGGACAACTCGGGTGTGTTCATGATGCCTGATGTGATGAAATGGAGGCGGAAGTCTTCTTCTTCACCCTCGCCCTTTGGCTTTATCAGCCAGCAGACGAACTTCTCGATTTGTGGCACAAACCAGATGAGCAAGGCGGTGTTGCAGGCGTTGAAGGCAGAATGGAACGTGGCGAGGGCGATGCTGGCCTTGATGGCGAAGGCTGGGGCATCAGGTGTCATGGCAGGGTCGAAGCCAGCGATGCCACACACCATGCGGAAGAAGGGTTTCATCAGCACGAGCACCCAGCAGACACCGATGACGTTGGTGGTGAGGTGGGCGAGGGCTGTGCGCCGTGCCCCTGTGCCGAGACTGATGGCCACGATGTTGGAGGTGATGGTCGTGCCGATGTTTTCGCCAAGCACGAGCATCACGCCCTGCTCGATGTGGAGCACGCCGGTGGAGCAAAGCATCATCGTGATGGCCATGATTGCTGCTGAGGACTGCACGCAGATGGTCAGCAAGGTGCCCACAAGCAGGAAGACGAGCGAGCTGAGGAGAGTAGGCTCCTTGAAGTGCATCAGGTAGTGGCTCATCATTTCGCTCTGCTCGATGCTCTCCACGAGCGAGAATCCTGTCTCCTTGAGCGTGCCGAGGCCGAGGAAGAGGAAGGCAGCGCCGAAGATAAGGTCGCCCACGATGCGCCGTTTCTTCATGTAGATGAGCAGGATGCCTGCAAAGAAGGCGGGATAGACGAAGTCGGAGATGTCGAAGCCCATGCCGAGCGACATGATCCAGGCCGTGAGGGTGGTGCCGATGTGGGCTCCCATGACGACGGAAATGGCTTGGAAGAGTGTGAGCAAGCCTGCGCTGACGAACGACATCGTCATGAGCGTTGTGGCCGTGGAGCTTTGCACCGATGCCGTGACGAACATGCCGGTGAGCATGCCGGTGAAGCGGTTGGTGGTCATGGCTCCGAGCACATGGCGCAACTGCGGGCCTGCCATCTTCTGGAGGGCTTCGCTCGTTGATTTCATTCCGTACATGAGGAGGGCAAGCGAGCCCATTAGTTTGAAGAAGACGAGAAGAGACATGGGGCGTGATGGTTTAATGTATAAAATAAGAAATGTAGAGGATTAGATATGAAGTTTTTCAAGTTCTTCCTTAAAATAAGGGGGGAGTCAGGGTGGAGGCTGTGGTCTTGGCTTTGGGGTCTATTATAGTTCGTCGCGTGTGACGATGCATTCCTGCCCGAGCGCATCGTTCCAGTAGTCGATGTCGGCATTGCCGTGGCTGGTACTCTCGAAGGCTTCGCTGTCGGTGGCATTGGTGCAATCGTAGTCGTACCATGGGATGAGGAAGCTCCAGTGCTGTCCGTCGGCCCAGAACTCCGAGACTTTCGGTATGTTGCCGAACTCGCTGATGGCGTAGAGCTTGCCGGGATAGGTCTGATGGAAGTAGTCGTACCACCAGCGCATCTCGCTGAGCGACTTGTTGTAGAAGTCGTATGCAACGATATCGACGTACTCATCGCCCGGATACCAACGCTTCGAGTCGCCGGAGGTGAACACCCAGATGAGATTGTCGAGGCCGTGGTGGTTGACAAGGCGGTCGTACATCACTCGCCAAAGTTCCTTGAAGGCTTCCGGCCCGTCTATTCCCCACCAGAACCATGCTTTGTGCCAGTCGTTGCCGGGATTGGTTTCCGTCCAGTTGCCTTGGGCTTCGTGCAGAGGCCTCCAGAGGACTGGGATTTTGTTTGCTTTGAGTGGCTTCAACCACTTTGCCACTTGGTCGATGCGGCTTATCATGGTCTGATAATCTTCGCTGCCCGGTGCGAAGATGGCCGAGGGGTGGAAGCTTGTCTGCCCTGGCTCGCTGCCGGGAGTGCAAGTCCAGTCGGTGCCATTGTTTGTAGGCAAATTCCAGTGCCACATGGCCGACATGATGCCTCCGGCCTTCGTCCAATTGCGCCAAAGGGAGGTGTTGCTGTAGTTTATCCAGCCGCCGGAGGAGGAATAGATGTCGTGGATGTAGTCGATGGTGTTGATGGCGGGGTACTTGCCAGTGTGCTTGTAGACCCATTCGGCCTCGTTGGTGTTGTAGTTGACGCAGGCATGGGTGCCGGTCAGGATTTTCTTCCCGACGTTCTCTTCGAGGTAGGCGAGCAGATTCCTTGCCTCTTGCGAGCGACCCGACCACTTTTCCAGCCTTTCGAAACTGATGCTGTCCACGTCGTCCACGTCGATGCGGACGGAGCTCTTGTCGGTCTTGTGGACAATCACGTTCTGCACCTGGGCAAGGAGAGTGGCCGATGGGGAGAAAAGGAATAGAGGCAGGAGGAGAAGGACGGTCTTTTTCATGGGAGTGGTCAGTTTGCTGTGCTATATAAGAATAGGTATTACTTTGGCTTGCGATAGGGGCCGACAGTTCCAAGCGTCAGGACATCTCATGTTTGCCGACGCTGCGAAGTGTCAGCTTCCTTTTTTTCTGCTGCAAAATTACGAAGAATAATCGGAAAGACAAAACTTTTGGGCTGCAAAAATGAAATAGAGGTAGATAGATGAGCACTATATGATTCCCTGTAATGATTTATAGCCTGTTTGTCACTTTTCCTAAGTTGTTTTGAGGAAAAAGCTTGATTTGTTTGGCTTTTTAAATAAATGTTTGTAATTTTGCCTCCGAATCCTTGTGGTTCGTAGCGACGGACGAGGGATGACCATAGAATAATAATAAGAAGCGTTATGCTTGTCTTGCATCTAAGAACCTAGGAAATTCTAACTTCGCAACAGAGAATGGCATAAAAGCTTCACGCGAAGAGCGTGGGCTTGGTCATTACATCTTGTTGCAATGGTTTTCCTAGGACCATTAGGTGAAGATGTTGACATATAGTTCCACGCTTCACGCATTTATAAATTTCTCTTTTGGAACTGAGAGAGCCAAAAACAAAAGTAAATGAAGAAGTTTTATCTGTTATTAATGTGTTTCGGTTTCTGCAGTATGTCATTTGCAGACACATCTGGTTCAACAAATGGTCATGAGTGGGTTGACTTGGGACTTCCCAGTGGAACACTCTGGGCTACATGTAATGTTGGTGCCTTTGCACCTGAAGAGTGGGGCGATTACTTCGCCTGGGGCGAGAAGATTGGGTATGGCGAAGGGTACGGCAATCTCAAGACGACATTTGATTGGAGTTCGTACAAGTATTGCAATGGATCAAGAACATCCATTACGAAATATTGTGAAAACGACTATTATGGATTCAATGGTTTTACGGACAACAAGACAGAATTAGATGTGGAAGATGACATCGCTGCGGCTAACTGGGGAGGTGACTGGCGTATGCCAAGTGTGGACCAGTGTCGGGAATTATATGATAGTAAGTACACATCGATATCAAGCACATCGCTTAACGGTGTAAATGGCAGATTGGTTACAAGCAAGAGTAATGGAAACAGCATTTTCTTGCCTGCGGCGGGTTATCGTGATGGGTCTGGTGTTTATTATACAAATTGGGGTTACTACTGGTCGCGTTCGCTTTATCCTAATGACTCCAGTGATGCGTATGGCTTGAACTTTGACTCCGGTTTTCGCGCTGTTTACAGTAACGGACGGTACTATGGGCGAACTATTCGTCCTGTTTGCATCAAAAAGAAAACTAATGATGAGGACGGCATAGAAAGCGTCCATGCAGATGAAGAATCATTCGTTTATGACCTTCAAGGCAGGAAAATGTCGAAGGAGTTGTCAAGAGGTATTTATATAGTCAGAGGGAAAAAGATTGTGAAATAAATACCTGTAGTTGTTAGGAACATAAAGGTAGTGCTATAACAAACGACAACGGATTAAACGTATTTGAAGGATTCTCTTAGTTTGCTGATTATTGGTGTCAGCTTAAATCCGTCAAATTCGTTTAATCCGTTGTTTTTGTTTGTCGTAATCGTGTTTTGAGATTCTCCTCTCGGTTGGGCTTCCGGGCTTTACTCGACGTAGCTTTCCAAGAGTTTGGCGTTCTCGTCGGGGAGGATGGTGACCTCTGTCATGGATGCGGGAACGACGAGCGACTCGCCTTCGTGCAGGAAGATGCCTTGACCGGCGGGGCTGAGGAAGCAGCACTGTCCGCTCAGACACATATAGACGCGGAAGCTGTCGATGCCCGAGTAGTCGCGTTTGAAGGGATGGGTGAGCTTCAGTTCGTTGGTGGTAAAGAAGGGGCACTGCACGAGGCCTACGACTGTGTCTCTACTCTCGGTGTATACGACCTTGGGGTCTGTTGTGATGTCCTGGAAGTTGATGGCTTCGAGTGCCAGCTCGGTGTGGAGTTCGCGGAGGTTGCCGTCGCGGTCGCGGCGCAGATAGTCGTAGATGCGGTAGGTGACGTCGCTGGTTTGCTGTATCTCGGCAATGACCATGCCGGCTCCGATGCCGTGGACGCGGCCTGCAGGGATGTAGAAGCAGTCGCCTTCGCTCACGCTGACTTTGTTGAGGTCGTCCTCGATGCTGCCGTCGGCCACCTTCTGTGCGTAGTCGGCAAGCTCAATCTTCTGGCGGAAGCCTGCTATGAGTTGGCTGCCACGGTCGGCGTCTACGACGTACCACATCTCGTTCTTGCCCATCTTGCCGTGGCGTTTTGCGCTAAGGGCGTCGTCCGGGTGGACTTGGATGGAGAGGTCCTGGCGTGCGTCGATGAACTTGATGAGCAGGGGGAAGTCGGTGCCGAACTTCTCGGCGTTTTTTTTCCCGAGGAACTCTGCGCCGTAGCGGGCGACGATTTCGGGGAGAGTGAGTCCTTTGTCGATGCCGTTGGTGGCGATGGACTCGGAGCCTTTCACTGCCGAGACCACCCATGTCTCCGAACCCCAGAGCGTGGGCTTGAAGATGGGGCTGAACTTTAGTATATCCATAGCTTATTTATTTGTAGTTAGGCTGTCGGTGGAAGAAAACTTCTGTCTTCTTCTGTCTCCGTCTGACTTTGATTTTTAGCCTTAAACCTTTTAACTT
Organism: uncultured Prevotellaceae bacterium; assembly: GCA_947166305.1. Classification (GTDB taxonomy): domain Bacteria; phylum Bacteroidota; class Bacteroidia; order Bacteroidales; family Bacteroidaceae; genus Physcousia. The sequence goes on along the minus strand of CAMVDV010000002.1, from coordinate 46,826 downwards.
TTTACCTTTTTACCTTTTTAACCTTTTAACTTTGGTTTATCTTGCTCATCCTATAGACGATACGGGCGAGCCTTAGCTCTTCCTCCTCGTAGGTGTCGCCGTACTCCTTGAGGGCTTCGTCCATGTCGTCGGTCTTGGCTCCCTGGAAGTAGTCGAGCAGTTCGTTCATGCACTCTGCTCCGAGCACCTCGTCGGTGAAGTAGGTGATGTCGAGAAAGCGCTTCTGTGCGGCGAGCATCTCGAGCTCGTCAAGCACTTCGTCGAGGCCGAGTCCTTCGCTCTCTGCGTAGTTGTCGAGCGCGATGTGGCGGTCGATGGCCGTGATGAGTTTTATCTGTTGCTTAGCCAAGGGTGATACGGAGTGCCCGGCCACGTCGTGTTCGTGCTGAGCCTGCTCGATCATGGGGTCAATCTCGGGCACTTCGGGGTCGGACTCCGGGTCGACGTCCTCGTCGGGCAAGATGAATGACTGCGGCTTCTTGGCGAATTTCTTACCGGCGGCTGTAGGCATCAGGGCATTCTTCTTCGTCACCATCTGCTTGAGCAGTCCGCCTTCGTAGGCAGCGTCGATGATGGTGGACCAGAAGTCCTCGTCGCCACTCTCTCCCACGCCGTAGTTTTCCTTGTCGAAGAGGTCGTATTCTTCTATCTGACGGCTCTTTCTGCCCATCAGGAAGTCGATGAGGAGCTCTCGCTGCACGGGCATGTCTATCTCCAGCAGGGCTTTGATGAGCTTTACTATTGGTTCTTTTGCTTCCATTTGCTTTGTTGTGTTCTTCTCTCCCCGTATCTTCTTCTGCTGCAAGGGCTTCGGTCCGCTTTCATGGGGCGCGACGTGGGAGGAAATGCTTTTCGGGGTGCAAATATAGAACAAATATCTTGTGCTGCAAAGGAAAATGCAATTTTTTTCATCAGAAAGTTTTATGTTTCGTCGCACGGACCTTTTTCTTTGCAGACCAAAAAGCTTACAAACGGCCGTTTGGCGTGCGGTGCAAAAATGTGTCGTGTTTTTTTTCTGCGGACGGAAAATGCCGTTTTCGGGAACGGGAAATTGAAGTTTTTCAATCTCCTAAGGCGGCGTTTTCAAGAACCCTATAGGGTGTTGGCAGCCGCAGCACGGGGAAATTGCTGTCGGGGCACGTCCTTTTCGGCTCAGGAGCACGCCTTTTTCGCCACTTTTCCACGGGTTTTACATCCCTTCGGAATGTGAAGTGTCTGAATCATAAACGCTTGGCATGAGCTCGGAGAATGCCTCGGATTCGTCCGCCGCCTGCCTTGGCCTCAAACAAGCCACGGAAATCGTGCCAAAACTTCAAAATATCATGACAGACGGCCGCCGGGATGAATTCTCCCGTTCCGTTTCCTTCCCCACGACATCCAGTTCCTCGCACGCGCGACGCGAACATATTATTTATATATAGAAAGTGCCATGCTTCGGTACAATCTTTGCCGTTTTAATAAATTTTAACACAGAAAGTGTCATACGTTAAGGGCGATTTGTATATATTTGCATCGCAGAGAAGCAAAATAGTATTCTGTTGACATCAATACAAGCCATATTAACAACTTTTATTTACAATATGAAAAAAGCCACCTCTATCTGCTTAGTTATGCTCATCGGAGCCATGTCCGCTTGGGCGCACGACGGCGAGCATGACTATGTGAATGGCATCTGCACCATCGAAGACTGTACAGACAAGTATCAGCCCGGCACTATTGCAGACGACGGCTACTACGAGTTGGCAAATGCCGGCAATGTGGAATGGTTCAGCATTGGGGTTCAGACACAACCAGGCGTTTTCACCAACGCACGTCTGACCGCCGACATCGATATGACTGAAGTAACCCATCAGCCCATCGGCACGAATAACACCGACAAGTATCGCGGCACCTTCGACGGCCAAGGGCATCGCGTCCTGAACATGACGCTCTTCACTCGCAGTGAGAGTGTAGGTTTCTTTGGCGCCACACGCGGAGAAAGCACCGTCATCAAGAACCTCATCATCGACAAGAGTTGCCTCATCAGCGGCACCAACTACGTCGGAGCCATCGTGGGAGACATGGAGTACCCCAACGCACCCTCCTACACCCGACTCGAGAACTGCGTCAACGAGGCAGAAGTGGTCGGCGAAGGCACACAGGTGGGCGGTCTCGTGGGAGGTTGCCGGTTCAACGACGGCGCAGCCTACATCGTTGGCTGCATCAACCGCGGCAATGTGAGCGGCATCTCCGCTACCGGAGCCTTCATCGGCAAGACTGCGGGAACAGCCGTCATCATCTCCAGTTACAACGAAGGCCTTGTCCTAATGGGACAAAACGGCAGCCGCAACCTCGTGGGCGAAGGTAATGCCACCTTCGATGCCGTGGTTGACATCAGCACTTCCGAGGAGCGCGGGCAAGGCATACTGCTCTCCCCCGAGGACAAGGCCAACGGTGCCCTTTGCTACAACCTCAACGGCGACCAAAGCATCATACGTTGGACCCAGACCATCGGCGCGGACAGTGAGCCAATACTGGGCACATCGAGCCAGCAAGTCTATGGCCATGGCCGCCTGCACTGCGATGGCACCGTCTATCCCAATATGACCTATAACAACGACCCGGCAACTGATGCTGTGCAGGACAGCCATGACTTCCAGGATGGCATCTGCACCTATTGCTCCACCGTCGACCATCAATATCTCATGCCCGACGAGAATGGCATCTATCATTTCTCTACGCCTGCCCACATCGAGTGGTTCTCGCGCATGGTCAATACCGAACGCTTCGGAGGCATCAAGGCCGTCCTGGACGATGACATCGACTTCGGAGGCGTTGAGAACGCACACACACCCATCGGAACGGACGGAAGCAAGTTCTACGGACAGTTCGACGGACAGGGACACCACATCAAGGGTATGATTCTCAACCTCGACAACATCGGCTCGAACGGAGCAGGCTTCTTCGGATCCATCAGAGGCGGTGGCACCGATGCCAATGGCATTGAACACAACGACACGGTCATCATCCGCAACCTCTACATCGACGATGACTGCGAGATAACGATAGCTGGCAACAACATAGCAGGCGTCGTCGGTCGTGCCAATGCACGTAACTCTGACGCCAACATCATCCTGATAGAAAACTGCGGCAACGCTGCCGCCGTAACCAGCCTGACTGCCGGCGGAGTGGCCGGAGTGCTCGGATGCGTGCAGGGAACCACCGTGGGCGTCATCATAAGGAATTGCTTCAACATGGGCCAAATCTCGGGCGTGGCCGAATGCGCCACCATCTGTGCCTGGACAGGCACTGCTGCTGGCGGGCTTGTCAAGCAGTTCGAGAACTGCTGGAACACGGGCGAGTTAGTCTCAGGCCTCGACGGCGACCGCAACCTCTTCCGCACTCCAAACCCCGAAGCCATCGTCAATTGCTACGACACATATTCCGACATCTTCGAGATGGGAGGCAAACAAGGCTACTATGACTGGCAGACCGACGACCCCAAGACAAGCGGAGAACTGACTTGGGTGCTCGGACAAGGCAAGAAAGTCCCCGTCTGGTACCAGAATGTCGGCGAGGATGAACGTCCCGTGCTTGACAAGACACACGGCTTTGTCTATAACATTGACGGGGAATTCAGCGATGTCCGCGACGAAGCATCCTTCCTCATCTTCCGTGATGCAATGGTCAACTACGAGACAAACCTCATGAACGAGAAGATTGCAACTGCAAGCCTCATCCAGGCCTACCTCTCCCACATGAGCGACCTGCAGGCCACCACCACGCTCGAAGCTTTCCTCGACATATACTACGACGAGATGAGCGAAGAACGTCAGCAGGTAGCTGTTTCCGAGGAAGCCTATAAAGCCTATATGAATAATGTGGCAGAAATAGTTGCCAAGATTGAGGAGAACACAGAACTCTCCGGCAGTGCCTTCGACCTACTCAAGTCGTATCTTGACGACATGGCCGAACCCGGCGAAGTGTTCCCCTGTGGCTCATACCACTATATAATAGCTGCCCACCAGCTTACCGTCGGAGAGATAGAGACTGAGATGCAGTTCCTGCAGACTCTCTACGAACAGGCTCTGGCTGGCAGCTCAGCAGCCGGAACCGAATTGACCGACCTCATCGTCAATCCCAACTTCGCAGACGGCACAAACGGATGGAGCGTCACAGGAAACGTCACTACGGGCGGACGGGTCGACGTAATGCCCGCAGCCGAAGCCTCCAATACGACTTTCGATATTCAGCAGACCATCGAAGGTCTCCAGAATGGTTTCTATGAAGTCATTGCCAACGGTGTCTATAGCGCCCAGCCGCGTGAAGAAAACCGCAACATTGTGGCTTATATGTATGCAGAAGATGTCCGCGTATATCTGCCCAGCGTCTTCGACGACTATGTCCCACAGGAAGATGCCGAGGACCTCGTGAACTGTTACATCACAGCCGGCGGGTCAGGGACTGACATTATGATTAGCGATTATGGTACGCCCGTGGGCTATGCCCCGCAGGGACTTGTCGGATGCAGCTATCACTTCAAGGACGGACGCTACGAGAACCATCTGCTGGCAGAAGTCACCGACGGCAAACTGACCATTGGCATCACCAATCCCGGCTCAGGCAATGCTAACGACTGGACTGGCTTCGGACACTTCCGCCTCATCTACCGCGGGGCAGGAGAAACGGCTTCGGATGCAGCTGATGTCACGCTCAAGGGCATGGTGGCTCGGTCAGAGACGCTCATCGAAATCTCGCAGGATGCTGCGGACTATACCATGTCCCCCAACTTCTCAAGTGAACTCTTGGACAGCCTTAATGAAGCTGTCGCCTCTGTAGAAGATGTGCAGACCATAGAAGAGCACGTCGCCCTCATTCATCGCTTCAGCCAACTCTTTGCCGAAATCTACGAATGCAGAATGGCTTACCGGGACTATGCTGATGAGTTGGAATACTTTTCCGACAAGATTTTCTCTCTCTATGCGGCGGAAATCATCGATGACGAACAATATGGCGACATCTTCGACATCATAGATCTCATCTACAATAACCTGATAGAAGGACTATACACGACCGAAGAAGCCCTGGAGCGCAGCGAACTGACAGCTTCATCATATTACACAATCATCTTCGGCATTGAACCAGAGCAGACCGACGATGGCTGGTATCTCATCAGCACCGGAGAGAATGTGGAATGGTTCTCCCAGTATGTTGCAAGAAAGAATACCTCGGCCAAGGGTAAACTCATGTGCGACATAGACATGACCGGTATTAATCACTCGCCCATCGGAGTAAGCGAGGCCCGCAAGTTCAACGGACAGTTCGACGGCCAGTACCATCGCATCCTGAACATGGTCATCAACACCACCGAGAATGTGCAGGGATTCTTCGGATGGGTGACCGGTGGCGGCACAACCATCAAGAACCTCATCATCGACAAGAGCTGTAGCATAAAGGGCGGTGACTGCACAGCCGGACTTATTGGCAAGACTCAGACTTACAACAACGCACCCATCTATGTGCTCAACTGTGTGAACGAAGCAAACATCACCGGTGACGGTGCAGCCACTGGCATACTCGGCGCTCAGCAGTCTCCTTATGCCTACATCATCATGCACAACTGCGTGAACGCCGGAAAGATTGTCAGCACACAAGTGCTCGGCGAAACGAAGTATGCGACGGCCTTTATCGGATGGCATGGCGACATCGGCATCGGCAAGAACAGCGAACTGTGGAACTGTCTCAACATTGCAGAACTCGACCCCATAGAGCCTGGCAATAACCAGCTCTTCCGAGGAACTTTCCGCAGCTGGGTGAACGACTACGACGTCCTTTACCACGATGCCCCTTATCAAGGCGAGCACAACGCATGGGAGACATCTGACCCCGTCGCCAGTGGCGAACTCTGCTGGCTGCTCAATCAGGGCGAGACTCAAGGCGTCAGCTACAAGTAAACCATTGGCGTTGACCCCTATCCCCTGCCCGTCGACGATGGTCAGCACCGTCAAGTGTTCAAGAATTCCGACGGCACTTACTCCAATATCGACGAGGATGGTATCGATGAGATATATGCCAACCAGAAGTCTGACCCGCAAAACGATGCCATCTACGACATTAGCGGTCGCAAGATTCTGAATGGAAAGTTGCATCATGGCCTTTACATCGTAAACGGTAAGAAGGTATTATACTAAAGAAGTTTCGGGAGTTGCCTCCTGGATGCGAACCTCCGCGCCCCCTGCCCCAAAGGACACTTGAAACCATAAGACAAGGGGAAAAGGGGAGGGACCGACGAAGTGCTTCACGGCGAGATGTCAAACCCGGCGTGCGGCGATGGCAAACACAGCCTGCGACGATGGCAAACACAGCGTGCGGCGATGTCAAACGCAGCGTGCCGAGGTTTCCACAGAGCCAGCCATCGGAGGAAACTCCCGAAACTTGAATTATACTAATATATATATATAATGTATAGACTTTCGCTATTGTTCCTGTTCCTGCTGCCATTGGCATTGAAGCCGATGGCAGCCCAAAACATGACTGTGTGGGTAGCGGGCACCGGGCATGAGTACAGGGTCGGGGTCGTTGACTCTGTAACCTTCACAGAGACTTCGCCTGACGAGATAATAGATGAGGAGTCAGCCAATGGCCTGGAACAAATCCTTGCCCGCCGCTCGCCTGTCCGGCAACCCTATGAGTACGTTGCCGGAGGGAAGGCATTAGGTACTAAAGTAACCGTCTCGCCTGACCCGATGATTGGTTATGTCTGGGACTCGCCCTCTGCCTACGACCCTTTGCAGGCTTATGTGATGACTCCCGTGGAGGCCTTCGCCAGAAAAGGAGAAGACAACTTTGAGAACCTTTCGAGCGTGACCTCGAACTGCTCCATACGTGTAGTCGGTCCAGGCACTATAGTGCTTGACTTCGGCGTGGAGCTACCAGCATGGTTGGAGATTGACAGTCCAGACCTCTCGGGCACCGTCACATTAGGTGTGAGCGAATACAACGAAGTTGAGAGCTACAGCGGTCACAAGACAAAAGCCCCCACCAGAGTAGGGACAAACACCTATCGACTGGAGTTGAACAGCGAGCTCTACGAAGGCGTGCGATTTGCCTTTATCAATGTGGAGAAGTTCGACAAGCCATTCACCATAACTGGCGTGAGGGCCGTGTGTCAAGTGATGCCTGTCAACTACAACAGTTCGTTCGACAGCGACAACGAGATGCTGGACAGCATTTGGTATGTGGCAGCATGGGACGTGAGAGCCAACCTGCGCGAAGACTGTTTCGGTGCCATTCTGCTCGACCGCGGAGACCGTATCTCGTGGACGGGCGATGCTTACACGGCACAGGCTGCTGCACTGATAGCCTTTGCGAACTACGACGGCGTGCTGAAGAACCTCCGCTTCACAGAAGAGCATGTGAACAACATCGAGACTTACGAACTGATGTGGGTGGAGAGTCTCATTGATTATTATATGTATTCAGGGGACAGAGAAGGCTTTGAGAGCCTCGTCGATAAAGCCATCAGCCGACTGAACCATGCCTACGACATCTTCGACAACCCCACAGGTTTGCGTTTCGTAGGATGGGATGACCGCACAGGCACGGGTTTCGACCATTCTGAATGCGAGCAGAACAAACTATGCTATCAGGCAATGGCCGTCGGTGCATGGAAACACTTTGCAGACGTGTTGGAACGTATAGGCATGAAGGCTAAGGCCCGCGTCTATCGCACTTACGCTACAAGGAAAACGCAACAGTTGATGGCCTCAAATTCTTTTATTAATAAGATGGGTATGCATGCTGCTGCCGACGCCATCAATGCTGGCCTTACTGCCGACCTCTCGCGCCTTTATCATCCGGACTTGGCAGACCGCTTGCAAAGACTTTCCTACTCGCCTTTCAACCAATGCATGATTATTGACGCAATGGCTGCTGCCGGACATCACGACCAGGCTCTGTCATGCATCATGGATATGTGGGGAGGGCAGATTGCTTACGGCGGCACAACGTTCTTCGAGGTCTATCGACCCGACTGGAACAACATCCTTCCGCATAATGGTCCAGTCCCCTACACGCAAGCCGGGCACACCAGTCTTGCTCACCCCTGGGGAGCTGGTGTGTTGGCATGGCTTACAGAGGAGATGCTTGGAGTCAAGCCGACAGAACCGGGCTTCACCACTTTCCGGGTGCATCCTCATCTTTGTGGATATGCACGGCGAGTGGAAGGCGATGTCAACACTCCATTCGGCCGCATCCATGCTTCCTTCAATCTCGAAACGGGACAGCATACATTGACTGTGCCTTCCGGCACCGTGGCAAACTATGCCATCCCACGTGAGGGCATGAGCATCAATTCCTTACTGATGAACGGACAGACTGTCACACCGAGCAGTGAGGACGAAGACTTTGTCTACATCGACAGTCTTGCCGCCGGCAATTACGTCTTCCAGGTGAACTATTCCGGCACACCCGCCGAACCTCTCAACGAGGAGTATGTCTATGCAGCACAGTTGCTGGATGTGGATTATGACACTCATGGCGAATGGTACACAAAGTACGGACAGGATGGTTACTTCATCGTGGGCGGAGATGGTGGAAAGGACTTGGCTGTCTTGCCCGACTACGTCAGTTCCATCACCTTCGACTATGTGTGCAACCCCAGTTACCATCGCACGGTAATAGAACCGCAAGACCCCATCGCCAAGCTGCCTGTCAATCCCGACGGGACAGGAGACAGAGTGTTTGCCTGCTACTACTCGCGCGACCTGCATATGTGCCCTGTTGACATTCGCCTGAAGAGCCAGCACCCCTACACGGTAGCTCTCTACATTGCCGATTGCGAGACCAAAGGCATGGACCGTAATCAGAGCATCGAGGTGTTCGACCTGGAGACACTCAATCGCATAGCACCTCTGACACGCGTGAACGACATGAAGGGTGGCGTCTATATAGTCTATTCATACGACAAGAGTATGCGCATCCGCTGCAATAATATCCGTGGCGACAATGCGGTCTATAATGCCCTCTTCTTCGGGAGGAAATAAGAAGATACAAGAATAACTTTTTTATATTAACTTTCTAAATGTTTAACAGTAATCAAACATGAAACGAACAAAACTCTTCAGCGCAGCCTTGCTCGCAGCAGCATGGCTCGCAGGCGGCTCCGCCCAAGCATGGGACGAGCCTGCAAAAGATGCAGACGGTGTCTATCAGATTGGCACTGCCTCCGAACTTGAATGGTTTGCCGAGTATGTCAATGGTGTAACCGACGACATGGCAACAAACACGCCAGAAGAATCAAATGCCCGTCTCTCTGCTCAGGCAGTTCTGACAGCTGACATTGACATGACTGGCATTGACCATGCTCCCATTGGCCGCTACACCAAGGAGGATGGAAGCGTAAGAGACACTTACAAGTTTGCTGGTAAGTTCGATGGCCAGTTCCACACCATCAGCAATCTGGTGATTGACCGACCTGATGACGAGGCACTCGGTCTCTTCGGCTTTTGCCGTGGCAATGCCAAAATCAAGAACATCATCATGGATTCCACATGCTCCATCAAAGGTAAGAATCGCATCGGCTCTATCGTCGGCCTTATCCAGACCAATACTGGCGCAAGCGATGGACTTGAGATTCTCAACTGTGTCAGCTATGCAACACTTACCACAACCTCGGGTGCAGCAGGCATGATTGGCGCTGGCTGCGAGCAGTATCCCTACTTCGATATGGAGAACTGTGTGAATGCAGGTCGCATTGACGCTGTCAATAGAGGTTCTGCTTTCTGCGGATGGAACAAGTCTGCTGGTGGCAATGCCAAGATGTGGAACTGCCTCAACATTGCTGAAATTAGCGTCCTCGATGGCGGCAACCAGCTTTTCCGTGGCGCCAACCGTTCCATTGCTAACTGTTATGACACTTTCCACAGCGCAAGCAACTTTCAGGGCGAGCATCCCACCTATAAAACAGCTGACCCCTTGCACAGCGGCGAGATTTGCTATCTGTTGAATACGGCATTGCGTTCCGACTTGGCTCCCAATGCCAATCCCAATGCACATCCTTTCACTCAGGATCTCTCTGATCCCAACTCTATTCCTCTGCCCATTCCTGGCAAGACTGTTTATCAGGTTGCCGACCTCAATTGTGACGGCACTCCTAAAGGCTCTGTCTCTTACAGCAACACGGAAGGTGGCAGCACACGCGATCCTCATCAATTTGACCCAGAAACTGGCTTCTGTACCGTTTGTGGTACTATCAACACGGAGTTCGTTGCAAAGAGCGCGGACGGCTTCTTCCATCTTAGCACGGTTGGTCAGGTTGAGTGGTTCTCCGCAATGGTAAAACTTGGTTATGGGGCAATGAATGTTAAGCTTGATGCCGACATCGATTTTGGTGGTGTAGCTGATGCCCACATGCCTATCGGTACAAGCGGCAAGAAGTACTTCGGTCACTTCGATGGTCAGGGCCACCGCATCAAGGGTATGGTGCTGACTACTGCCAGACAGCTCGATAATCGTGGTTATGATGGACTTGGCTTCTTCGGTTCTGTTCGCGGTGGCGGTACATCTGTTGATAACATTTATACAAACGAGGTTATCATCGAGAACCTCATCATCGATGCTTCCTGCTCCATTCAGCACGACCAGAACTTCGCAGCAGGCGTTGTGGCTCACATCAACAGCCGCAACGACAACGACAGCCACATCATCATCCGCTATTGCGGCAATGAGGCTAATGTAAGTTCAACGGGCAAGAACATTGCAGGTATTCTGGGGTGTGTAGAAGGAACAGAAGTCGGTCTGACCATCAAGCAGTGCTACAACACAGGCAACATTTCTGGTGGTGCTGGCGAAAGTGCTGCCATCTGTGCTTGGACAGGTACTCCGAAGGACTATCTCGTCAAGGAATTCAGCGGTTGCTGGAACATTGGTGAGGTAACAGGCATCGACGGCAACGGCTACAACCTTGTACGTGCCGGCAAACTCAACAACGAACTTTATCCTGCTATTGTCAACAGTGTTGACCTCTGCACGACAAACGGCGGCAATCAGGGTAAGTTCACCATCAACACTGATGACCCCGTGGCAAGCGGCGAGCTTTGCTACCTTCTCAACGGTGACCAAAGCACAATCACCTGGACACAAGACCTCGGCGTAGAGGACATGCCCAACATGTGGGGCACGACAAGCCAAGTCTTCCAAGCTGGTACGAAGGATTGCTCAGGTGCAGCTGTAGGTGGCGTTACCTATAATAATACAAGCGGCGAGACCATCATTCTTCCTCATCACATCAACGACGAGATGGGTATGTGCGATGTTTGCTACACGCAGTTCCAAGAGCCTGCACTTGTTGACGGCTGGTACGAACTGAAGAACGCGGGCAACGTTGAGTGGTTCAGTGCTTATGTTGCAGCTGGCAACATAGCCATTAATGGCAAGTTGATGAACGACATCGACTTCCTCAGTATCGAGAACCTTCACAGCCCCATTGGACCAAATACAGGGCAAAAGTACAACGGCACGTTCGACGGCCAGGGCTTCCGCATTAAGAACATGATTATCGAGCGTCCCACAGAAAGCAACATCGGCTTCTTCGGCTTCCTGCGTGGCAATGGTACCACAACGATTATGAACCTCATCATGGACAAGAGTTGCACCATCCACGGCTACAACCGTATAGGTGGCATTACCGGCTCCTATCAAGTCGAAGGCGGTACCATCACCATTGAGAATGTCATCAACGAAGCAACCGTCATTGCCGAGCATCAGGATGCAGGCGGTATCTTTGGTGGTCACGAAGGTGGTAACCCAACCATCATCATCAAGAATGTGCTGAACACTGGTACCATCACCGCTAAGAACTCTGCTCCATATGCAGGTGCTCTCTGTTGCTATTTGGGAGTAGGAGCCGGTTCGAAGATTGAGAACTTCGTCAACCTCGGCACAGTAAATGGTCACAACGGTGGTAACATCGGTCGTCACAATATTGGTGATGTAACGAACCTCATTGATCTCTCTGACACAGCCGACAAGACTCAGGGCACAGATTCAGGTCTGACAACTGATGACATCGCCAATGGTAAGCTTGCCTACACCGTAGGTTGGGGTCAGCTCATCGGCACCGATGCTTATCCCACGCCTCTCCTCAGCACAGAAGTCAGCTACGTCGGCGATGCCGGCTACGCTACACTCTACGACACGACCAACGGCTATGAGCTGAATGGCGACGCCAAGGCTCATGTAGCTGTCCTCAATCAGACTTGGCTCGACCTGAGTGAGATTGAGAACATTCCCGCAGGTACACCCGTCGTCCTCACCGGCACATACTACAACAAGCTGGCTGCCGACCTGCCTGCCATCAACGTTGCTAACGACCTGAAGGGCACTGATGCAGCAACCGAAGCCGACGGCACGATGTACGTCCTGGCCGTGGTTGACGACAAGGTAGGCTTCTATCAGGCCGATGCAGGTAGCACCATCGCAGCAGGCAAGGCTTACTATCAGAGCGTCAGCGGCGTGAAGGCCTTCCTCTTCGACAGCGACGACGCAACAGGCATCGAAACCATTGACCACTCATCGACCATCGACCATACTATCTACAACCTGGCCGGTCAGCGTCTCGGTAAGATGCAGAGAGGCATCAACATTGTTAACGGTAAAAAGATTCTGAAGTAATGAAGTACACAAAGCCAACAATCCAACTGAATGAGGCTCAGGCATCCTCGATGCTTGCCGAAAGCCTCAGCGTGGTGAGCGACAAGACTGTCGACGGCTCTGAGGCCCTCACCAAAGAGAACGACTGGAACATTTGGAACGAAGATTAACTTCCAACTCTGATAAGAGGGTGTGTCAAACAAATTGACACACCCTCTTTTTATTGACAAAAAGAGCGTCGGGCCAATTAGAGGCACTCCGTCAGCCTCAAAGACGTAATCACCCCGCTTTCATTGTCCGTTTTCTTTACACTTTAAGACTTGAAATGAAATGTTTTTTTCGATTTTTTGCAAATAAAAACATTTTTTTTCAAAAACCCTTTGGGTTGTGAATTCATTCTAAATAAATTTGCATTCAGGTATTAGCAATTTTTTATTATGTAGGCTCGAGTAGCTCCTACATAATATATATATATAATGTATGATTTAAGGTAACTGTTTTATTATTAACTTCAAAAACTAAACTAACATGAAAAGGAAATTCTACTTCTTTGTCCTTGTGGTCCTTTGTGGACTGACAGGAAACATGCACGCTGTGGCTCAGGACGTACCCGAGCCGACGGTGCAATGGAACTTCAACGACGCAGACAATCTGATGACTCCCGACAAGGGCAGTCTGACGATGACACCAGCTCTGCTGGGCACGCGGAGCGTCACGCTCTCCACCCTCGAAGACGCTGGCATCTTCCAGACCGATGGTCCTGACGGCGAGAAGGCCATCCTCGTGCCCTCCACGTCGGCACTGAAAGTCTCGCGCGCCGAAGGTGCACAGGCTTCGCAGTCGTACACCATCATGATGGACGTGATGGTGGAAGACGCATCCCCCTACGACGGTCTGCTGCAGACTGACCCCATCAACGGTAACGACGGTGACCTCTTCATCAACAAAAACCAGATTGGCGTTGGCTCCATCGGCGGCTATTTCGGCAAGGTGCGCAACAACGTATGGCACCGCGTCGTCATCGCCTATCGCGACGGCAAGAACATCGTCTATCTGAATGGTGAGAAGCTCGTGGCAGCCGACCCCGACAACAACGACCGCTTCAAGCTTCAGCCCTTCGGCTTCTATCTGTTCTGTGATGAGGACGGCGAGAAGGAGGACACCTACGTCTCGAGCGTAGCGTTCTGGGAAGAAGCCCTCACCGACGAGCAAGTCAGTGCGCTCGGAGGCTTCGAGGTGATTATCCCAACCGTCGAGATAGGGACAGCCAGCGAACTGCTGAGCTTTGCCGAGCGCGTCAATTCGGGCGAGGAAGTGAACGGCATCCTGACGGCCGACATTGCCCTCTCCGACGCTTGGCAGATGCCTATCGGCATCGACGGAGCTTTGTTCACCGGCATCTTCGACGGACAGGGACACAAGATTACAGGCTTCCAGGGAATCGCAGAAGGCAAGTTCGGTCTCTTTGGCTACATCAGCAATGCCACGGTCAAGAACTTCAGCATCGAAGGCTCGCTGACGGTGACGGCCGGTACGGGCTCCGGTGCCATCGGCTATTCGTCGGCAAGTCGCATCTCGAACGTACATTCATCGCTGAACATCACCGTATCCGAAGGCAACGTTCATCATGTGGGCGGCGTGGTTGGTTCTGCCCAATACAAGAACCGCATCACGGGCTGCACCTTTAGCGGCACGCTGGACGAAACGGCCGGCAACAACGACTGCTTCGGCGGCGTGATAGGCTATATGGCCGAGGACACTGTGCTCTATTGCGCCAACTATGGCACGGTCACCTACGTCGTAGCCAACGGCTCGGTGGGCGGCATCGCGGGTTACCTCAACAACAATGGCGGCATGATGCGCGGCTGTCTGAACATCGGCAAAGTCTCCATCAGCGACGAGGGAACCACACCCACTTACGGCGGTGCCTTCATCGGCTGGCTCAGAGGCAACACCCCGGGCAACATGCAAGGCAACTGCTGGCTCGAAGGCAGCGCACCTCATGCCAACGGACAAGGCGCGATGAACGAGACATTCAGCTTCACGGCAGAACAACTGCCCACAGGTGCCGTCTGCTACGCCCTGAACAGCGACCAGGCAGAGATTGGCTGGTTCCAGACTCTCGGCAGCGACGAAGCACCAGTGCTCAACCCATCTCACGGACAAGTCTACATGAACGGACGACTCCACTGCAACGGCGATGTCTATGCGGATGCTGGCTATTCCAATACTTATTCGGCTATAACGCAGGACGACCACAACTTTGTGGACGGCTACTGCTCCTATTGCGACCTCGTGGACGAAGGCTATGAGCTGACCGTCAATGCCGACGGCTACTATGAGATAGGCAGTGCGAACCAGCTCAGGCGCTTTGCAGCTCTCGTGAATAGTGGCACGCTGAATGCCAAGGCTGTCCTCGTGAGCGACATCGACTTCGCTGATTTGCTGGCAGCAGCTGCTGCTCGCGGAAAGAACTTCGAATGGACGCCCATCGGCAGTTGGGTTGCCACGCCAGCCGGTAGCGCTTGCTTCCAAGGCCACTTCGACGGACAGAGACACGCCATCAAGAACTTCAAGGTGACGGCAAACCAGAACTTCTACGGACTCTTCGGCGTCATCTCCACCGACTGCCTCATCGAGAACTTCTCTGTGGAGGGTGAGATAAACACAGCTTTCCAATACACCGGAGGTGTTGCAGCATATTCCCGCGACGACCGTCCCGCGATTCGCAACGTCCACAGCTATGTGATCATCAACAACTCGTATGCAGGCGGCAGGCAGGCTGGCATCCTCGGCGGTGCACATTCCACTACCTATAAGACCGTCATAGAGAACTGCACCTATTCCGGCAAGCTCTATGCCGAAGATGCAGGCGGCAGCGGCAACTATGGCGGTATCGTCGGTTATGCAAACAGCAACTCCAACACCATCATCGACATCACCAATTGCCTGTTCGATGGCGAAGTGGTCAACACAAGCGCCACACCCGGCACATGCACCTTCGGCGGCTTCGTCGGTTATATCAACTCTGCCGTCATACACATCAAGAACTGCATGTCCATCGGTACGGTACAATCTCAGATAGCTGGCCAGTTCCTTGGTATAGTCAAGAACACCAATTGCACTATCGTCAACAGCTATTATCAAGGCGATATGGTCAATGGCATAGGCAGTGGCTCGGTAGAACTGACAACGCAGGAAGCCACCGAAGTTGCCGACGAGCAGTTGGCAAGCGGCGAGATTTGCTGGCTGCTGAACGAAGAGAACTTCTGCGACGTGGCTTGGCATCAGGTTCTCGACGACCAGCAGTATCCTGTTCTCGACGGCGATGCCATCGTCTATGCGTTTGGCGGAAACAACTACATGAACCTCACCGATGAGCTTTTGGCCGACCTCATCAGCGACGTCATTGCCAGAGAGGAAGAATACATCGGGGAAGTGAAAGCATATCAGCCCTTGCTCGATGCCTATGAAGCAGAAGTGAAGTCGTGGGAAGGCATCGCCACTCTCGAGGAATTCCTTGAAGCCTACAGGGCATCGGCAGAGATGAAGGAAAGCATCAACGCATCTGCAGCCAGCTATGCCGCCTATGCACAGGCTTGCGAAACGGCTGCCAACTATATCGTGGAGAACAACCTCGAAGGCGAGATGACAGACTTCCTCAAGGCTTATCTCGAAGAGAACATATCGCCGAATGCAAGCTATCCCAACGGCAGCTATCCCTACATCATGGACGAGCTTAACCTTGACGACGAGGCCCTCACGGCAGAAGTTGCTTTCCTGAACCAGATGCTCGAGAATGCCATTGCAGGCGGCATCACTTCCGGCACCGAGATTACACGTCTGCTGAAGAATGCCAGCTTTGCCGAAGGCTATGAAGGATGGGCCGTCGAGGCAGACGGCGGCACGGCCACCGTTGGCGGCAAGCCCGAAATCATGCCTATCCCCGAGGGCTACAACAACAAGAGCTTCAGTGCATCCCAGACTCTGAACGAAATGCCTAACGGTATCTACATGATGACCCTTGGCGGCTTGTTCCGCACTGGAGGTGACATCTACTCGACGTTCTATGCAGGTCAGCTCTATCTGAACGAAACCTACAACTACTTCATGTCTCCCGGCGAGGATGTAATCTCTGAGGAAGAAGCCGAGCCAGGTGTGAACTGCATCGGCGAGAGCAGCGACAAATGGTATGAAGGGAACGACATCGCAGGTTGGGTTCCACAGGTAAGAGAAGGCTGTTCCGTTGCCTTCAGCGCAGGTCGTTACGAGAACCTTTGTGCCACCGAAGTTACCGACGGCACTCTGACTGTCGGCGTGCGCAACCTTGGGACAGGGCTTTCGGGCGACTGGCTGCCCTTCGGCAATCTCCACATCTATTATCTTGGCACGGCCGACGAGGCTGACCAGAAGCTTTCGGATGTGCTCGAAGGCTTCAAGAGCCGAGCCCAAGTTATCGTTGACTCCGAATGGACTACGGAAGACGGGTTCCAGTTGTACCCCAATATGTCGGGAAGCCTGAAGGAGCAGCTCATTGATGCTATTGCACAAGTCGAGCTGACCACCGACAAGATGGCACTCATCAACACCTTCTCCGACCTCTTCAATCAGGTACATGCTTGCCGCATGGCATACATCGCCATGCTCGATGCCTCCATCAAGCTCTACGATACCCTCGACAGACTGAGCGTGGCCAACCTCATCTCTCCTGATGCTTACTGGGAGTGGGAGAGCGAAATCGAAGCAGCGCAGACGCACTTCATCGATGGCGACGTCTCTACCGATGAGGCACTCGCCATTGCAGAAAAGCTCGCTGGCGCCGACATCATGCCACAACCTGTCGACGGCGTTTACCAGTTGAAGACTGCTGCCGACCTCGCCATCTTCGCCATGATTGTGAACGGTGGCGACCTTGAAGCCGACGCTGTTCTCACCAGCGACATAGACTTTGCCGACCTTGGCGATGACTTCGCTTGGTCTGCTATCGGCAACTGGAATGCCAGCGGCGTTGCATACAAGGGTCACTTCGACGGACAGGGACACACCATCTCCAACTTCACCGCAACGTCCGACCGCAACTTCTTCGGTCTCTTCGGCGTGCTCTCCGACAATGCTCTCATCGAGAACTTCAACATCACCGGCGACCTCTACACAACCTACCAGAGCGCTGGCGGTGTCGCCGGATTTGCCCGCGACAACAATGTGGTCATTCGCGACATCCATTGCTACGTAAACATCCACAACACGAGTGTCGGCGGCAGACAGGGCGGCATCTTGGGGTGCTCCAACGACGGCACAATTCGCATAGAGAGGTGCACATACTCCGGCACCTTTGAAAGCAACGACAACGGCAACGGCGGCAACTATGGCGGCATCGTGGGCTACACCAACAACAGCACGAATGCAGTCTGCAACATTACCGACTGCCTGTTCGACGGCGAACTCTACAACACGGCAGACATTCCTGGCAACTGCACCTTTGGCGGCATGGTGGGCTATACCAACGCATCGTTCGTCACCATCACGAACTGCTTGTCCATCGGCTCTGTTCGCTCTGCAAGGTATGCCCAGTTCTTTGGCGCGCTCAATGGCACGAACTCAAAGATCTTCAACAGCTACTACAAGGGCGACTACGTCAACGGTTCGTCGAGCGGCCAGCAGGCCAATCCTCAGGAGACGACTCAGGTCAGCGACACACAGTTGGCAAGCGGCGAGGTATGCTTCAAGCTGAATGGCGACCAAAGCGAAATCAACTGGTATCAGACGATTGCGACCGACGATTATCCTGTGCTCTCCAAAGCCGGCCATCTGCAAGTATGGTTCTATAATGACATCTACACGAATGTCGATCCCGATGGCATTAGCGACATCCAGGCTACAGAACAGCCAGTGCTCCAGGGCATCTACAACCTCGCAGGCCAGCGTCTCCAGAAGATGCAGAAGGGCATCAACATCGTCAATGGCAAGAAGATTCTGAAGTGAAAAGCGCCTCTCTCAAAAGAGAACGACGGCTGGAACATCCGGGACGAAGAAGAATAGCCTTCGCCAGCCCCTGTTCCAGATAAATGAAAAAGAGGTCAGACCGATACAGGTCTGGCCTCTTTTAGTGGACGGCAGCAAAAACGAATAGACATAATTATAATAATGTCAATTCGCTATGTACGGACGAATGATTGTGACCTGTGGCATGACACGTTTTGCATGTAGGGACGCGCCGTGGCGCGCCCGCCATCCTCGGCACATCCTCATCTGCTGCGCCGCCATACTTCATATCCTGCCTTTTTGTCGTACATCTATGATAAAATATAAAGCAAACCCTTGCATTTTAAGGAAAAAGTCGTAACTTTGCATCGTCTTGTGGACCGTCCTGCTCGCACCAGCGTGTCGGCAGGAAGCCAGCCACAAAGACCAAGAGAGCGTTCCGCGCTTTCATCCTTTGTGACCAGTTGTTTAGGCTGGTGCACCTACATCATCAAGATCTGGGAAAAGTTAAATTACAATCAAAGTCTAAAAAGCAATGAAGGCAAAAAACACCTTTGCAGCCTTGCTCCTCCTTGTAGCAGGTTTGCAGACGGCGTGGGCACAAGGCTTCCGCGTTTACAAGAGTGACGGCACAGTGGCGCAGTTCAGCCTGCGCACGGACAGCATCGTCTTCTACGACGGCATCGGCTCGGACCAGGACTTCGGACCCTTCACGCCCGTCAACCAGTGCGTCGTCGGCACATGGTACAAGTCGAAGAGCGAGACTATTACTTTCAATGAGGACGGCACGACGGACTACATCGCCGGCGGCACATACAAGTTCCTGCCTTATCAGGGCACAATCGTCATCTGCAATGCCAACGGCGCACCCATGAGCATCCTCAAGGTGCATGACGTGACGGCAGGACAAATCATCGTCAGCACGCTTGGCAGCACAACCTTCAGCGTGTGGAGCACTACGCCGCTTCCCCAGCGTGTCACCTCCATCACGTTGAGCGAGACATCCGTCACGTTGATGCCCGACGAGACGAAGACGCTCACCGCCACCGTGCTTCCTGCCGATGCTGAGAATCCTGTCGTGGAATGGACAAGCAGCGACGAGTCGGTTGCCGAGGTGAACAAGAATGGCCGCATCATAGCAAACGCCGACGGCACCTGCGTCATTACCTGCGCAGCGACGGATGGCAGCGGCGTGAAGGCAGAGTGTAAGGTTACGGTTGGCACGTCCGGCGGCGGCAACACAGACGGCACAGCGAATGGTCACGACTACGTCGAGATAGGCGGCTTGAAGTGGGCGACGATGAACGTGGGCGCGACGACCGTGGCAGGCAGCTACGAGACGTGCTTCGGCGACTACTACGCCTGGGGCGAGACGCAGCCACGCTACCTGACCATCACGCGCTCGGACATCAACAGCGCCTCCTTCACTTGGGGTATCCTCGATGCAGATGGCTACAGCAGCAAAAACTATCCCACCTACAAAGGTACGACGCTTGATGCCAGCCACGACGCAGCCACAGCGAACTGGGGCGGCACATGGCGCACGCCGACTCAGGCAGAGTTTGTCGCACTTGCCGAGGCTTGCTCGGGCAGCAGTGCCAACGAGACTCCCGTTACTCTCATCAGTACGATTATCGAAGGCGGCATCTACTGGCTGAGCAGCACTCAGACCATCGAGTCTGCTTACACGGGCGTGGCGGGCATACTCTTCGTGAGTGCAAACGACATCAGCAAGCGTGTTTTCTTCCCCGCCTCTGGCGACATCGACGGCACGAGCATCAAGGATGGCGGCACTCGCGGCCGCTACTGGTCATCGTCGCGCGACACATGGGGTACCAGCTTTGCCTACTTACTGGAATTCCACTCGTCGTACGTCGGTTCGTCGGGCAACTACTACCGCTACTACGGGCTCACGGTGCGTCCGGTTTCAGACTGAAACCCTTCACCGCGTGCTTTGCACGCATTCGATTCATTTGACAATTTGATTCATTGCGGGCTGCCATAAAAAAGGCAGCCCGCGCTGGCAAACTCCGCACGCGGCGTTGACCATCTCCGCGTGCGGCGATGACGAACTCCGCACGCGGAATTTCCATTTCCCGCACGCGGAGTTTTTAATTTCCCCTCAACTCACGTTTTTTGTCGCATTACAAATGCTTATATTCGATGCTGTCGGATTACAAATCCGACAGAACGCCGCGCCGCCTTGTTCGTGCGGATTTGGCGGACGCGCACGGCGCGTCCCTACATTTTTGGCTTTTCTTGCTCTCATTTTTCACTATTCACTTTTACCTTTTCCCTTTTTTTCGTACCTTGACTTCGTCGAGCTACTGGGGCGCTCGACAATAAAAGCAAAAGAAAACATTTCTTTTTGCTTTGTATTGTTCTCACTTTTTCGTACCTTTGCACGCGAATTTAACAGTAAAGTATGCAAAGCATCAGAAACATCGCCATCATTGCCCACGTCGATCATGGCAAGACAACTCTCGTGGATAAAATGCTTTTGGCTGGTAATCTCTTTCGCGAAAACCAGCAGACAGGCGAGCTTATGCTCGACAACAATGAGCTGGAAAGGGAGCGAGGCATTACCATTCTCTCCAAGAACGTCAGCATTAACTACAAAGGAACAAAGATAAACATCATCGACACTCCGGGTCACTCGGACTTCGGCGGCGAGGTGGAACGTGTCCTGAACATGGCAGACGGCTGTCTGCTACTGGTCGATGCCTTCGAGGGGCCCATGCCGCAGACGCGCTTCGTCCTGCAGAAAGCCCTTCAGATTGGCTTGAAGCCTGTCGTCGTCATCAATAAGGTTGACAAGCCCAACTGCCGTCCGGAGGAGGTCTATGAGATGGTGTTCGACCTGATGTGCGACCTCGATGCCACGGAAGAGCAGCTTGACTTCCCCGTCATCTACGGCTCGGCAAAGCAAGGATGGATGGCTGAGGACTGGCAAAAGCCTTCGACCGACATCACCTATCTGCTCGACTGCATCCTCAAGTACATTCCAGAGCCTCAAGTTCTCGAGGGAACGCCGCAGATGCTCATCACCAGCTTGGACTATTCAAACTATACAGGTCGCATCGCAGTCGGCAGAGTTCATCGTGGCACTCTGCGCGAGGGCATGAACATCACCATTGCTCATCGCAACGGTCAGCTGGAGAAGACGAAGATCAAGGAACTCCACACCTTCACGGGCATGGGGCGACAGAAGACATCCGAGGTCAGCTCGGGCGACATCTGTGCCATCGTGGGCCTGGAACACTTCGAGATTGGCGACACGATTTGCGACTTCGAGAATCCCGAACCTCTGCCTCCCATCAGCATTGACGAGCCGACGATGTCGATGCTTTTCACCATCAACGACTCGCCTTTCTTTGGCAAGGAGGGCAAATACTGCACGAGCCGTCACATCGGAGAGCGCTTGGAGCGTGAGCTCGAAAAGAATCTCGCCTTGCGAGTTGAAGTGCCAGAAGGCTATACCGACCGCTGGATTGTTTCCGGCCGAGGCGTTTTGCATCTGTCGGTTCTCATTGAAACAATGCGCAGGGAAGGCTATGAACTGCAGGTGGGACAGCCGCAAGTAATATATAAGGAAATAGACGGCGTGAAGTGCGAACCCATCGAGGAGATGACCATCAACGTGCCGGAGGAGTTTGCCTCGAAGATGATAGACATGGTCACGAGGCGTAAAGGCGAGATGACAAGCATGGAGAGCCAGGGCGAGCGAGTCAATATCGAGTTCCTCATCCCCAGCCGTGGCATCATCGGTCTGCGCACGAATATGCTCACGGCCAGCCAGGGCGAAGCCATCATAGCCCATCGTTTCAAGGAATATCAGCCGTATAAAGGCGACATCAACCGTCGCGTGAACGGTTCGCTCATTGCTTTGGAAAGCGGCAATGCCTACGCATACGCCATCGACCATCTGCAGGATCGTGGCCGCTTCTTCATTGAGCCGCAGGATCAGGTCTATGCCGGACAGGTCGTCGGAGAGCACGTCCACGAGAACGATATCGTTATCAACGTCTGCAAGGCCAAGCAGCTGACGAACGTCCGTGCCAGCGGAACGGACGAGAAAGCCCATATCATTCCGGCCACCATCTTCTCGCTCGAAGAGGCTTTGGAGTACATCAAGGCCGACGAGTACGTTGAGGTGACGCCCAAGAGCATGAGGATGCGCAAGGTCATCCTTGACCATCTGGAGCGGAAGAGGGCGAATAAGGAGTAAAGACCCCCTTGCCCCCTTTAGGGGGAGTCCTTTTATGTTACAACTATGAATAAATACTATCTTGCCATCCTCTTGTCTATCTGTTCCTCTATATGCTGCGGCGAAATACTCCCCCTTAAGGGGGTAGGGGGGTCTGAAACTTGGGTGGCGACCGACGGTCTTGGCCGAACCTTGCCGACAGCCGAGGACTTTCCGCTCAAGACGGACAAGCAGCGCACCGTCGGCATCTTTTATATCACCTGGCACACGCCGGACCATCACGACGGACAGCCTTATACCTACGACGTCTCGAAGCGTATCGAGGCCGATTCGATGTGTACGCGCGGCCTGCCGGACTTCCCTTATGCCACTTATCATTGGGGCGAACCCGAGTATGGATACTTTCTGAGCAAGGACAAATACGTCTGCTTCCACGACCTTTCGATGCTTGCCGATGCCGGCGTTGACGTGCTCATCATGGACGTGACCAACGCTGTCTGCTATTGGGACGAGTGGGAAGTTCTCTTTCAGACCATGCAGGAAATGAAGGCCCTGGGCAACAAAGTGCCCAAGTTCTGCTTTTGGGCATTCAATGGCAACGTGGTCGATGTGGTGGAGAGCCTCTACGAGCGCTTCTACAAGACGCCTCGCTATCAGGATTGTTGGTTTTATTGGGAGGGCAAACCCTTGCTTCTCTACAACGCCACGCCCACCGTCGATGCCAATCCGAACGGCGGACAACATGGAAAAGACTACAGCGAGGAGGTCCGCCAGTTCTTCACGCTGAGGAATATGTGGTGGGGCTATCACACATGGGCGGGTGCTCCGTACGTCGGCGGCGAAGATAAATGGAGCTTTGGCTACGAGATGAACGACCCGAAAGTGGCAGCCCTGAAGCCCGAGGAACTGTGCTCTAAGCACCAAGGTCGCATGGAGGAGATGGCCGTGACGCCTGCTCAGCACCCCATCAGCATCACCGGCAAGAGCTGGCGACGCGAGACGGGAGAGCCGTCGCTCGACGGCAAGGATATGCCACGGAAAGCATTCGTGCCCTGGCTTGGCGAGGAGCGCGAGGCGCCCACACAGTACGGCATCTACTTCCAAGACCGTTGGGACGAGGCACTCAGCGTGGACCCCGACTTCATCTACCTCAACGACTGGAACGAGTGGACTGCAGGAAAGTACAAGAACGGCAAGGACCCAAGCGGACAGGCCGACATGCACATCGACTTCCTGGGCAGGAAGGACAACCCATTCTACTTTGTTGACCAGTACAATGCCGAGTTCAACCGAACCATCGCCCCGATGAAAGATGGCTGGACAGACGCTTACTATATGCAGATGGTGCAGAACATTCGGCGCTATAAGGGCGTCAGCCCGATGCCTGTTCATGCAGGCTATCAGCATATTACGCTCGACGGAAGACTCGACGAATGGCCCTCCGACAGCAGTTTTCTCGACACACGAGGCGACGTCATCCACCGCGACTGGGACGGCTACGGCAATCATCACTACACCGACAGCACGGGCCGAAACGACATCACGCGTTGCCTTGTGGCCGTCGATAAACGCAACGTCTATTTTGCTGCCGAGACAGCCCAGCCGCTTTCACCCAGTTCGGACCCGAATTGGATGTTGCTCCTCATCGATACCGACGAGGACGGAAAGCACGACTACCTCATTCAAAATTCAAAACTGATAAATTCAAAAGGCAGCTGGGACGTGGAAACCCGCGTGGGCAAGAACGCCGTGGAGATAGCCGTGCCGCGTAAGCTCATCGGGCAGACCGCGAAGAAGATGGACTTCAGCTTCAAGTGGGCGGACAATCCCACCGACGTCGAAGACATCATAAGCGTCTCAACCACAGGCGATACAGCCCCCAACCGACGCTTCTTCTACCGTTTCGTCTGGACACTCCGGCAGTGAAGCCGACGGACGCAACACGTTGAGATGTCAAACGCAGCACGCTGAGATGCCAATCGCAGCACGTTGAGATGGCAATCGCAGCACGCTGAGTTTTCGGGGGCGACATTAAACGTTTTCCCACCCTGCACAGTCAAATAGGAAAATACACATTATATATAATAAATATGAAAAGGTTCTTCCTCACGTTTTGCTTCGCTTTGAGTGCCATCCTCATGGTTCAAAGCCAGAATGTTATCCAGTATGTCAACCCCTTCATGGGCACCACAACGCTCTGGACGCCAGAAGATTTAGGCTACATCCGCACGGTAGAGAAGCGACCTTGGGGTGCAGAGACGTATCCCGGTGCAGCATTGCCCAACGCGATGGTACAGCTCACGCCCGTCACGATGTACCGAAGTGGCTCCGGCTATCAGTACGAAGATGAGTTCATCTACGGCTTTGCCCACACCAGCAAGGGGCATTGGAACCTCCTCCACCTGCCCATACTGCCCGTCACAGCCGAGGGAGGACCGACGCCGCAAAGCTATCGCTCGCTCTTCCGCCACACGGAAGAGGAGGCACATCCCGGCTTCTATCGTGTCCTGCTCGACCGTTATCATGTCAACGCAGAACTCACTTCCACCCTCCGCTGCGGCTTTCATCGGTACACTTATCCCGAAGGCTCACACAGACAGATACTTATCGACATCGCCCGCTCCAACAATAATCCCCGACATTGGGAGTTGAAGCAAACCGGCGACCGCAGTTTCGAGGGCTTTCAGGACGGCGAAGGGCGCATCTATTTTCACGCCGAGCTGTCGGAGGACATAGCCGGCATCGCCCCGCTTCCCACGCCAGCCATGGCAGAAGGACAGCGGCGGGGAGGCGAGTGGATGCAGAGAGTGCCCAATATCGTCACGCTGAAGGAGCCTCGCGCCAATCGGAAAGTGGAGCTCAGGATAGGTTTCTCGTTCGTTTCTGTCGAGAATGCCAAGCAGAACCTGCAGGCTGAGTTGACCGGAAAGACCTTCGACGAAGTTCGTGGCGACGCTGAAAGGCAGTGGAACGAACTGCTTTCGCACGTCCGCGTGGAAGGCGGCACGGACTGGGAGCGCACGATGCTCTACTCGACGCTCTACCGCGTGTTCCTCTTCCCTCACCTCCGCAGCGACGTCAACGGCGAGTACCCCGGCGACGACGGACAGGTCAGGAAGGGCGACTTCCGCTACTACACCAACCCATCCTTCTGGGACACTTACCGCAACAAGCTCATCCTCTTGGGCATGATAACGCCCGACGTCGCCACAGACATCATCAAATCCTGCATCGAACGGGGCGAGGCGCACGGCGGCTACATGCCCTCTTTCTTCCATGGCGACCACGCATCTACGTTCGTTTCAGGCTCTTGGCTGAGAGGCATCAAAGGCTTCGACCTCAAGCGAGCCTATGCGCTCATGCTCAAGAATGCCACGGTGCCGGGTCGCGGAGGACGCCGTTACCTCGATGAATACCTGGAGCGCGGATGGATTTCGGAGAAAGACACGACCGACGTCCGCACCGAAAACGAGTACAAAGGCTCGGTGACAAAGACCTTGGAGTACGCCTACGACGACTACGCCACGGCTCTCGTCGCCCATGAGCTCAAGGATAAAAAGAACGAGAAGCTGCTGATGAAGCATTCCCAGAACTATAAAAACCTCTTCGATGCCTCGACAGGATTCTGGCGCGGCAAGGTGATTCGAGACGGCAAAGCACTCTGGATTGAGGACTTCCGCCCTAACTATCCCTATTATCAGTATATGTACCGAGAGGCCGACGCCTGGAACTCGCTCTTCTTTGCCCCTCACGACCCGATGGGAATGCTCGCGCTCTATCCCTCCAAACAGGCCGTGGAGCAGAAGCTCGACTCTCTGTTCAGCACACCTTGCGGCGGATATGAGGCCTGGAACCTCACCGGCTACCTCGGAACCTACTGCCATGGCAACCAACCAGGGCACAGCATTCCGTACACCTACTACTTCATCGACCGCCAGGAGAAAGCCCAACATGTGCTGAACACGCTGATGCACAAGTACTACGGCATGGGCAAGGAAGGCCTCGCCTACGCAGGAATGGACGACGCAGGCGAGATGTCGGCATGGTTCGCACTCAACGCCATCGGCATCTACACCTATTCTCCTGCCGACCCGGAGTA
Source organism: uncultured Prevotellaceae bacterium (assembly GCA_947166305.1). GTDB lineage: Bacteria > Bacteroidota > Bacteroidia > Bacteroidales > Bacteroidaceae > Physcousia. The sequence goes on along the minus strand of CAMVDV010000002.1, from coordinate 19,908 downwards.
CATCGTCACGGTGCCTCTCTTCAGCAAAGTTCACTTCACCCTTGGCGACGGCCAAACGTTCGACATCGTTCGCGAAGGCAACGGCGAGAAGATAAAGGGCATCACCGTTGGCGGCAAGCCCCTCGACGGCTGGTTCGTGCGGCACGACGACCTTGCCCAGGGCAAGGAACTGCGCATCGTGGTGGGGCAATAAGCCCGTTAAGCCTACAAAGCCTATAATCCTCGCCGGCAATCCCTTGCCTGGGGAGCTTGTTTGCCAGCAGAAGAAAGGCTTTTTGGCAGGCAACCGAAACTTTCTGCCCTGCTTTCTTGCATCGTAAGCAAAAAGGCAGTAACTTTGTGTCTGCAACGCAAAGAATGAAAGAAAATGTCGTGCAGAAATGTCAACAGCCTTTACCTTATACTGATCTCCAGTCTCCTAATGCTTTCAGCCTGCCAGTCGGGGCCCGACGATGCCGCAGCCCCCGACGGACAATGCACGGTGACGTTCTCCGTCACGAACTATCGTCAGATGAACTTCGACGATATTTCCGCCTCGCAGACCACGCGGGCCATGTCGTCGTATGAGATAGCGACGCTGGCACATCTGCTCCTGACGGTCTATGATGCAGAAAGCGGCAAGCAAGTGGTCGCGCCTGTTCAGCATGACCATGCAGACTATCAAAAGAATCCGACAGCTTATCTTCAGTTCACAGTCAGCTTGCCTCTTGGCGGTCATTACCGCGTGCTGGTGCTCGGCTTCAATGGTTCAAAGACCTGCAATATCGTTTCGCCCAAACATATCTCTTGGGCGGACGACTATGTGCCCAACACGTTCCTCTCCTACGATGAGTTCACGCTCGACGATAACTCAGAACTTCAGCATGAAGTTACGCTAAGGCGTGTGGTGTCGGCTTTCCGTGTGACGGCCGAAGAAGCCATTCCTGCAGAGCTGAAGGCGATGCGCTTCAGCACCGATGCAGGCGGTGTGGTGCTCGATGCCACAACTGGCTTTGCGACTGAAAGCACAGGACGGACGTCGGACATCACTGTGCCCGCCGACAATATTGGCGAACAGAATTTAGCTTTCACGTCCTTCCTTTTCCTGCCCAAAGCAGAGATTACGACCGACTACACCGTGCAGGCCATCGGCGAAGGCAATGCCGTGCTCAACGAAATCCACTTCGCTGGAGTCCCCCTTCGCATCAACTATCTGACCGAATGGACAGGCAAGGTATTTGAGGGAGGTAGCGTCGACGTCACTCCTGGGCAGACAGGATTCGGAATCAAGTGGGACTTCAACTATGCCGACACCATCCGACTTGTCGCTGAAACCACTGAAAGCGATGCTTTTTAGGCAAAGAAAGTAGGCTGAAGCACAGCAGAATGTCAGCCTTTTGTCACGTTTCGGACATATAGTGAAACTTTTTCGTCTGTTTTGTTGGCAAGATGAAATAAAAGTCCTACCTTTGCGTTGAAATTTGAAAGTTATTTAACGAAAAGACAGCCATGAGTAAGCTTCTGAAGCCTGCCGACTATACGTCGTTGCTCGACCTTGGTCAGACGGAACAGGCAATAAAGAAAATAAAGGACTTCTTCCTGTGCAGCCTCAGTACGGAACTGAGGTTGCGTCGTGTCACGGCACCGCTATTTGTGTTGCGCGGCCTTGGCATCAACGACGACCTCAACGGTGTGGAGCGACCGGTTTCGTTCCCCATCAAGGACATGGACGACGCCGTGGCCGAGGTGGTTCACTCGCTTGCGAAGTGGAAACGCCTCACGTTGGCCGAGTACAAGACACAGCCCGGCTTTGGCATCGTCACGGACATGAACGCCATTCGTGCCGACGAGGAGCTCGACAACCTGCACAGCCTCTATGTGGATCAATGGGACTGGGAACGGGTTCTGCTTGCAGAGAACCGCAACGAAGCCTACCTCAAGCGCATCGTCAGGAAGATTTACAGTGCCATCCTCCGCACGGAGTTCTTCATCTGCGAAACCTACACGCAACTGAAACCTTTTCTCCCCGAGGACGTTCACTTCATTCACAGCGAAGAACTTCTGCAGATGTTTCCCGACAAGACTCAGAAGGAGCGCGAGCATCTCATCTGTCAGAAGTACGGCGCAGTATTTATAATAGGTATAGGAGGCAAGCTGAGCGACGGCAAGGAACACGACCTTCGCGCTCCCGACTACGACGACTGGAGCACACCAAACGAGAGCGGCTACGAGGGACTCAACGGCGACTTGCTCGTCTGGTATCCTTTGCTTGGCCGTAGCATCGAGCTCAGTTCGATGGGCATCCGCGTGGACAAGGACGCTTTGCTCCGTCAGCTTGCGCTTCAGGGAAAGGAAGAACGCAAGGAACTCTACTTCCATCGCCGTCTCATCGAAGGTTCGTTGCCTTTAACCATAGGCGGCGGCATCGGACAAAGCAGGCTTTGCATGGTGCTTCTGCACAAGGCGCACATCGGAGAGACACAGGCCAGCATCTGGCCCGACAGCATGAGGCAGGAATGCAGAGAGGCAGGAATGCCGCTGATATAAGTTAAGAGTTAAGAATTAAGAGTTAAGAGAGGTGTATTGCCCCTTGGCCCATAATTCTTAATTCTTCTTTATTCATTTTTCAATTATTAATTAATCAATGTACAACAAAAAACATCAAGACAGGCCAGACGTCATCACCTGGAAGCAGTTTGCCCGTAAAGGTTACAGCGCCTTCGCCAGTCTTCATCGTCAGGTGCGCATCGGCGTGCTCAGTGTTGCCACGCTCGCTGTGGCAGCACAGGCACATGCAAGGCTCAACGATACAGTCGTGATGCCTACTGATGACAGGGAGACTATCGACGAAGGTGAGATGGCGGAGGTGACCGTGAGCGGCACCATGGCACCGCTGACGCAGTTGCAGTCAGCAAGAATCGTGAGTGTACTCAGCCGAAAGGACATCGAACAAGCGGCGGTACAAAGTATCAACGACCTCTTTAAGTTAGTCACCGGTGTGGATGTCCGGCAGCGCGGTGGCTTTGGTATTCAGACGGACATCAGCATCGATGGAGGTACCTTTGACCAGGTCACGCTTCTGCTCAACGGCATCGACATCGGAAATCCACAGACAGGACACTTATCGGCAGACTTTCCCGTCAGCATCAGCGACATTGAGCGCATCGAAGTGCTTGAAGGTGCAGCAAGTCGTGTTTACGGCGGACAAAGCTTTGGCGGTGCCATCAACATCGTGACGAAGCATGATGCAGGCCGAAGCCTTGAACTTTCAGCCCAGGGCGGTTCTTATGGTACGGCAGAAGGCGAGGCACGACTTTCCTTAACGACAGGCAAGGTCAGCAATCGCATCAGCGGAGGAGGCGGCAGAAGCGATGGCGGTACGCAGAACAGCCTGTGGCGCAAGGGACAAGTCTTTTATCAGGGCGACTTCGAGAACCAGAGCCTTCGCATCGACTGGCAATTCGGCTATTCGGAGAAGGACTATGGTGCCAACACATTCTATAGTGCCGCTTATCCCAATCAGTTTGAGCATAACCGCAGACTCCTGACCAGTGTGAGCGCGGAGACAAAGGGACGTTTCCACTTCAAGCCTGAGGTTTTCTGGAATCGCAACTACGATCACTTCCAACTTGTTCGCGGCACGTCGTTCGGCGAGAACTTCCATCGCTCGGATGTCTATGGCATCAAGGCGGGAGGGCATTTCGATTGGCGACTGGGCAAGACGGCGCTGTCTGCCTTGCTGCGCAACGAAGGCATCCTCAGCACTAACCTTGGGCGAGATGCGCGGCCGCAGGGCAGCTTCTATCAATGGAGCGACGACCGCACCACTGTTTCCTTCAGCCTGGAGCACAACGTCATCCTGCCGCATTGGACTATCTCGGCCGGCCTCATGGCGAGCATGACGTCGAGCATCGACCGCCGTTTCCGCTTCTATCCGGGCGTCGATATCGCCTGGCGGCCTTCGTCCCGATGGAAAGTGCTGCTTTCTTACAACAAAGGCTTCCGTCTGCCTACGTTCACGGAGCTTTACTATAAAAGTCCAACCCACGAGGGTAACCGCGGACTCAAGCCTGAGCATAACCATTCTCTCTCGCTTGGTACGGAATATCGGTGGAGTGGGGCAGAGGCCAGCGTGAGGGGTTTCTACCATCGGGGCACGCAGATGATTGACTGGGTGATGTATTCTCCCGACGACATCTTCCACACTGCTGCCTTCAACCTCGACAACTTCGGCGTGCAGGTGCAGGGAAAACTGCGCTTTGCGGAGCTTTTGCAGAGCGATACCTGGGTGCGTTCGCTCTCGGCAGGCTACACCTTTATCGACCAGACGAAGCACGATGCCGAGGGAGTCTTCAAGAGTAACTATGCCATGGAGTACCTCAAGCACAAGTTTGTCATGAACTTCACGCACCGCATCTGGAGCCTTCTCTCCATGTCGTGGGACGTGCGTTGGCAAGAGCGCATGGGCAGCTACATGAGCGGCGGACGGTTGGTGAGCTATCACCCTTACTGGTCGCTCGATGCCAAGTTGCAATGGGACGCAACGCGCTACAATGTCTTTGTTCAGGCCACTAACATCACCAATCATCACTACCACGATCTTGGCAACGTGCCGCAGCCTGGCATCTGGGTGATGGCAGGGGCAAGGCTGAAACTCAGTCTTGCGGGCATCGGCGGCAAGAAGAGATAGCGGCGAAGGCCTGTGGCTGCTTGCCCGGAGGGTGAGCGCAGGTCATGCTTCCTTAGTGCCCCGGACGTCGGAAGGCATGAAGCCGAAGTAGTTCTTGAAGGCGCGTGTGAAGTTGGAGAGCTGTGAGTAGCCGCACCTTTCGGCAACCTGGGCGATGGAGAGGTCGCGGAATTGCTGCAGCAGGAGTTTTGCCTTGTGCATCCTCACCTGCTGGATGTAGTCCTTAGGCGTGACGGACAGCATCTTTCCAAGCTTGCGTCGCAGTGTGGCAGTGCTGATGTTCATTTCGGCAGCGATGGCTTCGATGTCACCGCTGCCGTTTTCTATGCTCATGTCCACCGCTAAGGTCAGTTGGGAAAGGAACTCCTTGTCGTCGTCGGAGAGGTCCTTGGTGTTCTGAAGGGTCTCGGCCACCAGGTTTTGGTACTTGCGGTTTATCTCCACGTTCTTGTCCTCGACGTCGCTGATGTGCTGCCTGTAGTCTTTCATCTCGTGCCTGTGGCGCCGATTGCTGTAGGAGAAGGCGAGGACGCCGAGCGCTGCCAGCACGATGGCCCCGATGATGAAGGCGGCGGCGAGCAGGCGGCTGCGGCGCTCGGAAGCCTCCACGTTCTTCTGCAGGATGTCGTTGTAGTAGATGGCGTTGTACTTGCTGATGGCTTCGGCCGTCTCTGTCTGATAGATTTCCCCTTGCAGACGGTTGGCGCGCTCCAGATGTGTCATGGCTTCGGCGGGCGCTGTCTCCTTCAAGGCTCTGGAGAGTCCCTCGCGGGCGTGCAGCTCGTTGTACTTGTCGCCTTGCTTTTGGAAGAGCGTGGCAGCCTCTGTGTAGCACTGGGCCGCTTCGTCCATGCGTTCTTCGCTGGCGAGGATGTCGCCCATCTGGTTCTTGCAGATGCCCCACGAGTGGAGGTTGCCGCTGCGGAGCAGGAGTGGGATGGCTTCTTCGAGAGAGTGTCGTGCCTCATCCACCTTCGAGAGGGCGAGTTGTGTGCTGGCCAGCTGCGAGAGGCGCACGCCGATGCGGGCGCTGTCGCCCAGCTGTCGCTCTATGTCGAGCGCCCCTTGTGCATAGAAGTGTGCTTCCTCGTTGTTGCCCAGGGAGCGGTTTATCTCCGACGCGGTGCCGTAGAGCACGGCCCGGCGTGCGAGGTTGTCGGTGTGGCTGTTGGCGGCGATGGCTTCCGTGGCGTACTTCTCTGCCTCGCGGGGCTTGCCTGCTGCCACGAAGACGCTGGCGATGTTGTTCAGCGTGGAGCTCATGCGGTCGTAGTCGCCCGCTTTCTTGTCGAGCAGATAGCTTTGGTTGAGCGCGTCGGCGGCTTCCTGGTACTTGCTCAGGCGGAAGCATGATGCCCCGAGCAGGCTGTAGACATCGCTGCGCGACACGTCATCCACCTGCCCCATGCACTTCGTGGCCTGCCGGCACAAGTCGGCTGCGCGCTGATAGTTGCCCGTTCCGTAGTTCCACTCAGCGATGTAGTAGTAAACATTCACGTCGACGGAGTCGATATGCGAACCCGGCGGGAAGGAGATGGGCTGGTCGGTGTAGTCGATTTCGTTGAGGTAGGCAAAGAAACGGTTGGCAAGTCGGAGCCTCGCCGCCGTGTCGTGGCAGCGGACATACTCGCTTGCAAAGCGTTCTATCTGCTCCGCTTCGTCCGGCACCGCATGGAGCGGCACAAGCAGGAGGCAGGCTATGGTGAAGATATATCGCAGGGTTTTCATGCTCATCGTCTTGTTTGTTGTCAAAGGCCGACGCTAAAAAGCGTCGGAAATGCAGGCTTTCTGTCTGGGGGCGACGCTTGGAAGCGCCGGAAGTGCAGGCTTCCTGTTTGGGGGCCGACGCTTGGAAGCGCCGGAAGTGCAGGCTTTCTGTCTGGGAGCCGATGCTTGGAAGCGCCGGAACCCTTGTCGCGGCCGGTGCCTGGAAGTGCAGGCTTTCTGTATTTTTCTGCAAAGTTACGAATGTTTTTCCATTTTATGAAGCCATTCTCCCGAAAACATACCTCTTTCCCTGCATTTCCTTGCGAAAACAACCTTTTCCCGTGCTGTTTTCCACGAAGCGGGTGAAGTTCCGGAACGAAATGCCCCTGCCGGACTGACCTCCCGCCGTGCCTCCCGACATCGCAAGGGCTGTCTCCAGAAACCCTGTAGGGTTCCGATTGCATGGTCATGAATCTGCAATTGCAACATCATGACCCTGCAATTGCAGCATCATGACCATGCAATGAACACGGCACGCGGAGTGACAGACAGCGGTGTGGCGATACGAAAAAACCGGCGTGCCGCAAGAGGGCGCGCCGGCTGGATGGTTCGCGGAAACCGCATGGGGTGGGGGCGGAAACCGTGGGGGATGGGCACTGAATCAGAGAAGGGTGAGGGCTGGAGCTAAGCTTTCGTGTCGTCCGTCTGGAGAGAGGTTAGCTCCACCGGCACTTCCCCTTTCTTCGGCAAGAAACGGTTGAGCATGAACATACCGACGGCTGCACTCGCTATCGTGCCGCAGAGTATGCCCAGTTTAGCATCGTTCAGATAGTCGACATGGGCTTCTTCGGGGAAGCTCAGGGCAGACATGAACATGCTCACCGTGAAGCCGATGCCGCAAAGCATACAGATGCTGGCGAACGACTTCCAGTTGGCTCCTTGCGGCAACCGAATGATGCCCAGCTTGGTGCCCAGCCAAGTGAAGCTCAGCACGCCGCAGAACTTGCCTACGAGCAGACCGAGGAATACGCCCAGACCCACGCCCGAGAAGAGGTTCATCAAGCTCATTCCAGCCATGTTCACACCGGCGTTGGCAAAGGCAAAGAGCGGGATGATCTCGTAGTTGACGGGAATCTTCAGCTCGTCCTCCAAGTCCTGAAGCGGACTGATGAGGTGGTCGCTCGACGACTCCACGCTCTTCAGCAGCGCTATCTCCTCGTCGCTCAGCACGACAGGCTTGTTGCGGTCCTCGCGCGTCACCACCGTTGCCGGGAAATGGCGAAGCTTGTTGCGGATACGCTCAATGTAGAACTTCGTACCCTTGGGGATGTTGGCCGGAACGCAGAAGGCCAGTATCACGCCGGCAATGGTGGCGTGGATGCCACTCTGAAGCATACAGAACCAAAGCGCCAGCCCCGTGTTGATGTAGAAAGCCTTGGTGCGCACGCCTTGCCAGTTGCCTATGCACAAGACGGCCACGAGGATGGCAGAGAAGAGCAGGTACCAGAGGTCGAGGTGCTCGGTGTAGCGGATGGCAATCACTATGATTCCGCCCAAGTCGTCGGCCACGGCGAGCGTCGCCAGGAACACCTTCAGCCCAATCGGGCAACGCTTGCTGAAGACACTCAGGCATCCCAGCGAGAAGGCAATGTCGGTAGCCATGGGGATGGCCATGCCTCGCTCCATGATGGGATGGCCCCAGCAGACAAGGAAGAAGACAATGACCGGCACAATCATGCCTCCGCAGGCACCAATGATGGGGGCAAGCGCATTCTTGATGTTCGACAGCTCGCCCACAAGCACTTCGCGCTTTATTTCCAAGCCCACGCTCAGGAAGAAGACAGCCATCAGATAGTCGTTGATGAACTCGCCCAGCGACATGGAGTGACCGCCGTGGCTGAAGAAATTGAAGCCGCCTATGCTCATGGCGATGGGCAGCTCCCACACACTTCGATAAAGGTCGCCCCAGGAACTGTTGGCGACAACGAGGGCCGCAACCGTGGCAATGACCAGGAGGACACTGCTGCTCACGTATTTGCGGAGCATGCTGATGAATGGATAGTTGTTTTGCATTTTTACAATTTGTTTTGAAAGTAAGTGCAAAGGTACAACAAAAAGTTCAAAGATTAAAGTCGAAAAGTTGAAAAGTTGAGGGATGAGCGTGAAAAAAGGTAAAAAGAAAAAGGGAAATTGAAAGTTTTCGCTCTCAAATTCCCATTTTTTCAAGGCAGGAGAAGTCGTGGTTTTTCAGTCCCCACCTGGGCGCCAGCACCATTCGGGGAGGGCATTGGCTGACGAGACGGTCAACGACGACACTGTCCGGCAAGCGGTCGATGTAGTCGAGGGCAAGGCGGATGTACTGCTCAGGCGAAGGCATCGGCCAGGGAACCTCTTCATATTGGCGCGCAAGCTCAGTGCCTTTCAGCACTTGCAGCTGGTGGAGCTTCAGCGTTTTCAGTGGCATTGTGGCAAGAAGGTCGGCCTGCTGCATCAGTTCGTCGCGGCTTTCCCACGGGAAACCAAGGATGATGTGGGCGCCAACGAGGATTCCTCTGTCAGCCGTCGCACGGATGGCCTGCAAAGAAGCCTCGGCGTTGTGGCCGCGATTGACGCGGCGGAGCGTCTCATCGTTCAGGCTTTCCACTCCAAATTCCAGGCAAAGAAACGTGCGTCGGGAAAGGTTCTCCAGGAAGTCAAGGAGCTGAGCGTCGATGCAGTCCGGCCTTGTGCCAATAATGATGCCCACAATGTCGTCAGCGGCAAGGGCTTCTTCGTAAAGGGCCTCAAGACGAGGCAGCCCGGCGTATGTGTTGGAATAAGACTGGAAGTAGGCCAAGAACTTCAACGGCCTTTTGTATTTGTGCCTGAAGAACAGCTTTCCCTCTTCAATCTGTTCGCCGACAGAGAGTCCCCTTCGGCAATATGCCGGCACGAAGCATTCGTTGGAGCAGAACGTGCAGCCGCCCGTGCCGACACGCCCGTCGCGGTTGGGGCACGAGAAACCCGCATCTATCGAGAGCTTCTGCACCTTCTGCCCGAACACCTCTTGCAGCCATTTGCCATATTCCTTGTGTTTCATGTTGCAAAGTTAAGAAAAAAACTCTTAACTCTTCACTCTTAACTCTCAACTTTTTCGTATCTTTGCAATCGAAAAACAAATATAACACTCACACACCACGATGAAACATCTCACAGCACTCTTGGCGCTCCTCTGCGCCGCTCTTTTTGCAAAAGCCGACGGCCTTTCCCTCAAGGACCTGACCAGCGGCGTGTATTCTCAAAAAGGCATCCATGGCGTCACACCTCTGCTTGATGGCGAGAGCTATAGCCAGCTTGCGCCGGGCGGAAAGCAAATCGTCGTACGCAGCTTCCGCACGGGTCAGCAGACGGGAGTGCTCTTCGATGTGGATAACGTCAAGAACCGTGTCAAGCTCGACCGCATTGATGGATACCAGATGTCGCCCGACGAGAAGAACATCCTCGTGCAGACTGAGACGAGAAGTATCTACCGTCACAGCAAAACGGCAGAGTATTATATATATAATGTAAAGAATCGCACCCTCGCACACCTCAGCGAAGGCGGTCCGCAGGAACAGCCTCTTTGGAGTCGCGACGGCACGATGGTGGCATTTGTGCGTGGAGGTAATCTCTTCCTCGTCAAGCTTCTTTTCAACAACAGCGAGAGCCAAGTCACGAAGGATGGAGAGTTCAACAAAATTATCAACGGCAAACCCGATTGGGTGAACGAGGAAGAGTTCTCTTTTGCCCGTGCCTTCGACTTCAATGAGGACGGCACGATGCTCGCATGGATTCGCTATGATGAGACAGACGTGCCGATGTTCAGCTTCCCTTTGTACAAGGGTATGAGTCCCGAGAGGCAGGAATATGCCGACTACCCTGGTTCGTTCGACTACAAATACCCTGTGGCTGGAGCCAAAAACAGCGTGGTGAGCGTCCATAGTTTTGATATAAAAAGCCGCGTTATCCGCAAGATGCAACTTCCAATCTCCTCGGATGGTTACGTCCCTCGCATTTTCTTCACCGATGATGCCGAGAAGTTGCTCATCCTCACCCTCAACCGTCATCAGAGCCAGCTTGACATATATCTGGCCAACCCGCGTAGTACGGAGTGCCGACTCATTGTCCGCGAGCAGGCAGAATGCTATGTTCCCGAGGAAACGGTCACGAGTTTCCGCACCGTGGCGGGAGGTTTCGTGCTCACCAGCGAGCGCAGCGGCTATAAGCACCTGTATCTCTACGACCTGAACGGCACCCTTCGCCGGCAACTCACCAGCGGTAACTTCGAGGTGAAGGCCTTCTACGGCTACGACACGAAGAGTGGTTCGACTTTCTTTGCCAGCAATCAGGAAAGCCCTATGCGGAGGAGTGTATATAAGAGCGACAGCAAGGGCAAAATCACACGGCTCAGCACCTCGGAGGGCGGCACAAACAATGCCATCTTCTCTACGGGTCTTCGCTACTACATGAACACCTGGAGCGACCTGAACACGCCTTCCGTCACGACGCTTTGCGACGCTTCGGGCAAGACGCTCTGCACGCTCGAGGACAATGCTGCGCTCCGACAGAAACTTGGCGCCTTGAGGCTTGGCGAGAGGAAGTTCTTCTCGTTCACCACCCCCGAAGGCATCCAGCTCAACGGCTTCATGGTGCTGCCGCCCAACTTCAATCCTTCGCAGAAATACCCTGTCGTCATGCACCAGTACAGCGGTCCGGGTTCGCAGCAAGTGGTGGACAGTTGGAACGCAGGCAACATGGGTGGCTGCCTCTACGAGCAATACTTGGCCCAAGAAGGCTTCATCTCGGTCTGCGTGGACGGACGGGGTACGGGCGGAAGAGGCCGCGATTTCGAGCAAAGCACCTACCTCAAGCTTGGTCAGCTCGAGAGCCACGACCAGGTGGAAGCGGCCGTTTGGCTCGGACAGCAACCCTATGTTGACAAGAATCGCATTGCCATTTGGGGATGGAGCTACGGAGGTTTCAACACATTGATGAGCATGAGCGAGGGCCGGCCTGTGTTTGCAGCAGGCGTAGCCGTGGCGGCTCCCACGAGCTGGCGCTACTATGACACCGTTTACACCGAGCGCTTCATGCAGACACCGCGCGAGAATGGCACTGGCTACGACGACTGTCCCATCAGCCGAGCCTCGAGGCTCAGCGGCAAACTCCTGCTCATCCACGGACTTGCTGATGACAATGTCCATTTCCGCGGTGCGGCGGAATACACCGAAGCACTCGTCCAGGCCGACAAGGACTTCCGCTTGCTTGCCTACACCAACCGCAATCATGGCATCTATGGCGGCAATACGCGCTATCATCTCTTCCGCCAAATCACACAACACTTCAAGGAAATGACGAAATAAAAAACGGTCGTGCAAAAGACGCTGTGCCAGAATTAAAGACAACGGACTTAACGGATTTTTACGGGTTATTTTATTCGCTGACTATCAATGTAGCATAATTCCGTCTAATCCGTTGAATCCGTTGTCTTATTATATAAACTTTGCCTTGACTCAGTTTAGGTTTCGGGTGTGCACGAAAGGCTTTGTCTGTGCGCACGAAAGGGGACTTTTTGATAACGGTCAAGCCTTCTTCGGGTAAAGGTTAAGGGTTCTTCGGGTAAGGGCCAAGGGTTCGGCCGGTAACGGTTAAGCCTTATTCTTGGCACCCTGCAGTAGCTTGACGGGACATCCGAAAATTTTAATCAAGAAGTTAAAAGTGAAAAGATAAAAGTAAAAAATCAAAGTAACAGCTTCCCTATTGAGTTAACTTCTTCATTATTTCAATTTTTTATCGTACCTTTGCGCCATGAAACCCCTCTTGCGCCTCATCGTGCCGGTGCTGGCGACGGTCCTGTTCGCCGCCTGCCACACTTCGCGCTTCGTGCCCGAAGGCAGCTATCTGCTCACCAGCGCACACGTCGCCCCCGCCTCCGGCGAGAGTCATGTGTCCGCCGAAGAGCTTGCTGCCTACATGCCCCAGCGCCCCAACAGCAAGTGGTTCTCTCTCTTCAACGTCCCACTGGGCATCTACAGCCTCTCCGGACGTGACAGTACCAAGCGATTCAACCGTTTCCTCCGGCATCTGGGCGAGGCTCCCGTCGTTTACGACCGCGAGCGTACCCTGCAGGCCTGCCGCAATATGCAGCTCAGCGTGAAGGCAATGGGCTACCTCGGTGCCGACGTGCTCCTGGAAGAAAAGGTGAAGAAGAACCACATCGGGGTGACCTACCGCATCGTGCCCGGGCCGCGCTGGCACATACGCCACTTCTCGTTCCGTGTGCTCGACGACTCTCTTCGCCTTCGGCTCGATAGCCTCGGCTACCAACCCTCCTTCACCTCTGCCACCGGCACAGCGGCACTTCCCTACAGCATCAAGGCCCTCGACGCCGAGCGCAGCAGGCTCTACGGGCTTCTCATAGAGAATGGTTACTACAAGTTCAATAAGGATTTCGTGCATTTCCGTGTGGATACGACCGTCGGGCAGAACCTGGCCGACGTGGAAATGATGGTCAGGCGGGCAGAAGAGGATTCCGATTCCACCGACACGCTCCACAGACAATATCACATCGGGAAGGTCAGCTACGACTTCCCTTCCTCGTCCCCGTTCCTTCGGCCCAAGGTTCTCGACGGAGCCACGGCCATTGTTCCCGGCAGCCTCTTCCGCGAGAAGGCGATGCACGAGACGTATGCCAGGCTGTCGCGCATGAGTGCTGTGATGGCAGCAAACGTGCGCGTGGTGGAGAGAGAAGCCTCCAGCGACACACTCGACGTCAGCATCTCGCTCACCCCAGGCAAGCGCAACTCCTTCAGCGCAGAGTTGGAAGGCACAAACTCTGCCGGCGACTTCGGAGCGGCAGCCAGTCTGACCTATCAGAACCGGAATCTCTTCCGTGGGTCAGAGCTTCTTGGCGTCAAACTTCGTGGAGCGTTCGAGGCCATCAAAGGGCTGAGCGGCTACGCCGACCAGAATTTCATCGAGTACAGCATTGAGGCAGGCCTCACCTTCCCCGACTTTAAGTTCCCATTCCTTCGGCCTGCCTTCCGACGTAATGCACAGGCCACGACCGAAGTGAACATCGCCTTCGACTCGCAGGACCGCCCCGAGTTCCACCGACGCGTGCTGACAGGCAGGCTGCGATACCGCTGGGCACGAAGGAACAGGCAGCTGCAGCACCGCTTCGACCTGCTCGACCTCGACTATGTCTTCATGCCTTGGATAAGCGACACCTTCCGCGAGAAGTACCTGAGCGACCCTCAGAACCGCAATGCCATCCTCAAGTACAACTACGAGAACCTCTTCATCATGAACTGGAGCTACCATTTCTCCTATACGTCGCGGCCGCTCGGCTCGTCGGCATCAAACTATGGGACGAATGCCTACGTCATCCGCCTCGGCATAGAGACGGCTGGCAACCTCCTCTACGGCATCACCAGCGCAGCAAACTCGCAAAAGAACGCCGAGGGGAAATACACACTCTTCAACATCGCTTATGCCCAGTATGCCAAATTCGACTTCAGTTTCTGCAAGAGTTTCCTTTTTAACAAAAACAACTCGCTGGCCCTCCATGCAGCCTTTGGCATTGCTGCGCCCTACGGCAACTCCTACATCCTGCCTTACGAGAAGCGCTACTTCAGCGGCGGAGCCAACAGTGTGAGGGGCTGGAGCGTGCGTGAACTGGGACCGGGAAGCTTCCAAGGCACCGACGGACGCATCGACTTCATCAACCAAACGGGCGACATCAAGCTCGACCTCAATGCTGAGTACAGGACACACCTCTTCTGGAAAATCGACGGGGCAGCATTCATCGATGCAGGCAACATTTGGACCATAAGAGATTACAAGGAACAACCCGGCGGACAGTTTCGCTTCGAAGAGTTCTGGAAGCAGATAGCCGTCTCCTACGGCCTTGGCCTCCGCCTCAATCTCGGCTACTTCATCCTGCGCTTCGACGGCGGCATGAAGGCCATCCATCCTGCCTATACCGACAGCAAGACGCACTTCCCCATCATACATCCCAAGTGGAAGCGCGACTTCACGTTCCACTTTGCCGTGGGAATGCCTTTCTAAGAACTAAAGTCCTTGTGAGAGGTGGCGTAGAAGCCAAGTTTGTAGAAAGAGAACAGCAATTGGTTGGGATGCTTGCCGAGCAGATTCTTGCGAAGAAGCCTGCGCGTCAGACGGAAAACGCCAAGCACCAATCCCCCAAGATGCCATTCCCTGAGCCTTAGGTACATCTGTGATATGCGCACATTCTGCTTCTGCTCCATGCTCATCCCTGCAAGCGAACGGAGCGCAGTCTCTGTCTTCGAAAGGTAGATGTCGGCATCCTCCAGCCCAAGATGCGTCAGCTTATTGTCGATGTGCAACACCTTTATCCCCCTCATTTTCAGTTCGAGTCCGAAGAGAGTGTCTTCGTGGCCGTACTCGTGACAATGCTCGTCGAAGAGGATGTTGAGGAAAGTGGTGCGGCGAATGAAGAAGTTGAAAGTGGTGAAGCCCACATAAGGGTGTCGGCGACGATGTTCCAGCGTCAGCCGTTTCTCGGCAGCCACCTCGTAGTCGTAGCGGAGACGTGCCGCAGGCCGAGGGCATCTGCGCATGTTTCCCGTGCCTCCGCAGACGACATCGGCCTCCCTGGCTGCTGCAAGGTAGTCGGAGATGAAGGAACTGCTGCGCACCTCTGCATCGGCATCAATGAAGAGCAACCATTCGCCCTCAGCCTCTCGGGCAAGAGCATTGCGGATGGCTGCACGTCCAAGGTTGTGTGTCGGCCTGAAGATGCGGCAGCCAGGCCAGCCCTTCATCACTTCGAGAGCTTCGCGGACATTAGGATTCGTCGTACAGTCATCGCCGACGATAATCTCACCGTCTGCCGGAATTTGCTTCAGCAACTGCTCCACAAGGCGGCGGCAGTCATAGTTGAACGTTGGAATGAGGACAGATATACTCATCGTTGCAGAATAACTATTTGAGTGCAAAATTACAAATAAGCAGGCGAATTGCAAAAGGGAATGCCACTTTTTTATTTCCGACACGTCTAAATTTCAACGACGACCCGTCGTAATCGGCTTCACGACAGGTGATGACCGGCTTATGAACGTCGGAAAAATCAGATGCTCCATGAGGGACGTGCAAACGCTTGCTGCTGCGATTGCAATCTCCCCGTGCTGCGATTGCCATCTCTTCCTGCTGCGATTGCCATCTCTCCCTGCGGAGTTCGGTGCTGCCTTGCGAGGAGCGAGACATAATCCCGTCGAAGGCGCTTGAACAGCACTTGCTCCGTTTGTTAAATATTATTAAAAGAATTGTCATACATAAATTATATAACAGCCGACTCGGAAAAAAGTCGTATCTTTGTCGCGCTTTTGTGTCTCAAAACAGAAGCAAGTGATTATTAACTTTATTAACTCATTAATTAATCTGTATGGCAGATTTGAAAAACGTTGCACCTCTGGCCGACTTCGATTGGGAAGCATACGAACAGGGCGACAGCAACACAGGCGTGAGCCGCGAGGCTCAGACAGAGGCCTATGAAGGCTCTCTTAACAAGGTAAGTGACCACGACGTAGTCGACGGAACCGTCATCTCTATGAACAAACGCGAGGTGGTGGTGAACATCGGTTTCAAGAGCGATGGTATCATACCTATGAGCGAGTTCCGCTACAATCCCGACCTGAAGGTGGGCGACACTGTGGAAGTTTACATCGAGAATCAGGAAGACAAGAAGGGTCAGCTCATCCTTTCCCACAAGAAGGCTCGCGCAAGTCGTTCTTGGGACCGCGTCAATGAGGCTCTCAACAACAAGGAAATCATCAAGGGCTATGTGAAGTGTCGCACAAAGGGCGGCATGATTGTAGACGTCTTCGGCATCGAGGCATTCCTGCCCGGCAGCCAGATTGACGTTAAGCCTATTCGTGACTACGATATCTTCGTGGGCAAGACGATGGAATTCAAGGTTGTCAAGATCAATCAGGACTACCGTAACGTGGTGGTCAGCCACAAGGCTCTCATCGAAGCAGAGCTCGAAGCACAGAAGAAGGAAATCATCAGCAAGCTCGAAAAGGGTCAGGTGCTCGAAGGCACCGTCAAGAACATCACCAACTACGGCGTGTTCATCGACCTTGGCGGCGTGGACGGTCTCATCCACATCACCGACCTCAGCTGGGGCCGCGTCAGCAATCCTGAGGAAATCGTGCAGCTCGATCAGAAGATCAACGTTGTTATTCTTGACTTCGACGATGAGAAGAAGCGCATTGCCCTTGGTCTGAAGCAACTCACCCCGCATCCCTGGGATGCCCTCGACCCCAACCTCAAGGTGGGCGACCATGTGAAGGGCAAGGTTGTCGTGATGGCCGACTACGGTGCATTCATCGAGATTGCTCCCGGCGTGGAAGGTCTTATCCATGTCAGCGAGATGTCTTGGAGCCAGCACCTCCGCAGTGCCCAGGACTTCATGAAGGTGGGCGACGAGGTGGAGGCCGTTATTCTCACCCTCGACCGCGAGGAGCGCAAGATGTCTTTGGGCATCAAGCAGCTTAAGGACGATCCCTGGGAGAACATCGAAGAGAAGTATCCCGTGGGCAGCAAGCATACTGCCAAGGTTCGCAACTTCACAAACTTCGGTATCTTCGTTGAGATTGAGGAAGGCGTGGACGGTCTTATCCACATCAGCGACCTGAGCTGGACGAAGAAGATTAAGCATCCCAGCGAGTTCACCCAGATTGGTGCTCAGATTGAGGTTTGCGTGCTCGAGATTGACAAGGCCAACCGTCGTCTTTCTCTCGGCCACAAACAGCTTGAGGAGAATCCTTGGGATGTCTTCGAAACTGTCTTCACACAGGACAGCGTTCACGAAGGCACCATCGTCGAAATGCTCGACAAGGGTGCAGTCATTCAGCTTGAGTATGGCGTGGAAGGCTTTGCAACTCCCAAGCACCTCGTTAAGGAGGATGGCACTCAGGCTCAGAAGGGCGAGAAGTTGCCGTTCAAGGTGATTGAATTCAACAAGGACAGCAAGCGCATTATCCTCTCGCACAGCCGTATCTTCGAAGACGTGCAGCGCGCCGAGGCCCGCGAGGCTCGTGAGGCAAAGAAGTCCACTCGCAAGTCCACTCCGAAGGAGGAGGCTCCCGCTATCCAGAACCAGGCAGCCAGCACCACGCTTGGCGACATCGACGCTCTGGCTGAGCTGAAGGCTAAGATGAAGGCCGGCGAGGAGTAATCCGTTGAAGCCAATTCCCTTTGGGGAACAACACATGAAGCCCTGCCCTCACATGGGCGGGGCTTCCTTTTTTCTGAAATCTTCTTTATTCATTCCTTGAACTTCAACGCTCAGACTGTTGGAAATCATGTTTTTGAAGGATGAACCATGAATTTTGAGCTAAACATATTGGGCTGCGGTTCTGCCAAGCCTACCACTCGCCACAACCCTTCCTCGCAAATCCTGAACGTGAGGGGAAAGTTCTTCATGATTGACTGTGGCGAAGGAGCGCAGTCGCAGATGCAAAGGATGGGACTCTCGATGATGAGCATCGGGCACATCTTTATCAGCCATAACCACGGTGACCACGTTTTCGGGCTGCCCGGACTGATTGGCACGATGGACCTCCTGGGCCGTACTTCCGAGCTTCACATCCACGGACCGCAGCAGGTGGGCGAACTCATCGACTTCCTTCTGCACACTTATTACGGCGACATCCAGTATGATGTCTGCTTTCATCCTTTCGACACCAGTTCGTCTGCGCTCATCTTTGAAGACCGGAGCATCACGGTTCACAGCATTCCGCTCCGCCACAGGCTTCCCACCTGCGGTTTCCTTTTCCGCGAGAAACCCGGCCTGCCGCACATTCGCCGCGAGATGATTGATGCCTTCGGGATTCCTGTCAGCCAGATAAACAACATCAAGGCCGGCGCATCGTGGACCACTGAGGACGGCACCGTGATTCCTCATGAGCGCCTCACCACGCCTGCCACGCCGCCGCGCTCCTTTGCTTACTGCTCCGACACGGTCTATTTGCCTGAACTGAAAGATGTGGTTCGGGGCGTGACGTTGCTCTATCACGAAGCCACCTATCTCCATGAGCGGCTGCTGCGAGCAGGACAGACCTTGCATACCACGGCGCTCCAGGCTGCCACGCTTGCCCGCGATGCCGAGGTCGGCAGGCTATGCATAGGGCATTTCAGTGCCTCCATCAAGGATGAGCAGGCGCTGCTCGACGAAGCGCAGGCGGTCTTCCCGAACACCATCCTTGCCCGCGAAGGCCTTGTCCTGCAAGTGTAAGCACAAGAGGCCTTCACTTGCACATACCGATAGAGCCTCCTACATTATACGCGTATAAGGCGAAAGGTTAACAGCCAAAACAGACTTTTGGAGAAGACAAAGCAATAAAATCGCCATATTATTTGGCAGTAAGGGGAAATAAATCTATCTTTGCAGGCATAAATGCCAAATGCAATGAAACGGTGTGATGCGTTAAATAGTCATGAGACTTGGGCGGAAACTTGCTCAAGTCCGGGAGAAGTTCACGCATACACGATAATACCTTATTGATAATATACGCGCGTGCCTGCGCGAGAGGAAGCATTCCTCCCGTGCGGGCACGCGGCGTTTATGAAGGAATGCCGGAATGAAAAAATGAGAGAATGAGGAAATAGCGATATAACGTGATAAAGAAAAAAACATTAACCCATCAAAAAATCAAAAACAAAATGAAAGCAAAAAGTACCCTTGCAGTCCTGTTCCTCATGGTGGCAGGCGTGCAGACAGCGATGGCACAGAAGATGGTTGTGCGCATGACAGACAATACCGTGACAGAATTTGATGTCACTCAAGTTGTTGATGTGGCATTTGAAGAAGGTGGTGTATCGCATGGCACGACGGATGGTCACGAGTGGGTTGACCTCGGTTTGCCGAGCGGGACGCTTTGGGCGACGTGCAACGTCGGTGCCAACAGTCCCGAGGAGTACGGTGACTACTTTGCCTGGGGCGAGACAGAGCCGAAGGACGAGTACAACTGGGCCACCTACAAGTGGATGAATGCAGGGCAGTCGGACTGGAAGCAGATAAACAAGTACACCTTTGCCGACAACCAGAGGGGTGTCTGCTGGTACGACAGTAATAGAAACTTCATCGGCGACGGCCTGACGGAGTTGCTTCCCGAGGATGATGCCGCCACGGTGAACTGGGGCAGCGGCTGGCAGATGCCGTCAAGAGCACAGCAAGACGAGCTGAAAGCGAATTGCACCTACACGTGGACACAGCTAAACGGCGTGAACGGTATCTTGGTGACCGGTCCTAATGGCAACACCATCTTCATGCCTGTTGCGGGCCACCGCTACGACACAAGTCTCAACAATGCGGGCTCGAATGGCTATTGCTGGTCGCGGTCGCTCAGCACGTACTACTCCATCGACGGGTACAGCCAGGGCTTCGGCTCGAACTACTGGAATTGGAGCAACGACAACCGCTCATACGGTCAGTGCATCCGCCCTGTGCGTAAGTGAATAAGAAA
>CAMVDV010000001.1 GCA_947166305.1 uncultured Prevotellaceae bacterium | reverse complement strand
CATAATATTAAAAATAATGGTCAAAATATTTGGAATTTAACATAGAAAGCAGAAACAATAGAAATCGCCGAAACAATGTACCACAAAATCTTGTCCCGTTCTGCCCGTTCTGTCGGATTTGCAATCCGACAGTATCGTTTATAAGCATTTGCAATGCGCTGAAACAGTTATCGAGGGATTGCAAATCCCTATATTCCCTGCGTGCGGATTACAAATCCGCACGAACAAGCCGCGCTGTCCACGCATGATTATTGCAAATCATTCACGAGGAGTTTGCGATTTTCACACGAGGAGTTTGTAATTTTCACACGAGGAGTTTGCAATTTTCACACGAGGAGTTTGCAAACGAATCACGTTTAGTTGGCAAAGCAAACGGGTTTTGTCTATAGCAATGCCCTGCTGTCTGCCGGAATCGGTCTGAAAGGTCGCTCTTTGCGGGCGCCTTTTGTTCAAACCTGTTTTATGTGATGACGCGTTTTGGTTCTTCTTGAATGATTCTCTCAGTCCACTCCAATCTGTCTCCTCCTGGCGAACCTTGAGAACGGAGTAGGCAGGGAGGATGCGGAGGGATTGTGTCAGGCAACCGATGTGCTTCAAGAAATCAGTCTTTCGGGTAAAGCTTCTTGAAGACTTCCGTCAAGGACTCAACTTCGGGCAACAATGCCTTCAGCTCCTCTTGGTCCTGATTCCTGACGGCCGTCATGGCTTTCTCCAGCACATCCGTCAGCCTTTTGCAGTTGCCAGGACCGGGCGACCATGCTGTGGCTACACGAATCTTATCCCCGAAGAAGTAACGGGTGCCGTCGAGTCCCCTTCGTTGGTCATTGAACATACATGTGGCGACGGCATGGTCTATCAGGTCGGAAAACGCAACTGCCGTGGCCTTGTCTGTCTTGACCTCTATAGAGTCCAGCTTTAGCTTCGGCTCATCCGGCCCGGCATCCTTGTTCGCCTCGCACCACTTCACCTGCAACCGTTCGCTTTCTCCATGGCCGTAATACACATACAGAGCCGAGGGGAAGCTGAATGAAGGGAAGATAAGCATCTGCTGGCTTGCCCTCCTGGACAGCCAAGTCCTGAAATACTTTTCTCCCCACAGTTTCTGCTGGGTTTGTGTCATCGGTTCAAGTCTGCTCTGAGCTTGCAGGCTAATGGCTACCGCCATCAGCAGCGCCATCAATAAGATGATTCGCTTTTTCATGTTCGTATAGTTTTATTCTTCAGAAGCTTTCTTCTTATGCTGCAAAGATACGGAGTTTAGCAATATCTTCCAAGAAGATAGGCTTTTTTCTTCCGATTTTCTTAATCTTTCCCAGTCAATCTTCTTCAGGCGGATGGTGAGGACGGAATCGGTGGGAAGGACGCGAATCTTTTGTGTTTGATAATTGATCCAACTTGCACGTATCGTGTCGATGTAGTTGGGAAGCATCAGCTCGAAACGTCCCAGGCTGTCGGCTGAGACGCCATCGGAGAAATAGGGGCGGTCGCGAAAGCCGACGGTCGCGTGGCCTACCGGTTTTCCTTCTTCGTCCTCCACGACACCGGTCAGGCGCTTGTAGCGGATGTTCAGGATGTCGGGGCATTCGGTCGCGTAGAGTTTGTCAACGGAGTTCAGATACACGACCATGTACCTCGGGAATTGCGTGGAGTAATATATCTCTGCGGTCCAGTAGGACGGTGCATCCTCGTCGGGCGTGAACTCGAAGATGCTTCCCTTCACCTTGTCTTTGAACGGCTTCTCCCACATCACATCTGACTCGTGCAGTGCTCCCTTCGCGACCTTTCCGCCGTAGATGAATGCCATCGCCACGACGCTGTCGCCTGGCTCCACAAGGGAAGAGCTGGCTCCGTTTGCCGCTTCATCAAGTTCTTTGATGACTGCGTTGAACCTCTCGTCATCCTCCATGCCCAGCCATTCGCCGTTCTCTTCCCATATCTGATCCTGCGCCGTGAACTGCATGTGGCGCTCCAACGGGATGTAAGTGCCTCGGCTGTCGCGACTGACGTGGCCGAACTTTTCGAACCTGTTTCCTTGCCAATACTTTACTCCAAGCAAGCCGAAGAGTCGCTCCTCGGCAGGCGTGTCGAAGAGGTCGGGAGCGAGCATGCCGCCATAGTTCCGGCTGTTCTCTCCTTCCTGATAGCAACGGAGAAGATATGCCAGGCGGCGCGCCTTGAGCTCGTCGGGCGTGAACTGACCAACAGGCTTATATGGCCTGCTCTGATAGTCTAAAATAAATCTGATGTCTCGCCCGTTAAACAGGTGAGCGTATTTGTTGATTTCGTCGCCTTCTGGCCTATACTGTCTAATGAATAGTTGATTCCTTTCGAAGAAATAGTCATAGATGAACGTCCTTGACCAGTAAGGCATTCCATGGAGATACTGCAGGAATGCGTCATCCTCTTTGCCGTTCACCAAGGTGAGAGTGGTGTCCGGCGCCTGTTTATTGACAGTCCGGCGGTAGTCATTCTTCACCCGACGGATGTCAATAGGAGGCAAGCCTGCAATCTGACCATACTCATGGGCAGGAATATCAAGTCCCGTAGTGGCCGAGGCATCAGCTTTCGCTAAAGCCAGTTCTTTGCGAGGAGCAATGACGGGCTTTGAGACTTCTGCAACTACTTCCTTTGCAGGCTCGGACACATGCTCGGGCTGTGCAGGTTGTACTTGCGCTACTAAAGGCTGCTCTTTCTGTGTCTTTCCTATATTATATATAAGGAGCAACGCCACGGATGCTGCGATGCCGATGCCCAACAGACCCCCTTTCCAAACCCTTCCCCCTCTATGGGGAAGGGGTTTTCTTTTAGTTCTCCCCATAGAGGGGGGCTGCTGGTGAGGGTCGATGACTTCCTGCTCGAAGCGTGCCCACTCCTTGTCCACGTCGGGCATGCCTATTCTCTTGTCAATGTCTTCAGTCTTCATGTTACTTCGCGATTTTAAGGGTTTCTCTGATTTTGGCCAAAGAGCGCGTGATGTGCTTGTTGACGGCCGACGAGCTGATGCCAAGTACGGAAGCTGTTTCCGCATAGGTCATCTCTTCCTCGTAGTGAAGTTGGAGCACTCGGCGGTCTTGTTCTGTGAGGTTGTCGTCGATGAGTTGCTGAAGTTGCTGCAACAGTTCTTCCCGCTCCTCATCCTTCTGCCAGGCAGTTTCTTTCTGAAGTTCTTCCTTCAGTCGCCTTTGCAGCCCACGGTCGCGCAGGATGTGCAGGCATTGGTTCCTCGTGGCAGCGAGCAGATAGCCTCGGATGCTTTCCGTGGCTATTTCAGGCTTGCCTCTCCACATATGGACAAACACCTGATGCACGGCATCCTTGGCATCGTCGGCATTCTCTACAAGGGAGAACGCCATACGATACATGTGCGGATAGCTTTCCTTGAAGAGCTGCTCGAATTGTTGTTTACTGTAATCCATCATGTCTTTTTGACCTTGTTACATTAATAAGACCATCGAACATGCAAATCAAATACCCCCAATCGCAAAAAAATTGAAAAGGTGAAAAGTTTAAAAGGTGAAAAATTGGAGAGGTGAAAAGGTGAAAGAGTGAAGAGGTGAAGAGTGGCTATATCTTCCCCAGGATGCGGTCCATCACCCAGTTGACGCTCGTGGCACTGACGCTGTCGACGGTACATGTGCCACTTTGCTGTAGGTGCTCCACGACGCTTCGAATGAGCGGCAACTGCACGTGTTCGGGGTTCTCAATGATGAACTCTTGCCGTCCACCCTCGTTGCGCAAGACGATGGGTTCGTAGGTGAAGACGGAGAAATGCAGTTGGCCGCCGTCGCCTATAAGCTCGATGCGGTCGGTGCGGGCACTTTCGTGACTGACAAAACACCATGAGCCGCTTCCGGGCAGACCACTGGCAAACTGGAAAGCTGCACTGACGGTGTCCTCTGTTTCGTACAGGCCGCCTTGGTTGCTGCTGAAGCCTTTGGCACGGACAATCGGGCCGAAAATCTCTTGCAACAGGTCGATCTGGTGAGGAGCGAGGTCGTAGAAGTAGCCACCGCCGGCGATGTCGCGTTGCACACGCCAAGGGAGAGCCGTACTGTTGTAGTCGAGCAGGCGAGGAGGACAAGCGAAACGTATCTGCACCGACGTTGTCTTTCCGATGGCACCGCCTTCGACGAGTTCCTTCACCTTATGGAAATAGGGCAGACAGCGCCTGTAGTAGGCCACGAAACAGGGAACGTGTGTCTGCTCGCTGATGCGGTTGATGCGCTGACAGTCAATGTAGCTGCTTGCCAAAGGCTTCTCGACATAGACGGGCTTGCCTGCCTTCATGGCCATGATGGCGTAGGTGGCGTGGGAGGAAGGCGGGGTGGCAATGTAGATGGCGTTGACGTCTGGGTCGCTGATGAGTTGCTGTGCGTCGGTGTACCAACGGGGAATGTTGTGCCGCTCAGCGTAGGAACTGGCTTTATCCTTGCTCCTGCTCATCACGGCCTGTATGCGGGAACCCGGAACGAGGTTGAAGGCCGGACCACTTTTCTTTTCGGTGACCTCACCACAGCCGATGAAGCCCCAACGAATCTCCCTATAGAAAGACCCCCCTGCCCCCTTTAGGGGGAGAGAAGAGGATGTAGAGGAAGGTTGTTGTTCCATATCTATGTCTATGTCATATATTATTATATTCCCCCTAAAGGGGGGTCAGGGGGTCTCTTAGTTGAAGAAGTTCCAGCTCAGGCCGAAGTGTATGGTCATGGGATTGATGGGATAGTGGGGGACGAGGAAGGCGTGTCCGCTGCCGGCGTTGACGTGTCGGAACGAAACGTAGATGCGGCAATGCTTGAGATGCAGGTTGGCATAGGCACCGACGATGGGATAGCCTCCTATCTTGATGCGCTCATAGTTGGCATCCTGCACGGCAAACTGCTGGATGGCGGGAGAGTAGTCGGGCGCATAGTAAGAGGTGAAGAAGCGCATGTCTGCTCCTATCTGCACGCGAAGTATCTTGGCAATGCCCATACGGAAGAGGAGATAGAAGTTGGTGTAAAGGTTGAACTTGGGCAAAGGCAAGGCGTCTTGGTTCGTACTGGTCTGGAAACTCAGCTGATTGTCCAGGTGGATGAACTTCCAGCCGAGGTCCTGTGCGAGTGTAGCCCCGAAGACTTGTACGCTTCCGGCCTGACGGACTCCGACGGAATGGCTGAAGTCGGTGGGCAGCACGCTCTCGGCTTTTGCTCCCTGGTGCAGGGTGTTCTGCATACCGAAGTAGGTGTAGTTGGACACATTCTCGAAGCCTACCTGCAGCTTGGTGCCGAATTTCTTGAGCCGCAGCAGGCCGTCTATCTTGAGGCGCACTTCGCGGCTCAGGTCGGTGTTGTCCCACCAGAGGACTTCGGAGTGGTAATGTCGGAAGAAGAACGTGGGGATCTGGTGCATATAGCAGACGTGGAGGTCGGCGAGGAGTGTGTCGCGACGTCCGAGGGCGAAGTTGAGGTCGGTCTTTCCGTCGATCTTCAGGTCGCCGGCGTGCTCTCCTATGAGCCACACCTCGCCCGATGCGTTGTAGTGGAACCTTTTGCCTTGGGTGCGAGCCAGTTCGCCGCCGGCGGAGACGTCGTTCTCCGTGTAGCGCGTCATGCCGCCCTGTCCGTCCATGAGCTGGTAGGTTCGCAGTTTATGCGTGCCGAAGAGTGTGATTCCCATCTGAGCCCACTTGTTGAAACCCTCGCGGAGTGCCACTCCGAAGGTGTTGCGCACGGAGAGGGCACGCGTGAGGTCGGCTATCTGATTGCCGTTTCCGTAGAAGAGATCGGTGTAGTAGTTCCTCGTAGTGTTGTGCGATAGGTACTCGTGCTTGAGGTTGCTCATGTCGAAAGTGTGGATGATGCTCGTGACGGGGACGAACTCTTTGGGCACTTCCTGCTTGTCGTTCCAGGCCCTCATGAGTGAGTCGACGGCGAGACGTCTGGCCAGTGTGTCCTCCCGGAGCACGGTCTGCACGCTGTCGGGGAGGTCGGAGATGAGTTCCGCGGCGGAGGGTGGCTTGGGTTTGAGCGAGTCGGGCACCTCGATGAGGCGTGAGTATCCGAGGTGATAGCGGTGGCTGAGGTAGTAGTGCTGCTCGTGGTTGCGGTTCCAGGTCTGGCTGAGCATGGTGGGAATGTTGCCCGGGCTGTACTCCTGTCCGAGGCTGAGCGGGTCCTCGATGTAGCGGTCGTCCTCGATACCTCCGTTCTCTCCCATCTTCATGTGGTTGATGCCGATGTAGGCATGAATGTTGTATCGCTCGCCACGGTAGTAGCCATAGAAGGTAGTGCCGAACATACTGGCCGGCTGGGCGTAGTAATATCCCACTCCATAGCTGTAGTCTATCTTCAATCCGAGTCCGGATATCTTGTTGATGTTGGTGGCGAAGTATGCCCGGATGCGGTCTTCGCCCGTCTGACGGTTGCCGCAGGAGTGGTAGGCGAGGTTGGTGATGGGGCTTTTGGTGTTGGTGAATCGGAAGTTGGAAAGGGAGCCCCGGAAGAAACTGAAGGGCTGGAGGAAGAGAAACTCGTCGGGGTCGTTGGGACGGTCGAAGTAGAGTCGGCTCAGACGGGGCGAGGAGATGTTGGCCAGGTAGTTGTATTCTCCTGCATAGCCATCGGTGGCATTCCACTTCTGGAAGTCGTGGACCACGGTATCGTTGTTCTCTGCGTCGATGACGGTGCCGAGTCTTGGCTCCAGCACCCATTGGAACTGTCCGATGGGGATGTTCTTCTTGTTCTTGAACTTGGTGGTGTCGCGCCCCCAGGTAGTGCGGTTGCCGGCACCGTCGATGAAGGTGCCGCTCTCGCGGTCAAGGGTATAGGTGTCACCGTCGTCGTAGAGTGCGGCACTGCTGCCGTCCTTGTTGACGCGGACCTGTGCTCCGGCCGGAAGCAGGGTACACAGAATGAGTAATAGGAAGAGGAGTCTTTTCACACCTTCACGCTTTTCGTTTTGCAAAAGTATGGAAAAAAAGTCAGACAACTGCGCACTGCGAGCGGAAAAAGTGTGAATAATAAGATTATTTAAGTTTATAGGGTCAGTAAAGGGGGCTTGCTCTGTCAGTAAACGTCGCGTGGGGCGATGGCAAACGCCGGGTGAGGCGATGGCAAACGCAGCAGGCGGAGATGGCCGACGCAGCAGGCGGCGTTTGTGTATTCCGTGCGGAGTGCCTCCCAAAAGGGCCAGGGGCATCGGAGAGGCCATAATTCGGTACAAACGCGCATTTCTGCATTTTTGAAAGTTGTTTCTGCATTTTTGAGATACATTTTGGCTGTGGCTATCATAAATTTGCAACGACATTTTATAATCTGTAAAACTTTAACCTTTAACTTTACTTATTCTAAACAAAAAAATCATGAAGAAAATTCTTTTGGCTGTGCTTCTGCTCGCGGGCATGAGCGCAATGCAGGCTCAGGAGAGCAAGTTCTATGTAGGCGGAACCTTCGGCTTCACTTGGAGCAAGGTGAAGACGGGAGGCAACGATGTTTCAGGCGCTTCGGTCAAGGTGATGCCGGAATTCGGTTACAATCTCAGTGAGAAGGTGTCGCTCGGCGTGTCGCTCGGCTATTCTCGCGGCTATGCGGCTTTCGGAAGCATCGACTTCAACGACGTCAAGTCCATGGCCAACACTGTGGTCAGCACCGCGGCCGACGTGGCAAGCGACGATGCGGCAAAGCTCAACAGCTTCCGCTTCGCGCCATACGTGCGCTGGAACTTCTACCAGACCGGCAAGCTGAAGCTCTTCGTGGAGGGCAGCGTAGGTTATGTCCATGTAGGCGTCAGCGGCAACCAGGTGGAAGGGCGATTCGGCTCAAAGCCTGCCATAAACATGGTCGAGCTTAACATACGTCCGGGACTCTCGTTCGACGTGTCGAAGCACTTCACGCTGATGGCCAAGGTGGGCAGCCTGGGATACATCCACGGACGCGAGAAGCACTCCGAGGCCAAAATCAACCGAGTAGGTTTCGACGTGGACACCTACAACATCCTGCTGGGACTGAACTACAACTTCTGATTCTTCAGTCGCGATGGACTCAGCCCTAAAGCTCATCATCCGACACTGCCGGAGCCTCATGGCGCTGGCAGTGTCGTTCTTTATCCTTGCCTGCAGCGAAAGCGAAGAGTTCGTGCCCGCCGAGCCCCAGGTGCTCACCGAAGTGGTCAGGACGGAGACGGTGACGATGCAGGACATCGTGGACTACCTCTACGCAGAGTATAGCGAAGACGTCGGTGTGTCGGACGAGCTGAAGGCAGCTTATGAGCAGGATCTCGCCCCACTGCGCGTACTGGCCTGCGACCTCACGGCACACTCCGTGCGCTATCGCACAACAGCCCCCGACGGCTCGCCCATCATAGCATCCGGCGTTGTTTACTACCCACAGCGCAACTCACCAAAGGGAGTCCTTGAAATCATGCCCATCAACAAGAGCAAGCACGACTGCGTGTCCGCCAGCCTGCGCACCGCCGAGGCGCTCGTGGCCTGCCTGGGCTATATATGCATCATCCCTGACCTCGTGGGCTGCGGAGCCTCGGCCGACCTGCCCATCGCCTATATGCAGCACGAGAACGCCGCCGTGGTGGCAGCCGACCTGCGCCGCGCGGCCGACGAGCTCATACAGAACACCTACCGGCACAAGCTGCCCTCCACGTCCATCATAGGCGGCTACTCGCTCGGTGCCTCCATAGCCTGGGCTCTGGCACGGCACTACTCGCTGCACCCGCAGCTGGGCGTGGAAGTGCAGGAGATATGGTGCGGCGGCGGGGCATACGACCCGTCCGTCGCCGTCAACGCCTTCATCGACAAACCCTACTCGCAGTACGCCGTCCTGCCCAACATCATCTGTTCTATGGACTACTACGACCACCTGGGCCTCGACTTCACTCGCATCTTCCGGGGAGAACTGCTGCAGCACTACAGGGAATGGTGTACCGGCAATCTCTCTATCTGGAAGCTCACGCCGCTCTTGGGCTACGATATGTCGACGTACCTGCAGATGGAGTTCTTCGCCGACGATAACCCCGACTTCCAAAAACTGATGCAGGTGGTGAAATCGAAGAGCATCCCCAACGACTGGGTGCCTCACACTAAGGTACATCTCGCCCATTCGCGCGAAGATTCATACGTGCCGCGAGCCTGCAGCGACGAGCTCTACGCCTATCTCCAGTCCGTGGGAGCAGACGTGGAGTATTCTCTGATGGAGGAAGACCACGTCGTGGCTGGCTTCCTCTGGGGGCAGGGCTTCGTCAAGGCGCTCGGCCTCAGGTCTCTTTTCCAGTAGCCTCGCCGGAAAAGTATTCTGCCGGCGAACAGCCTTTGTAGAGCCTGAAACAGCGGTAGAAGGTGCTGGCAGACGTGAAGCCGCACTTCTGCCAGGCTTCGTCGATGTCGAACTCGGGGCCTTGCTCGGCAAGACTGACGAAGTGGTCGATGCGGCGACGGTTCACAAGCTCGGAGAAGGAGACGCCCAGACCTTCGTTCACAGCGTGCCAGATATAGTTCCGATTGCTGCCCAGTTGTTGGGCCAAGTCGCTGATCTTCAGTCCCGGCTGCAAGTAGAGTTTGTCCTCATCCATTGCCCTCAGCACCTCGCGTTGCAGTTCGGCAAAGCGGTCGGCCTCCAGCTCGTTCCCGACATCCCCCTCCGTGGAGGCGACGCGCGGCGAATGGTTCTCCTCATCGGGGGAGAGGCTTTGGAGAGAATCGTCCATCCTTAATTCCTCATCCTTCATCGTTTCCACCTCGTCGCGGACAGCCTTCGAGATGGGCAGCAGGCGGTCGGCCTCGTAACCCAGCATGAAGATGAAGGCCGAGAAGAGCATCGACGGAATGGCAAGCAGGCCGATGGACGAAAGAAAGTGCTCGCGGCCAAGCAGATTGGCAGCGAAAGAGACGAGAGACGTGAGCGACAGGAAGACAAGCAGCCAGTGGAGGGCACACAAAGAGTAGGCCTCGGTGTCGGAATAGGAGGAGAATACAAGCTTCCTAAAGCTTCGCAACAGACGAAAGCCAAGTATCACCACCGCCACCACCTGCACGGCAAACACCATCCTCGCCAACGGCAAGGCACCGTCCCAAACGGACGAAGCCGCCGCAATCAGCACGGCTGGCGTCAGCCACAAGAACATCTCGCGGCGAGACATACGCTGCAACGTCAGTTCACGCAGATAGAAATACCAGAGAGGAAAGACGGCGAGGTTGCAATAGCGATAGAGTGCGTCCATCCACCACGGGGCATGACCGCCCCTGCTGAAGTAAACAAAGTGGCAGACGTACAGCACTGTCGTGGTAAGCATGAAGCAGAACAGCCGGAAGGTGACACGTTCGGGGCGATTCCTGTAGTCCAGACCCAGCCAAAGCGTCCAGAAGAGTGCCACGAAGAAAGGCGCGCTGATAACGATGTGTTCTGCCATGCCCCCAGTTCGCTACACGATGCGCAATATAAACTCCGCCACCTTCAGCACCATGCCTGCGGCAATGACGCAGAGGGCCGGCACATGATTGTCGCCACCGAAGAAGTACATTCCCAGACCCACGGCAGCCAAGGCAAGGAACAGCGCGTTGAGCACCATCCTGGCCTTTGTGCTGTCGAAACGGCTTGCACGTTTCTTGCGAATGCGTTCCACTTGTTCTTCTAGGGAAAGTTCTTCCTGTTTCATGTCTGTTTAGCTTACTTTATCGGCTCGATGACGAAGCCATAGCTGTAGTTCTTTTCGCGAAGCTCGTACTTCTCCAATGGGCCCGGGCCGCAGCTTGCATTGCCGAGACCGCGCATGGCTGCATCGAGGTGCAAGATAATCTCGGGACGATGTATCTTGTTCAGTTCGTGCTTGTACTTCGTCTGCCAGAGCTCTTCGTCCATGTAGTGGAGGGCACTGAAAGCGAAGCTGTTTCCTGTGCGGATGCGGATGCCTTCGCCCTTATCGTCCGTGAAGGTCACCCACTTAACGTCGCAACGCTCGCCCATGCTTTGAGGCTTTTCGTATTCCTCGGTCATGCCGTTGACGGTGCCGTTCCATACACCCATGAATGCCGAGGTTTTGCGGTCGGGATAATTCTCGTGAGGACCTCTGCCAAGCCATTGCACGTTGCCCAGACGTGGTTCGAGAGCTGCGATGAGACCAAGACGGCTGAAGTCCTTGTTGCCTTCATTGCCGAAGTTGCCCTTGACGCCAATGCTTCCGTCGTTGTATATGGTGTAAGTCGTCTCGACTGGCACAGAGGTCTGACCATCGCGACCTGCCTTGACGTTATACTTGACATTGATGATGATGGCGTCTTCTGCACCTTCCGTCGTTACTTTCGGAGACTCGATGGTGCTCCTCAGGTTGCCCTTGCGGTCGTTGCTGATGCTGCGATAACCGTTGAAGGTCAGGTTGCCGAAAGGCACCTTGTCGCCAGTCACGATGATGGGCTTCTCGTTGTATGAAAGCTCAGTCACGGCACCGGACTGCTTGCTGACGGCAAAAGCAAAGCCATCGCCCTTGACGCTCACTTGCTGAGCATTCTCCTCGACCTTGAGGGCACCGCCCACCTTGACAGCATCCATGAGCGTGGGCTTGCCGTCGCGCAGCAGAAGTTGTTCTGTTGCGACCTCGTGGCCAGCCTCTGCCCAGCGCGTTGCCTCCTTTAGTTGCAGGGAGACATTCAGGTGATAGAGGCCCTCGCCAGCAGGCACCTCGCACGGCAGGTCGATGAAGCAACTGTCGGAGGGTTGCACCTCTGGCAACGCAGCAGTTCCGGCCTTAATCATGCGGCCGTCGCGCAGAAGGCTCCAGTGGAAGACGAACTGGCTGAGGGGAGTGAAGCAGTAGCGGTTGCGGATGCGTATCTTGCGGTCGTCGTTCAGCTTGAAGTCAACGTACTGATAGACCTTCTTCACTTCGATGAGCTTCGGCGTGACGTGCCTGTCGGCCGTGATGATGCCGTTGCAACAGAAATCATTGTCGTTCGGATAGTCGCCAAAGCCACCGCCATAGTACATATTGGTCTTGGGTTCTCCCCATTTGCAAAGGCTCTGGTCCACCCAATCCCAGATGCATCCGCCTATCATGCGCTGGCTTTCGAACTCAATGTAGTCCCAATACTCCTGAAGATTACCGATGGCATTGCCCATGGCGTGTGCATATTCGCAGAGGAAGAAGGGGCGTCCCTGCAGATCGGCCTGCTTATCGAGCCGAACCATGTGGTCGAGGCGGGGATACATGCGGCTGTCCATGTCCGCAACCTCGTTCATTCCTTCGTAATGGATGAGGCGGTCGTCCAGCTCCTGTATGGCCTTTTTGCACGCGACGAAGTTCTCGCCGCCGCCACATTCGTTGCCCATGCTCCAGAAGATAACGCTCGGATGGTTGCGGTCGCGCAGCACCATGCGCACTTGTCTGTCGACATATTGTGCCTGCCACTTTGGGTTCTTCGAGAGACTATGGTTGCCGTGGCATTCAACGTCTGCCTCGTCCATCACATAGATGCCGTAATAATCGTAAAGGGCGTACATTCGCGGGTCATTAGGATAGTGGCTCGTGCGGACAGTGTTGAGGTTGTAGCGTTTCATCAAGAGGATATCTTCTATCATGCTTTCCACCGGGACGGCTTTACCATAGAGGGGATGCGTGTCGTGGCGGTCGGCGCCTTTGAACATGACGCGCTTGCCGTTGACGAACACTCTGCCGTCGCGGTTCTCTATCTTGCGGAAACCGTACTTCTGTGTGTAGACATCGCCGCCAACGCTGATGTTTATGGTGTAGAGGTTAGGGGTTTCTGCTGTCCAGAGCTGTGGGTTGCTTACTTCAAGGGTGAAGTTTCCGTGCCTGATGCCTTTTTCGATGCCTGTGACTTGCAGTATGGCTGTCTGCACAGTCGTGCCCGACGGGTCCACGAGCTCTACGTCGATACGTGCGTCGGCCTTCTTTGCGAGGTTCTGAAGGGCGATGTCTATGTCGAGGAAGGCACGGCGAGGTTTCCACCCGCCATTGACCATTGACGATTGACCATTATTGCGATCAGGGTTTCGGAACATTGAGCGGAGGCGGACATCCTGCACATGGAGCTTCTGACGGGCTTCGAGATAGACGTCGCGGTGTATGCCGCTCAGGCGGAACATGTCTTGGTCTTCGATGTACGAGCCGTCGCTCCAGCGATAGACTTCCACGCAGATGAGGTTCTCCACGCCCGGCTTGACGTAGCGCGTCACGTCGAATTCTGCATCGACATTAGGGCTTTGCGTGTAGCCAACCTTCTGCCCGTTCACCCAAACGTAGGCGGCGCTGTAGATTCCGTTAAAGTGGAGATAGATCTCACGACCGTCCCATGCGGCGGGAACGGTGATGGTGCGGCGGTAGCTGCCCACGGCGTTCGGCTCTTTCACCACGGTGTATCCCTCCTGACCCTTGATGAAGGGCGGCTGATTCTTGAAGGGATAGGTCACGTTGGTGTAGATGGGTGTGCCGTAACCCTGCATCTCCATGCACGAAGGCACGGGGATGGTCTTCCAGGAGGAAGCGTCGAAGCTGGTCTTGTAGAAGTCCGTTGGGCGGTCTTCGGGCTTGGCCACCCAGTGGAATTGCCATTGTCCGTTGAGCATGAGCCTGAGGGAGGATTTCGGATGGAGCCAGGGTTTCTGATAGGCTTCGTCGGCCTTCATCTCTTTCTCGCTCTGGTAGAGGAGCATCGTGGCGCGGGCATCTTCTTTATTGATGCCGAAGACGGCCTCGTTCTCCCAGTCGTTCTTGCTGACGGAGGCTTCGCTCAGGGCTTCCACCTTGAGGTTTGTCTTGACGAGACGCCATTGGAGGTTCTCGCTCTGGTTCGTTCCGCCCATCTGCCAGACGTGTCCTCCGGGCTGACAGGTATCGTTCCAGCCGAGCTTGAGGCCGCCTGCGGCGCAGGTGAGGACGTAGGTCTCCGTTCCGGACTTCTCGATGCGCCACTGCTGATTGGCGTTCCTTGTCTCGAGCGGCCAGGTGAGCACTTCGCCCTCCTGCGAGCCGTGATTGCCGTTGTCGAGTGCCACTTCGCTGGAAGGGTTGTAGAGGCACCAGTATCCCTGGCGGTCGCTCTTCTGGATGCGCCAGACTTGCGAGGGAGACTTCTTGTTCGTCGGCGAGAAGGTGATGGTGCCGCTCTGGCAATCGAGAGCCAGGCCGTCGCCAATCTCGAGGCGATAGCCCTGCTGAGGGTCAAAGTCCTGAGCCGAAGCCGTTGAGCATAGAACACTGAACATCGGCCATTGTGCCAAGGCAACGAGGATTAGGGAAAGAATTCTTCTTGTCATAGTGGTTAGATTATAGTTATTTGCTTGCAAATATACGACTTTTTTTTCAATACATCAAACTTTTCCCGCTGGGAAGCTCCTTGCTCTCATAAAATTGTCGTAACTTTGCGGCGTGTTCAACGGAACGCGTCATTTTATTTGCTCAATTACACCTCGAACTGCGACCTCGACGTAAACGGGCTGCAGACAGATGCCGACGTGCGATAAGTGCCTTGCTACTGTAGAGAAAAATGCAGCACGCGGAGAATCAAATCGCCGCGTGCTGCGATTCCATTCTCCGCGTGCTGCGTTTTAATTCTCCGCGTGCTGCGATTCCATTCTCCGCGTGCGGGGTGAAGACTGCACCCTTTTGGCAACACAGGTGTAAACGGCAGACAGGGTCTCTTCTTCCACGAATCATGCGAGCACGTCGGCGGCCCCGGAGACAAAGGATTGTGAGGATTGTCTCTGCCTGACCATCGTCAGGAACAGTTCATGGACGGCGGTGTCGTCGGTAAGCTCAGGGTGAAAGGCCGTGACGAGCATATTTCCCTGCCTTGCAGCAACGGCCTTCCCGTCCACGCGGGCAAGAATCTCCACCTCAGGGCCTGCCTGCTCGATATAAGGAGCACGGATGAAGGTCATCTGGACACGCCCTATGCCCTCGAACTCCCCTTCGGCATTGAAGCTCCCCAACTGCCTGCCGTAGGCATTCCTGCGGGCCGTGATGTCCATCACGCCGAGGTGATGGCGGTCGAGCATGATGAGTCCTGCACAAGTGCCGAAGACCGGGAGGCCGCCGAGCACAAGCTGTCGGAACGGAGAGAACAGGCCTTCGTCCCTCATGATGCGCATCATGGCTGTACTCTCGCCGCCAGGAATGACGGCACCGCTCCAGCCTTCCGCCGAGGAGGAAGGCTCTTTGACGACTGAATCAAGGTCATCCAGGTTGCGGATGAGCATGGTTTCTGCCCCAAGGCGCCTGAGCATCTGTTCGTGCTCGGCAAAGGCTCCCTGAAGAGCGAGTATGGCTATCTTCATTTTTTCATTCCTTCATTTCTTCATTTTCCCCGCTCGGCCATTAGAAGTTGTATCTCACTCTCGTTGATTCCCACCATCGCCTCGCCGAGGTCTTCGCTCAACGAAGCAAGGATGGAGGGATTGTCGTAGTTCGTGACGGCCTTCACGATGGCCTGTGCACGCTTCTCAGGACTGCCGCTCTTGAAGATGCCACTGCCCACGAAGACGCCCTCTGCACCGAGTTGCATCATCAAGGCAGCGTCGGCAGGCGTCGCCACGCCTCCGGCAGCAAAGTTCACGACGGGCAGTTTGCCGTTACGATGAACGTACTGCACCAGGTCGAAGGGCACCCTCAGCTGCTTCGATGCCTCGTAGAGTTCATCGTCATCCAGCGAGACGAGCCTGCGAATCTCACTTTGCATCATGCGAAGATGACGGACTGCCTGCACGATGTCGCCTGTCCCTGGCTCGCCTTTGGTGCGGATCATCGTGGCACCCTCGCTGATGCGGCGGAGAGCTTCCCCAAGGTCTCTGGCTCCGCAGACGAAAGGTACACGGAACTTCCGCTTGTCGATGTGATAGACATCGTCGGCCGGAGTGAGCACTTCGCTCTCGTCGATG
Source organism: uncultured Prevotellaceae bacterium (assembly GCA_947166305.1). Classification (GTDB taxonomy): domain Bacteria; phylum Bacteroidota; class Bacteroidia; order Bacteroidales; family Bacteroidaceae; genus Physcousia. The sequence continues at coordinate 172,209 of CAMVDV010000001.1, read as the reverse complement.
TAGTCAATCTCGATGGCTTCGAGTATCTGTGCCTCTGCAAAATGACCGATGCGGCACTTAGCCATCACCGGAATCGTCACGGCTTCCTGTATGCCACGTATCATCTTCGGGTCGCTCATGCGGCTCACGCCACCGGCAGCGCGTATGTCGGCTGGAATACGTTCGAGTGCCATCACTGCGCACGCCCCGGCAGCCTCGGCTATCCTGGCTTGCTCGGGAGTCGTCACGTCCATAATCACGCCGCCCTTCAGCATCTGTGCCAACTGGCGATTCAATGTAGTTCTGTCTTCCATTTCGTTTCTCCATTCTGATAAAACCACTGCAAAGGTAAGGCAAGAAAAAGGAACGGACAATCATCCGTTCCCATTTGGTAAAAAGAAACTCCGAGATAGGAATAAGATAGTCCTAAAACTATGCGTGGATAAATCCCAAACTTGACGTGCCAAGTTTGCGATTTTAACGTGTTAAGTTGTCCAACTTGGCACGCCAAGTTTGGATTTTACCTACGGTATCTTTTTTACGTTCCTTTTGTGGTACTTTTCTTGTAGTTATTGTTGGAATACAACGAAAAAGTCGTACCTTTGTATTCTAGAAGTATTAACTTTAAATAATCAAACAAAAATGAAGAAGTCTATCCTAGCTATGCTGCTTGCTTCTCTGACTTTAGGACTCGCAGCTCAGACAGAAAATCCTCGCGGCATTTACAGATTGATGACGCTCATCGGCAAGAGCGGCGAAGTGAACTCCCCTTACCACCAGTACAAAGTCTGTACCGACAGCCTGACACTCATGGTCGTCTTCGGACGGAATGGAACTTTCAGTATCAATAACAACGACCACATGGTTTTCAATTATACGGGCGACCAGCCCAAGTCGGAAGATGACAAGAGCATCTTGATTTATGACAGTAATGCCGAGCATTTTACCGAGAAGTGGTGGAGCGACTATCCATATCACATGATTTTCCCTCACAATGATTGGTGCATAGAGAAGTATCAGTCAGGACAATACACGGAAGAGAGCCGTATTGCTTTTGACGCAATGACGGGCAAGGCTGAAGTTGATGCCAAGAATCCCTTGACAGGCATTTGGCGTCTTATTGGTGAGGTGGACGAACTTCGAGATCTCAAGAAAGGGCTGCCCAAACTGCATGAGAAATATTCAAGCAGCAGGTATTTCAACACCTTTATGATTTTCACTCCAAAGAATATGGTACGGGTGAATGGAGGTAGCGGTTTTGTCGTTGATGCGGTATATGATGGGAAGAAAGCCTACACTTATAATGATGTTACCCATCTGGTAAAGTGGCTTTCGAAAGACCGTATTGCCGTAGAAAAACATACAGATATCGGCATTGATTGGATGATAATGGAGCGTGTCACCGATGGTCAGACTCCAATGAGCTACATTATCAGCCAATACATACAAAGGGCACCACGAGCACTCAATTAAGACTCGACTCTTATTTGCTTCTGTATTCGCTTGGTGAGGTCTTCTCTTGTGTCTTGAAGAACTTGCAGAAAAGCGCCTGCGAAGAGAAGCCAAGGCGGTCGGCAACTTCCTGTATGCTGAGGCGGGTGGTGCTGAGATAAGTCCTTGCCTCGCTCATAATATAGTCGGCGATGATTTGCTTTGGCGGTTTGCCTACGACACGGTCCGTCACCTGCGAGAGGTAGCGGGCGGTGATACAAAGGCGGTCGGCATAGAAGGCAACATCGTGGGCCGAGGGATAGTGTCCGGCGACAAGCGAGACGAAACTGTTGTAGATGTCGATGGAGCGCCTGTTCTTCTCGTCGTCAGGCTTGGCATAGACCACTTGCGAATGGATGAAGTCGTGGGCATTGCGCACGGCCGTCGGCACGTCGTCGCCCATGCCAAGTCGCGTGGTGATGGCCGCCGAGAGTGCTGCCGCCACACCATGCCGCTGCCAGCCATCGACGTTGTAGGAGGTGAAGAAAGCCCCCTCCCCGCTCCCCCTTTGGGGGAGTGCTCTGTAGCCCCCAAAGCTTCCCTGTTCAGCGTGATTGAGGCACTCCCCCAAAGGGGGAGCGGGGAGGGGGCTTTGGCTCAGCAACGCCGTCAGCCTGCCTTTCGTATGCTGTCCGCCGCGAAGGAGCACCCACTCGGCTCCCATCTCGTGGAGTCGTCGGGCTGCTTCCAGCATGTCGTCGTCGGTGCTGATAGTCATGCCGAGCATCTGGGCGGCATCCTTGCAACGAAGCATCAGCAACAAGGCTTCGGGAACAAGGTAGCGGCCGATGGCTTCGACGACATCGTCGCTCACCATCTGCCGTCCGTCTGCGTCGAAGATGCCAGGGGCAACAACGATTCGCCGACAAGCAATGACCTCGCCGCGCAGCAAGCGAACCGTCTCTCTGTCTGCGACAAGCCCTACCTTTATGGCTTTTGGGTGAAGGGAGGCGATACTTTTCTCCACCTGCTTCAATACGACATCAGAAGGCAATGCGTACCCTTCGGCACACGTCACTGCAGTAACAGCATAGCCACCTAAGGCGGCTATGGTTTGAATATCGGCCCCGATGCCTGATGCGCCAGTGCTATCGGAGCCGTTGATGCTGAGTATGGGAATCCTCATTTAGCCTTCGGCTTGGGAGCAGCCGGTGCTTTCTTTGGCTCGGCTTTCTTCGCGGGAGCTTTCTTCGCAGGTGCCTTCTTCGCAGGTGCCTTCTTCGCAGGAGCCTTTGGCGCAGGAGCAGGTGCCTCCTCTTTTGCCGTCTCTTCTTCCGTGTCGCCGAGCTTCTTGAGGCGGGCACGCAGGCGACTTATCTCGTTGTCCTTGACGTTGAGCTCCTCGCCCATGTTGGCAATCTGTGTGTAGAGGCTGTTGAGCTCATCGTTCTCCACCGAGTCGGGGAACATATCCTTGACGCGCTTGAGGAAGTCGCCCAGGATGTTCATGTAGTTGGTGAAGGCGTCGTACTCACTGTCATAGATGCCTCTGCTCATGCCGATGCCGCTGTTCTTCGTGGTCATGAAGCGGAAGTTGTCAGTGGCTTGCAAGCGATCCCAATCCTGCTGAATGCGGCGGTCATGGCAAGCCAGGATGCGGCCCACGATGTTCTCGTCGTAGAGTTTGTTGAAGGCTTCGCGCTGCATACCGTTGCCGAGCAGGCTGCTCGTGTCGCGCTCCTCGTCGTTCCAGCTGACAGGATAGGTGACTTCGAGCGGACTGACGGGTTTGTTCTTTGCCAAGACCTCGGAAGGCGTGGCGAACTGTATGCCCATATTCTTCGCAAGCTTAGGCAGAGCGCGCAGGAAGTCGAGGATGTGGCTGCTGAGCGGCTGATACATTCCGAGGGCAGCAAGCTCCATCATGATACCCACGACGTTCTCTCCTTCTGGCAAGCCTGCTATCCAGCCAAGCCACTTGTCGGCCATCAATGGGTACTCCGACCACGATGCGTCGTTGAAGCGCAGACCGATGTCGTCGCTCAGTTTATAGTCTCGCAAGATGAGGGAGAGGCGAGCGTCCTGTGCACAGGAATAGATGTAGTGCGGACTCTTCCAGCCGAGGATGTGCTTTGCACCTTCCACCATCATGCCCTTGAAGCCCATGTCGCTGGCGATGGCTCCTATCTCGTCGTCGTAGATGAGCGAACTGTTGCGGAACACCTTGGGGCTTTGTCCGAAGAGTTGTTTTATCTTCTTGGCCTGACGTTTTGTCTCTGCCACGAAGTTCTCGGGGTCGCCTGCTAAGGACGAGAGGCCGTGGCTGTATGGCTCTGCCAAGAACTCCACGCAGCCCGTTGCTGCCAGACGGCCAAGCAGTTCGAGCATCTCGGGAGCGTATTGCTCGATAAGCTCAAGGCTGACGCCACTGATGCTGAAGGCAACCTTGAAGGCTTTGCCGTTCTCTTCAATCATGTCGAGCATCGTCTGCAAGGCAGGCTTGTAGCTCTTCTCATAAAGTTCGTCGATGACGCGCTCGTTCTCGTAATCGTCATAGTAATAGTGGTCGGTGCCAATGTCGAAGAAACGATAACGCTTGAGATGGATGGGCTGATGTATCTCGAAGTATAAGCAAATAGTTTTCATATCACTTACTATTTTTTGAGGTTTTGAGGTTTTGAGGTTATGAGGTTGTGAGGTTTGAGGTCGTGAGGTTGTGAGGTCGTGAGGTTGTGAGGTCGTGAGGTTGTGAGGTTATGAGGTGGCATCACTTCAGAAGCTGAAAGCGAAGCGACCTCATAACCTTACGCCTGATAACCTTTTTCATTTCTTCATTCCTTATAATATATATAATGTATAGAGGTCTTAGATGTTCCTGACGGCGTTGAGGTATTCTCCGTTGTCGAACCAACCGCGCGAGGTGAGCTGGTTGTAGCACTCGCGGATGCGCAGGCCTACCTTCTCCCAAGTGATTTGGTCCACTTCCTTCATGCCTTCCTCTGCAAGATAGTCGTGCAGAGCATCGTACTGACAGATGCTGTAGATGGCATCGGCCATTGCATCGATGTCCCAATAGTCGACCTTGATGACGTTGCGAAGTATCTCGCCACAGCCACTCTGTTTCGAGATGATGGACGGGCAACCGCACTGCATGGCTTCGAGGGGAGCGATACCAAAAGGTTCGCTGACAGAAGGCATGACGAAGACGTCGCTGTTCTTGTAGCATTCATAGACTTGCTTGCCGCGTTGGAAGCCGGGGAAGTGGCAACGGTCGGCAATGCCATAGCTGGCAGCAAGCTCAATCATCGCGTTCATCATGTCGCCGCTGCCTGCAAAGCAGAAGCGGATGTTGCGACTGCGTTCCAGCACGCGCTTGGCTGCCTCGAGGAAGTATTCGGGACCTTTCTGCATGGTGATGCGTCCTAAGTACGTCACCACTTTCTCGCCTTTCTTCTTGTTGGGCACGATGGCCTGGATGTCTTCGCTGAGCGGATAGACGGCGTTGTGCATTGCCACGCACTTGCGCGGGTCCTGATGATACTGATTGATGACAGTCTGACGCGTGAGTTCGCTCACACACATGATGCAGTCGGCGTGGTCCATACCGTTCTTCTCAATGCTATAGACGGTGGGGTTGACCTTTCCGCGCGAACGGTCGAAGTCGGTGGCATGGACGTGGATGCAGAGAGGTTTGCCGCTCACCATCTTTGCGTGCACGCCGGCAGGGTATGTCAGCCAGTCGTGTGCATGGATGAGGTCGAACTGCTCACTCCTTGCCAGCACGCCTGCGATGATGGAGAAGTTGTTAATCTCCTCATGCAGATTGCCTGGATAGCCTCCGGCAAAGCCGATGCAACCCAGGTCGTCGAGCCCTTGCAAGTAGTTGAAGTCGGCATAGAGATGGTCGCGGAAGCGGTAGTAGTCTTCTGCCGTGTGGCCCACGAAGCGGTCTTTGATGTTGTCGTACCAAACGTCGCGCCAAACGACGGGCACTTGGCTCATGTTCACTATCTTGAGGAACTTCTCCTCTTGTCCTGTAGGCTTGGGCATGCAGAAGGTGGTCTCGACATCTCCCTGAAGGCTCAGACCCTTGGTGATGCCGTAGCTTGCAACTGCAAGTCCGCCGTATATCTTGGGAGGAAACTCCCAACCGAACATTAGAACTTTCATGTCAGAAAATGTGAAATTTAGAAATTTAGAGAATTAGAAACGCTGATTCGTCCTTTTCTTATTTTCTTCATTTCTTATTGTCTTATTCTTCGTTATACTTGTCGAGCAGTTTCACGATGCGCATGATGCCTGAGACGTTCATGGCGAAGCTGATGGCGCCTCGTCCGTGGAAAGGCGGATTGCCGTCGAAGAGTTCAGGTATCGTGCCGATGCAGTGGTAGAAGAGTTCTTCTTCGTAGCCCACGAGCAAGCGGTCCACATAGCTCAGCTTGCTCATCCTGAAGATTTTCAGGCAGGCCTCCATGTAGAAGGCGGCGAGCCAGGGCCATGCCGTGCCTTGATGATAGGCATAGTCGCGCTGAACTTGCGGCCCGACGTACATGGGATTGTAGCCATGACTCTTCGGCGAAAGCGAGCGCATGCCCTTCGGCGTGATGAGTTCCTTCGTGCAATAGTCGAGGACGCTCTTCTGCTGCACTCTGTCGAGGGGAGAGTAGTCGAGCGCAACGGCAAAGACCATGTTGGGGCGCACGTCGTAGTCGCGATAGCCATCGACGCAGTAGTCGCACAGATAGCCATATTCATTATAGAACATCGGGGCGAAGTTCTTCTCGCAAAGCTTTGCTGCTGCCTCGAGTTGCTTGATGAATTTCTTGTCCTTCATGGTGCGGCACACCTCGGCACTGAACATCAGGGCATTGTACCAGAGGGCATTGATTTCGACGATGAATCCTGTTCTCGGCACGATGGGATGTCCGCCGGCTGTGCTGTTCATCCATGTGACAGCTTTGTCGCGCCCTTCGCAACTGACGAGACCGTTCTTCTCGACGTGGAAGTTGGGATGTCCACCTGCACGAAGCCACTCCATGATGTCCATGAGCAACTGCCCGTACTTCTCAATGCACTTCTCCATCGAGGCGTGGTCGGCATATTGCTGAATGCACCAGACGGCCCAAAGCAACACGTCGGGATGCTCTATCTCGGTGACGCTGACGCTGAGAGGTTTGCCTTCGATGAACTCGCGAATGGCTTTCTCTGCTGTGTGCATCACGGCTTCGAACTTTTCCACTTCGTTGTTGGTGAGCGTCAGACCCGGCAAGGAGACGAACATATCGCGGGCACGGCACTTGAACCACGGGTAGCCGGCCAGCACATAGTCCTCATGCTCGCGGTGCACGAAGAACTGATGGGCGCTGTTGACCAACGTGTTGTAGAAGTTGTCGCGAGGGGTGCGCACGCTCACTTCGAAGTCGGCAAGCTCGGCAAGCGTGGCGGTATCGACCTCCTCGAGGCCAGCAGAGAAGACGACGCTCTCGCCCTTGGTGATGTGAAACTCGAAATAGCCGGGCACATAGAGGTCTTCTGTCGAGGCATAGCCGCGTTCCTGTTCCTTCGGATACTCCAGCCCGCGATACCAGTCAGGACGGAACACGAACTGGTTCTCCTTGTTTATCTGCATGAAGAGCGTTGGGTAGCCTGGGTACATGCATGTGGCGATGCCGTTCTGCACGATGTCATAGTGGCGGTTAGCGCCTGCGTTCTCGTGCGTGAACTCTCGCACGCTGCGGAAGGCCAGGAAGGGTTGGAGGCGGAGCGTCGTTTCGCTGTGTGCATCGACCAGTGTGTAGCGGATGATGATGCGGTTCTCGAAGTGCTGGAACATCATCTCCCTCTTGAGGATGACGCCGCCGACGCGGTAGACCGTGGTGGGCACTTGCAGGGAGTCGAACTCGCGGATGTACTTGTGACCGCGAGGGCTGAAGTTGTCCCCGTTGTACTTGTGGAGGCCGAGGTTGAACTCGGCACCATGCTGAATGACAGTTGCGTCGAGGCTCGAGAGCAGGACATGGTTCTCGTCGTCAAGCTCGGGGACAGGCACGACGAGAAGGCCATGATACTTTCTCGTGTTGCAATCGACCAGCGTCGTGCAGCTGTAGGCACCCGAGCGGTTCGAGCGAAGCACCTCCTTGGGCAACGACTCGCGCAGGTTCGTCATCAGCGTCTTATCAAAACGTAAGTAACTCATCTTGTGTATTTACTATTTGACGATTTACGATTTACTCTTTATTGACGATTTCGTTATTTAGTTAATTCATTCCCCCTTAAGGGGGGTAGGAGTCCTTATTGCATCCCTTTTATGGGGATTTTTAGGGGTTATTCCTTAGTTCTTGCTCGTAAAGTTACACTTTTTCTCTCAATCGTCGAAACATTTTATGCACTTTTTCTTCTGCAAAAGACAAATAAATCAACAAAAGATGTTATTTAACACAAAAGGAGCTCTCGACTGACACTGTTGAGGGTTCTTTCCTTATTTAATTTAATTAGTTGAGAGGACATTTCTTTCACTTCACACAGACTTGTCAAAAACCACTACTGAGTAGTTGGCCATTTACTACTGGATAAATCGCCATTTACTACTGAGTTGTTTTGAGACTACTAACGGGTGCTTTCAGATTTATTGCTGTCCGCTTAACGTAGGGACGCGCCGTGGCGCGTCCGCCATACGCAATGCATTCCTCTCTTTTCACTATTCACTATTACTTTTTCCCTTATTTGTGTCTTTGCTGCGAACGCGGACGCGCCACGGCGCGTCCCTACAAGCAAGGCGAGTGTGTCAATCCTCTCGAAGGCATCGAACTAACGCTGTTTAGTTAGCCAACTAACCACGTTTAGTTTTGGAATTAACCACGTTTAGTTGCTCAACTAACCACGTTGTGTTTGCACCTGCGCCGAATTTATTACGTTAAAAAATGCTTTTTCTTTCTCTGTTTCACTTCTTTTTCGTACCTTTACGCCCGAAATGAAGATATTCGGCATCGGAATGAATTATGCGGCACACAATAAAGAGCTGCAAAATTCGTTATTAAATATAGAGGAAGCATCCGCACGACGAAGTCAACCTGTCGTCTTCACGAAGGCAGACTCTGCTCTGCTCACCGACGGACGACCGTTCTTCATCCCTGCCTACACGCAGAGGTGCGACTACGAGACAGAGCTGTGCGTGCGCATCAACCACCTTGGGCGCAGCATCCCCGAGCGCTTTGCACACCGCTACTACGACGAGGTGACGGTGGGCATCGACTTTACTGCACGCGACATTCAGGAGAGGTTGCGGCGCGAAGGACTGCCCTGGGACCTCTCGAAAGGCTTTGACGGCAGCGCAGCCATCGGTCGATGGATGCCGCTCACACACTTCGGGCGAGGCATTCAGGAACTTCGGTTCCACTTGCTCAAGAACGGAGAACGGGTGCAGGAAGGATGCACGGCCGACATGCTCTTCGGTGTGGACAAGCTGGTGAGCTTCATCAGTCAGTTCTTCACCCTCAAGACGGGCGACATCATCTTCACAGGAACGCCGGTGGGAGTCGGCCCTGTGAGCATCGACGACCACTTGGAAGGCTACCTCGAAGGCGAGAAGGTGCTGGAGTTCAACGTGAAGTAAAGCACAACCCCTCGCGGGAAAGAAACATCAAAATAGCTACATCGTAAATAAATAGTAAATAGTAAATCGTCAAATAGTAACGGCCTCCTTGACCCCCTTCAGGGAAAAGAAAATTATTAAATGACAAAATCGTAAATAAATAGTAAATCGTAAATCGTCAAATAGTAACGGCCTCCTTGACTCCCTTCAGGGAAAAGAAAATTATTAAATGACAAAATCGTAAATAAATAGTAAATAGTAAATCGTCAAATAGTAAATGAAAAGGATTGTCACGATACTGATGCTTGCCGCACTGACGCAGAGCATCGCAGCACAGCAAGAGCTGTCCTTCACCAGCCTCGACTGGAACGAGATGCAGATCGACTCCGTGCTGCCCGTCTATACAGAAGTCGTTCCTCTGGAGACAGACTACAGGACACACAGCTACACTGTCGCCCTACTCTACCCCGAATATGAGGCACTGAGCAGCAAGGAAGCACAGGTGGCCGAGCGCTTCGACAGCCTCTTGAGCCAATCCATCGACGTGGAGACCTTCGTCGGCATAGAGCGCGGCAAGGGATTGCTCGACATCTCCTTCATCCCCATCCGCAGACAAGGCGACAAGTACGAGAAGCTCGTCAGCGCACAGATAGTCATCAATGCCACTCCCATCGGCCGAAAGAATGCTCCAAGAAAGGCAGGCGAGAGCGAAGAACGCTATGCCGCCAGCTCTAAGTTGGCAAGCGGGAAGTGGGTGAAGGTGAGCATCACCGAGGACGGACTCTATCAGTTCTCACGCGCCACGCTCAAGAAGATGGGCTTCGGCAATCCCGACAACGTACACCTCTACGGCTATGGCGGACACCTCCTGCCCGAGCTTATCCGCGAAGGCACACACCACGACGACCTCGTCGAAGTGCCTCTCTACTACAACAGCACCACCGACAGCTGGCTCTTCTGGGGCAACGGACTCGTACACTGGACAGGCGACACGCGCGTCAGCAACACCTATGCACGCCAAGCTTGCTACTTCCTCACCGAACAGGACGCGCCCTCCAAGATGGAGACCCTCGCCTCCCCCACCAGCCAGCCTGCCGTCGCTTACAACACCACAAGGGCTCACACGCTCTATGAGAAGGACGAGGCATCATGGTACTCTCTCGGCCGGCATCTCTTCGACGGCGAGAACTATGCCAACGGCAACTCGCACAACTACACCATCAATGCCATCGACCCCGCCGACCATGGCAAGCTGACAGTCGTCTTCACCGGCTCAGACCCGACAACCAACAACGTCAGCGTCAGCATCAACGGCACTGCCGCCGGCTCCTTCACGCTGACACCGCCGGGCGACTATGTCTACGCCACGTCCTCTACACGCAATTTCGACCTCACAGAGCAGGGCACACCCGCCTCGCTCAAAATCAATATACGCTCCGATGCAGGCAAAAAGGCACGTCTCGACTACCTCGCATACAGCTACGACCGACGCATCACGACGGCCACGACAGGCTTTGTCGACTTCTTCAGCAACGTATCAGGCCCGGCCACTTTCAACATCACCGGCAACAACGTAAAGGTCATCCGCACTGGCAGCGTCGGCACGAAGGACGCCCTCGTTGAGGGCACGCAAGAAGGAAACACATACAAAGTCAACGTCGAAAACGCCACGCAGCACTTCGTAGCCTTCAACACCGCCGCCACCTTCCCAGAGCCCACCACCGTAGGCAACGTCGAGAACCAGGACCTCCACAGCCTCGACAGCCTCGACATGGTCATCATCATCCCTTCGAGCGGAAAACTTCTCTCCGAAGCACAAAGACTTGCCGATGCACATCTGCAATACGACAGCCTGCGCGTAGGCATCGTTCGTGCCGACCAAGTCTTCAACGAGTTCTCCAGCGGCACACCCGACCCCACAGCCTTCCGCCTCTTCATGAAGATGCTCTACGACAAAGCAAAGTCGGGCGACGTTGCTCCGCGCTATCTTCTCCTCTTCGGTGACTGCGCTTGGGACAACCGTATGCTCTCCACCGCTTGGCGTAACAGCAACCCCGACGACTATCTGCTTTGCTACGAAAGCGAGAACAGCTTCAGCGACACCAAAAGCTACGTCATGGAAGACTACTTCGGTCTGCTCGACGACGGCGAAGGCTACAACCCCATCCGCGAAAAGAGCGACATCGGCATCGGACGTTTCCCTGTGGCAAGCATCGCCAATGCAAAGATCATGGTCGACAAGTGCATCACCTTCATGAGCAAACAGAATGCAGGCTCATGGAAGAACCAAGTCTACATCCTCGGCGACGACGGCGATGAGAACGAACACATGCGCTATGCCAACAACGTGGCAGAGAACATCATATCGAAGTACCCCAACATGGAGTTGCACAAAATCATGTGGGATGCCTACAAACGTGTCAGCTCGGCAAAGAGCAACACCTATCCCGAAGCCACCAAGGAAATAAAGAAACAAATGGCAGACGGCGCTCTCGTCATGAACTACACAGGTCATGCCGGTTCACACGGCTTCAGCCATGAGTACGTTCTGTTGCGTGAAGACTTCGAAACAGTCAAGAGTACAAAGCTTCCCCTTTGGGTGACATGTGCCTGCGACGTCATGCCTTTCGATGCCTATGGCGACAACATCGGCGAGACTGCTGTGCTCAATCCCACAGGCGGAGCACTTGCCTTCTATGGAACCACACGCACCGTCTTCGCAAGCCAAAACTACAACATGAACCGTTACTTCATGCAATACCTCTTCGCGCGCAGTACCGATTCATATAAAGGTCGCAACCGTATCGGCGATGCCATACGTTTGGCTAAGAACAGCATCATCAGCGACGGACGCGAAGCTGGCTATCTTGAGAACAAGTTGCAATATGCTCTGCTTGGCGACCCTGCACTCACTTTGGGCAATCCTGTACACAACGTTGTCGTTGACAGAATAAACGATCAGGAAGTGAACGGCTCGCCCATTCCCCTCAAGGCAGGCGAACGCGTCAAGCTCACAGGGCACATCGAGAAAGCCGACGGCACGGTCATGACCGACTTCAACGGCATCGTCTATATGCGTCTCTTTGACAACAAGGAAACCATCGTCTGCCGCAACAATGCCGGTGCAAGCGAAGCCTTCACCTTCACAGAGCGCGACGGACTGCTCCACGAGTCGCAGGACAGCGTCCGTGCAGGCGTGTTCAACGAAGAATTCATCATTCCCATCGACATCAACTTCAGCAATGAGGCAGGCAAGCTCTTCTTCTATGCTCTCAACGATGCAGGCAACATCGAAGCCAACGGCAGCAACGAGGACATTCCTCTTGGCGGCATCGTCGAAAGCACTGACTTCGACAAGAACGGACCTGAGATTTATGCTTACCTCAACGACGAGAACTTCCAGAACGGCGGCAAGGTCAATGCCACACCGCTCTTTGTGGCTCAGCTCACCGATGCCAGCGGCATCAGCTCAAGCGGCAATGGCATCGGCCACGACCTCTCGCTCTGCATCGACGGAAGAAGCGACCTCACCTACAACCTCAACGAATACTATTCGCATGAGTTCGGCGACTTCACCAAAGGTTCTGTTGCCTACAACATCCCGTCGCTCGAGAATGGCACGCACAGTCTCAGCTTCCGTGCATGGGACGTGCTGAACAACACGAGCCAGACGAGCCTCGACTTCGAGGTTGATGACGGCATGGCCACCAACATCATCAACCTCGTGGCAAGCCAAAACCCTGCCATCACCAGCACAAACTTCATGGTGAGCTACGACCTGCCGGGCAGCGACTGCGACTTTGTTGTCGAGGTCTTCGACTTCTCCGGACGTGTCATCTGGCGTCACGAAGAGAGCACAAGCGGCGAACGTGGCGTGTACACCGTGACATGGAACCTTACCAATGGAATAGGCGCTAAAGTCGATACTGGCATCTATCTCTACAGATGCCGTGTGAGGTGCGGACAGAGCAAATGGACCTCAAAGACACAAAAAATCATAGTGCGGAACAATAAATAAGCCGCTTTCGCAGTTATTATATAAGTATGAAAGCAAACAGAATCATCCGCACCCTGCTGCTCATTGCCTTTTGCAGCACGGAGGTTGTCCTTGCGCAGGACAAGCAGAATATGTTCAATCCCGTGAACACCAGCGTGACGTCCCTGGCCATTGCGCCCGATGCCCGTGCAGGTGCCATGGGCGACATCGGTGTTGCAACAGAAGCCGACATTTACTCTCAGTATTGGAACCCTGCCAAGTATCCCTTCAACGTTGCCCGCGCCGGCTTAGGTGTCAGTTACACGCCTTGGCTTCGAAAGCTTGTGAGCGACATCAATCTTGCCAACTTGACTGGCTTCTACCGCATCGGCAACTACAGCGCCGTGCATGCTTCGCTGCGCTACTTCAGCCTGGGCGAAGTCTATCTTGCCGACATGGAGGACATGACCATCAAGCCTTATGAGATGGCTATTGATGCCGGCTACAGCCGAATGCTGAGCGAGACGTTCTCGATGGCCGTCAACTTGCGCTTCATCCTCTCCGACATCAAGTACGACTACACGGCCGAGAGCAGTGCGGGCAAGGCGTTTGCTGCCGACATCGCACTCTATCGACTGGGCTACTTCATGGCTGGCAACCGCGAGTGCAGCTTCGGCTGGGGCTTGAACATAAGCAACATCGGTTCGAAGATTTCGTATGGCGGCAGCGACAACTCGGAGTTCATCCCCACGAACCTTCGCTTGGGTTGCAACCTGACCATTCCTTTCAATGAATACAACAAGTTCAGCATCGGCATCGACATGAACAAGCTCCTCGTGCCTACCTATCCTAAACAGGACGAAGGCGAGGCAGACAACGACTACGAAGACCGCGTGCAGAAGGATTACTACGACGTTTCATCCATTGCCGGCATCTTCAAGAGCTTTGGCGATGCACCCGGCGGCTTCAAGGAAGAAATGCAGGAGATACAGTGGAGCTTCGGTGCAGAGTACACTTACAACGACCGCTTCATGCTTCGTGCCGGCTATCACCACGAGGCAGAGAACAAAGGTAACCGCAAATACTTCACCGTGGGTGCCGGTTTCCACATGAGTGTCTTCTCGGTCGATGCCTCGTACGTCTTCTCCACGGCGCAGACCAATCCCCTTGACCAAACGATGCGATTCTCGCTCGGCTTCGACTTGGATGGCATGCGCGACCTCTTCGGAAGGATGAAACGACGCAGATAACGGACATTTACATTTACTGGCCCCCTCCCCGCTCCCCCTTTGGGGGAGTGCTCCGTTGCCGCCAAAGCCTCCCTGTTCACCGGGATTGAGGCACTCCCCCAAAGGGGGAGCGGGGAGGGGGCTGATTAATTACTAAATTATATATTATGATGGTTCGGGTTGGCTTTGGCTATGATGTCCACCGACTTGTGGAGGGACGTGAGCTTTGGCTCGGTGGCATACGCATCGAGCACTCGCTTGGACTGCTTGGTCACAGCGATGCCGATGTGCTCATCCATGCTGTGTGCGACGCTCTGCTTGGCGCTGCCAACATGCGCGACATCGGCTTTCACTTCCCCGACACAAGCGAAGAGTTTCATGGCATCGACAGCAAAGTGCTGCTGCAAAAGACGGTGGAACTGATTGCCACAAAAGGTTATCGCGTCGGGAACATTGATGCCACCGTCTGTGCAGAAAGGCCAAAGCTGAAGGCGCATATCCCCGAGATGCAGGAATGTATGGCCAGAGTGATGGGCATCGACGCGGACTGTGTGTCGATCAAAGCCACCACGTCGGAGAAGTTGGGCTTTACCGGGCGCGAAGAAGGCATGTCGGCATACGCCACGGTACTCATTCAAAAGGACCTCTAAATCTCCCTTAAAGGGAGACTTCTTTATGCAGGAAAATCAGAATCTCACGGCTTCCTCCCTTGAGGGGGGAGAACATCCTCCCTTTAGGACGGGGAGGATTCCTTACATCGACCTGGCGAAAGGTATATGCATCCTGCTTGTGGTGCTCAACCATCTCTCAATCGGAGGCTACTTTTCCGGCGACGATTATCCCATGAACTACATCTTTGCGCAGGTGAGAATGCCGCTTTACTTCATTCTCTCCGGTCTTTTCTTCAAGGACTACCAGGGAGGCATCCGTGAGTTCCTGCTGCGCAAGGTGAACCGCATCCTTGTGCCCTACGTTTTTTTTCTGATGCTCTACAAGTCGGCTGCATGGTTTGTGGGACGTGTCACAAGTATCGACGTAACCGACCCGGGCATCACGGGCATCTGGTCGCCGCTCTGGTTCTTGCTCTGCCTCTTTTGGATGAACGTCCTTTTCTCAGCGACGTACTATACCGTCAAGCACTTCATAGAGGAGCCTCTCCTGCGTGACATAACTCTTGGAGCTTGCGTGTTGCTGACAGGAGTGGCTGGTTACTATGTCGGCAACGTGTCGCTCTACTTCGGCACAGCCATGACGAGCCTGCCGTTTCTCTGGCTCGGGTATTTGCTGAACAAGCGTCTGAAGTTCTTTTCGCTCAAGATACGATGGGAAGCGGCACTGCTGATGGGCCTGCTGCTGCTTGGCGTGCTGCATTTCACCTACATGGGCAAAAACCTTTTCTTCCGTAACAGCTACAGCAATCCCCTTGCCATACTCTACCTCACAGGCTTGATGGGAACGGTCGGCATTCTGCTCCTGAGCCGTGTTGTCCGCTGGCTGCCAGTCGTTTCCTATGTGGGTCGCTACTCCATCATCGTGCTCTGCACGCACATGGCGGCAATGAAAGCCGTGAGAGGCATTGACATCTATTTCATAGGTAATCAGTTTCCTGCGCCTGGACTGCTGAACAGTATTGTCGTCTTCAGCCTTACCGTCGCTTGCTGCGTTGTCTGCTGCTGGGTTCTGAGCAAGTATCTGCCCTGGTTCACGGCTCAGAAGGACCTCATCAAAACAGACTTCGGAGCCAGGCACAAGGAGGCTCTGTAAAGGCATGGCGCATCCGCCTGTAGGGACGTTTTTTTCGGACACTGATGATTCATTGTCCAGATAAGATATGGCATGACACATCCGCCTGTAGGGACGCGCCGTGGCGCGTCCGCCACCTGCGGCACATTCTTCTCCGAGCTTCCTTCGCAGCCTACATGGACGCACCACGGCACATTCTCCTCCGAGCTTCCTTCGCTGCCGACACGGACGCACCACGGCGCGTCCCTACTTGGTGTCTGCAAACTAAACACGGTTAATTGGCAAACTAAACACGGTTAATTGGCAAACTAAACGTGGTTCGTTGGCTAACTAAACGTGCTTAGTTGGCCGAGTAAACGTGTCGTATTTTTCGTGGCAGGCTGTCGCGATGGCCGTCGAGCCGTGCGGAAAAATGCGTTTCTGCCTGCTTAGTGACATTTTTTTGCCTTTTGTCTTGGCAGAATCGAAACATATTCCTTAAATTTGTCACAGTTTATGTTTCATCTGAGGCCACGCCTCGCAAAAAGTCATTCAATATGAAAAAGTTTTTTGCTTCATTTGTCCTCCTCGCTGCAATGGTGGCAATGCCGGCCGCAGCACAAGTAAAGTTCGGCGTGAAAGGCGGTCTGAACAGCTCGAACATGAAGTTCAACTACGACAATCTCACCAACAAGAGCGGCTACGGCTGGTATGCCGGCCTCACGCTGAAAGCTACAGCTCCCCTCGGACTGTTCGGTCTTGGCGGCGACATCTCGGCATTCTACGACTGGCGTCGCAGCAAGGCTGAGGTGGACGGACTGCAGACGACCATCAAGCAGCAGAGCATCATCATCCCGCTCAACGCGCGCGTCAACTTCACGATTGTCAAGTCGTTTGGCCTCTACATTGCCACCGGTCCGCAACTTGGCATCAACGTAGGCGACGGAGGGGCTGACCTTGGCAGCATGTCGTCCATAAAGGAGCACTTCCAGCTCAAGAAGACGCAGTTCTCATGGAACATCGGTGCAGGCCTCATCCTCTCGAAACACTTTGAATTAGGCGCGGCCTACAACCTCGGCATAGGCAAGACGGGCGAACTCAAGGACCTTACTTCCGACGAGATAAAGAACCGTCCGAAGCAGAAATCATGGGTCGTCTCGCTCGCCTACTACTTCTGAGCCGGGAAAATCCACACGAGGATATAGTGAAATCCACACGACGATTTGGGCAAATCCTCGTGTGGATTTCGTTCTGTCAAAGCGTCTGTCCGGCGAGGTCAACGCTGCAGGCGCTTCTTGCCGTCGGCTGTAATGACCACGCCTCTGCTGTCGCCAGCCACACGCTGACCAGCCAGGTTGAACACCTTGCCGGCTGAAGGCCCGTCGGCCGACACGTTGCAGATGCCTGTTTCATCGTCGAAGTAGAAGCGGTACTTGCATCCTTCCCGGTCGCGTCCCAGGAAGAAATAGTCGCCGTCTGCAATCACCTGATACATCACCTCAAGGACATACTTCCTGCCGAACTTCAAGTCTGGCACCGCGAGTCCAATTCCTTGGTCTGCAAAATACATTTGTCCGTCCGGCAACTCGTATGACTCCGTTGCGCCAATGCCGTTCCACTGGCCGTCGCCTCCTTCCTCATAGACCTTGTACTGCAGACTGACGTCGCTCACCTTCACGCCGTCGGCCTTCCGGAAAAGCAGCATGAAGCCATCGATGACGAGAGAATAGACGTCTCTGAAAACCTGTTCCTGGGGTTTGCGATTGCCTTGAGCGTCGTAGCCAAAAGTGAGCTCTTCGCCGTTGACACACAACGAGAGGGTGGCCGCAACGTCGTCGGCGAACCGAATCTTCTGGTCGCCACCGCCGCCGCCACTGCCCGTGGTGAACGTCACCCTGTAATTGGTGTACTCGTTTCCGTTGTTATATTTGTACTGATTACCGCTGGCATCGCCTCCCTCAACGAAAAACTCGATGGTCTTCATCACGCTTTCTTCGAGCCATTCACTCTGCACGAGCTCTCTCCCATCACCCCAGTCGAGCACCCAATAGCCGTTGCCCCGGTTCTCCAGAGGTATCCACTCCCAGGCCGAATCGTCTTGCTGCCAGCCGTCGGCCGTGTCGAAGATGGTAGAGCAAAAGCGCATGTAGGTCAGCGACTCGTCTGCGTCCACTTCCACTCTCAGCACCTTCAGCGAAGAAGTTTGCCCTGGCACGAACAAGTTCTCCCATCCCTCCGACGGGAACGACTGCGTGAAAATATCACCGTCACAGCTTATGGTGAGGCTGAAGCCACGAATGCCTTCCGTCTGGATGCTGCCGCCGTCGATGAAGAAATGCAGCTTGCCGCCTTCCCTGTCCTTTCCAACGAAGAAGTATTCCCCGTCGGCCACGACCTGATAACACACCTCGAGGACATAGTTCCTGCCTGGCTGCAGGCCCTTGCTGACGTTGCATTCCACATTGTTTGCAATGTAATGACTGAGGCCGCCGCCTAAACTGAAGTGCTGCGAGGCGTCGATTCGGTTCCAAGGAACTATTTCGGCGCTTCCCTCTTCGTAAACCCTGTACTGCAGGCTGACGTCGTCCGCGCTCACGCCACTGCTCAAGGAGAACGTCACGGCAAATCCATCGATGACGAGCGACGAGAGCCGTCCGGGCTCTTCACTCGGGTCGCGGCTGCCGTCGGCGTTGAACGAATAGCCCATCGTGTAGTCGTCCACGCGGAGATCAAGCGTCGCGGTGCCATCCGTCAGGAATTGAACCTTCTCATTCAGGCCGTTACCCGTGGAGAAAGTAACTTTGTAGTTGGCTCCGCCGTTGTTATAGAAGAACTGATTTCCCGTGTTTCCGATGCCTTGGGCAAAGAATTCGAAGGTCTTCGTCTTGTTTTCCCCGAGCCAATCTGTCTCGACGAGGTCGATGCCTTCGCCCATTTCGAGCTCCCACTTGCCGCCTCCCTTGTTCTCGAGAGGCATGGTCCGCCACCCGTCGGAACCCGTCGGGCCGCCTGCCGAAGTGCTGTACATCGTGCCCTGCAACGCGGTGAAAAGCACATTGCCACTGGTCTGCATCTCCACCTTGCTGATTACAATCGACCCGACCGACTCCTCAAGCACGAGTTCTTCCCAGCCCGAAGCAGGGAACGACTGCACAAACGGAGCCCCGCCATTCACGCTCAGCGTGAGCTTGAGGCTCGTGATTTCGTCGGACCAAACACTTGTGGCTATCGCAAATAAAGCAAGCATAAGTGCTACAATCCTGGTTTTCATAGTCTTTTACATTTGATGTGAATAATAAGGAAACTTGGCACAAATATACAGAAAAAGTGTCAACTTGCAAGAGAAATCACAATAATATTTCGCCAATATCTGCTTTTTCACCAAAACGAAGCCGCACGAAACAACAAGGAAAACGCTTCGTGACGGAAAAGTAAACACGTTTAGTTTCCAAACTACAAATTAGTAAACGGCAAACTACACGTTAGTAAACGGCAAACTACACGTTAGTAAATGGGCGTTTACTAACGTGTAGTTTGCCGTCGATGCGTGCAGCCTGGCTTTCAGGCTCTTGCGTCGATGTCTGTTTTTACCTGATGTTCGGTTCTTCCAGGCCAAGGCCTTTCTTCTTGTCCACGACCTTCAGCACGAAGCCAAGCACGAGGGCTGCTACGCCGAGACCTGCCAACATGATGAGCGGTGCCGTATAATCGAACTGAGTTGGGTCGGTCACTCCGGGATTTGTCTTGTCCAAAACCTTGCCGATGAGCAGTGGGAAGAGCCAGAGACCAATGTTCTGAATCCAGAAGATAAGTGCGTAGGCTGAGCCAATCACCTTGGCATCCACCAGTTTAGGCACGCTCGGCCACAGCGAAGCAGGCACCAGGGAGAACGACGAGCCCAGCACCAGGATGGTGATGTATGCTATCGCCACGCCGCCAACGGCTGAACCTTCGAACAGAGGCAACACGAAGGCAAACGTCAGGTGACAGAAGATGAGCAGCAGCGAGCCCAGGATGAGCATCGAAGCAGCCTTGCCACGGTGGTCGACATAACTGCCCAGGATGGGCGTGATGAGCACGGCCAGCAGCGGGAACACGGCGAAGATGCTCTCGGCAGACTGGCGCATATAGCCCATATAGCAGTAGGTGACGAGCGCAAGAATGCTCAGGCAGAGCAGTCCGTACTTCATACCTGTCTTCCTCTGGAAGTTGCTTGCGAAGCCAGTTGCCGCCACAAAAAGCATGATGACGTACTGCACGATGGTCACCGACTCGCTTGCCCAGAACGAATCAGCCGCAGGTGCCGTCAGCGTCAGATTGCATTGGAGCATGTTCACTGCGTATTTCTGGAACGGGAAGATAGCGCTGTAATAGAGCACACACAGCAGAGCCACGAGCCAGAAACCGCTCGAAGTGAGTATCTGACCAAGGTCGCTCACCTTGAAGGGGTCGTCCTTCTCCTCGGCCTCTCCAGTCTGTGCGTCCAGTTTACTGTCCATCACGAAATAGACGATGCTCATGATGAGGGCGATGCACATCAGCACGACGCCGAAGGCCACCGAGCGACTGACGCTGACGCTCCCGCCAAGACGGGCAAAGAATGGCGAGAAAATCATGCAAGTGGCGACTCCAAGACGGGCCAAAGCCATCTCACTTCCCATCGCCAAAGCCATCTCTCTTCCCTTGAACCACTTGACGATGCCTCGGCTCACCGTAATGCCTGCCATCTCGCAGCCACAGCCGAAGATCATGAAGCCGCAGGCTGCAAACTTGGCAGATGCTGGCATCCCGGCATAGAAAGGCGACACTCCCAGCTCGTCGAACACGGGAATGTAGTTCAGATGGCTCGTGAACCAAGCCTCCAGTCCGCTTCCGGCGAACCCGTCGGCCACGGCATACCACTTGATGCAAGCGCCGATGAGCATCACCGCCGTTGAGAGAAGCATGGTGAAACGCACGCCCATCTTGTCCAGGATGATGCCTGCGAAGATGAGGAAGAAAGCGAAGACATTGAGGAAGACCTCGGAGCCTTGCATCGTTCCGAAGGCTGTGGAGTCCCATCCTCTTGTCTCTTGCATCAAATCCTTAATGGGCGAAAGGATGTCCATGAAGATGTAGCTGCAGAACATAGCCAGCGCCAATAGCAGCAAAGCAGTCCAGCGCATACCGGCGCTGTCGCGTAGAGTCTTTTGGATTGTCTGTGTCATTTGTTGTCGTTATTTCGTTATTACTTTATTACATTATACTTTAAAGTCAATAGATATTCTCGCGCTCCCATAACATAAGGCCTTGATCAACAAGCTGGCGGTTTATCTTTCTGGCAAGTGTGTCGCGAGCGTCAAAGAAGCGTGTAAACATGGGGAGATTTTCTTCTGGTACAGCATATCGTATGGAACTGCGGCTGAAACCATGCGTCCCTTTGACCGTCTTGACGCGAGTCATGCGGCGGTCGTTCTGTTTGTTCACCTCCTGATAGTCGGCCGAGCTCTTACCCATGATAGCATTCGTTATATCATAGAAGCTGTCGTTCCAGTCCTTGTCCTTGTACAAATCGCTGTAATGATAGAACCGGAATATATCGAGAGCTGCATCGTATAGTTCACGTGCCTCTTGCGAGAAGTTGAATTGTTGAATCCATTTGCGGAAGTCGAAAGCATCCTCAAGCAGATTGTCATTGTCTAAGGGCAATTCCCCTGAAAAACGATCTGCACAATAGTCCACAGGGAAAAGCACATTGAGGTCATTTGGGGAGCAGTGCAGTTCCTCTGCCGTAAATGGCATGATGTAGTTACGTATACCTTCCTTGTTGGAGAAGTCACAGCCCTTGTAAAAGAAGGAAAACATGATGGCGTCGGCATACAACTCCTCATTAATATCTTCCGTTACACCTTTGTATACCAAGTTGCTTGTCTCATAGTACTTGGCATGTGTGTTGAAGTTCAGTCCCTTCAGCAGCATGGTATAGCCAAGGTTGTGTGTCGTTATTGACTGCGCATGAGTCTGTCTGTTACTTACGACTACACAATAATGGTCATTGGCCCATTGTCCTATTCTCATACCAGTGGCATATTCCTTAATTTGCCTCTCCATGTCCTTCAGCAGATTGGGACGACTATTATCATAGGTATAAGTCTGCTCATAGTCAAGCTGGTGGGTGCGACGGTTGTACTCGTAACGGTCCGCTTTGATATACCTGCCTGTTAAAGCCTCTCCCTGTTCCTTGTCGAAGATAACTTGACTGATAGGCCATTCGGAGAGCCTAAATGTCTTTTGGGCATTGCTGAAGATGTGCGAAACGACTTTATAACCCGAACGAACATAGTGCTGGACGGTATCACGAAGAAAAAACTCTGTCTTGCAATAGTACACAATTACGTCCGGTTGAAGCCGCAATACCTTGTTAAAGAACTCAATTGCCATATCGTTCTTGAACCCCTTTCGCCTGACGTATGGTGGGTTCATTATCACCATGAGCTTCCGTCCTTCTCGTCTGGCAATCTCCCGAATGTCAAGTTCTTCTCCACGATACTTCCACTTAGGTTGTTCGTCTATATCCGCGAAGTAATCGTATAGAATGGCATTGTCGAAGCCTTTCATTCTGCATGTGTCCACATCCATACTGACCAAAGTAGAAAGATAACAATGCTGCTTGAAGTCCTTACCGAACTCATTTTCTAGATTGCCAACTCCGGCGCAAGGGTCACATACAATGAACTCGTCCATATTGTAGTGCTCACGCAAAATATCGTTCTGCTTCTCAACGAAGCACGAAGGCGTATATTCGCCGCCTGTATCGCGACGATATCTTTCAGAGTATAGCATATTGCTGTACTCCTTTATCTTCATAAAGTCTTCCTGCCGTGGCGGACGCTTGTACTTGCTCCAGAAAGCATCGTAGCGAACCTTGTCCTCTATAGTATAATAGAATGATTGGGGATAACCTTTATACTTGATACCGTCAATCTCGCCGTTGTCAAACATTATGCGGTAGTTGAGGAGATTAGTCCCCTCATGTATCATCGAAGTATTCGTCTTAGCGTATGTCTCTCGGTTGAGCAAGTCAACTAGGAAAAGATTGATATAGTCTTGCTCATCATCAATGCGCTCATAGAACGTTATCTCCTGCCTCCAATGATTGTAAACGACGATGAAATTCCGTTCCGTGATGTTAATGATGGCATCGCGTCTTTTCTTGAGTAAGAGGTATGCAGCCTTAATCTCAATCTCTCCTGTAAACGTCTTCGTTCTTCCTGCCACACGGTCGTTGATGCGGTTGATGGCATCTTTTGATGGCTCGCTTGCCTTTTCTTTCTCCCAGTTGATATCATTGTTGTACATCACACTGTTATCTGAACAGTCAATCAATTCCAGCACATCCTCTTCCTGAACATTTCTATAAATGAGAGCAATGCGCGAGAGGATAGCATCCTGCTTGTGATTAGTTAAGATAGCTTGAGCAATGGCTTTTCGATGGTCTGTCTCATTTGTGATGGATGACTTCGACTCGATATACAGCAAGGCCTTACCCTTCCTGTCTGTCAAAAGCACATCAACTTTGTTCAGCACATCAAGTTGCCAACAACCCTCATCAAAGTAATGCAGGCAAAAATCCTTCTTGAAATTAACCTCGCTGTTCATAAACTCTCATTTTTATTTACCATCCTTCAGCCAGCGGTCGAGCCAGCGGAAGTAAGTCCTTTGCCACAAAATACCATTTTGAGGTTTGAGCACCCAATGGTTTTCGTCGGGGAAGATTAAGAGCTGTGCTTCGATGCCTCTCATGCGTGCTGCATTGAAAGCGCTCATGCCTTGAGTGGCATTGATGCGGTAGTCCTTCTCGCCATGAATGCAGAGGATGGGCGTGTCCCACTTGTCGACAAACCGATGCGGACTGTTTTCATAGGTGCGACGAGCGCGTGCCGACTGATCTTTGTTCCAGTAAGCATCGTCGTATTCCCAGTTGCTGAACCAGTTTTCTTCTGTTTCGGTGTACATCGCTTCGAGGTTGAAAGCCCCGTCGTGCGCGATGAAACACTTGAATCGACCTTCGTGGTGACCTGCAAGATAGTAAACCGAGAAGCCGCCGAACGAGGCTCCGACGGCACCGAGACGGTCCTTGTCAACGTAAGGCAAGTTTTCCGTGGCATCGTCAATCGCGGAGAGATAGTCCTTCATGCACTGTCCGGTCCAGTCTCCACTGATTTCTTCGAGCCATTCCTGCCCGAAGCCCGGCACGCCTCTGCGGTTAGGTGCAATGACCACATAACCCTGCGATGCCATGATCATAAAGTTCCAACGGTAACTCCAGAACTGACTTACGGCACTCTGAGGACCTCCTTCGCAGAAGAGGAGCGTGGGATATTTCTTGGAAGCATCAAAGTGGGGAGGCAAGATGACCCACGTCAGCATCTCTTTTCCGTCGGTTGTCTTGACCCAACGCTGTTCGACGCTGGGCTTCGCCAACTGGTCCAAGATGTCTTTGTTCACTTCTGTTATCTGCTCGATGCGCGTGTCGGCGATGGAGTCGCCAGGCGTCACGACGTAGAGGTCCGCGGGAGCCGTGAAGCTGTGACGTTCTGCGAGGAGCTGCTTGTCGTTGAGCATTTGCAAAGAACCAAAGTCTGCCCAGTCTTCGGAGAGCCTTTTGACCTCTCCCTTGATGTTTGTCTTGTAGAGGTTCTCCGTGGCATACCATACACTTATATAATATAATGTATAGGAATCAGGTGCCCAGCAGAAGTCGTCGACGCTGGAGTCGAGGCTCTCGGTGACGTAGGTCTTGGTGTTCTCCTTCAGGTCGAAGATGCAGAGGCGCTGGCGGTCGCTCTCGTAGCCGTCGCGCTCCATCGAGAGCCAAGCCACATAGCGTCCATCGGGCGAAAACTTGGGGTTCGTGTCGTAGCCCACGTTGCTGTCTTTCAAGTTCGTGTTGATGAACTGATCCTTGAGTGTCTTGGTGGGATTGCAGATGTGGTCCGGACTGTCAACAAAGCCTCCATCGGGCACGACGTCGAACTCGCAGCAGTTCTTGCAAAGGTTCTTTGTCTTGCTCATGTCCTTGCTCTCCGCGTCATAGAGGAAGATATCGGAGTCGGTCGAAATGCTGTAGTCCAGGCCGGTCTTGCAGCGGCAGGTAAAGGCGATGAACTTCGAGTCGGGACTCCAAGCCAGCTGTTCGATGCCGCCGAACGGTTCCATCGGGCACTCGTAGGGGTAGCCGTCGAGGATGTCAACTTCATTGACTATTGAACATTGGCCATTGATTTCGGCAAGGAACGGGTGCTGGATGCTCTCGACGTAATGGTCCCAATGGCGATACATCAAGTCGTTGACGACACGTCCTGTTGCCTTCGGGAGGTCTTCAGGCTGTTTCTCAATGATTTCGTTGAAGTCGATACTCTTCAGAAGTATGACCTTCTTGCCGTCGGGAGCAAAGGAGAATCCCTCGACAGAGCCTTCGGTCTGAGTCATTTGCTTACGGTTGGAGCCGTCGAGGTCCATTTTCCAAACCTCACCTTCACGCAGGAAAGCGATGGTCTTGTCGTCGAGCCATTGCACGTCAGTCTCGTTTTCAGCGTCGGCGGTCAGTTGCTTCTGCTCGCTTCCGTCGGCATTCATCATCCAGAGGACCTGGTGACTTTTGTTCTCCTTGACGCTATAGTAGCCCATCTGAAAAGCAATGTGCTTGCCGTCAGGCGAGGATTGATAGCCTCCGATACGGCTCATTGCCCAGAGCGCTTCAGGCGTCATGAGGTCGCTTTCCAGTTGAATTGTCTGCTTTTCGATGCAGACCTTGTCTGTTTCTTTCTGCGTGCCGCAAGACATGATAACTAATGAAAGAATGAAAAAATGAAAAAATGAGCGGTGGCGTTTCATGTTTATTCCTGATTTTTATTCCTAAATTTATCTCTTTCTGTTGGCCTGTTCCTGCTGCATCTTCTGCAAAGCTTCGAGGCGAGCTTGCAAGCCGGAGACCTTCTTCGGGTCGTTCTTGTGCTGCTGATGATAGGCTTCGAGGCTGGCAAGAAGCTTCTTGTCGTCGGTCGACCAACGAAGATACCACATCATGATGATGTTAATGAGGCCGGAGACGAAGTAGTAGTAGCTCAAGCCGCTGCTATATCCGTTGAAGACGAAGAAGAACATCAGGGGCATGAGGTACATCATCCACTGCATCATCTTCATTTGCTGTGCCTGTTCGCCCGTGAACTGGTTCTGCTGCTGGCGCATGGAGACCCATGTGTTGGCGAGATTGGTGACCGTGAAGAGCAGGCAGAAGAGGCTGAGATGATTGCCGATGAGGGGCAAGTCGACGTTCCAACGGATGAGATCATCATAGGCACTGAGGTCGTCGGCCCACAAGAAACTCTCTCCGCGCAAGTCGATGGCGTTGGGAATAAAGTTGAAAAGTGCCAACCAGATGGGCATCTGGATGAGCATCGGAAGGCATCCTCCCATGGGGCTGACACCGTACTGACTGTAGACTTGCATCATGGCTTGCTGCTTCTGCATGGCCTGTTCGGGGTTGGGATACTGCTTTCCTATCTCGTCGAGCTTGGGTTTGAGCACTCGCATCTTGGCACTGCTGATGTAGCTCTTCTTCTGTGTGGGATAGACGGCAAACTTGACGATGAGCGTCAGCAGCAGGAGCACGATGCCCATCGACAGGCCAAGTGCCTTGAGCCAATCAAAGATGTAGAGGATGGACCAACGGTTGATGAAGCGGAAGAATGACCATCCGAGGTAAACGAGTTCGTCCAAGTCGGCATCCGAGCCGTAGGCCGTCATCTCACTGTGCGCTTTAAGAATGTGGAAGTCATTGGGTCCGAGGTACATTTGGAGGTGAGTGCCGGCGCTCGATGTAGCGTCGAAAGGTATCTCAGCCGCGGCTTCGTACTCCTTGAGCCAGCCTTCGTAGTTGCTGTCTGGCTGTGTCGTGACGAGCGAAGCCTTGCTCATCGGCTTGTCGGCAATGAGGACGGCGCTGAAGAACTGGTTCTTGAAGGCAATCCACTCCACGGGTTCCTCGAGCGTCTTGCTCTCGTCGGAGGTCTCGCTCAAATGCTTCACGCCCTTGTCCTGACGCTTGTAGGTGAGCGAACTGTAGCGGTTCTCGAAGTCGGCACCCTTTTCCTGCGGGAGGATAGTCGCTTTCCAGTCGAGCAGAAGTGCCGACTGTCCGGGCATCGCCATGCCTTCCAGTCCCCGGCTCGTGACGTACATGTCGAGCATATATGCGTCGGGGCGGAGCTTGTAGTCCACTTGGAGCAGCTTACCATCCTGCTCAGCGACGAAGGTGACACTGCTGTCGGTCTGCTCTGCGACGCTGAATGAGAGGTCGGCGAGGCGGATGTTCTCCTGCTTCAGCGGCAAAGTGAGCTTCATCGAAGCATCGCCCTTGCCGAGAATCACGACGTCGCCGTCGCGCAGACGACTCTTGTAGCCGATGATTTCGGCATCTTCCACCGTGGCGCCTTTGCTGTTGAGCCCGACCTTCACTTTGGAGTTCTGGAGCACGATACGCTGTCCTTCTCCATCTGTGCGTGCTGCAAAGAAGAGCGACGAGCTGTCGGGAGCGGCCACGGGAGCAGCGGCTGCCTCGGCCTGCTTCTTTGCAGCCTCAGCCTGTTTCTGCTGTTCTACGGCTGCGATGCTGTCGCGTTGTGCCATCGCGGCAAGTTCCTCCTTCGACGGCTGGCTGTACCAACTGAAGCCGATGACCACGAGAGCAATGAGTATAAAACCTGTGATTGTGTTCTTATCCATACGTTTGGTTTCCTTATTTCCTATTATTTTATAAACGAGCGCACAAAGGTACGAAGAAAATGTGAGATTACGAAATTTAGAAAATGTGAAATTTAGAAATTGTGAAATTAACGAGCCTCCATCGGATTCTGCACGCACTTTTGCCCCAAAGCAAAGCCTGCGTCGGCAAGAAAACCACGAGTGGTGGACAAACAACCAATGGATAAACGACGATTTACTAATGGATGAATTGCAATTTACCAATGGATGATTTGCAATTTACTAACGGATAAATTTCAACGTACTAATGGAGAGATTAAAAACCAAGCACGTTTAGTTGGCGAACTAAGCACGTTTAGTTGGGCAACTAAACACGCTGAGTCAGCAAGGGCGACGTGTGCCTCCGCTACGTTTTTCTGCGCCTTTTAACCTTTTAACCTTTTAACTTTTTCACCTTTCCACTTTTTTTCGTACCTTTGCACCAAATTTGGTTCTAATGAAGCACCTTTCAATACTCCTCTGCATCTGTTTTCTGTCACTCGGAGCCTCTGCACAAGCGGGCAGAAAGACTGCGGCTCAGACAGAAAAGGCCGACTCTTCGTGGCTGCTGAAAAAGTATCTCGCAGCCATCGACACACTTGTCCTGGAGCGCGACTCGCTGGACGCGCAGCCACGCAGTTCACAGCCCAATCCCTACTTCCTCCTGCTCCTCTCCCGCCCCACCCTCTACAGCTCCACGCTCCAACAGGTGATGGGCACCACCGACACCTCGTGTCCCGACCCGCAGGTGCAGCGCATCTATGCCTCACGTCAGGCCCTCGCATCGCTCTATGCCCATGCTCCACGCCTCGTGACGCAGACCGAAGCAGACCTCAAGGGACAGGCACTCATACGGAGCGACGTGAACGAAATGCTCACCGTCTCCGACAAACTGGCCGACAAAGTGGCTGCCGCCACCCTCGCACCCGAGATGGAAGGACCGATTGAAGTCATCACGCGCAGGCCTAACTTCTGGAAATTCTCCGGCGACGCCTCGCTCCAATTCGTGCAAAACTACTTCTCGGACAACTGGTACAAGGGCGGCGAGACCAACTTCACCGGCAACTTCGCACTCACGCTCCGCGCCAACTACAACGACCAGCGCAAGTTCACATGGAACAACACGCTGGACTTCCAGCTCGGATTCCAGACCACGGAGAGCGACAAGAACCGCACCTTCCGCCCTTCGAGCAACCTGCTTCGCTACACCACCGACGCTGGCTACAAGGCTTGGAAGAACTGGTACTACTCTCTGCTCGTCATCCTCCAGACACAGGTTGCGCCAAACTATCAGCGCAACTCTGATAATCTTTCCTCCAAGTTCCTGTCCCCTCTGGAAGTCACAGTCGCTCCGGGCTTGAAGTGGGAAGTAACATGGGGCAGCAAGAAACAATTCTCCTACAAACTCAATGTGGCTCCGCTGGCCATGAAGATTCTTTACGTCCACGAAGACTCCATCGTCACCAACTTCGGACTTGCCAAGGGAGAGAACAGCAAAATCACGTTCGGTCCCAACATCACCATGAACACACGCTGGCAAATATGCAAACAGATAGCCTGGTCGAGCCGTGTCTACTGGATGAGCAACTATACATACAACATCTGGGAATGGGAGAACACCATCGACTTCACCGTCACGAAGCTCATCACAGCCCAGATGTATCTCTATCCGCGCTTCGACAACAGCAGCACACGTAAATATCCCGACGGGGCAGAAATGTCGCACTTCATGTTCAAAGAATGGCTCAGCCTCGGCCTTAAATACAACTTCTGATGACCATCACCTCAGCCGAATACATCGTAAGCAGCGCCCGCGTGGAGCAATGTCCCGAGGGACAGATGCCGGAATTTGCCTTCATCGGACGCAGCAACGTGGGCAAGTCCAGCCTCATCAATATGCTTACAGGCCGCTCGGGCCTCGCCAAGACGTCTGCCACGCCGGGCAAGACCATCCTCATCAACCACTTCCTTATCAACGGACAATGGCACATCGTGGACCTTCCGGGCTATGGTTATGCCAAGCGCGGACAGCAGCAAAGGGAGGAACTCAGGCGTATGATAACGGGGTATATCCTGCGTCGAGAGCAGATGATGAACCTCTTCCTGCTCATCGACGCACGCCACGAACCGCAACGCATCGACCTGGAATTCATCACTTGGCTCGGAGAGAACGGCATCCCCTTCAGCATCGTCTTCACGAAAGCCGACAAGTTATCGAAAAGCAAGCTCGCCGCGAACGTCAGAACCTACCTCAGCCGTCTGTCTGAAGAATGGGAAGAATTGCCGCCACACTTCGTCACGAGTAGCGAGACAAAGCAGGGCAAGGAAGAACTGCTCAGCTACATCGAGGAAATCATCAACTCATAGAAGCGGCATCTTGTCGGCTGCAGCCTGCATGATGTCGCGGACGAGGAGGAAATCGTCCGTGCTGATGCCGTGGGAGAGAAGCAGTTCGCGGCTCTCATCGAAAGCGGCCAAAAGCATCTTTGCCTCTTTCCCTTGCTCGCGCAGACAGCCTAAAGCCTGCTCATAGCTTGCGATGCTGTCGTGGAGGTTACCTTCTATGAGCCTGACGTGGCCAAGACGAAGCAGGGCTTTCCACCTTTCCTTACCGTCCAGAGTCAGCTCCTTTTCAGTATAACGTCCCGCAACATCCGTCTTGCCAAGCGCGAGTGCCGTGTCGGCAATGCCTGCCACGAGCTGACGGTACTCGTCGCCCGTGTCGTCCGACTCATAGTCCAGTTCGAAGAACAGGCGCAGAGCTTCCTCCTTCTTGCCTGCCCGTGCCATCGTGAAAGGCATGAGCCTACGGAGCCTCACTTCGTCCGGCATCAGCTCGACAAGCCTTTGCAGATACTCGAGTTCCTCGTCGTAACGCTTCTGAAGTGCATGGCATTCAATCAGGAAGCGCAAAACTTCCGTATTGTCCGGCTCAAGCATCTCAGCGCTTCGCGCCTGTCCGATGGCCTCGCTGAGCTTTTTCTGTCGCCTCAAAGCCTTTGCCTTGAGGAGCAACGCAGAAGCTGTTGCACCCTTACGCTTCATGAGCTCATCGAGTGCAGACATCACCTGATTGTCGCGTCCTAACTCATAAAGCAGCTCGCACTCCTTTACGACATCGTCGGCAGGGATAAGGCGGAAGAGCTCAGGAAAGTCGAACAAAGTGAGCTTCATGCGGAAAGGATTGACGGGGAAAGGCGCCAGCAAGGAATGAAGGAAGAAGCGATAGAGGTCTTGGATAATGTAGCGAAGGGAGTATTCCGGCACCACGGCACCCGTGACGTCAGGAAGTTCCGACGTGTCTAACTGCTGCACAGCCTTGGAGAAATCCTTGTCGCTGGCAGCAAGATAGAGCGTGGCAAGCTTGTCGACGTCGCAATCGACGATGAGGTCAAGCAAGGCCGAAAGGTGACGTTTCTCATTCCCTTGCTCGTCTATCAAGACAGATTGGAAGAGAGGATGGTTCTTGTCGAAAGGAAGAAACCAGTGACTGATGCGGTGCATGTACTCGCTGCTGTGCAGCAATGGCACCTTGGCGAGGTTGATGTCCAGTCCGCGCTTCAGGCGATTCCTGAGGTAACGGCCTTTCAGAGAGATGAGATCCTTGATGCCACCAAGATTCAGGGTCTTGCCTGGCGACAATAAGGAACGTGAAAGTTCCTCAGCTTCCTTCAGCTCATGCTCCATATCTTTCTCCGAGACGAGCATAAGCAAGAGCTCATACTGCACCTGGCTGATGATGTGTCGCCCTTTTCGAGAGAGCATACTATCGGGCAGGGACGGCATGAGCGCATCAATCTCAGCATGACGAAGTCGGAGAAGAAGCAGATAGCAGGCAGCAGCGAGGCGGGTTCTGTGGCAAGAACTGTCGGCAAGAAGCGCGAGCAGCTGCATCTTCTCGGCATCATAGTGTTCCCAAAGCGAGAGGAAGACAGCCCCCGAAAGGTGTTGTTGCACCATGTCTTGCTGGCCGGAAAGGAAGTCGAACCACAGCGCCGTGTCCTGTGGCGACCATAGGGGCGAGGTCCAAAGCAAGTCGAAGAGGTCGTCTTGCGTCGAAGAGGTTTCCTCGGGAGTAAGCAAGCTGTTCCATTTCTCTATGACAGCCGTGCGTATCGGCGCGTCGTAGTTCTCCTCGAGACGATGGAGAGCCTTCGCATATCTGTCATCATCAATGGAGAGACGTATGGCACGGCACGCCTTTTCGAGCAGTGAGACACCTTTCTTCCTCAGCTTAGCCAGCACTTCGCCCCGCTTTTCGTCGTGCCCTCCGTCGCGGAGGAAAGAGAGCATATAGTGATAGTTCTTCTCGAGGCTCTCGGCATCGGCACGCACTATGTCCTCTCGGGAACAATACGGAAGGAGCGTCTGCAAGGCGGCGATGCCGTCGAGGACGTGGCCCGAGGCAAAGGCTTGCAGGCCGGAACGTGTGACGAGGCGGAGGGTTTTGGCGTCAATCATTTCTTGATTCTTGTGGCTTTCCGCAGCCATTCTCCTGCCGCCTGCGTTTCTTTCTCATCGACGGGTGAGGTGTGGCCTGGCGGAGGGAGTGCGATGGAGTCAGCAACGGCGGGCGGCAAATGGTACTCTTGCTTGAGGATGTCGCGCAAGAGGGCGGCTTCTCCTTCCTTATTCATGTGCGACAGAGCCGAGTCGAGCAGGCTGAGGAAGTCCTTTTGCTGCTGCTTTGTGGCAGAAATGTTGGCCCATGCATAGAGATGCGGCCTTTTCCCTTTGGTCTGAAAGAGGCGTTTGTGCCCCAACGTCGCGAGCCATGTGGCAAACGGTTCTCCTACGATAGCGGCATCGACAAGTCCCTGTCTGAGCATCTCGGCACGGAGCCAGACGTCGTTGACTTGCGGACGATAGATGTCTTCGTGAGCGATGCGTGAACTATCGAGCAGGCGATCGCACCAATAGTCTGTGGCGGAGAGGCGGCTGACGGCAATCATTTGTTCCTTCATCTGCCCCACTGTCTTCACTCGCTTCGTGTCGAGCGAGATGAGGGAAAGCGCCTCGTCGCAGGAAGCGAAAGGCACAATCTGTGCTCCCTGCTTGCTGAGTCCGGCGCAACGGATGAGGTCGGTGAAGGCAATGTCGGCGTGTCCGCGCAGGATGGCTGTGTCGATGTCCATCTGAGCCTGATAGCGGACAAGGCTGATGTCCAAGCCTAAGCTGTCGGACAGACCGCTCTGCTTGGCATAATAGACTGGCAGACAATTCATGGCGGGCATGACTGCGACGCGCAACACCGTGGTGTCCACCACCACGCTGTCTGCCTCTTGCTGCACAGGCTCTTGCCTTTCGGAACAAGAGGGCAGCAGGAATGATACTAACAAAAGTGGAAAGAGAAAAGTGAAAAGTGAAAGACAGGAGCACCCTTTGGCTCGATAGTTCCGCCGAAAAGCTCTCATAGACGACGAAACCAAAGGGAACTTCGATTTTTCACTCTTCACTTTTACTTTTTCCCTTTTTGGTTTATCCCTTGATGGCTGCTACGCCCGGGAGCACTTTGCCTTCGATGGCTTCGAGCAGGGCACCGCCTCCGGTGCTGATGTAGCTCACCTTGTCGGTCAGACCGAACTTGGTGCAGCAAGCCACGCTGTCGCCTCCGCCGATGAGGGAGAAGGCTCCTTCGGCCGTGGCCTGTGCGATAGCCTCACCCACGGCACGGCTGCCGGCGGTGAATTCGTCGCATTCGAAGCATCCTGCAGGACCGTTCCAGAGGATAGTCTTGGCGCCCTTGATGGCTTCGGCAAACTTCTTGCGGCTCTCCGGACCGGCGTCGAGGCCATCCCAGCCGTCTTCGATGGCATTGGAGGGGAAGACTTTCACCTGAGCGCCGGGCTTCACGCTGAAAGTGCCGAAGTCATAGCCGTTGCAGCAAACGCTGTCGCAACCCAGGACGAGCTCCACGCCGTTCTCCTTGGCCTTTCTCTCCACTTCGAGAGCCACGTCGAGCTTGTCGAGCTCCACGATGGAATCGCCGATTTTGCCGCCGTGGGCCTTGGAGAAGGTGTAGGTCATGCCGCCGCAGAGGATGAGCTTGTCCACCTTGCCCAGCAGGTTCTCGATGATGCCGATCTTCGTGCTCACCTTGGAGCCACCCATGATGGCCACGAAGGGACGCTTGATGTTGGAGAGGACGTTGTCCACAGCCTTCACTTCCTTCTCCATGAGGAAGCCAAGCATCTTGCTGTCGGCGTCGAAGTAATCGGCGATGACGGCGGTGGAAGCGTGCTTGCGGTGGGCAGTGCCAAAGGCATCCATCACATAGCAGTCGGCATAGCTGGCAAGGGTCTTGGCAAACTCCTTCTGGCGAGCCTTCATCTCCTTCTTAGCCTCTTCGTAGGCAGGATCTTCCTTGTCGATTCCCACGGGCTTGCCCTCCTCCTCTGGATAGTAGCGGAGGTTCTCCAGCAAGAGAGCCTCGCCCATCTTCAGCGCCTTGGCAGCGTCCTGAGCCTTAGCGCAGTCGGGAGCAAAGCTGACGGGACAGCCGATGGCCTTCTCCACGGCAGCACGTATCTGGCCAAGGGAGAGCTTGGGATTCACCTTGCCCTTGGGTTTGCCCATGTGGCTCATGATGATGGCAGCACCGCCGTCGGCGATAATCTTCTTCAGCGTGGGCAGCGCGCCGCGGATGCGCGTGTCGTCCGTAATCTCACCATTCTCGTTCAGGGGCACGTTGAAGTCAACGCGCACGATTGCCTTCTTGCCGGCAAAGTTGTACTCACTGATTGTCATAATGTAAACTTAGATTGATTGATTTTTTGTTCTCGTTTCTTTGGGCACAAAGGTACGACAAATAAGTGAGAAATTAAAAGTTATAAAGTTAAAAAGTTAAAAATTGACGGAAAGCATCTGTGAAACGCTTGGAAAAGTTTCCCAAACCGCCAACGACATCGCCCTTTTCCGGCAAAAGACATCGCAGGCATCGCCACGCCCTCCCCGCGACGTCATGAAACGCACCCTGCGGCGATTGGATTTCCTCCCTGCAGCGATTGTATTTCCTCCGTGTTGCGTTTGTGTTTTCTCCCTGCGGTGTTTCTCCGGGAACCCTGTAGCCTTTACCCCACAACCCGACAGCCTTTTCCCCACAACCCCACAGCCTTTTCCCCACACCTCGTGGAGCGACAAAAACAAGGCCAAGGACATAGGCAAGAAAGGAAACGTCCCTCGCCTCGCAACGCACAAAAAAAGAAGGAGGGAAACGCACCAAGGCATTTCCCTCCCCTTTGATTTTGTAAATCTCGAAGTGATGTGAGTCCTCCGGGTTACTTCACTTTTGCCACAACAGCCTTGAATGCGTCGGGATAGTTCACGGCGAGGTCAGCGAGAACCTTGCGGTTGATCTCGATGCCGGCCTTGTGCAACAGACCCATCAGCTGGCTGTAGCTGAGACCTTCCAAGCGGGCTGCAGCGTTAATACGCTGAATCCACAGAGCACGGAAGTTGCGCTTCTTGTTGCGACGGTCGCGGTAAGCATAGGTGAGGCCTTTCTCCCAAGTGTTCTTGGCAACGGTCCACACGTTCTTGCGCGCACCGAAATAACCTCTGGTCAAACCCAGAATTTTCTTTCTCTTAGCTCTTGAAGCTACATGATTTACTGATCTTGGCATAATTTTGTTTCTTTTTGAATGTTAGCGCCAAAGCATTTACGATTTGACAATTTCACAATGTCACAATTTAATGGTCAATAGTCAATGGTCAATGGTCAATGTTTGAACTTAATGTGCTAAAGCATTCGGTTAATAACTAAAGTTAAAACTGATTCCTGAGTTTGCAGATGTTTAGCGAAGGCAGAGGAGGTCGCGGACCTGCTTCATGTTCTCACGAACAACGATAGCGCTGTGGTCGAGGTTGCGCTTCTGCTTCTTGGTCTTCTTCGTCAGGATGTGGCTGTGATAAGCGTGGTGACGCTTCACCTTGCCTGTTCCGGTGAACGTGAATCTCTTCTTCGCACCGGAGTTAGTCTTTACTTTTGGCATTTTTTTGTTATTTAATTGTTATTAATTATGTGGCAACGCATATACCAGGCGTTACGCACTTTTCTCACATTAGTCGTCGAAGTCCTCGCCTTCCACCTTCGGTCCGGTGTACTCCTTGCGAGCCTTCTGCTGCGGAGCCTTCTTCTCGCGCATCGGGATTTCAGAGGAAGCATCGCTCTCTTCCTGAGCTTTCTTGACAGTGCTTGCCTGCTTCTTCGGAGCGAGGAACATGATCATGCGCTTACCTTCGAGCTGTGGCATCTGTTCCACCTTGCCGTATTCCTCCAGGTCGGCAGCGAAGCGAAGCAAAAGCACCTCGCCTTGTTCCTTGAAGAGAATGCTTCGGCCCTTGAAGAAAACGTAGGCTTTCACCTTATCGCCGTCGCTGAGGAAGCCTTGGGCGTGCTTGAGCTTGAAGTTGTAATCGTGGTCATCTGTCTGCGGACCGAATCGAATCTCCTTGACGTCCACCTTCACTTGCTTGGCCTTAATCTCCTTCTGGTGCTTCTTCTGCTGATAGATGAACTTGCTGTAGTCGATGAGTCGGCACACAGGAGGCTCTGCGTTGGGAGAAATCTCTACGAGGTCGACGCCACGTTGCTCCGCCATTTGCAAAGCCTTTGAGGTTGAGACGACGCTACTCTCGATGTCGTCGCCGACGATACGGACTTCGCGGACACGAATCTGTTCGTTGACGCGATACTGCTGTTTCAGATTAGGTTTCTTCATCAAGTGTCCTGCGCTGAGCGCTTTACTTCCTTTTTAATTGTTCTTGCTCGTTTGAGCTTTTCTTCTTCTCGTTTGATTCTTTTATTTCTTTTGCGGCTGCAAATTTAGCATTTTTAGCCGAAAGCACAAAATTTTCTTCTTCTTTTTTATCCTTTTTCGCCACATTTCATACACTCAGCAAGCAAAAGGCAAGTCCACGTTCCTGACACATAGGCAGCCGAGGGAGGACTCTCTACACGACGTGTCCGCACGCGAGGAATGTATTCTCTCATGCGGGCACGCGCGTATATATATAATAATGTAGTGTCTTGTTAGTGGAACACTAAACCGTGGCGCTGAGCATCTGTGCCACTTCGTCCTTGATGCGCTGGGCGAAGGCTTCCATCGTCATGCTTGCCTGCTCGCCGCCACCGCGCTGACGCATCGAGACGGTGCCTTCGGCCTGTTCCTTCTCTCCGACGATGAGCATGTAGGGAATGTGGCGAAGTTCGGTGTCGCGTATCTTGCGACCAATCTTCTCACTGCGGTCATCGATGACGGAGCGCACGTCTTGCGTATCGAAATAAGCCTTGAGCTGTTCGGCGTACTCCTGATACTTCTCGCTGACGGGCAGGATAGCAACTTGGTCGGGCGTGAGCCAGAGGGGGAAATGGCCTGCTGTATGTTCGATGAGGACTGCCACGAAGCGTTCCATGGAGCCGAAGGGCGCGCGGTGAATCATGACGGGACGATGTTTCTGACCATCTTCGCCGACGTATTCAAGTTGGAAGCGTTGGGGCAATTGGTAATCGACTTGAATGGTTCCGAGCTGCCAGCGGCGACCGATGGCATCCTTCACCATAAAGTCGAGCTTAGGACCATAGAAGGCTGCCTCGCCAAGCTCCTGACGTGCCTTCATGCCCTTCTCGGCGCAGGCATCGATGATGGCTTGCTCGGCGTTTGCCCAATCCTCGTCGGAACCGATGTACTTCTCCTTGTCGTTAGGGTCGCGCAGAGAGATTTGCACCTCCACGTTCTCTTCGCTGAAGTTGAAGGTCTTGAAGACGCGCTGGATGATATCCATCACGTTGATGAACTCGCGCTTCACCTGGTCGGGACGGCAGAAGATGTGGGCATCGTCTTGTGTGAAGCAACGGACGCGCGTGAGGCCATGTAACTCGCCACTTTGCTCGTAGCGATAGACTGTGCCAAACTCTGCACAACGGAACGGCAGCTCTTTGTAGGAGCGAGGCCTGTTGGCAAAGATTTCGCAGTGATGCGGGCAGTTCATCGGCTTGAGCAGATATTCCTCGCCCTCTTCGGGAGTCTGGATGGGCTGGAAGCTATCCTTGCCGTAATGGTCCCAGTGGCCGGAGGTCATGTAGAGGTTCTTGCCGCCGATATTGGGTGTGATGACTTCCTGATAGCCATACTGCTTCTGAATCTTGCGGAGCATTTCCTGAAGACGCAGGCGCAGGTCGGTGCCTTTAGGCAGCCAGATGGGGAGACCTTTGCCGACGCGTTCGCTGAACATGAAGAGCTCCATCTCCTTGCCTATCTTGCGATGGTCGCGCTTCTTGGCTTCTTCGAGCATCACCAGATACTCGTCGAGCATCTTCTTCTTAGGATAGGAGATGCCGTAGAGGCGTTGCATCTGGTCCTTCGTAGCGTCGCCGCGCCAGAAGGCTCCGGCAATGCTCATCAGCTTGACGGCTTTGATGATGCCGGTGCTGACGATGTGGGGACCCTTGCAGAGGTCGGTGAAGTTGCCTTGAGTATAGGTCGTGATGCTGCCGTCCTCAAGGTCTTGGTCGATATGTTCGCACTTGTAGGTCTGTCCGGCAGCACCAAAGAGGGCGAGACTGTCTGCCTTGCTTATCTCCTTACGCACCACAGGCTCGTCCTTGCGTGCCAGCTCGAGCATCTTGTCTTCAATGGTCTTGAAGTCGCCCTCGCCTATCTGCTTGCCGTCGGGGAGCAGGACATCGTAGAAGAAGCCGTTCTCGATGGCGGGGCCGAAACCGAACTGAATGCCGGGATAGAGCTCTTGCAGGGCCTCTGCCAACAGGTGGGCGCTGGTGTGCCAAAAGGCATGTTTGCCCTCTTCGTCGTCGAACTTGTAGAGCTTGACGCTGGCATCCTTCGTGATGGGACGGTTCAGTTCTGTCGTCTCGCCGTCGACGCCGCAAGCCACGACGTCCTGAGCCAGTCGGGGTGAAATACTCTGTGCAATCTCATAGCCAGTGACGCCGCTCTCATACTCACGGACGGAGCCATCGGGGAAAGTAATCTTTACCATCATATATCCTGTTTTATTATTTTCAAGTTGCAAAGGTACAACAAATAATTGAAAGTAGGAAACGTAAAGCTGAAAAATCTGACGAAAAGGAGAAAAAGGGCATAAAGCCCCGCTGCACACGGTGAGTTTGCCGTCGCATCGTGGTTAGTTGGCAAAGTAAACGTGGTTAGTTGGCAAAGTAAACGTGGTTAGTTGGCGAAGTAAACGTGAGTCATTGACGTTGACATTCCAAACGAATCATAGCATAAGAGAAAATGCCAACCTCTCCCTGTAGGGACGCGCCGTGGCGCGTCCGTGTTCGCGGCGAAGGAACAGCGGAGAAGAATGTACCGCGTATAGCGGACGCGCCACGGCGCGTCCCTACTTGGGCAGAGCGTGTCACATTGATTCTTTCTCGCCGAGCTGACGTTAGCTTAAAACATCTCCATGAGTAAATGGCAATTTACTAACGCGTGGATTGCAATTTACTAACGCGTGGATTGCAATTTACTAACGAATGGATTGCAGTTTACTAACGAGTAGTTATTCAGAAGCCCGAGTAGACTCGTCGAAATCCTCGTGTGGATTTCGGCAAATCCTTATGAAGATTTCGGCAAACCTTCGTGTGGACTCGTCGGGAATTTTGAATAGCATGGGCTTGGCTCACAGGTGAAACGGGCATGATGTTCACTCCGAAGGGTAATGCTCCTTGAGGTAAACGTCGACCCAATCGTAATACTTCTGCAAGGCTTTTGCGCTGTTCTTCCCTTTCCTGACCTTCGTCAAGACCTCGCGAGCCTGGTCGAAGACCTCGCGCTCCAGGGGCATGATGCGCTGCACGATGCCCGTGCCGGCCGCATTTATCAGCTTGCAGAGGTCGATGTAGTCGCGCTTGTTGCCTCGCTTCAGACTGAAGACCTTCAACTTCTGCCCGATGGACTCCGTACAAAGCCATGCCTTGCCCTTCTCTCCATGCTGGACAATGGTGGGGAGAGACACGTCGGGCTGAAGCATCAAAGGAATGGCAACCGATGCGCAAGGCCATCCGATATTGGTCCAACCAATGGTGTGCGAAGGCGATTCGCCCGGAGCGACGCCTTGAATCAAGACGGCACACGACGTGATGTAGCGGGGAATGAACTCGGAGAAATGGATGAAGTGCGTGTCGTTCTCGTCCTTCGGCAACTGCTCGTAGAGGTTCTGCTTAGTCAGTCCGTGCGTGAGGTAGCGTGGCACGTTTGCAATAAGGTACTCAGCATTAAGGTTTCCCTTGCTGTGAGCATCTGCCATGAAGTCAGTGATTGCCATAAAACGCTCCACTCCACGGTCGATGTCGCGGCAGCCACTCATGCCGTGGTTCGTGCGCATCAAGTAGCCATCGGGGGCAACATCAGGGTCGTTGGCATCGAACTTGTTGAAGTCGTAGTCGCCTGTTTCATAATAAGCGCATCCGCCCTCAGCGTCAAGGACGCCGTAGTTGGAGTTCACGCCAAGAGGCATCGGCAAGGTATCGAGCAGATGCTCAAAGTCCGACAGCGTTCGACAAACCTCCAAGGCACGACGCATCACACGTCCGTCGTTGTCGGTGTCCTTGCCTTCGCAGCCGTTCATGTTGTAAGCAGCCGTGTTGATAATGGCGAAACCGACCTCGTTGTGCCCGCCCCAAATGCTGATGGGCTTCTCGTCCCACGACGCTGCTATACCCATGTATCGGTAACGCTCGCCTTGAACCACGGCCACGACGTTGTTCTGGTCGCCAGTGTCACGGTTCTTGAAGATCATCGGACGCCCGTCGGCTGTGGCTTTCCCGGACACGATGAAGGAGGTGCAGGCATTGCCCTGCGAGAAGTGAAACAGACTCAGAATGAGGAGAGTCAGGGTGAGGTGAGCGTTTTTCATTTCTTTGAATTGGACTTGTTCTGCTCTTTCGAGTACTTCTTTATGAGATTGTAGGCCGTGTAAAGCCCGAGTTCACCAGCTTGTGAGAGGTCGCTGAGGCCTTGCTCCACTTGTCCGCCGAGGATGTATGCCACGCCTCGGCCGTAGTAAGCACTTGGGAAATGCGGGTCAAGCTCCAGGGCACGGCTGAAAGACTTCTGCGCTGCAAGATAATCGGCCAACTGCACTTGGACACATCCTATATTATAATGGAGGAATGGAACATCGGGCATGAGGTCGGAAGCCTTGTCGTAGTCTTGCACCGCCATAAGATAGCCGAGGCGAAGGTCGGAGGCTGAGGCGGTGGATCTCTTCACCTCGAGTTGTGCAAACCGACACTGTGCCCGCAGGATGTAAGCCATCGCGTCGGTGCCGTTCATCTGTATGAGATGCGTCATATCCCAGATGGCATTCTCAAAATCACGGATGTGATAGTAGTCGAGGGCACGATTCAAGAGCAGGTTACGGTCGGCCATGTCGAGCGACGTTCGCTCGAACTCTTCTATCTTCTCAGTGAGCGAAGTGATGGAAGCCTGGTGTGCTTCGGTCTGTTTTGCGGTCAACGGAGCCTCGTTGTCAGTCAAGTACAACTGCTGAGGGAATACATGTTTGTTGTTGAGCTCTTCGATCTGAGAGCAAAAGGCAATGTATGTGTTGGTCTCAGAAGTGCGTTTGTAGTAAGTGAGCGAGTAGATAGGCTCCGGCCTCAACTCCGTCTGCCGGTTCTGAACCTTGCCCCGATACTCGCTGACGTATTCGTTCTCCTCCTCATGTGTATCTTCTTCCACGAGCGCTGCATAGTCTTCGATGTTGCGTTCGCTTTTCTTGCGGGTGCGGACGGGATGCTTCTTGCCAGCCACGGCGTCGAGATGTGCCTGCAAGACCTTGAACTCGTCGCGCTCGGCGCCGTTGATGTCGCCAATCTTCCGCTTGATGGATGCCCGCCGACGATAGCCGTCCCAGAACTCGGGGTAGTCCTTGATGACGGCACTGATGTCGCGTATGACACCTTTATAATCGCCGATGTTGTCGAGAAGCAATGCCCTGTTGTAGAGAGCGATGGTGTTGTCCGGCTCCAGCTCAAGCACAAAGTTGAAATCCTCTACTGCAAGATTGTCTTCTCCCACTTGGGCTCGGAGCAAACCTCGGTTGTAATGGGCCAGATAGTTGCGTGGTTCGAGGTCGAGGCAAGCATCGTAGTCCGACATCGCTCCGCGGAGGTTGTCCTGATTGTAGCGTGTTAAAGCTCGGTTGACGTACAGTCCGGCCATCTTTGGCATTTGCGTGATGGCTTTGTCGAGGGAGGCTTCTGCTTTCTTGTACTCCTTTCTGCCTGCCTGGAACATTGCCTTCATGCTCCAAGCCTTGCCGTCGTACTCGTCAAGTTCGAGGGCTCTGTCGGTCCACTTCTCTGCCTGAACGGTATCTGTCCTGAGCAATGAAACCTGAGCCTTCATGGTATATTGCTCGGGCTCCTTAGGCCAATGGCGGAGCATCACGTCGAGCGAGGAATCGGCGCGTTCGTATTCTTTCAATTCTATTTGGCAAAGTACGATGTTGTGCCAAGCGTTGTGCTCGAGAGGATTGATGGAGATGGCCTTCTCGTAGTCCTCTTCGGCCAAGGCATATCGGTTCTGATTGATGCGACAAAGTGCTCTGAGCACATAATGATTGAGGGCATAGGGATTGCGCTCCACGGCATGATTGCAGTCTATCTCTGCTCCTTGATAGTCCTCGAGGTAGAATTTTGCCAAAGCCCTGTAGAAGTAAGGTTCGCCGAGCCACGGCTTGGCACCGATAACCATATTGAATCGCTGGATGGCAAGCACATAGTCCTCATAGTACAAGGCATTGCGCCCCATCAGAAGGACGCGGTCTGTGTTGATCTGAGCCATCAGGCATTGACCATTGACTATTGACCATTGACCATTAACCAAACGCCAATGGAAGCTGAACATGCCTAAAAGCATTGCCAAAAGCAATGATAGTCGCTTTACACTCATAGCCCTCAACGGTCAATGGTCAATGGTCAATGGTCAACGGTCAACGACTAACGCTTCACCTTCACCTTATAGTTGCAGGAGAAGTTGCCTTTCCTGATGTCTTGCAGCTTCGACCTTGTGAGCTGGCGGCGGAGGCCTTGCAGATGGTCGGTGAAGACGACGCCGTCGAGGTGATCAAATTCATGCTGCATGACGCGGGCCAAATAGCCCGTCACCCATTCGTCGTGCTTCTCGAACTGCTCATCCTGATAGGTGACACGGATGCGCTTCGCACGCTTCACCTTCTCATGGATGCCGGGCAGGGAGAGACAGCCTTCCTCCAGGACGTCGGTCTCCGTTTCGTCGTACTCCTCGATGTAGGGGTTGATGTAGGTCTTGACGAAGCCTTTGTACTCGGGCAGGTCGTCGCTGATGACGTCGAGGTTGATGACGACGACCCTGACGGGACGCCCCACTTGCGGAGCTGCCAGGCCGATGCCCTCGCTGCGCTCCAGCGTTTCGTACATATCCTTTATGAACTGCTCCAGCTCAGGATAGTCTTTGTCTATCTCCTCTGCTTCCTGACGAAGCACAGGCTGGCCGTATGTATATATAGGTAATACCATTTGTTTATGCTTTTATTGAGGTTTCGGACGTGCCCGAAAGCCTGTGAGTGTGTGTCCAGGGGAGGGTTCTTTCAATAATGGTGAAGC
The DNA here is from genome assembly GCA_947166305.1 of uncultured Prevotellaceae bacterium. Taxonomy (GTDB): domain Bacteria; phylum Bacteroidota; class Bacteroidia; order Bacteroidales; family Bacteroidaceae; genus Physcousia. The sequence continues at coordinate 128,887 of CAMVDV010000001.1, read as the reverse complement.
ATTATTCCATAACCGCGAAGGGTTCTGACCGTAATGGTGAAGGGTTCTGACCGTAACGGCGAAGGGTTCCCTGTTTAGCCTCTTGCCGGAGCGGTGAGCCTCCTTTCCATCCATCCTTGCAGGATGATGGTGGCGCTCACTTCATCAACGAGAGCCTTGTTCCTGCGGGCCATCTTTCCGATGCCACTCTCGAGGATGGCTTGATGGGCCAGCACACTGGTGTAGCGCTCGTCCCACATATCGACCGGCGTGTCGGGGAACGCCTTCTGCAGCTGGGCAACGAAGGCCTTGACGCGAGGCAAGTTGTCGCTGTCCCTTCCGTTAGTCTGTTTAGGCAGACCCACCACGAATCGTTCCACCTTTTCCTTGGCAAGATAGTCCTTCAGGAAAGCCAGAAGCTTTGGGGTCTCCACAGTGGTAAGCCCACCAGGGATAATCTGCAAAGGGTCCGTCACAGCCAAGCCGGTGCGACGGACCCCGTAGTCTATTGCAAGAACTCTTCCCACGCTGATAATAACAAGGTCCCTTTGGACTTTAGAGACTTTAAGGTCTTGGGAAGTCCCCTTGGACTTATTTCTTATAGAGGAGCCATGCGCCGGGATACTGCCCTTCGAGCTGACTGCGCTTCTGTGCGGCTTCGGGCTTAGTGTCGAAGCTGCAGGCAACAACACGATAGTAAGTCTGGCCGTTCACCTGAGCCTGTGCCACGCAACTGTTGTAGCCTTGTCCGGCAAGCTTCTGCATGAGGGCCACGCCATTGCTCTTGATAGTGACGGAAGCCACCACCACACCGTACTGCTTCAAAGGACTTCCTTCGACAAAGGAAACGCTCTCGTTGCGAACCTGCACGTTGCTGTAGTCTGCCACGGGAGTCGTTGTGACGGGCGTCACCGTCTGAGTCGTCACCTGCTGCACGGGCGTCGTGGTCGTTTGGGCAGGCGTTGTCGTCACTGTATGCTGGGCCTTCGCCTTCTCATAGGCTTTCTTGTAGGCACTCTCCTTGCTCTTGCAGGAAGACATCATGAACACGGCGCAAACAGCAGCGCAAACATAAAGAATCTTTTTCATAAGTTGTTTTATGGTTTTATAGTTACTTATTCCCTTATTTTTCCTTGCAAAGTTATTGCTTTTTACACAAAAGCACAACAAAACGAGCAGAAAAAGGCCACTTTTCAACATTTTTTTGCATTTTCAGAGCGAAGGGATGCAAAAAAACACTATATTTGTAGGCAGAATTGAGAAAAAGCGATAAGGAACAGAGTCCCTAATGTCCCGAAAGACATGAAAGACCCTTAGGAACAAAAAAGAAAGGAGAACGAACTATGAAAGCATTGGATTTTCTGGTAACATTCGTCGGTGGAGCAGTAGTAGGCGCTGCCTGTGGCTTACTCTTTGCTCCCGAGAAGGGCAGCGACCTGCGCGAAAAGATAGCAGAGGCACTGCGCAAGCGTGGCATCAAGCTCAATCGTCAGGAGATGTCCGACCTCGTCGACGAGATAGCCGAAGAGCTGCAAGCCACCAAAACCGAAGAATAAGGGAAAGACCCTAATGCCCTTAGAGTCCTAAAAGACCCTAAAGACCGCAAGGCTCACACTAAGACTATGAACTACAGCAGCAGCATTCAGGCACTCTGGACAGAAGCTAAGAACTATCTGGAACTGCAAAAGGAGTATCTCAAGCTGGACTCTGCGGAGAAACTGAGCGTGCTCCTCTCCGCAGTAGCCACGGCTGCCGTGTGCCTCATACTTGCCCTGGCTGCCCTCTTCTTCTTCGTGATAGCCTTTGCTCTGTGGTTGGCAAAGATAGTTGGCGGTGCATGGAGCTTCACCATCATGGGCGGAGTGATGCTCCTCGTCATCATAGTTGTACTCATAGGCCGCAAACGCTGGATAGTGCAGCCCGTGGCACGCTTCGTGGCCAGCTTGTTTGTGGGCGATAGCGAAGAGGAGGCAGAAGGACTATGAACAGCAACAACATCGTCAACTCTCCCGATGTGCTTGCTGCACTCAGGCAGCGAAAGCGCACCATCGAGAAGAAACTGCAGGACTCACGCTCGCAGATGACTGAGAACGCCAGTTATCTGACGGGCGGGAAGGCACCGAAGACAGTCAGCAGCCTGCAGGGCATCAGCCGCATCATCTCGGGTGGACTGGTTCTCTACCAGTGCTTCCGCATCTGCTCGGGTGTCGTTTCCGGCATTCATTCCATCTTTACTCCGAGGAAACGTCGCCGATAAGAGAGGGCACTACTTTTGCCGTGCCGTCCGTGCGAACTCAAAGAGCGAGAGAGGCAAATGGCAATAACCATCGGGATTCTTGTCGAGATAGTCCTGATGGTATTCTTCTGCTGCAAAGAAGTTTTGCAGAGGTTGCTTCTCCACAGCTAATGGTTGTGCGTAATTGTTCTGCTCTTCAGCAAATACTTTTTCAATGACGGGAAGATCGTTGTCGCTGGTGTAATAGACACCCGTGCGGTAACGTGTGCCTTCGTCGTGTCCCTGCTTGTTGAGGCTAACGGGGTCGATGGCCTTGAAGAACATTTGCAGAAGGAACTCCAAGCTGACCTTATCGGGATTGTACTTCACGCAAACGGTCTCAGCAAAGCCTGTCGTGTCGGTATAAACTTCCTTGTACGTCGGGTTCTGCGTGTGTCCGTTGGCAAAGCCTACTTCCGTCTGCGTCACGCCTTCTATCTGTTTGAAGTAATGCTCTGTTCCCCAAAAGCATCCTCCGGCAAGGTATATTTCTTTTTCCATTTCCTTATAGTATTATTCCGTCTCCCCTACTCTTCTTTTTCTTTGGCTTGCTGACGGGAAAGCGCTGCCCATGCGATGCCTCGCTTCATGATTTCGAGTGCCTCGTCTACGCTGAAGTCACTGGCCGAATGGCATAGCGACGAATAGAAGACGCGGCCTTTGCCGTAATGCTTCTTCCAGACGACAGGCATCACGACACCTTCTATCCACGGCGACTCGGGCTGGCTGTGGAATGTTGTCGTGGCAAGCACCTTCACGCTGGGGTCAACGTGCATATAGTATTGTTCGGACTTCATGTGGAAGGACTTTAATCCTTTCGTCACAGGGTCTTTCTTGTCCTTGATGTCCACTTTGTAGTCGATGATGCCGCCAGGATGAGCCACCCATTGTCCGCCCACCATGAACTGATATTCTGTATTTCCCCTGAAGGCGTCGCCCAGACCACCGTGCCAGCCTGCCAATCCCACGCCGCCACGCACTGCTTTCGTCAGTCCGCTTTCCTGCCCGGCAGTGAGATGTCCCATCGTCCAGGTCTGAATTATGAGGTCGAGACTGCTCATCAGCGCCTCGTCGGTATAGGAGTCGAGGCTACTGGACAGCACAACATTGGCTCCCTGGCTCTCGAGCCACGGTTTGAGAATCTCCATACATTGCCTGGGTTCATGGCCTTCCCAGCCTCCATAGACGAACAAAACCTTCTTGCCCTCCAGCGAAGTTGTCTGGGCAAGGACTTGGCCAAAAGCACACATCATGCAGACGGCCACTAACAGACGGACTAATCTCTTCACTTCGATAACTTTTTCTGAGTGTTTCCTATGTTAATTCTTCGGCACAAAGATACAATTATTTATGGAACACGATGCGGATAAAGCACAATAATTTGCGCAAGGAAGGGATTCCTTCTATCTTTTTATCCTGACCGTCAGCCTGCATGGTGCGGCAAATCTGGGGTCTTGGCGTTCGTAGAGCGTCTGCCTGTAGACGTCGAGGCTCGGTTTCAGCCTGCCTTTGAAGACCTTTCTGCCATTGTATTTTACGGTGACGGGCTTGCGGAGGTTCACCAACTCATCGCTTATATATATAATAATGTATGAGTAATCGCAACGGGTGACGTTGATGATGTTGCCATCGACCAGGGCATCGACACGCTTGCCGCGACTGAGTTCTTCGCGTGGAGCTTCGAGCCAATAAAACGTCGGACGCAGGACTGCTTCCTGTTGCCAGATGATATGTTTGGGCCAGGCCTGCCGTTTGTACTGAGCCATCCAAGGCACCGCCGCCGCATCCTCGCGGTCCATCCAATGGCCTTTGCCCTCCATGATGTGTGTTTCGTGGACATATCCATCGGGACAAGTGCGCTGCAAGGAGTCCATCTCGAGGCCTCGTTCGCGGTCGAGCCTGTTGCGATTGTAGGCAGCGTCGTTCGCTCCGCACCAAATCATGAAGGGGGTGTTCAGCAAGTTCTCGAGACGAACATCGCCGGGATGACCTGCCATCATGCTTGCCGCCGCCCAATGGTCGGCCATTCGCGGTGCCATGCGCCACACGCCGTCACCGCCTGCCGAATAGCCCATGATATATACTTTGTCGGGATTGACATCGAGATGAACCATCATGGTGCGGATGAGGACGCGGTACATGCTGTCGATGGGCTGCTGGCACCACATGTCCCATGCCTCGACGGAAGAGCGTGGAGCAACATAGACGCCCTCGCTCGGGCGGTAGAGATGCATCTGATTGCGCCACTGTTGGTCGTTCACGTCAGGCGTCGTGCCGCCTCCGCCGTGCAGACTTATCCATAGGCTTCGGCCGTCGGTGGGCTTTTCTCCATAGACAGTCCACCAGAGTTTCATGCTGTCGCCGTCCTGACGGATGATGCTGTCGCGCAGGATGTGAGCTGTTGCTGCCCTCAAGCTGTCCAGCCAATGCAGTCGGACTCCCTCGTAGTCTTGGCCGAAAGCAGAAAGAGAAGATAGGAGAATGAAGAGAAAGAGAGAAAACTTTCCTGTCCTATCGCACCTGCAATGCTCATGTCTGCTGCTGGCGGATTGCCAATCCGGCAGGACGGCAGGAACGAATGCTGCTATATTTGTTCGGTCGGATTTGCAATCCGACCGCTTGGAATATAAGGATTTATAATCCGATACGCTTATTATCATCTTGTCTTTCTATATTAATATCTTTCTTTGCATTGCAAATGCTTATATTCATTGCTGGCGGATTACAAATCCGCCAGAACGGGAGCAGGAACAAGTATCGCCGCATTTGTTCGGTCGGATTTGCAATCCGACCGCATGGAATATAAGGATTTATAATCCGATACGCTTGTCGTCATCTTATCTTATTACATTAACTTCTATGAGTCCGTTGAGGCCTGCATAATTGCGCGCAGAGCTATAAAGATAGTCTTCTGGTCGCTCCACGAACTCTTGTCTTACGGGATTGTTGTGTATGTAGTCGAGCTTTTGCTTGAAGAATTCAAATGTGTTGACTTGTTCTATATGGCTCTCTTCCTGCCAAAACTTGAAATTCTTTATCTTCTTGTCATTGGCTGCCCGGAAACAGAATCTGCTGAGAAGCCACTCTTTCCTGCTTTCCTGTATGTTCTCTTGGATTGCGCCAACAACTTTCTTGCTCGTGAACTTCTTGAAATCACGGAGCACATCGCCAAGTGCGATGCCGTCCCTCATGCCTGCAATCAGGTGCAGATGGTTGGTCATCAGCACCCAAGCATAAATGTCGAGGCCCTTGCTTGCCTGACAGTAGGCCAACGAGTCGACCAGAATGTGCTTATATAGCGGGCGTGTGAAGACGTCCATCCAGTCAACCACAGTCGATGTGATGAAATAAAGATCACGAGTTAAAGCAGACATACTGAATTTGTTTTTCTTCGCATTGCAAATGCTTATATTCATTGCTGGCGGATTACAAATCCGCCAGAACGGGGGCAGGAACGAGTGTCGATGCATTTGTTCGGTCGGATTTGCAATCCGACCGCATTGAATATAAGGATTTATAATCCGATACGCTTGTCATCATCTTATCTTACTATATTAACATCTTTCTTCGCATTGCAAATGCTTATATTCATTGCTGGCGGATTGCAAATCCGCCAGAACGGTCAATGGTCAATGTGTTCAGCCGATGCGGGATATTTTCTGGAGGGCAGGTTCGTCGAGGATTCTTATCTTGCGACCGTCGAGAGAGATGAGGTTTTCCTGTGCGAAAGTGCTGAGCGTGCGTATGGCGTTGCTTGTCGTCATGTTGCTAAGGTTGGCCATGTCCTCGCGGCTCGGTTTGATGCTCAGTGTCTCGCCGTCGTCCTCTGTGCCGTAGCTGTCCTTGAGGAAGAGTATGCTCTCTGCCAGACGTCCGCGTATGTGCTTCTGCGTGAGCCCTACGGTGCGGGCGTCGCTCTTGCCGAGGGCGGTGGCGAGCCTGTGGATGAAGAACCATCCGAGCCGTGCGTTGCGCATGACGAGGTCCTGGATGAGCGTGATGGGAATGCAGGCAATGACGGAAGGCTCGAAGGCTGCTGCGGACGTGACGTAGTCCTCGCCGGCAAAGGCAGCACGGAAGCCGAAGTATTCCACCGCATTCAGCACTCTCACTATCTGTGCCCTGCCGCCCACTCCGTCCTTGTATATCTTCACTTTGCCGCTGATGAGGCAGAGCAGATGCGACGGCACGTCGCCTTCGCTGTAGATGGGTTCGTTCTTCTTGAATGTTTCCACTTTCATTACGCTGAGCACTTGCCTGCGCTCCGATGCGGTCAGCACGCTTGCCAGGTCGGGCAACTTGGAGAGCACTTCTTCTTTGTTTTTCATCGCTTCCTTTATGTTTTACAGCACAAAGGTACGAAGAAAAATCAAAAACCGAAAATTAAAAATCAAAAATGAGGGCAGAGTGCCGAAATTTTTTATCATTCACGTTTCGGGAGTTCCACTCCGTTTGTAGTTAAGTAGACACGCATAGTGCAGAGAGCTCTGCCATGCCGAAGAAAAACCATGCACGGGTAAATCGGCATCCACCCGTTAGTAAATGGCGATTCATCCACTCGTGAATTGCCGTCTATTCAGCAGTAGTTTTTAATTAACTGCTAATAGACGATTATTTTCTGGCATACCTGTACGGAATTTAAGAAGAAAGAACTAACTTTGCGGCGCAATACCATATACATCATCTACAAGTATTATCGCACCCTCGCAAGGAGGACTGACAGCCTGCCGCGTGCGGAGTTTGCAATCCTCGCGTGCGACGTTTGGCATCGCTGCCTGCGACGTTTGCAATCTCCGCCTGCGGCGTCATACGAAACCGCTTGCCGGGGATACAGCATGAGAGTGCTCAGGCCATGAGAAAGGAGTATCAAGAAATGAAAAGGCGCATCGGATGGTGCGCCTCTTCGAGTAAAAATATCAATTAACCATGAAAAATTCAATCATATCAGAACAGATGCTACGGCTATGTGCCTGCGCCGCGCTTGAGGCAAGCGGCAGGCTCGATGCGCTGAGGCCTGCCATCGGCAAGGCCCTGGACTGCGGCGTGACCATTGGCGAGCTGAAGGATGCCTTCTCACAACTCTATGCCTACACGGGTTTTCCGCGCTCGCTGAATGCCCTGGGCGTGCTGGAAAAAGTGCTTTCGGAAAGGGAAGAACGGGGGATAAAGGACGCTCCGGGCAAGCCCTTCTCGCGCCCTGCTGCCTGGGACGACGCAGCCTTGGCGCTCAAGCTCGGCACGGAGATGCAGACACGCGACGAGGGTGGAACGCCATGGGACTACACTTTCTGCCCCCAGGCGGACTATTACATGAAATCCCACCTCTTCGGCGACATCTATGCCTGCGAGGATCTCACCCCGGCACAGCGCGAACTGGTCACCGTAGCAGCCCTCAGCGCCATGAAGGGCGTTGAGCCACAGTTTGAGGGGCACAAGGAGTGCGCCGTATTCATGGGCAACACCAAGGAACAGGTTGAGGCCCTATGCCAATGGCTCGCTGAGCATGTAGGTTCAGAGGCCTAAGAATAAAACAATAACCCAAAGATGAAAATAAAGACATATATTGCTGTCCGCTAAAAGTTTTATGAGCGCAAAAAATCGTCCGCAATGTCGATAAACAGGCGTTGCGGATTCTATTTTTGAAAAGTAAGCCCCCTCCATACATCATATCCCTTCTTTTTTAGCGGACAGCCGTTCCTGATAACGAAATATAGCCATACCATAGAACTATTTTACTCCATAGTCAGCCGCTAAAGGCTTCCAAAAGCAAATTTTGGGATGCCCATCTTGCTTTTATAAGTTCGTTTTAGCGGACAGCCGATGGAATTTGCAGAATAATAAGTGATTAGGGGCTTACTTTCGAAAAAGACAACTCGACATCGCATATATTCAGCGATTGAAAGCCATTTCTATGGCAATAAAAAGTTTTAGCGGACACCAATAAAAGACATACTTAAAGACATACAAGATAATTCTCGCTGCCGTGGCAATGTGCAGCACAGTGATGATATCCTCATGCTCTGAGGGTCTGGAAGGTCCTGCGGAGGATGGCGGACAGGAAGTGACACCCGTCGGGCAGCAGACGCTTGTGATTCTCGACACAGGGCTGCGAGCCTTGGCTCTACAGCCAGTGCCTGCGCCGCAACATCGCCGTCCGTGCCGCCGAATGGAGAAAGAAGCATCAGGGCACACCCGGCGCCCTCTGAAGACTAACCCTGCAGACGTACAGAAGGACATCTGTAGGGTTATCGCAGGAAGGCCGTAAGGTTATCGGGAGAAACGTGCAGGGCTATCGGGAGAAGGCTACAGGGGTTTCGGCACAAACAAATTTCGCCTAACATCAATGCCTGCTCATCCTTTTAATCCGTCCAATTCGTTGTCTTATAATCTTGCAGTCCGCTACGGCTCAGGCGTTTGGGCTTTGGCGGAATCATCCCTTTCCTGCATCCACTCGTCGGCTGTCTTGACGGCACTCTTGTACTCGCCGTCGTGCAGACTCCTCTTTGCCGGCGCCGGAGTGCTGCCCGTGCTGTAGCTGCGGGCACTGCCCCGATACTGGTTCCAGCGCTCCATGATGAGGCGGACGTAAGCCTCCGTCTCGCTGCCACGCATGTAGCCATTGAGCACATCGGGGTCCCTGTAGTAGCGAGGGTCGGCAAGGCGCAGGATGAAGGGTGCCACGTTCTGCCAGACCTGAGGGTCGTGGCCAGCCTTACGGGTCAGCGTCTGCGCGTCCTTCACATGGCCTGTGCCCCCGTTGTAAGCAGCCAGAGTGAAGCGGATGCGTTGCTCGCCGTCGGTGATGTCGGAGAATGCCTGGCTCACCTTCCTGATGTAGCGCGCCGAGGCCGAGATGTTCTGCTCCGGGTCGAAGCGTTTGTCGGCAGGAACGCCCATCGCATCGGCCGTGGAGGGGAGCAGTTGCATCAGTCCCACCGCACCCATCGACGAGACGGCCTGCGGGTCGAAGCCCGATTCCTGATAGCACATGGCCGCCAGGAGCCGCCAGTCCCAGCCAGCCGACGTGCTGTAGCGGCGGAAGAGGTCGTCGTAGGCCGAGATGATGCCGTGCGCTGCGTCCTGCATGACCGGGCGGACATGGCGTCGGACGGTGACGGTAGCAACGCTGGCCCTGCTCTCTATCTGCCGGATGCGGTCGGGCTTCCACCACTCCTGGATGGCTTTTCGGAGCAGAGAGGCATCGTCTCTCACCTTCCACTCCGGCATCTCGAGGGCGATGAAGTCTATCTCTCCTGCCTGAAGTTTCCTCATGAGCGTCGCTGTGTCTGGGGAGATTTCCATCTGGAGGCGGGCGCCTATGCTCTGCGCAAAAGCCTCTGCCAGCACGAACTGCTGTCCCATCTCCCGGCCGTGGTACTCGAAGTAGGTGTCCGGCCCGCTCAATGTCCCCGCTATGATAGTGCCGCTCGACTGGATTTCGTGCAGGTCGTAATATGGCGAGGCGTCCGCCTCCTCCGCATTATCTGCGAAGAGGACGGACGTCGGCTTCTCCTGTTTTGCAGTGCAGGAAACGAGGAGGAGGAGAAGAAGGAGGTGGGGCTTCAAGGCTTGATTCTATGGATAATATAGGTGCGCATGATTTCGATGGCCTGCTGGTTGTTGCCTCCCTGCGGGATGATGAGGTCGGCATACCGCTTGGTCGGCTCGATGAACTCTTCGTGCATGGGCTTCAGGACGTCGAGGTATCTGTCGAGCACCATCTGCGTTGTGCGTCCGCGCTCCACGGTGTCACGCTGGATGACACGGATGAGTCGCTCGTCGGGGTCGGCATCTACGAAGAGTTTCAAGTCCATGAGGTCGCGCAACTGCTTTTTCCATAGCGCCATGATGCCCTCGATGATGATGACCTCGCACGGCTCCACATGCACAGTCTCAGGCAGTCGGTTGCTGATGAGGTAGCTGTATGTGGGCTGCTCGATGCTCTTTCCCTGTCGCAAGGCCTGAATCTGCTGCGTGAGGAGCTTCCAGTCGAAGGCATCGGGGTGGTCAAAGTTGATGCGTTTGCGCTCCTCTGGCGTGAGATGCGTCGTGTCGTTGTAGTAGGAATCCTGTGGGATGAGCGCCACACGGTCCGTCGGAAGCGTCTCAAGAATCTTCTTCACGACCGTTGTCTTGCCGGAGCCCGTGCCGCCGGCGATGCCGATGATATACATTATCTCAGTTACAATTTGACGATTTACTATTTACTATTTCTCTCCCTTCCCTTTTAACCTTTTAACCTTTTCACTTTTTAACCTTTCACTTCATGGTGGCCTTGAGGATGAAGTCCACGCCGTCGGGTTGCTCGGGGAGCTGGATGCGGACGCCTTCCTTGTCGCGCTTGAACTTGAGGCGCGTGCCATTGTTGAAAACTTCCACTTTCGAGAGCTTCCTATCCGTGAGGGGAAGGAGGATTTCTCCACCTTCTACTTTATTAAGTATGTGTATGAAGATGGTGTTTCCCTTCTGCGTCGTCACGCCCCAGGCCTGCGGAGAAACCGGGCCGCCGCGCGTGCCGTAGATGGATTCGCCGTTGGCTTTCAGGAACCGGCCAATGTGCTTCAGCCTCTCGACGGCTTCGTCGGGCAGTGTTCCGTCAGGCCGCGGGCCGATGTTGAGCAGGAAGTTAGCGTTCAGACCGGCAGCCGTGACGAGCTTCTTGATGAGGTCGTCGCCGCTCTTATACCCTTTGTCCGTGATGCTATAGCCCCAGGTGTTGTTCATCGTCATGCAGGTCTCCAGAGGAATCTGCGCCGGCTTCTGCTCTCCGGAGAAGCCAGCGGCGTTTTCTCCCGGCAGGTCTTGCTCGAAAAGCTGGAAGTCTTCGATGCCGATGGGCTGTCCGTGGTGGTTGTTACCGATGAGGCAGTTGGGCTGCAGCCGCTTGATGAGGGCGTATTGTTCCCCGAGGCGCCAGTCGAATTCCTTCTCCTTGTGGTCCCACATGCCGTCGAACCAGATGGCTCCAATCGGGCCGTATTTGGTCAAAAGCTCTGTGAGCTGACGGTTCATGAAGTTGTAATAGGAGTCCCAGTCCGTGGTGGAAGGGTCGTGGGGGCAGTTCTTGCACCATCCCGTCGGGTAGTCCGTGCGCTGCCAGTCCATGTGGCTATAGTAGAGATGGAGCTTGAGGTCTTGCTCCTGGCAAGCCTGTGCAAGCTCACCCACAATGTCGCGTTTGAAGGGAGTGGCGTCGATGATGTTGTACGGGCTTTGCTTCGTTGCCCACATCGAGAAGCCGTCGTGGTGTCTGCTGGTGAAGGTGACGTACTTCGCGCCAGCCTCTTTGAAGATTTTTGCCCACTCGTTTGCATTGAAACGGGACGGGCAGAAGCCTCCCGCCAGCTTGGCATATTCGTCGCGGTCGAGGCTGCGGTTGTGCATCACCCATTCGCCGTTGGCCAGCATCGAGTAAATTCCCCAATGGAGGAAGATGCCGAACTTGCGATCCTGGAACTCTTGTCGGATGCGTTCGGTGTCGGCATCGGCGGCTCGCAGAGGCTGGGCCGAAGCCGTAAGCATCAGCAGGGAAAGCATGATGCCGAGGAAGTTGAGGTGTCGTTTCATAGGATATTGTTTGTTGGGATTGAAGGTGTTTGTAAACGTCGCGTGCGGTGTTGGTCATCGTCGCACGCGGAGATTGCCATCGCCGCAGCCGAAGTTTGCCATCGCCGCACGCGGCGTTTCCTGGCGTCGGGATATGAAAGAGGGCATATCGGTGGCAACGTGCCTGATATGCCCTCTCCGTGGTTAGAACATCTGTGCGGGATACTGACCAGCTTCGTGCAGTGCAGCAAGCTTTGCTACGACCTCGGGGCGGTCTTCGGGATAGGTCACACCGAACCATTTGCTCGTCGTGTCGAGCACTTCGCAGGTGGCCTGCCCTGTCTTGATGAGGTGATCCACCATCAAGGGAATGAAGAACTCGCTCTTGAGGTTCTGTTGGTTCTTCGGGTCGGAAAGGAACTTCTTGAAGAAATCCTCACTGTACTGGAAGTAGTCGGGCGTGAAGCCCCAGAAGTTCATGCTGACGGGCGTGGTGTCGGGGATGCTTACCCACTGGTCGTTCTCGTCAAGATACTGCACAACTCCATTGTGACGTTCTATCTTTGTGCGTTCAACGACACCGGTCAACAAATGCGTCTGTTCGTCATTCTCGCAGATGCCTCGGCTCACTGTGCCACTTTCGCTCAGCGTGTTGTCCACACGGAATCCCACCATGGCGTACTTGCCCTTGCTGCCTTCGGGCAGTTCGCTTAGGAACTTTGCCATCACGCGGAAGGCATCGCGGTCGTAGAAGTCGTCGCAATTGAGCACGGCAAAAGGCTCCTTAATGACGTCCTTGCCCATCATCACAGCATGGTTTGTGCCCCAAGGCTTTTGGCGACCTTCGGGAACGGTGAAGCCTTCGGGCAGTGCGTCCAAACTCTGGAAACACAGTTCGCAAGGGATGTGTCCCTCATACTTCGACAGGATTTGTGTGCGGAACTGCTCTTCAAAGTCATGACGAATCACCCAAACCACTTTGCCGAAGCCTGCTTGGATGGCATCATAGATGCTGTAGTCCATAATGCTCTGCCCTTGAGGACCGAGCGTGTCGAGCTGTTTGAGGCCACCGTAACGGCTGCCCATGCCAGCTGCAAGAAGGAATAATGTAGGTTTCATCTTGTCAATTAACATTTAATCGTTTACCAAATAAAGTCCTTCCCCCAGGGAAAGGACAGAGGAGAGGCTACAGAGCGTTGGCTGTCAGGATGAGTACAAGCAGGCCGAGGATGGCGTAAAGCTCGGGGAACACAGCCAGCACCATCGTCGTACCAAAGGCATTGTGGCCGGCACCGATTGCGCTGATACCGTTTGCACAAACCTTAGCCTGACGGATTGCACTGAAGAGAGCCACAAGACCGAGTGCGAGACCAACGCCGAAGATAGCGCAAGCAGGGCCCATAGCAATGTCGGGAGTCACCTTGTTGTTGAGCATGAAGAAGCCCACGAAACCGTAAAGTCCCTGAGATGAAGGCAGAGCCGACAGCCCCATGTACGCGCCGCTGGCTGTTGGGTTCTTCTTGAATGCACCGATTGCTGCGTTGCCACAGATGGTTACGCCGTAGGCACTACCGATTCCCGAGAGGGCCACGCACAATGCCACGCCCAGATAAGCTAATAAAATCTCCATAATGTTTTGTGTTTTGTTTTTAATTCATAATTCATAATTCACGATTCATAATTGGGCTATGCGATGTTTGGTTTTGCAACCTTACTATATATAATATGTAGTATGCTATTTTAGACTTCGCCAACCTGCATCAAGAATCAAAACTATGTCTTATGAGGAATTAATAATTTATTTTGTTTAACTTCTTTTCTTTCTCTGCTTTGAGTCCTTAGCCTTTCACCACCTTGAAGGGAGTATATTCCTTGCCGCCGCCGCTGAAGTCGGCATTCTTGAAGAACTCCACGAAGGTGAGTCGCATGGGATGTACGAAGGCGCTTATCATACTCAGGGCAAAGGTGATGCCGTGGCCTGCAAGCAGGATGATCACCATCGGCAACCAGCGAATGAACCAAGGCAGACTGGACGTGAGGTCGATGGCAAGAGAATTGAACACGCCTCCCAGCACGCCACCCGTCAAGCCGAGTGCGAAGAGACGGATGTAGCTCAGCAGGTCGCCAAGCAAGCCAGTCGACATTCCGTAGGTTGCCCAAACGCCTCCGCCAATGTTCAACAGCGGACCGGTAATCGGGTTCTTGTAAGCCGACGGATTATTATAGAGGAAAATGCCGACGACGCTCACGGCGATGAGTCCGTAGAGCGCGTAAACGAGTCCTTGTGGCAGGGCAATTCCGCAAGCAGGCAAGCCGAAGAGGGCAATCGCCGAGAGTAGCGCCACCACCCACGAGAAGGTGCCAATGGAGTAGGCAAAGCCATAGTTCTTCCACGCCTTGCACGCTTTGAGCACCATTCCCAAGAGAACTTGCACGAAACCGATGATGACGGAGATGACCATCATGGGCGAGTAGCCGAATATCTTGCCGATGCCATTGTCGTTGATGAAGTAGGGCTTCACCGGCGCCAAGAACGCCCATTCCTGTTGTGTCAGGTCGATGCCGAAGAAGGTGCCCATGAGGAGACCGCACACGGTAGTGGCCAAACCCAGCCAGATGCCGAGGCGTCCGTATTTCTTAGTCTCTTCGTTGCCTTTCAAGGCGAGCCAAATGCCACCGAAGAGCACGAGAAGTCCGTAGCCGCCATCGCCGAGACAGAGTCCGAAGAAGAGCATAAAGAAGGGAGCAAAGAAGAGGCTCGGGTCGATGTCGTGGTAGTTGGGGAGCGAATACATACGGAGGATGGGCTCGAAGAGGCTGGTGTAGCTGCCGTTCTTTATCTTGACGGGCACATCATCTTCGTAGGCCGGGTCCTCAATTGTATAATAGAGATGGCGTTCGTCGAGCCAGTTGGTGAGTGCATCGGCCTTTTCCGCGAGCGTCCATCCCACGAGGAGACGCACGGCACCGTCGGCGATGCTTTCGTCCGAAAGCTCTACTTGATGCAGTTGTATCTCGCCTTCTGCCTGACGGAGACCTGCCTCGAGCACATCTTTATACTGGCGTGCCACCTGACAGGTCGTGTCGTGATTCCTTTGGAGAGCTTCCTGTGCGGTTGCCAACTCCTGCCGATACTGATTGAGCGACCCGCCGGGAAGCTCCAGACGCTCTGCCTTGATGTCGGGTTCGGCGTCGGAGAAGGCCAGGAAGTAGGTGCGCTTGCGGTAGTCGTCAACGGGAATGGCGAAATACTTCTCTGCCCATTCCTGCCGGAAGGACTTGGCGGCGCAGGCGTAGAAGTACACGGTCATGCCGGTCTTCTGCTGCAGCTCCTGTATCTTTTGCCAGCTGAAATTGCCCCAAGGCTCCAGACGTTCGATGTTTTTCTCTGCCTCGTCGATGTCGTGACGCAGGCGAATCTCCTCGGCTTTGAGTTTTTCGACCTGCTCGAGCAGCGTGCTGGAATCTTGAATTTCGAATTTTGAATTTCCCTCTGCTTCCTTTTCCCAAGCCTTTCGGGAAATGTCGAGATAGTCGATGGCTTGCTTGTAGCGGAGCCGAAGCTCGAGCGACGACTGCAATGCCGGGCTGGTCTGTCCGGACTTGAGTTGCTGGACGTGGACCACACCTTGCTCTCTGAGGCCCTCGATGAACCCGTCGTATTCCTTCTGAGTCACCAGGAAGGTGAGTTTTTTCATCTTCTCAATCATGCCACGTCCTCCTTTCTCTTTTCCTGAAGCGACTTCAGAATCTTCTGCGACGACTTGGAGAGGTTCTCCTCGTCCTCCATGAAACGTTTTATCTTTCGCACGGCTTCTTGATAGCCAGGGATTTGTACTTTCTCAAACAGATTGACCTTCTGAGTGGTTTTCTTACGCGCGTGGTCCAGAAGGTGCAGCTTGGCAAAGACAAACTCACGCTCCACGGCGGTCTTCGCCAAGCCTTGCAGGAGCTTGATTCCATCGAAGTACCACTTCGGGGCGCTGAAGAGGCCGAAGGGCTTCACCTTGAGGCTGATGTTGTTGAGCACGGGAACCCTTACGCCGGCTATCTTCTTGACGCCCAATTCGACGTCGTCGAGGCTGACGAGCGACGTGTCGAACTCGCCCCAGAGGGCGTACATCTTTTCGTAGCCTGCTATCTGACTTTGCAGTTTCTGCTCCAGGTCTTCGGCTTCCTGCTTGCTTTTCTTCACTTCCAGCCGCAGCGCCGTTTCCTTACTCTTGATGATGGGCAGCGTGCGCTGACGCATCTTCAGAGCCTTCTCTATCTGCTGCAGCGAGGTCTTGTTATATTGGAATTTTATAGCCATACTTGTCTGATTGCGGCTGCAAAGATACAAAAAAAATAGGAATTAAAGAAGAAGAATGAAGAATTATTTGTTGGAAACATGAAAAAACACTGGCGGGCATTTGAAGGAGGCGCGCCGGAGCGACAAAACGTCGCGTGCGGCGATGGCAATCTCCGCGTGCGACGATGGACAATTCCGCAGGCGACGATGGCAATTTCCGCAGGCGACGTTTCCATGCCCTCCGGCGGGTGCTTGCAATGTCAGCCTGCCAAGAGGCCGTTTCCCCTGTGCGGCGACTCAGGTTTTTCCGGGGAGAAACCTCGGCCAACAACGGATCAGTTGCCCCTCAGCCTGCTCGATAAATGAAGGCTCGGCTTCCATTTTTTTGCTTCCGGCAAATAATTCTTCATTCTTCATTCTTCATTCTTAATTTTTTTCGTACTTTTGCAATCGCAATGGAACAGGAATCGTTGAAAAGCAAGACTGCCGGCGGAATGCTCTGGGGCGGGTTGTCGAACGGTTTGATGCAGGTGATTGGAGCCGCCTTCGGACTTGTTCTGCTCCGCTATCTCACGCCGGAAGACTACGGCAAAGTGGCGATGCTGAACATCTTCGCTGCCCTTGCCAACGCTCTCCAAGAGAGTGGATTCATGGCGGCGCTCTGCAATCGACGCGAACCGACGCACGAGGAGTACAACTCCGTCTTTTGGTTCAACATGCTGGTGAGCGCCTCGCTCTACGTCATCCTGTGGCATTGCGCCCCGCTCATCGCGCGTTTCTATGACGACCTCGACCTTATTCCACTTGCCCGCGTGCTCTTCCTCGGCTTCCTCCTCTCGGCCTTCGGCACCGTGCAGCGTGCCTATCTCTTCGGTCACTTGCGCGTCAGGGAGCTGGGACTCTGTTCCCTCACGGCGATGCTGCTCTCCGGGATGGTGGGCATCGCCATGGCCGTCAGGGGTTTTGCCTATTGGGCCATCGTGGCGCAGGCCGTCTGCTTTGTCCTCGTCACGCAGGCCATGGCCTGGTTCTTCTCGCCCTGGCGACCCACACTCAGCATCTGCCTTGCTCCCGCATGGCGTATGTTTGGCTTCAGCAGCAAGCTGATGCTCACGAACATCGTCACCATCCTGAACCTCCACGCCTTTTCCGTCCTGCTGGGTCGCTTTTTCGGTGACCACTTGGCAGGCGTCTATTCCAACGCAAAGAAGTGGAACGACATGGCTTGCGGCACGATAAACGGCATGGTGACAAGCACCAGTCAGCCCACCCTGGCACAGGTGACGGACAACATTGGCCGCTATCGGCAGGTGTTTCGGAAGATGCTTCGGTTCATTTCCTTCGTCAGTTTCCCCGCGATGCTTGGGCTGGGATTGGTGGCGCAGGAGTTCATCTTGCTTGCCGGCGGCGAGAAATGGAGGGAGAGCGGCCTTATCCTTTCGCTGCTTTGCCTGCACGGAGCGTTCGTTCCCCTGACCAGTCTCTACAGCAACCTCACGCTGAGTCGGGGCCGAAGCGACGTCAACATGGCCTGCACCGTGGGCCAATGCATCGCAGTCTGGACGGGCCTCATCCTGCTTTATCCTTTCGGATTCCTTCCCATGGTAGTTTATTTCGTCGCTCTCAACATTGCGTGGCTTGCCATCTGGCAGTGGTTTGCATGGCGACTGACGGGCCTCACCTTCATGGAAGCCCTGCGGGACACGGTGCCTTTCCTCGTCTTCACGCTCATCGTCCTTGGCCTCACCTGGTGGCTCACCAAGGGAATCGACAACCTTTGGCTGTTGCTTTTGAGCCGCATCGTGCTCGCCGCCATCCTCTACGGCGGCATCATGTGGCTGAGCGGAGCAAAGATTATGCGCGAAACTATACATTATTTATTTAATAAGAAAATTCAAAATTGATAAATTCAAAATTCAAATTTAATAACAACCTCCTGTAGGGACGCGGCGTGCCGCGTCCGAAAGCCGGCAAATAGGTACAGCCACCCAACAATCTCTCCCTGTAGGGACGCGGCGTGCCACGTCCGAGAACAGGTCATTCCGAACTAAAAAAAGACAATCATCTACTTCATGAAGAAACGAAACAACGCGTTCGACTTGCTCTGCGGGCTGTGCATCATCAGGATGGTGACGCTTCATGCCGTCTGTCAGACACAGCTGCGACAGGCATCGTGGTGGAAGGAAACGATGTTCTGGACGTTCTTCTTCATGAGTTTCTTCTTTTTCAAAGCGGGCTTTTTCAACAAGGGTATCACCGGTGCGACGCTCCCTTATCTCAAGGACCGCGTGCGTCGGCTGCTCGTGCCCTACTTCTCGTGGGGCATCATCGGCTTCGTCCTGGCCTTCTTCTGGCTGAGCCTCTTCCCCGAAGGACTGGCCAAAGCCGTCGGAAAGGTAGCGAAGTTCGACTGGCTCGGCGAGGGATTCACCTTCGGAAACAGTCCGCTGTGGTTCCTCCTCTCGTTCTTCTCCACCTACATCCTCATGCACTTCATCGAGAAAGTGCGCAACCTTCATTGGCTCGTCCTGTGCTTCCCGGCCATAGGCTACTGGCTCTATCGGCAAGGAAACCCCATGTGGTTCCTCCTCGACAACGTCTTTTGCGGCACTTTCTTCTTTTATATCGGGAAGGTCTGGCACAAGGTTCTTGATGGCATGACCAGGCAAAAAGCCTTCTTCCTCAGTCTGATATTGTTCGCAGGGTTCGTTGCGGCAAACATCTACCTGCACGGCGAGTACGAAATGAAAACGAACCAGTGGATAGGACCCTTCTGGAATGTGCTCCTCATCATGCCCCTTTCGTTGCTGAGCATCTCGGGAATCTTGCTCTCGCTGCCTACGCCGAGAGTGCCTTTGGTGAGTTATATCGGGGAGCACAGCATGGTCTTCTTCGTGATGCACTACCCGATTGTGCTGAGCTACGCCTACATAAGCATCCTTCTTGGCCATAACATTCGTGGGAGTCTGCCCGACCTGATGGTCATCGTGGCCTTGGCTTTCGTGCTTTGCTTCTTGGCAGTCCCGATGGTGGAGCGTGTGCCGTGGCTAAGCGGGAAGTGGCCCTCCGGCTCTCCCTCAAAGGGGGAGAACCAAAAGCCGAGGGTCTATTTCTATCACACCCAAGACGTCGAGCGCATCATCGGCGAGTGGAAACAGGGAACGTTCCCTTCGCATTTCCTCTACGGCGCGTTGCAACTGAGGGGCCACGGCGTTGACATCGTCTGGCACAGACAGCGACATACCTACAAAAGGCTGAGGGACACGCTCGTAGCGACGTGGAGAGTGCTCACTTGCAGCAAGCCTTTCGACCTGCTTTACGCCACGCATACCTACGGCATCGAGCCCGTCATCCTCCTTCGCGCCCTGCATCTCTACCGCCGGCCCATCGTCGTGTGGCACCACCAGCCCGTCGTCGAAGCCAGGAATCCCCTGCGCGAAGCCTTGGCACGCCTGTTCTATCGGGGCATGGACCACATGATTTTCTTCTCCGAGAAGTTGATGGACGACAGCCTTCGCTCGCCGAAAGCCGACCCACGGCGCATGAGTATGGTGCATTGGGGAGCGGATCTTGACTATTACGAAAGGCTTCGGGCAGAAAGCCCCCTCCCCGCTCCCCCTTTGGGGGAGTGCTTCGGAGCGGCAGGGCAACGGGATTGTGGCACTCCCCCAAAGGGGGAGCGGGGAGGGGGCTGCAGCCTTTCCTTCATCTCCACAGGCAAGGAGCTCCGGGACTACGAGACATTGCTGCGGGCGTTCCGCGAGACGGGACTCCACCTGACGCTCTTTGCCGAGAAGAAACGCCAGCCATACTTCGACCGACTGCTCGCCGAGGGCGGCAACATCGACATCCATTATGGCGACCGACCCATTCCGCACGAGATAGCACAGTACGTCAGCCGCAGCCGATGCGTCTGCATCTGTTGTAGGCGAAGCAATTATACCGTGGGCCTGACCACCGTGGTGGAAGCCCTCGCCCTTGGCCTCCCCATCCTCTGCACCCGCAATCCTCAGATGCCGATGGACATCGAAAAGGAAGGATGCGGCTTCTGGATCGACCCGGACGACGTGGAGGGATGGAAGACGAGGCTCTGCTTCATCCACGACCACCCCGCCGAAGCCGAGGCGATGGGCAGGCGAGGACTGGCCCTGGCACAGCGGCTCTACAACGCCGACCAGTGCGGCAGGGAAGTGGCACGCATCATCCGAAACCAATTATCACAGACCTAATATGCAATCACCTAACATCTCTCCACTCCGTCCGGCAGCCGCCGGCACCCCTCGCGGCGCACTCTCTCGCCCAGAACCCTGTGCCCTTACCTTTGACCCATGCGCATGGGTCGATGGTTCCATGCGCATGGGTCCATCGTTCCATGCGCATGGGTCAAACCCCACCCCACGCCATATCGGGCTGAAGCGTAGGGCGACGACGCTCCTTCTCCTCGCCCTTCTCTGCCTCACGGCACTCCCCGTCGATGCCAAGCGAAAGGAGAAACGCCACATCGTCCGCATCGAGACGAGCGTAGGAAACATCCGTGTCGCCCTCTCCGACGATACGCCTCTGCACACAAAGAACTTCCTGAAGCTCTCCCGCGAAGGCTTCTACGACGGCACCCTCTTCCACCGTTGCATCAAAGACTTCATGATTCAGGGCGGCGACCCCGACAGCCGTGGCGCAGAGCCTGGCAAGCATCTGGGCGAAGGGAACACCGGATACACCATCCCGGCAGAGTTCTGCCTGCCATACCTCTACCACTGGCGGGGCGCACTCGCTGCGGCGCGCGAGCCCGACGACGTGAATCCCAACCAGGAGAGCAGCGGCTGCCAGTTCTACATCGTCTGGGGTCGGAAGCAAGCGGCAGCCGACATCCGCAAGGTACGACAGATGCTCGAGGAAAAAGGCATCGAGCTGACGCCTCAAATGGTGGACGACTACATCATGCGAGGCGGCACACCTCACCTCGACGGGCAGTACACGGTCTTCGGCGAGGTCATCGAAGGACTCGACATCGTGGGGAAAATCCAAGCCACAGAAACCGACGAGGACGACCGACCCCTGCAGGACATCGTCATCAAGCGCACAGTAGTGGAACAATAGGGCAGAATAACGGTAAAAAGAAACATTTGTACCAAAAAAACTTTCCGACATAGAAAAAAAGTTGTACCTTTGCACGCTGAAAAAACAAAAAGCACAAAAAAAAGCATGAACAAGCACACTCTCCTGCTCGCACCCTGTGCCCTTCTCCTGTCCGCCTGCATCCAGAAGGAAGCAGAAGGAACGGAGTGCGACATCGAAAGCGTCAGCCTGCATCTCGACAGACCTGCCGACGTCTTCTATCACGACTACGACACATTGCAGACAATCATCTCCACAGACACCGAAATCACCTTCACCACGCGCAGCTACGCCGAGGTGGGAATGCTCCCCGTCACGCTCTGTGTCACCCCGGGGGCTGCCATCTTCCATCTCACGGAGAGCGGTCCCGAGCCTTTCCGCAATGGTTCCGCCCTCGATTTCGCTGAAGGGAAGGTCCACAAGTTCCGCATCGTTTCGCAAGACAAAGTGTGGAGTCGCGAATATAGCATCAGCGTCTTGCACGACAAGCCCAGCGAAGGCAACCTTTTCATCGATTTCGAAGAATTCGAACTCGACGCCTCGGGGAAATACTACGTCTGGAAAGGTCCAGATGTCTTCACCGACGGTCAGTGGAAGAACGGCAATCCCGGCTTCAAGATTAGCAAGTCGTCAGCCATGCCCATGGACTATCCTTCCACACCAGCCATAGGGCAAGGCCCCGACGGAAGCGCCTGCCTGAAGCTCGAGACGCGCGACACGGGTCCTTTCGGCAAGATGGTAAACATGAGAATCGCTTCCGGTTCGATGTTCAACGGCATCTTCGACGTGGGCAACGCCCTGAAGGATGCACTCAAGGCCACACAATTCGGCTCGCCCTTCACGCACAAGCCGGTACAATTCCGCGTCTGGCTGCGCACAGAGCAAGGCGAAGCGTTCCTCAACCGCAACGGCGAACCCGAACCGGGAGTGGTAGATGAGCCGGATGCCTACGTCGTGCTCTATCGCAACGAGGACGCTCAGGGCAACAAGATACAGCTCGACGGCAACGACGTCCTGTCCAGCCCCAGCATCGTTGCGCTTGGCCGACTGCCACACCACTACAATGCCGACGGCACCGACCAGCTCTCCGACTCACCCATCCACGGCCTCACCAACGAATGGCAGGAAGTGGTGATTCCCGTGGAGTACAAAGCAGAGATAGACCCCGAAGTGTTGGCCAACAAAGGCTACAGCCTCATCATCGGCTTCGCCAGCAGTTGGCAGGGAGCCTACTTCCGTGGCTCAATAGGCAACAAGCTCTTCATCGACAACATCCGTCTCCTCTGCGAGGACTGACAATGCCTCTCCCCTTCCCTCCCCCTGAAGAGAAAGGAGAAAAGCCACATCCCCCGAAACCTCAAACCTCAGAACCTGAAACCTCAGAACACATGAAACATACATTATTATATATAGTAGCAACATTCATGCTCGCGGCCTTGCCTGCAAGCGCACAAGAAGACAAATGGGAGAAGTGGGGCCCTACGACCGGACTGACAGGCGGCGGCTTCATCGCCCGCGCTGGCTACGTCATCGGAGGCACAACGCCTCTGCCACTTCCAAAAGAGATAAGGAAAATCAACTCCTTTAGTCCCCGAGGCGGAATCAGCATCGGCATCGACGGATACCGAATGCTCTCCAAGCGATGGGGACTGAGCCTGGGAGCACACTTTTTCTGGGAAGGCTTCCACACCAGCGCCGACGTCAAGAACTACTACGTTTGGCTGGAGCAGGAAGGCGAGATTACGAAAGGCTACTTCACCGGCACCAACGTCACCAACACCGAGATGTGGGGCGCCACAGTCCCCTTGCTTTGCACCTTCCGCATCAGCCCCAGATGGAATGTCAGCCTTGGTCCCTACCTCAGCTACTACTTCAAGCAGACCTTCACGGGCGAGGTCTATGACAACAACGAAGGCGTAGGTTATCTCAGAGAGGACACGCCGGTGGGCACCAAGATACTCATGACGCGCGACAACCCCACGCCCTACCCCGACGACTTTGCCGACCACATGCACCCCATGAGCGTTGGCCTCGAGGCATGTTTCGACTGGAAAGCGATGCGACACATGAACGTCTTCGGCTCACTCGACTGGGGGCTCTCCAACATTTGGCAGAGCGATTTCGAAGCCATCTCCTTCAAGATGTACCCCATCTACGGCACCATCGGACTGGCCTACAGGTACTAATAGAAACGCCGCACGCGGAGATTGAACTCCTCGCGTGCGGCGATTGCAAATGCCGCGTGCCGAGATTTCCATCTCCGCACGCGGCATTTTTCTTATCTCCTTTCGGGAAGTCTGGTCGCGGTCAGTTCTTCTTGACAGGATCGCAGGTCAGGTCCACGCCCAGCTTCTTGAATATCTTGCGATCCACCTCGCCAAGCATGATGGTGGTGTGTGCCTGAAGTCCAGCCAAGGCAGGCAGCTGCGCCAAGGCACGGCGGCAGTTCTCGTCCTGGCGGCTCAGCACGCTGAGTGCCACGAGCACTTCGTCCGTGTGGAGGCGAGGGTTGTGTCCGCCAAGGTACTCAATCTTGGTGCGCTGAATGGGTTCGATGAAGTCCTGCGAGATAAGCTTCAGTCCGTGGTCGATGCCAGCAAGATGCTTGGTGGCGTTGAGGAGGAGCGAAGCTGCCGTGCCGAGCAACGGAGAGGATGCTGCTGTGATGATGGTGCCGTCCTCCAGCTCGATGGCCGACGAGGGCACGCCGGACTCTTCCTTCCTCAACCTTGCCTCCACGGTGACACGGCGATCGTCGGTACTTATCTTTGCCTGCTTCAGCAAGAGCGCTATCTTTCCCACCTCAGCCTCGTTGAGTGCGCCGTCGGCCATCTGGTTCAAGGCTGTATAGTAGCGGCGAATGATCTCGTCCTTGCCTGCCCTTTGGCAGACATCGTCGTCGCAGATGCAGAAGCCCACCATGTTCACGCCCATGTCTGTCGGCGACTTGTAGGGGCACTCGCCGTAGATGCTTTCGAAAAGCGTGCTCAGCACAGGGAAGATTTCCACGTCGCGATTGTAGTTGATGGCCACTTTGTTGTAGGCATCCATGTGGAAGGGGTCAATCATGTTCACGTCGCCCAGGTCGGCCGTCGCTGCTTCGTAGGCGATGTTGACAGGGTGCTTGAGCGGAAGGTTCCAGACGGGGAAGGTCTCGAACTTGGCATATCCTGCCTCGATGCCACGCTTGCGCTCTGCATAGAGCTGGCTCAGGCAGACAGCCATCTTGCCGCTTCCGGGACCGGGGGCTGTGACGATGACCAGCGGACGCGACGTTTCCACATAGTCGTTGCGGCCAAAACCGTCCTCAGAGTTAATCAAGGGCACATTGTTGGGATAGCCTTCTATATTATAATGATAGTATGCACGGATGCCGAGGTGCTCCAGTCGACGGCGATAAGCTGCCGCGCTGCTCTGACCGTTGTAGTGTGTGATGACAACACCGCTCACCATGAAGCCGCGCTTCTGGAACTCCGTGCGAAGGCGAAGAACGTCTTCGTCGTAGGTGATGCCCAAGTCCTGTCGAACTTTGTTCTTCTCGATGTCGAGAGCACTGATGACGATGACGATTTCAGCGCTCGAGCTTAGTTGCTGGAACATACGCAGCTTGCTGTCGGGCTGGAAGCCTGGAAGAACGCGACAGGCATGATAGTCGTCGAAGAGTTTGCCGCCGAGCTCAAGATACAGTTTTCCCGAGAACTGCGCTATGCGCTCCTGAATGTGTTGCGACTGGATGGAAATGTATTTGTCGTTGTCAAAGCCGTACTTCATCTTTGAAAAGTGAAAAAGTTAAAAGGTTAAAACAGGTTTTGAGGTTTCAGGTTATGAGGTTTTAGGTTCAAAAGTGAAATTGTAAAATCGTAAAATCGTAAAATTCCATGTTTCTGCGGCGTCTGTTCGTTTTATCGGCTGCAAAGGTACGAAATTTTTCCCATTTCTTCTTCCTCATTTCCCATTTTCTTTGTAATTTTGCAGTTGGTTATGTACAAGGATTTAATTCACAAGTATTGCAATGGCAACGCGTCGCTCGAGCAGGTGCTGCTCAAGCACAGCACGGACGTGGCGCGGCGGGCGTTGCAGATAGCAAGGAAGCATCCCGAGCTGAAGGCCGACGAGAAACTCCTCCTCGAGGGTGCCATGCTCCATGACATCGGCATCGTCCGGGTCTATGCGCCAACGATATTCTGTTTCGGCACAGAGCCTTATATCCGTCACGGCGTGCTTGGAGCCGAGATTCTGCGCAGCGAAGGACTGCCGCTCCACGCCCGAATTGCTGAGAGGCACACGGGGACTGGACTGACGGCTGCCGAGATTATCAAACAGCAACTGCCCTTGCCTCACCAAGACTTCACGCCGCAAAACATCGAGGAGCAAATCATCTGCTACGCCGACAAGTTCTATTCAAAGTCGCGCCTCGACGAGGAGAAGACGCCGGAACAGGCCATGCGAAGCCTCCAGAAGTTCGGAGAAGAGGGAATCTCTGTCTTCAAGGACTGGATGGAAAGGTTCGAATAAAAAAATGAAAGAATGAAAAAATGAAAGAAGAAAAGGTAAAAAAGTAATAAATAACCTTAACCTTTTGCACTTTTCGCCTTTTCGCTTCCTTTCCTTTTCACTTTTTTTCGTACCTTTGCAAATTGGAATCATTGTATAGGCACTTGAAGGCAAAATTACTTTCAATACTGACAGTCTGCTACGTGCTGGCTTCGCTTGCGGCCCGACCTGCAGGGAGGATGTCCTTTCCGACAAGAGCTGCCGACTCGCTCGCACAGGACACGGTCTGGAGCGACTCGCTGCAAAGGGACTCACTGCCTGCCGACTCGGCGCAGCCTTTGCCCTTGCGCGCCTATACCATCCTGCCCGACAGCGTGCCGCCCGACACTGTTCCACCTGACACCACGCCCAAGAGCAAGAATGCACTCGACCTGCCCGTCAACTATTCTGCCGAGGACTCCATCACCTTCGACTATGTCCGCTCGCGTGCCAACCTCTATGGCGAGGGCAAAGTGCAATACCAAAACCTGGAGCTCGAAGCCGAAATCATCAACATCGCCATCGACAGCAGTCTGGTTCATGCTACAGGACGAACCGACACCACGGGCAATGTGGTGGGCAAACCGCTCTTCCGTCAAGGCCAAGATGAATATGAGCCGGACAGCATCAGCTACAACTTCAAGTCGCGCAAGGCCTACATCTCCAACGTTTACACACAGCAGGGCGAGGGCTACATGAAGAGCATCGACGGCAAACGCGACAGCGTGGGAACGATGTACGTCAAGAAAGCCTACTACTCCACCTGCGACGCCGAGAACCCCCACTTCTATCTCAACATGACGCGCGCCAAGATGCGTCCGGGCAAAGACGTCGTCTTCGGACCCACCTATCTTGTGGTCTGCGACGTGCCAATGCCACTTGCCATCCCCTATGGCTTTTTTCCATTCAAGGATAAATACAGCAGCGGATTCATCATGCCAAGCTACGGCGACGAGACGACGCGAGGCTTCTATCTGCGCGAAGGCGGCTACTACTTCGCCTTCAACGACTACATCGACGCAAAAGTGCTGGCAGACATCTACACCAAAGGCTCGTGGTCGCTCAGTGCACAATCTAACTACAAGAAGCGATACCGCTACTCAGGCAACCTCTACCTCAGCTATCAGTACACACAGACCGGCGAGAAGAACATGCCCGACTTCTTGGTCAACAAGAGTTTCAAGGTGACGTGGACCCACAGGCAAGACCCTAAGGCGAACCCCACGCAGTCGTTCTCGGCCAGCGTCAACTTCGCCACGAGCAGCTATGAGCGCAACAACCTCGTGAGCATGTACAATCCCGAGAGCTACACGCAGAGCACGCGCACCAGCAGTGTCTCCTATAGCAAGTCGTTCCCCAGCATAGGTCTCACCCTGAGCGGTTCCTTCAACCTCGTGCAGCAAGTGCGCGACAGCTCGATCTCCGTCACGCTGCCCAACCTCAACATCCAGGTCAACCGCTTCTATCCCTTCAAGCGAAAGAAGATGGTGGGCAAGGAACGATGGTACGAGAAGATAGGCATGAGCTATTCAGGCTCGCTCACCAACAGCATCAACACCAAGGAGAACCTCCTCTTCAAGAGCAGCCTCATACGCGACTGGCGCAACGGTATGCGTCACCAGATACCCATCAACGCCAGCTTCTCTGTGCTCAAGTACATCAACGTCACCCCGAACTTCACCTTCGTCGACCGCATGTACAGCAAGAAGGTCATGCAGTCGTGGGACGAGGAGAAGCGAAGCGTCCAACGCGACACAGTGAACGGATTCTACAACGTCTACAACTTCTCGATGGGCGTCAGCGCCAACACCAAGCTCTATGGCTTCTACACGCCCCTGCCATGGTTCGGAGGAAAGAAGATTCAGAAGATAAGGCACATGATCACTCCCTCCGTCTCCTTCAACTACACGCCTGACTTCAGCAAACCCATGTGGGGATTCTACGACAGCTACGTCCGCACCGATGCCAACGGCAACGCATCCACCGTCGTCTATTCCCCCTTCAGCGGAGGCGTCTATGGCACGGCACCCAACGGCATGAACGGCAGCGTGCAGTTCGACATCTCCAACAACCTCGAGATGAAACTGCGCTCCAGCCGCGACTCAACAGGCGAGAAGAAGGTGAGCCTCATCGACGAACTCGGCATGTCCATGAGCTACAACATGGCAGCGAAAAAGAAACCCTGGAGCGACCTCAACATGCACGTCCGCCTCAAGCTCACGAAGAGCTACACCTTCTCCATGTCGGCCGTCTTCGCCACCTACGCCTACGAGTTCGACCAGAACGGCAACATCATCGTAGGCGACCATACAGAATGGGGAAAGGGACGCTTCGGACGCTTCCAAGGCATGAACCAAAACCTCCACTACACCTTCAACAACCAGACGCTCAAAAAGCTACTCGGACTGAGAGACAAAGTGCGCGGACGCTTCACCTCCAGCACCGAAGAGGAAGAAGACGACGACGAAGACTACGACGAAGCCGACCCAAACATGCAGAACGTCGACCCAGAACGGCGCAAAGGCATGACAGGAGCTAAGGAAGAAAAGAACAAAGACGTGGATGCCGACGGCTACCTCAAGTTCAGCATCCCGTGGAGCCTCACCGTCAGCTACGGCATCAACATGCGAGAAAACACCAGCGCCAAGATCAACGAAAAGCGAATGCGCTACCCCTACAAGTTCACGCAGACGCTCAACTTCACCGGCAACGTGCGCATCGCCGAGGGATGGAACATCAACTTCTCCTCCGGCTACGACTTCGTGGGCAAGAAGATGAGCATGACCACCTGCTCCCTGTCGCGCGACCTCCACTGCTTCTCCATGTCGTGCAGCATGGTCATCACCCCCTACACCAGCTTCAACTTCCTCTTCGCCTGCAAGGCCGGCACCCTCGCCGACGCACTCCGATGGAAGAAACAAAGCTCCTACAGCAGCAACGTCGAGTGGTACTGATGTCACCCCACACAGAGACTTCTATGCGACGACACACGTCAACTCCCCAAACATCTCCTGAGAACTTTGCAAACTTCTCGTTAGGATATCGCCATATCTTCGTGAGAAAATGGCAAACTCTTCGTGAGTAAATGGCAAACTACTAACGGACCTAAATAAGCGTCCTACAACAGACGGCATGACACGTCCGCTTGTAGGGACGCGCCGTGGCGCGTCCGCCCGCCGCCACATCCTCAGCCGCCGCCACTTCACCGCCAGCTCGGACGCGCCACGGCACGTCCCAACAAGGCGAGTGTGTCAATCCTCATGGGCTTCCACGAAAAGTCAGTGTAGATTACATCACGCTTAGTTGGCAAAATAAACGTGTTTAGTTGACCAATTAAACGTGTTTAGTTAGCTAAGTAAACGTGTTTAGTTAGCTAAGTAAACGTGTTTTATTGGCTAAGTAAACGTGTTTTAGAACTATCCACAAGCCTTTCTCATCGACTCGTGAACCGCCCGCATCCGTCCGACAAACACAGTTCGTACAATAAACGTGCCTGTTGGTACATTTGCCGCACCATCCTTCTCCCTGCTAAGAATAAACTCGTATCTTTGCCACAGAAACGCAGAAGCCGACGCTTGGTTTCGTCTCGTCAGTGTAGCACAAAGGTGGAGGGAGAACACAACATTTGCTCTCCCTCCACCTTATTATATATATAGGACAATGGGACGCTATTCCTCGCTCCAGATGTCCCAGGCTTCGTTCTCCCTCGTCAAGGCTTGGGAGCCATCGACGGTCTTGTCGCTAACGACGCTGAGGCTCTCGGCGAGCATCTGGGCTGCCTGAGCTTCGCTGACATTGACTGTTGGCTTGATGTATTCCATTACTTGAGAATTTTCTTGTTATCAATGATGTTGATACCCTTCTGCATCTTGCTTATGCGCTGACCTGCAAGGTTATAGCACTTGCCATTTGCAGATTTAGCGTTTACCATCTCAATGCCGGTGGCATCGCTTCCCTCGAAGAAGAAGGCCTTAACGCCTGCGCCGGGCATCTCGAGATAGCCCTTGCCGGCAGCAATGGTGCTTCCCGTCGTTGCCTGATAGAAGCCAACCAATTCGTCTTCCTTAGCCAGGATGTACTGAGAGCCGTCGGCCGTGATGTCCTCCGTCGCAGCTTTCAGCAAGTTGCCTTCCAGAGCGGCAGGAGTCGTGGCAGCAGCAGAGAGCGTGTAAGCACCTTCGGCACCCTTCAGGACGACTGCCTCGCCTTCGGGAGCTGCAGTGATGGGAGAAAGCTGGACATAGTCTTCCTTCGTAGATTCTGTTACGGAGAAGGCCTCCACGCCGGAGTTCGTGAAGTCAACATCCTTGGTGGCAACGTAGGTGGCGTAGCCTTCGGCAGGAATGAACACGACGTTGCTCTCGGGCAGAACCTCAGTGCCTTCAGCGCCGAAGTCGTCGAAGCAGAAGTAGGCCGGTGTGTTCATGCCCCAGCTGCCATTGTCGGTGCTGGTGAGTTCGAAGCCAATCTTTGTCACCTTGCCGAGGCAGGAGAGGTCGACATAGCGCCAGTCGTTGATGATGAAGGCTGTCTTCTCGTCGCGCAGGTCGGCGAGATAGTAGTCCTTTGTGGCGGTCACATTGTCGCCATCGTAGCCTGTGATGGTCAGCTTGAACCAGTCGCCCTTCTCGAACTTCTTGGCCGAAGCGTCGCCGTTGCACATCGAAGTGTAGGCATAGCTGCTGTTGGTAATGTAGAAGCCAGGCACTGTGGCGGGCTCGCTGCCGAGCAGTTCGACGTAGCAGGGGCCGTTGAATGCAGCAGCAAAGGCAACGCCATAAATAGCCGAACCATTGTAGCCGCCGCCCACAATGTTGTTCCATTGGTCGTCGAGGTCGTCGTACTTCGTCTCCGTACGGCTTGCATAGCCGAACCAATACCAGTAGCTGTAGTCGTGCATGCAGCCGCTATTGAAGGCATAGTCGCCGCTGGTGAAGAACTCTCGGTCGTCGTCGTCCTCAGTCGAGACGCTCATGTGACCGTCCACAGGCTCGGTAATGTCCGTCACGTCCTCGAAGGTAGCGATGGCGAGAGGCTTCTCGACGCTCAGCTCGATAGCAGGCACGCGGCCGAAGACTGCGCTCTGCGAGATGGCGGTGAAGTTGGGAGCGCGTCCCGTGAGCTTCGACGTGGAGCGATGGTTGCCGATGGGGTCGCCGAAACCACCTATGCACATCACGCCGTCGGCGATGGTGAGAGTGGACTCTGCCCAGTCTTCGGGCACGGTGAAGCTGACGGCCTGGGATGTTGCGGTTGCGGCCATCGTGTACTGATTGCCTTTGCCCTTGGTGACGCTGATGCCCTCGGAAGGCTTCTTATAGTCGAGGAAGGCATTGAAGTTGTGGATGCCTGCAAGCTTGCCTGCGGGATGATAGAGTCCTGTGTACTGCACCTTGACGGCATCGCCCGGCTTGACGCTGGTCACAACCTCTTCGCCCACGATGATGTCGCGGTGGCAAGGCTTGGCTGTCATCACTTGATAGAGGCTCTTGCCGGCAGCATCGGTGAGGCAGACGATGTTGCGACCTTCGGTGAGGCGCAAGGTGTAGCTGCCGTCGGCATTGGCTGTGACGCCTTCCGAAGAGAAGCCTGTATAGCTGGCAGACGTTTCGCCTATGACGGGACGGGCCAGGGTGACAGAGGTTGCGCCTTCGGGTGTGAAGGTATAGTCGTAGCCATCTTCGGTGTCGAGGTAGTAGAGCACGTCGAACTCTGCATCGACATTCTCCATAGAGAGCTTGGTGTTGACGGGCGTTGTGCTGCCCCAAGCTGTCACGGTGGTGAGGTAGTCCTTGTTGATAGTAATGTTGGGCTTGATGTCGGAGGCAGCCTGTCCGACGGTCACAACGAAAGCGCCCGTGTTCTCCGGCCAAATAGCACTCCAGTCGCTGCCGCCCACGAAGTTCTTCTTCGTCTGACCACTCCATGTGTTGACCCGCATGGCATCGTAGGTGACGAGCACGATGGCTGTGCCTTCACCCACGGCAGTGAGCAGTTCGTCCTCCACTTTCACGACGCTCTCGTCGGCTTCGCCATTGAGGTTGACCACGCTGAAGTGGAAGTCGGGCTCAATGAAGTAGTTGCTGGTGATGCCGTCGATGAGCTCCCAGTTGCGCATGGGCAGGATGTCGAACGTGTCGCCGATGCCGTCGAGCTGCAGGTGTCCGGCAGGGTTGATGTTGAGGAAGATGTCGCCCACGTTGTAACCTCCGTTGGCCGTGACGTCGTGGTTGACGTAGCTGGGGCTCAGGGATGTCATGTCTTCATCGGTGAAGATGAGTTCGGGACGCTTCGTCTCGTCCACGCTCATCGTGAAGATGCCGGCCTGTGTCAGTTTGCCAGGAGCCGAAACGCGATAGTTATAGACCTGCTTGTCTGCGAGGCGGAAGGTATAGACCGTGCCGTCGTCGGAGACACTCTGCGGCTCCACTTCCTTGAACTTCACGAAGTGTGCGGTCTTTGTGCCAAGGAAGAGGCTGGCACCGGCGGGCACTGTGATGTCGTAGAGGGCACTCATCGGAGCCTCGGCCTGTATGGTGTTGTTGAAGTTGACAGTGCCCGTGTAGGTGATGGGCAGGTAGCCTTCCTCCTGATGGGCTTCGGAGGGGATGAGGTCGACGTAGTAGGTGTTGCCGTTGAACACCATGAACATCTTGTTCCCGCTGGTGTAGTCGCCCAGAGTGGTGTTCACGACGTTGCTTTCCTTGTCTGTTACCTTGATGTTGAGGCTGTAGTCGGTGCCATAGACCCAGTCGGTGTTCTTGACGCGCACCTCGGGGGAGAAGATGCTGAAGGCGGTATGGTCGGCATCCACGTCAAGCTGTATGGTGCCGGAGACCGTTTCGCCATCGCTGGCGGTGGCTGTCAGGATGTAGGAGCCATCGGGGGCCGAGAATGAATACTTGTTGCTGGTGGGTTCGCCCACAGCAACGGTTTCACCAGTCACGGTGTTGACCAGCGACTGGATGAGTTTGCTCTTGGCGTTCATTGTCACCGTCACGTCGGTGGCCATGGCACTTGCCGCATTCAGCAAGGCCAACGCCATGATGCTAAGTAGTTGCTTTTTCATGTTAATAATAATTTATGAAGTTAATAACTTTGATGTCCTTTCTTGTTCATCTCCGCGTGCGGCGTTGGCAATCGTCGCGTACTGCGTTGGCAATCTCCGCGTACTGCGTTGGCAATCTCCGCGTGCGGCGTTATCGCAGTCGGAGTGTCTTGCGCCCGTCCTTCACATAGACGGTGCCCGGTTTCAGCCTGCCGTCACCATTGAAGCGACGGCCCTGAAGGTCGAACACACAATGGTCAATGGTCAATGATGAATGGTCAATGGTCTCAACGCCGCTTGCCCAGTCCTCCGGAGCGATGGCGAGGAAGTGGCCGGGATTGATGTAGACACGGTGCTTGCCCAACAGCTGTCCCTGTGGCGACCACTGGTAGAGGTCGCCTGCACCCTCGAAACTACCGGCATCGGTGCCGTAGATGTAGCCCGTATAGGGATTGACATAGATGCCATAAGGCTGGCTCATATTGGCAAAGTCGGCAGCCATTGTGCCCGGCATCGTGTGCTCTAATCCAGCCTGACCCTTTGTCCTGATGAATGTTGACGGGTCGATGGTGAAGCTAGCGAACACGTTCTCTCCGGTAATGTAGGAGAAGGCGGAGCCTATCACGAAGAAGCGTCCGTCGGTCGTCGCCGTGTTGTAAGTGGCAGGCAGGTTGAAGCGCACGAAGCAATCGGTGCCCTCAAGTGCCTTTCGGCAATCGAAGATGAGTCCGCAAGCCGGTGTCTCGTAGTAGTCGCCGGGCGAGTTGATGCAAAGGAAGCGGCCGCATTGCGACATTTCGCCGTAGAGGTTTGGAATATGTGTGTCGATGTTTTTCTCCAGCGTCATCGTGGCGGCATTGACCACACTCACGGTGGTTTCGAACTCATGGTCGCCTTCCTGCTCGGCATAGCCACCGGTGTTGGCGATGAAGAGGCGTCCGTCGTAGAGCGCGATGCCCTCGGGTTCGTAGCCAACCTCGCAGGTTGCCACCACCTTGAAGTTGCTGAGGTCTATCTTTGCCACGAAGCCTTTGGTGAAATACACGGTGCCGTAGATGGTTTCGCACTCGTGGCCGTAGCTCGTGACATAGACATATCGCCCGTCGGAACAGAGGCGACGGTTGTTCGGAATGTCCTCCGTGGCGGCCACGGCTGTGCCGTCGGGACGAATGAACTGGACGATGTTCGACCAGTTCACGGCGATGGCGATGAGTCCCTCATTGACCTGGATGATGTCGTTGGGCGTGTCGCCAATCTTCGAGCTGTTCCTGTCGCGGAACCACTGGTTGCTCACTATCGCACCGTTCTCGAAGTAGGAGATGCGGCCGTTGTCGCTTTGCCACATCCCTTCGTTGAGGATGATGATTCGCTCCTGCGCGTACATATTATATATATATAATGTAAGGAGGAGCAGTGTGGAGAGTCGTTTCATATTCTGTTGCGTGTTGTGTGTGTTTTCAGATACCGAATGTCAGCGTGAGTTTATAGTTGCGCCCCGGCATAGGATAGCGCGGGATGTGTTCGTACTGCTCGTCGAGGACGTCGCACACCTCGAGGCAGACTCCCAGCGAGGTCCGCTTGATGTGGTGCGTGTAGGAGAGCTTCATGTCAAGGTTATGGTACGGCTCCAAGATGTCCTCGGGGTCGGCCTTGCTCCACATCCGCTCGCCCACATAGAGATAGGAGGCGGTGTACTGGAGCGTCCGCCACGAGGCAATGGCTGTGAGGCCTGTGGAGAATGTCGGCGAATAGCAGATGATTTTGTTGTACATGTCTTCGTCTTCGGGATCAGTGCGGTCCACGTCTCTCTGCCAGGTAATGGAATTGATGAGCGAGAAACGCCAGTCGCCCCGGCTGTAGTGGCCTTTGAGCGTGGCATTCAGTCCGCGGCAGAAGGTGTAGCCGTAGTTCATCATCGACCATGTGTAGGTTCCCTTCAGAGGGAGGCAGACGATGCGGTTTTCTATCTTGTTCTGATAGATGTCGGCCTGCAGGTCCACCTCCCACATGTCCCTGCTCCATGCCTGCTGCCCCCTGCTCCAGTGGTATTCGAGGCCGAAGTTGAGCTGCTTGGTGTACTCGGGTTTGAGGTTTCGGTTGCCTGCCTGGGTGTAATAGAGGTCGTTGAGGGTGGGCGCACGGAAGATTTGTTTGTACCACCATCGAGCGGTGAGTCCCTTCCAAGTGTAGGCGAGGGAGACAGCCGGCGTCCAGCGATCGATGGGATCGGCGGCGCCTGCCTGGACGAAGGTCCAGTCGCTGTAGCGCTGATGCAAGGCTGATGCGGCAGCCTGGATGCCCTTCCAGTTCATCTGGGCGGCGAAGACGAGCTTCTGGTCCACGCGCTTGACGTTCTCGAAGCGTTTCAGGTCGGCCTTCATGATGCTGTATCTGAGGTCGTAGCTTGAGGAGACCGAGAGCCAGGGCCAGGGCATGTAGGCCAGACAGACGGCGCCGTAGGCATCCTGCTGACGGAAGTGATTGTCCACGCGGGCGGTGTTCTGGTTCTCGGGGTACTTCGTGCAGTAGCGGAGGTACTCGTTGGTGTACTTGGCATTGGCCTTGAAGAGGAGGCACTCAAGGAAGTTCTTCTGATAACTTGCCTGGACAAAGAAATCGCGGTCCCATTCGCGGCCCACATTGGTGTACTTGTCGCTCAGCCGACGCACGATGCCTCCGGGCAGACCGCGCTCGGAGTCGTAGTAATAGACGTGCGACGAGAAGCCTCCCCTAAAGAGGGCTGCTTCGACGCGGCCGTAGCGGATGTCGCTGTTGGCACGTCGTCCCACCGTATCCTCATACTGCGAGTGGTATCGGAACGGGTAGTCTCCCCTGGAGGAGCAGTATTCGCCGTCGATGAATCCCTGCCATCCCTTCCAGTTGAACTGTGCGTTGGCCTTGGCCATCCATGTGAAGAAGGAGGCGTTGCGCAGCTGTATGGAGAGAGAGTCGCAGGTTGGGCGGCGAGTTTGCAGGTAAACCGTGGCACCAGAGGCGTATTCGCTGGCCGACTGGACGTGGTCGAGCTTGTTAGCATTGAAGAGTGAGACCGACTCGAGCGAGGAGAGTGAGAACTTTCCGAGGTCGACGGTGCCGTTCTGGGCGTTGGTGATGCGTATGCCGTCAATGTAGATGCCGACGTGTTGGGCGCCGAGGGAGCGGACATTGACGGTCTTCATGCCGCCCAACCCTCCGTAGTCCTTGATCTGCACGCCCGAGAAGTACTTCAGCGCATCAGCCACCGAGGTGGTGCTGAGCGCTTGGAGGTCGGCACCGCTCAACGTCTGGGAGGTGGCAATGGTCTTGACTGGCGGCTTCGACGTCACGGTGACTTCGTAGAGCTGGCGCACGGTGTCGAGCCGGGCCGTGCTGTCCGGGAGGGAATTATGTATAGCATGATTCCGCGCACTGGCACCTGCTGTCGCAGCAAGTGCCAATACGGTAGCCAGAATCGCTTGCAGATAGTATTTGCTATGCTTCATAGTTAGTCGCGGACGTGCTGTGGGCACGCCCCTTTTGCTTACAGGTCGTCAGAGATTACGTGCCGGCCTTGTCCCGAGGACGGCATTCTGTCGCGCTAAATGGCAGGTTTCCTGGCTCTTGCCCGGCAGCGCGTCTTCCCGGGGAAACGTCCCCAGTGACGTCTGGTGCGCTGCACGCAGAAGGCAAATACAGTAGCGGGCACTGCTCCGGCTTCCCACCGGATTCCCTCTCTACCCTGCACCCCGCTTGGAGGCACGGGTATCACCAAATGCGCTGCAAAGGTACGACTATTTATGCAATCGAGCAAGAAAATAGCGAAAAGAAACACAAAAAATCGTGGCAAAAAGAAAAAATCCTTGCATAATTCTTGGCAGAATGGAACTTTTGGCGTAACTTTGCATCGAAAAAGAAACAGACATGACGCACAGCAGCAACCGTTACTTCGGCTTTTACTATTACTTTTACTTTAGCAAATGAAGTAGAGCGGGCCGTCGTATATATATAAATAATGGTATAAGGAAACAGACAAGACAACATAGAAGTCCCGCTCACATGGCAGAGCGGGACTTTTCTTTTACCCCTCCGGCCTGCCCCTCACACGACAACGGCAGGCGGCGGACGGAAAAAAGGAACAGGGTTGTCGGGACAACGGCACAGGGTTAGGCGGACAACCCCGAAGAATTATCGGGACAACGCTACAGGATTAAACAGACAACGACATCGGGCCGACGGAAAATGGCAGATGG
Organism: uncultured Prevotellaceae bacterium; assembly: GCA_947166305.1. Lineage (GTDB taxonomy): Bacteria > Bacteroidota > Bacteroidia > Bacteroidales > Bacteroidaceae > Physcousia. Next base: position 91,871 of record CAMVDV010000001.1, on the reverse strand, counting down.
CTAAACAAGAAACGCAAGATGAAACAGATAGCAATACAAGGCATTGAGGGCAGTTTCCACGACATCGCGGCGCATCGCTACTTTGAGGGCGAGGAGGTAAAGCTCGTCTGCTGCGACACCTTCGAGGAGATGTTTGCCCGGCTCAAGGCAGAGCAAGACCTGCTGGGGCTCATGGCGATAGAGAACACCATAGCCGGCAGCCTCCTCCACAACTACGAGTTGCTGCGCGAAAGCGGCATGACAATCGTGGGCGAGCACAAGCTCCGCATCAAGCACAGCATCATGTGTCTGCCCGACGAGGACTGGCAGGACATCCGCGAGGTCAACTCCCATCCCGTGGCCCTCATGCAGTGCCGGCAGTTCCTCGACAGACATCCGGAGCTAAAGAAGGTGGAGACCGCCGACACCGCAGGCGCCGCAGCCGACATCAGCCGAGAGCGTCGGCACGGACACGCCGCCATCTGCCACCGCGACGCCGCCGACATCTACGGCATGAAAGTGCTGCAGGAAGGCATCGAAACCAACAAACACAACTTCACCCGCTTCCTCGTGCTCGCCCATCCCGAGAAGGCCACAGCGCTACGCAACCGAGGCACCATCAACAAGGCCAGCCTCGTTTTCACACTCCCCCACGAGGAAGGCTCCCTCAGCGCCATCCTTTCCGTGCTATCCTTCTACAAGCTCAACCTCACCAAAATACAGAGTCTGCCCATCATCGGGCAGGAATGGCAATATATGTTCTACATTGACCTCTCCTTCGGCGAGGAACGACGCTACCGGCAAGCACTCAATGCCATCACACCCCTCACCCGCGAGCTCAAACAGCTCGGCGTGTATGAAGACGGAAAGCAAACCATCTGAGGTCAGTGAAGAGGTAAGAGGTAAGAGGTAAGAGTGAAGAATTAAGAGTTAAGAAATCCCCTGTCGCCCGCTTCAATTATGAATTGTGAATTATGAATCATGAATTAAACTATGTTCCGGCCGACCGACTGGCCGACGTGAAAGAGTATTACTTCAGCCGCAAACTGAAGGAAGTGGCAGCCATGAACGCCGCAGGCAAGGACGTCATCAGCCTCGCCATCGGCAGTCCCGACATGCCACCCTCGCCCCAAACCATCGAAACCCTCTGCACCGAAGCCCGAAAGCCTACAGCCCACGGCTACCAACCCACCATGGGCATCGCCGAACTCCGGCAGGCTATGGCACGATTCTACAAGCGTTGGTACGGCGTAAGCCTTGACCCCGACTCCGAAATCCAGCCCCTCATAGGCAGCAAGGAAGGCATTCTGCACGTCACCCTGGCCTTCGTCAACCCAGGCGAAGAAGTCCTCGTCCCCAACCCCGGATATCCCACCTACACAAGCCTCTCGAAACTGCTCGGCGCAAAAGTCGTCAACTACGACCTCCTACCGCAGAATGGCTGGCAACCCGACTTCGATGCACTCGAGAAGATGGACCTCAGCCGCGTCAAACTCATGTGGACAAACTATCCAAACATGCCCACTGGAGCAAAAGCCCAACGCCAGATCTACCAGCGGCTCGTAGAGTTCGCACTCCAGCACGGCATCATTGTGGTCAACGACAACCCTTATTCCTTCATCCTCAACGAAGGAGAACGGCTGTCCATCCTGCAGATTCCGTGCGCCAAAGAGTGCTGCATCGAGTTCAACTCCATGTCCAAAAGCCACAACATGCCCGGCTGGAGAGTGGGAATGCTTGCCTCCAACAAGCAGTTCGTACAATGGATTCTCAAGGTGAAAAGTAACATTGACAGCGGCACCTTCCGCGCCATCCAGCTCGCAGCAGCCAAAGCCTACGAGAACTCCGACCAATGGCACCAGCAGGCAAACGTCGAGACCTATGCCAGAAGGCGCCGTCTTGCCGAACAAATCATGCAGATACTCCACTGCACGTTCGACCCTGAACAGACAGGCATGTTCCTCTGGGGCCGCATCCCCGAAACCTTCTCGGATGTGGAAGAGCTCACCGAGCGCGTACTGCACGAGGCAAGAGTCTTCATCACGCCCGGTTTCATCTTCGGCACGAACGGCAGTCGCTACATCCGCATCAGCCTCTGCGCCAAAGAGGAAAAGATGCTCGAGGCACTCGAACGCATCAAAGCCCTCACAAAATAACCCGTCATAACGTGATAACGATATAACATAATAACGCAATAACGACAAAAATATGGAACTGGAATTATCTCCCCTCAACCTGCCAAGCGATCAGGAACGCGCCTTCATCATTGCCGGTCCTTGCAGCGCCGAGACTGAAGAACAAGTGATGACAACCGCCAAACAACTGGCCGGCAAAGGCTGCCACATCTTCCGTGCCGGCATCTGGAAACCGCGTACCAAGCCCGGAGGCTTCGAGGGACATGGTGAGCCGGCACTCCCTTGGCTGGCAAACGTCAAGAAGGAAACGGGAATGCTCACCGCGACGGAAGTGGCAACGCCCGAGCATGTGGAGCTGGCCCTCAAGTATGGAATAGACATACTCTGGGTGGGAGCACGCACCACGGCCAACCCCTTTGCCGTGCAAGCACTGGCAGACTCGCTCCGAGGCACTGAGGCTACGGTGCTCGTCAAGAACCCTGTCAACCCGGACCTCGAGCTTTGGATAGGCGCACTGGAGCGCATCAATGGTGCCGGCATACAGAAACTTGGCGCCATCCACAGGGGATTCAGCAGCTATGAGAAGAAACTTTACCGCAACGAACCGATGTGGCAGATACCCATCGAACTGAAGCGTCGCATCCCACAGCTGCCCATTGCGTGCGACCCGAGCCACATCAGCGGCCGACGCGACCTGATTGCTCCGCTCTGCCAGCAGGCCATGGACCTGGGCTTCGACGGCCTCATCGTGGAGAGCCACTGCGACCCCGACAAGGCATGGAGCGATGCATCGCAGCAAGTGTCGCCCGATGTGCTCGACTTCATCGTGTCTCGACTCATCTTCCGCGACACCAATGCACACACCGACCGCCTCCGTGACCTCCGACAGGAGATTGACGAACTGGACAACGACCTCATCGATCTGCTCGCCAAGCGCATGAAGGTGTGCCGAAGCATTGGCGAATACAAGAAGGAGAGCGGCATGACAGTGGTACAAACGCGCCGCTATAGCGAGATTCTCGACAAGCGTGGCGCACAAGGGTCACTGCTGGGCATCGACACACAGTGCATCAAGAACATCTTCGAGCACATCCACGAAGAGAGTGTCCGCCAGCAAATGGAGATAATCAACAAGTAAAAGACCCACCCCACACCCTCCCTTAAAGGGAGGGAGAAAGGAGGGAAATAACATAAAACGAACATCTATGTATAACAACACACATTGCTCACAAGGGGATTTCCTCCCCTTTAAGGGGAGGTTAGGAGGGGTCTTATGAGAATACTTATCCTTGGCGCAGGCAAGATGGGCTCGTTCTTCACGGACGTGCTTTCCTTCGACCATGAATGCGCCGTCTATGAAATCGACCCGAAGCGGATGCGCTTCCTTTACAACACGCAGCGATTCACCTCGCTCGACGAGATTAGCAACTTCCGGCCCGAACTTGTCATCAACGCCGTGACGCTAAAGTATACCACCGACGTTTTCCGCGAGGTCATCCCTCATCTGCCGAAGGACTGCATCCTGTCGGACATCGCATCGGTGAAGACAGGGTTGAAGGAATTCTATGATGGGACGGAGATGCGATACGTTTCCACTCATCCGATGTTCGGCCCGACCTTTGCCAACCTCGGTGCACTCTCTTCGGAGAATGCCATCGTCATCAACGAAGGAGACTACATGGGCCGCATCTTTTTCCTTGACCTTTATCGCAGACTTGGCCTCAACGTACACGAATACAGCTTTGACGAGCACGATGAGGCAATGGCCTACAGCCTGTCGGTGCCTTTCGTGAGCACGTTTGTCTTCTCGGCTGTCATGAAACATCAGGACGCTCCGGGCACAACGTTCAAGCGTCACCTTGGAATAGCCAAGGGTGTGCTGAGCGAGGACGACACTTTGCTGCGCGAGATACTCTTCAATCCGCGCACCAAAGCACACGTCGAAGGCATCCGTTCTGAGTTGAAGGAACTGATACAAATCATTGACAACCGCGACGAGGAGGCTCTCGGCGCTTACCTCACCAAGATACGCGACAACATCCGATAGGTCGTTACCACAAGTGAGATACAAAACGCCGCACGCGACGATGGCCATCATCGCGTGCGGCGTTCGTTGTTTTCTCGTGCGGCGATGGGCATCGTCGCGTGCGGCGTTTCAGGTTTCCCGAACCGCTTCTGTCTTATCGCCACTCCGACATGCCTGTTCCGCTCTTGTGAACAAGCTCCACACGGATACGGAAGAGCAGCGTGCTGTAGGCAGGAATGGCATCCGATGCCGTTTCCTTGTAGGCAAGTTCCTGCGGGACATAGACATCCCATTCATCGCCCTTGACCATGTACTGCAAAGCCGTCATGAATCCCTCCACAGTGCTGGTGACGGGCATGGCAATGGGAGCCGCCGTAGCAGGATTGAAATCGCCGTAGTACGTCTGACTGAAGACGGTGAGGTTGGTTTTGCTCTCCGGATAGTTGTCATCCATAATCCATCCGCGGTAGAAGAGGCGGACGCTATCGGTGTAGGCCGGGCTCCAGTCGCCCGAACCGCGCTCGTTGATTTTGCAAACGATGTGGTCGGTGGTGGCACCTGCCACGTCCTGACTCTTGAGCAGCGTCTTGTAGATGCGCCAGTCGCAGTGCGCCTCCCACTGATTGCCGTACTGTGCCTTGGCCTGGGCGATGGATGCCTGCGCCGCATCGTACACTTCGGCGAACCACTGGGCATTGCGTGCCTGCCAATCGTGACGGGCATCGTAGCCGCCCTCGCTGCTTCGGCACGAGGCGAGGAGCAGCACGGAGAGGAGAAGGAGGGAGAGCTTGTGCTTCATTGTCTTAGAGGAGTTTCTTGAGGAGAGAAGTGATGCTCACCTTATCCTCGATGATGCCTCGCAGATCGGCGATGTTGACACGGCGTTGCTCCATGGTGTCGCGGTCGCGAAGGGTGACGGTGTTGTCCTCAAGCGTCTGCGGATCGACGGTAACGCAGTAGGGACAGCCGATGGCATCCATGCGTCGATAGCGTTTGCCTATTTGGTCCTTCTCTTCATATTTGCAGTTGAAGTGGAAACGCAAGTCGTTGATGATTTCCTGAGCCTTCTCGGGCATTCCATCCTTCTTGGTGAGGGGGAAGACGGCGAGCTTGACGGGGGCGAGGGCAGCGGGCAGGTGGAGCACGGTGCGCGTCTGTCCGTCGGGCAGCACTTGCTCCTCGTAGCTGTGGCACATGATGGAGAGGAACATACGGTCCACGCCTATTGACGTCTCGATGACGTAGGGCGTGTAGCTCTCGTTGCGTTCGGGGTCGAAGTATTCAATCTTCTTTCCGCTGAACTTGGCGTGTTGGGAAAGGTCGAAGTCGGTGCGACTGTGTATGCCCTCCACTTCCTTGAATCCGAAAGGCATGTGGAACTCGATGTCGGTGGCGGCATTGGCATAGTGGGCGAGCTTGTCGTGGTCGTGGAAGCGGTAGTTCTCTGCGCCGAAGCCCAGGTTCTGGTGCCACTTCATGCGCGTCTCCTTCCATTTGGCGAACCAGTCCAGCTCTGTGCCTGGCTGGATGAAGAACTGCATCTCCATCTGTTCGAACTCTCTCATGCGGAATATGAACTGGCGGGCCACTATCTCATTGCGGAAGGCCTTGCCTATCTGTGCGATGCCGAAGGGGATTTTCATGCGACCCGTCTTCTGCACGTTGAGGTAGTTCACGAAGATTCCCTGTGCAGTCTCTGGGCGGAGGTAGATAGTGCTGGCGCCGTCGGCCGTGCTGCCCATTTCTGTCTTGAACATAAGGTTGAACTGGCGGACGTCCGTCCAGTTGCGTGTGCCGCTGATGGGGCAGACGATTTCCTCGTCGAGAATAATCTGTTTGAGCGCATCGAGGTCGATGCCGCCTTCAGCGTTCATGGCTTCCTGATAGCGATGGTGAAGGTTGTCGTACTTCTGCTGGTTCTCGAGTACACGTTCGTTAGTGGAACGGAACTGAGCCTCGTCGAACTTGTCGCCGAAGCGTTTGCGAGCCTTCTCTATCTCCTTCTGTATCTTGTCCTCATACTTCGCCATCTGGTCTTCTATGAGCACGTCTGCACGATAGCGTTTCTTTGAGTCACGGTTGTCGATGAGCGGGTCGTTGAAGGCATCAACGTGGCCACTGGCCTTCCAGGTAGTGGGGTGCATGAAGATGGCCGCGTCGATGCCCACGATATTCTCGTGGAGTAACACCATGGACTGCCACCAATACTGCTTGATGTTGTTCTTCAGTTCCACGCCGTTCTGCCCATAGTCATAGACTGCGGCCAAGCCGTCGTAGATATCACTCGAGGGGAAAACAAAGCCGTACTCCTTACAGTGCGACACTATCTTCTTGAAAACGTCTTCTTGCTGTGCCATTTCTTATACCTTATTTATATATGTTAGAGTTTTTCGGCTGCAAAGTTAGCGAAAAAAGGCGAAACTCTATGCTGTTTGCCCACTTTTTTCTTGCATAATGTCACTGCGGCGGGAAAAAAAAGCCCGATTGCTTGGCAGGGAACAAAAGAAGTCGTAACTTTGTGCGCCAATGTAGCACATTTAGTGAAAAACCGATATGAAAAAGATTCTCTCCACGACGCTCCTTTGCTCCGTGCTCATGCTGTGGGCCGGCTGCGGCTCCGGCGGGAAGGACGACAGCAACAAGAGCGAGCAGACAGAGGAACAAGCCTTCGCCACCGACGGCGACCTTGAGTACACGGAACTGCAGAAAGCACCGATGCCATGCAGCAAGGACGACCTCTCGGCAGCATGGAAGCGCATAGGCGTCATCGAGCTCCAGAGAAAGAAGACGCTCGACTACAGCCAGCACTCCCCCACCCTCTTCTTCCCCACCGACCTGGACGAGGACGGCAACCCCGAGGTGCTGCTGCGCAGCGAACCACCCTACGCCGCCATCTTCAGCTTCGTGGAGGATTCGCTCCGCCTCGTCACCTTCGTCGACCAGGCAGAGATGGGCCTCGCCATCACCCCCGACGGCATCATACTCCGCAACGGCATAGGCAACGCAGGCTCCACCTTCTCCGAGTTCATCCGACTGGAAAACAGTCAGACAGCATCATCAGGAGTGATGCGCGAGACATTCGTCATCAAGAACGGCACAATGCTGTCGGGCGACACACAATACATGCTCCTCTCCGACTCCGCCATGGTGAAGGTGAACAAGGAAGCATACATGGCTGTCGCACCACAGCAGGAAGGCACCTACCTCGAGGACATCGACGGATGGGAAGACTTCCGCAAACCATAAATGAAACGGCAGGCCCTCCCGCACAGACCTCAGAAGCCCTCCGTCGGCTCGGCAGGACAAGTCGCCCGCAGCCGCCGCATTTCCGCCCCTCACGACGGCCGAAATGAATATTTTTGTACCTTTGCACAAAATTATGCCAAGGCACACACAATAAATAAGCCCTCAGCTTCGTTATTATACACAGGATGAAAAGACTGCTCTGGATAGGTATGCTCATCGTGACCCTCACGGCAAGGGCACAGTTCGACGCGGCGTTTACCAACACCTGGGCGTTGCAGTCCTACTACAACCCTGCAGCGGCAGGGCTTGACAGCAAGCTCAACGTCGTCGGCATGTTCAGCATGCAGATGGTAGGCTACGAGGGAGCACCCAAGACAATGGTCGTCAACGCCGACCTGCCCCTGTTCTTCGTCGGACCGAAGCACGGCGTAGGCGCAGCCTTCCTCAACGATGCCATCGGAGCATTCTCGAACAAGAAGATACAACTCCAGTACGCCTACCACCACAAGTTCCTCGGCGGACGAGCAAGCATCGGCATCCGCCCGGCACTACTCATGGTAGGTTTCAACGGATCGAAACTCGATCTCATCGACTCCGGCGACCCTGCCTTCGCACAAAACGACGTCAAAGGCAACGCCTTCGACCTCGACGTCGGACTGCGATACACATACAAGAAGCTCTGGTACGCCGGTGTCAGCGCCGTACACCTGCTCGGTCCCACCGTCAAGCTGGGCGACGACAAGACACACGAAGTGAGCATCGACCCCACCATGATGGTGCAAGGCGGATACACCTACACCTTCCGCCAGCCACGCTACAAGCTGGCACTGGATGCCATGGTGCGCTCCGACCTCAAGAACTGGCGAGGCGACATCGACGCCCGCCTCCTCTACGAAGGCAACAAGCACAAGCTCTACGGAGGCCTCATGTATAGCCCGACCATCAGCGTTGGCCTCCTCCTCGGATTCGACTTCCATGGCATCAACATCGGATACTCCTACGAAGTCTACACCGGAGGAGTGGGAGCACTGAACGGAACACATGAAATACTCATCGGATACCAGCACGACCTCGACGTCTTCAAGAAAGGCAAAAACCTGCACAAGTCCGTCCGTCTGCTGTAAGAACATAAGAAACAGAAACCAGCGATAGCCTGGGATATCATATAAACAAATAAGTAATGAAGACAAAAAGTCTGCTTCTATCAGGTGCGGCCATCGGCTGCATGGCTCTTGCCTCCTGCCTCGGTTCCAGCTCCTCGGCCAACGCCGTCGGAGGAGAACTGACAGGCGTCAAAGGCTCCTCATTCTCGGAACCAACGCCCTTCGGCATGGTGCCCGTACACAAAGGCTCACTCAAGATTGGCCTCGAGAACAACGATACGCTCTGGGGCACAGAGTTCCCCCTGCGCGACATCAGCGTGGACGGCTTCTGGATGGACCAGCACGAGATAAGCAACGCCAAGTACCGCCAGTTCGTCAACTGGGTGCGCGACAGCATCATCCGCGAGAGACTTGCCGACCCTGCCTTCGGCGGAGACGAAACATACAAAATAGAGGAAGACAAGGAGGGGAACCCCATCACGCCTCACCTCGACTGGAGCAAGCCCATTCCCTGGCGCAAAGCTAATGAGGACGAAGACCGCGCCATACAAAGCGTCTACGTCATTCATCCCATCGACGGCACAAAAATGCTCGATGCAAGCCAGATGAACTATCGCTACGAGGTTTACGACTACGTCACCGCAGCACAACGTAAGTACCGCCTCAATCCAGAAGAACGCGACCTCAACACAGACCATGGCGTTTCCAATGAACAGGTCATCATCAGCAAGGACACAGCATGGATTGACGACGACGGACGCATACAGCGGCAGACCATCACACGTCCGCTTTCCAGTCCCTGGGACTTCCTCAATACATACATTATTAATATATATCCCGACACGACCTGCTGGGTGAACGACTTCCGCAATGCCGACAACGAGCGATACATGAAGCTCTACTTCTCCAACCCTGCCTTCGACGACTATCCCGTGGTAGGCGTCACATGGGAACAGGCCAACGCTTTCTGTGCCTGGCGCACAAACTTCCTTATCAAAGGCTTAGGCGGCTATGCAAGACACATACAGCGCTACCGCCTGCCAAGCGAAGCTGAATGGGAATATGCCGCGCGTGGCAAGGAAGGGAATCCATTCCCCTGGGAAAGCAAGGAAGTGAAGAGCGACAAGGGATGCTTCTATGCCAACTTCAAGCCCGACCGCGGCAACTACACGCAGGACGGTTCGCTCATCACGAGCAAGTGCGGCATCTTCAGCGCAAACAGCAACGGACTCTACGACATGGCAGGCAACGTGGCCGAGTGGACAAGCGATGTTTACACCGAAGCCGGCATCAAGGCAACGGCCGACATGAACCCTGCCCTCTACTACAATGCAGCCAAGGAAGACCCCTACCGGCTGAAGAAGAAGTCCGTGAGAGGCGGTTCCTGGAAAGACCCCGAAAGCATGATACGCAGCGCATGGCGTTCCTATGAATATCAGAACCAGCCTCGAAGCTTCATCGGCTTCCGTTGCGTACGAACCATGGTCAATGACAAGTCCGGCTCCAATAAGGCCAGCGGCTCGGCCAAGGGAGGAAATAAGGGCGGAGGCAAGGCTTCGTCTGCAAGCCCGACCGTCAGCACACGCAAGACAAGACGCTAACACAATTCACAAAGCATAACATCAACCGAAAAAGACATAAAACAAATGAATCCCATAGCTAAATTGCAGAAGTGGATGGACTCGCCATCCGGACAAGTTTTTATGAATTACGCCTACAGCTGGGGTGCTGCAGTCGTGGTATTAGGTGCATTGTTCAAGCTGACCCACATCCCCGGAGCCAACGAGATACTGTTCGTCAGCATGATCACCGAGGTGCTGGTGTTCTTCATCTCCGGTTTTGAGAAGACCTACGAGAAGACTCCCAGCAGCGACACAGCCAGTGCAGCCGTTGGCGGACAGGCCATCGTCGTGGCTGGCGGAACGCCTCTCCCCGAAGGAGCTGAGGTGCCGGAAGGTCCCATCGTGATTGGCGGCGGAGGTCCTGCTGTCATAGGAGGCGGACAGGCAGTCGTGGGCGGTCCGGCAGTCGTGGGTGGACCTGTTGACCCCGATGCCTTGGCAGCAGGAACAGGCTTGAGTGCAGCGGCAGCCAACCTCGCCGCAGCTGGTCAGGCTGCAGCCCAGGCACAGCTTGCCCTCGAACAGATACAGAACGGCGGACAGACCGTCGATGGTGAACAAATCAAGGCTACCGACCCGGCTGCCGTGGAGGAGGCCATCACGAACTATGCCGAAGTGCTGCAAGAACTGACCGAAGTGTTCGGACGCGTCAAGAAGCAGGCAGAACGCATGTCGACCGACAGCGAGGAGATGGAGAATCTCAACCGTTCCATCACAGGCATCGCCACGGTCTACGAGCTGCAGCTGCGCAACATCAGCAAGCAGGTCAGCACCATCGAGCAGATCGACGAGCAGACGCGCCGCATGGCTCAGCAGATTGAAGAGCTCAACAATGTCTATGCCCGCATGATAAAGGCACTCACCGTCAACATGAAGACCGTGCCCGGAGCAGAGGAAAGTGAGAAGTAAACAGTATCTGAAGAATCGGAATACTCAGACTACTCGGATTACTCAGATTATTCTGAACACTCTGATTACTCTGAAAACTCTGAATACTAAGAAAGCAACAAAGCAATGCCTATAAAGAAGAAAAGGATATCCCCACGTCAGAAGATGATAAACCTGATGTACCTGGTCTTGCTGGCCATGCTTGCACTGAATGTGTCGAGCGATGTACTGAATGGTTTCTCGCTTGTGGCCGACGGGCTGAAGAAGAGTACTGAGAATGCCTCTAAGTCGAACATGGGCATCTACAGCACCTTCGAACAGCAGATGAAGAGCAACCCTGCGAAGGTGAAGGAGTGGTACGAGAAGGCGCAATATGTGCGTGGCATGAGCGACTCGCTCTACAACCTTGCCGAAGAGCTGAAGGAAGCCATCGTCCGCAAGAGCGACGGTAAGGATGCCGACGTCGACAATATCCAGAACCGCGAAGACCTGGAAGCCAGCACGCAGGTGATGCTTGCCCCGGGCACCGGCCGCGGCAAGGAACTCTACAATGCCATCAACAGCTACCGCGAACGCATCGTGAAGATGGTGACCGACAAGGAGAAGAGGGAAATCATCGCCAGCAACCTTGCCACCGAAGTGCCCACCAAGGCAAAGATTCTGGGCAAGAACTGGCAGGAGTATTCCTTCGAGAACGTGCCCACGGTTGCTGCCGCAACGTTGCTCACGAAGTTGCAGAACGACGTGCGCTACGCTGAGGGCGAGGTGTTGCACAACCTCATCAGCAACGTCGACGTGAAGGACATCCGCGTCAACCAGCTCAACGCCTACGTCATCCCCAACGCGGTGACGGTGGTGCAGGGCGGACGCTTCAGCGCACAAATCATCATGGCAGCCGTCGACACCACGCGCCGCCCGACCATCTACATCGGCGGCAGGCAGATTCAGAGCGACAAAGGATACTATGAGACGGTATGCTCCAAGACTGGCGACTTCACCTTCAGCGGATACATCGAGATGCTGAACGGCTCGGGCGAAAAGGTGCGCCGCGACTTCTCGCAGAAGTACAGCGTGGTGGCACCGAGCGCAACGGTCAGTGCCGACATCATGAACGTGCTCTATGCAGGCTACGACAACCCTATGAGCGTCAGCGTGCCCGGCATACCGAGCAGCAAACTGCGCGTGAGCATGACAGGCGGAAGCTTCGAGCAGAAGGGTGAAGGCAAATACATAGCCCGCCCGACGACACCCGGCACAGAGGCCGTCATCACCGTCTCAGCCGAGAGCGAAGGGCGCGTACAGGAGATGGGTAAGTTCACGTTCCGCGTGCGCAAGTTGCCCGACCCGACGGCCTTCATCGCCTACGCTGCCGAGGGTGGCGGCGAGGAGCACTTCACGGGTGGCGGACTCTCCAAGCAGATTCTCATGGGCACCGAAGGCATCGGCGCTGCCATCGACGACGGATTGCTCAACATTGCCTTCCGCGTGAACAGCTTCGAGATGCTCCTCTTCGACGCAATGGGCAATGCCGTGCCCTACAAGAGCAACGGCAACAAGTTCTCCGACCAGCAGAAGGCGCAGATGCGCGGCCTGGCTCGCAACAAGCATCTCTTCATCAGAGACATCCACGCCACGGGTCCCGACGGCATAGAGCGCACGCTCAACGGCGTCATGGAAGTCATCATCAAATAAGAAACCTCTGCGACAAAACGCCATAACGAAATAACGTCACAACGAAACTTAGAAACACAATAGCTATGAATCGCATACTTTCTCTCATCGCGGTCACGCTTCTGGCGGCAAGTGCAGCACAGGCTCAGCCGGCAAAGCGAAGAGTCCAGACTCCCGACAAGACAGAGCAGACGGGCAAAACCTCTGCCACCGACCGTGCATCGCTCATGTTCCCCATCACGGATGCCATGCCCGAAGACGTGGTCTGGAAGCGCGACATCTACCGACAGCTCGACCTGACGAAGGACAAGAACGCGCCGATGTACTATCCCGTGGAGCCCATGGGCAAGCAGGTGAACCTCTTCACCTACCTCTTCCGCCTCATCCTCACGGGTCGCGTCACAGCCTACACCTACAAGCTCGACGGCAACGAGTCGTTCGACGAAAAGGACAAAATGCCCGTGAAGGACATGCTCGAGCGCTACGGCATCTACTATGAGGACCAAGGCGGCAAGCTGCACGTGGCCGACAGCGACGTGCCGAGCGCAGAAGCCACACGCTACTACATCAAGGAGAGCATCTACATGGACCAGCGCACAGGCGTCTTCCGCACCAAGGTGACAGCCATCTGCCCCATCCTCATGCGAGGAGCCGACGAATTCTCCACCGAAGCCACGCCCTACCCACTCTTCTGGGTCAAGTACGACGACGTGGCACCATGGCTCGCAAAGCTTCCCATGATGCCAAGCGACCTCAACAACGTCACAAACATGACGGCCGACGACTTCTTCACCATGAACCGATACGAAGGAACCATCTACAAGACCAACAACATGCAAGGCAAGGTGCTGCGCAACTACTGCCCCACCGACAGCGACATGGTGGCCGAGCAGAAGCGCATCGAGAAGCAAATCGACGACTTCAAGAAGAACGTCTGGGGCGACGGCTTCCTGCCCGACACGACAAAGAAGGACAGTCTGGAGGCAGAGAAAGCCATGGCCAAGGAGAAGAAGAGCACCAAGGGACTACTCTTCGGGCGCAAGAACAAGGCAGCCAAGGAGAAGAGCGCCCCAGCCTCCTCCGGCTCGGCCAAGAAGGAAAAGAGCGAATCCTCTGCAAGCGAAGCACCACGCGTCAGCGCACGCAGACAGAGAAGATAAACGCAAGTCAGCACCCACAGCAAAAGCTCCCGCCAGGTTCAGCACAGAACCTCGGCGGGAGTTTTTCTTTCGTTCAGTTCCAAAGGCAAAGCCCGCCAGAACCCAGGGAGGGACAGCACCATTAGGAGCCAACCTTTGCGAGCGTCAAGAACAACCCATCAACAATTTGGAGCCAACACTTCCAGGTGTCAGGAACAACTATCCAGCGTTCTGTCTCATACTTGCAATTATTGCTGTCCGCTAAAAGAACACTATTACATCAGAGGCCATGTCGTACTCTCCTTGTAGGGACGCGCCGTGGCGCGTCCGCGTACGCTGCGAAGACACAGCAAATGAGGACATTTCGCAGATGACGGACGCTGCGAAGACACGGCAAATGAAGATATTTCGCAGATGGCGTACGCTGCGAAGATGCGGCAGATGAGGATATTTTGCAGATAACGTACGCAGCGAAGATACGACAAATAAGGATATGTCGCAGATGACGGACGCGCCACGGCGCGTCCCTACAGGCAAAACAGCCCCCCTCTCCCCGCTCCCTCCCCCAAAAGGGGGCAGGGGGGCTTGGAGTACCTTTGAATGACAGAACTTCCATACGCATACCATCAGCAATTGAAAGCCGCCATTCTGGCACAAAGACATTTCCCCTGACAGCAATAATTTGCATTCCGAGAGAAACCAGCGTGCGCCATTATGAGGGACACGGCAGACCGAATCTCCCAACACCGCACGCCGTGTTCATTGCAGCATCATGACGATGCAATTGCTGCATCATGTATAAGCAATTGCTGCATCATCATGCAGCAACGAAAACCCTGTAGGGTTTCTGGCAACTTCCCACGGCAAACAATCTGACGAAGCAGGCATAAATTCCATTAGAAGCATACATAAATTCCTCTCGAAGCAGACATAAATTCCTATCAGAGCAGACAAAAAAAGTCGGCACGCTGAATCAGCGTGCCGACTGGGGAATGGGTCGGGCAGTCAGCAGGACTGCCGCCTGTGGTTTAGCGGAGCACCTTCTTGCCACCGATGATGTAGATGCCCTTCGTGGCATTGCTTACGCGGCGGCCCTGGAGGTCGTAGATTGCCTCGCCCTGGGCTGTGGTCTCGATGGACTTGATGCCAGTGGTGCGGTCGAACAGACTGAAGCGAACGGCAGCGTTCTGGTCGCTAACCTCGTCGACGCTCAGCTGCAGATAAGCAGACTTGTTGGGCATATCGACGCTCTCTACAAGACGATCGAAGTCCTTCGACTCGGCATTGAAGACATAGTTGTAGCTCGTATCGGTACCCGGGTAAACCGTCCAGTTTTCACCCGACTCGGTCAGGACAGCCACGAAGAGGTTTGTCTCTGGAACAGGCACGTCTTGAACCTCGCAGAAAGGAACGGTGTATGTGCCAGGCTCAGCGATGAGCATGACACCCGTGCCGGCAGGAACAACATCCACCTGCTCGAGCAGGGCGATGTTGAGTCTGGTGTTGTAGCCAGTGGCAACGTATGCCTTCACTGCGCTGTCGGTGAAGTCGAGACTCTTGTCGCTGCTGAACATCATGTAAGAGTCGGTGAAGGTGATGAACTCAGCAACAGCCCTGTAAGTACCGTTGATGATAACCTCGCCGGCGGGCATCGTCTCGGGAATCTCCTCTATCCAGCCGTCGAATACATAACCTTCCTTCTCGGGAACGTCGGGCACGACGATGGGAGAACCGAAGGCCACGTTGTCGCTCCAAATGACCTCACCGTCGATAATGAAGGCAAGAGTATAGGTGGCAACCTCCCACTGAGCCACGAACGTCATGTCGTGTGCAGGCATAGTCTCGGGGATGGCAGGCTCCCAGCCGACGAAGGTGTAGCCTTCCTTCGTGGGGTCTTCGGGAACGATGAGAGGCTCGCCAAAGGCAACTTCCTGGCCTGAGTAGAGCTCGCCGCCTTCTTCAAGGTAGAACTCTGTGCTGTAGTAGTGAGCAGAGAACGTGCCGGTGATGGTAACGTCGGCAGCAGGCATCGTCATCGTTTCGGGCATTCCGCTCCAGCCGGAGAAGTCATAGCCTTCCCTCGTAGGTTCTTCAATCAGTTCGATAGTTGCCCCGTACTCTGTGGGCACAACCTGGTACTCTTCGCCGTCAACCATGTAGATGACGTTGTAGGTGTTCACCTGCCACTGAGCCACAAACGTCAGGTTCTCTGCGGGCATTTCGGCAGGAATCTCGGGAGCCCAGCCAGTGAAGGTGTAGCCTTCCTTAGTGGGATCGTCGGGAGTAGGAATGGCTGCGCCAACCTCAACTTCTTCCACGTCGTAGGCTTCCTCATCGCCCTCCTCAAGGTAGAAAATGGCATTGTAGGTCTCAACGACTGTGCCCTGCTCAACCGTCCAAGAGAGAACCTTGTCGTTGAGGTTGTAGGTGAACATTGTTCCGTCGGGAGTTTCAAGCACAGAGGTACCCTTCAGCACCTTAATGTCGTACTGTCCGGGGGCAACGCTTGCGTCGATGTTGACAGTGACAACTGCCACAGCGCCGTCGCCAGCGGCAATTGCGATGCCGTCAGCACCAGTGCAACTGATAGTGACGCTGCCGTTGTCGTTGGGCGTAGCAGTAATGCTGGCATTGTATCCTTCGGGGTAGCGACCGCCTTCTTCGTAGGCAGCAACCTCGCTGAAGGTGAATCCCTCGGGCAGGGCAATGTCGCAATTCCATGTTGAGATGGGGTTGCGCTTGTTAATCATGTTCAGATAGAACGTTGCCAAAGCACCGGACTGAACGACTTCAACGTCAGCAGTCGGGTAGATGTGATGGTTCTCCTGCAAGGTGGTAGCGTCGTCGGCAGCCATGCCACACAGGCAAATCATAAACATCGAAATAAGAGAGAAAATCTTTTTCATAGTGTTTTAGTTTATGGTTAATATGAAATTAATTAGTTTTTTCCGCTACAAAGTTAGGGACATTTATCCAAACCGCCAAACGTTTTGCAGAGTTTTTTCACATTTGGCATGATATTGTGTGAAGTTTTGCATTTAGTTTTGTTTTCTGAGAACACAGAAAGAGCCGCTTCGACTTATTTCAGACGAAGCGGCTTCTCTCCTTATTATTCCTTTTCTTCTTTTGAAAAGAAGAAGCTTTCGGGCATTACATCATGCCGCCCATGCCGGGAGCACCTCCCATAGGCATCTCGGGCTTGTCTTCCTTAGCTTCGCAGATGACGCACTCGGTGGTGAGGAACATTCCTGCGATGCTGGCTGCGTTCTCCAGGGCAACACGTGTCACCTTGGCAGGGTCGATGATGCCGGAAGCTTTCAGGTTCTCGTACTTGTCGATGCGAGCGTTGTAGCCGTAGTCGCCCTTGCCGTTGCGCACTTCGTTGACTACGACGCTTCCTTCCAGTCCTGCATTCTCAACAATCTGGCGAAGAGGCTCTTCGATGGCACGACGGATAATCTGGATGCCTGTCTCTTCGTCGGCATTGTCGCCCTTCAAGCCTTCCAAAGCTTCCTGTGCACGGATGTAAGCGACACCGCCGCCGGGGATGATACCTTCTTCGATGGCAGCACGGGTGGCACAGAGTGCATCGTCCACGCGGTCCTTCTTCTCCTTCATCTCCACTTCGCTGGGAGCACCGACATAGAGCACTGCCACGCCGCCGCTCAGCTTGGCGAGACGCTCCTGCAGCTTCTCCTTGTCGTAGTCGCTCGTGGAGTTGCTGATTTCGTTCTTAATCTGGTTGATGCGGTCCTGGATAAGTTCCTTCTGACCGTGACCGTTGACAATGGTGGTGTTGTCCTTGCTGACAGTTACCTTGTCGCAAGTGCCGAGCATATCGATGGTAGCTTGTTCGAGCTTGAGGCCAGTGTCCTCGCTGATGACGATGCCGCCCGTGAGCGTGGCGATATCCTGCAGCATTGCCTTTCTGCGGTCGCCGAAGCCAGGAGCTTTGACGGCGCAAATCTTCAGCTGTGTGCGCAGACGGTTGACAACGAGGGTGGTGAGAGCTTCGCTATCGACGTCCTCGGCGATGACGAGCAGCGGGCGACCTGTCTGGACGGCGGGCTCGAGGATGGGCAGGAAGTCCTTCAGATTGGAGATCTTCTTGTCGTAGATGAGGATGTAGGGGTTCTCCATGACGCACTCCATCTTCTCCGTATCGGTGACGAAGTACGAGCTGAGGTAGCCGCGGTCGAACTGCATACCTTCTACTACGCCGATGGTTGTGTCGCGTCCCTTAGCTTCCTCGATGGTGATGACGCCGTCCTTGCTGACTTTCTGCATAGCGTCGGCCAGAAGTTTGCCGATTTCGGGGTCGTTGTTGGCGCTGACGGTGGCCACTTGTTCTATCTTCTGATAGTCGGCAGCCACGGGTTCGGACTGCTTCTTAATGCTCTCGACGACGGCTGCCACGGCCTTGTCGATGCCACGCTTCAGGTCCATTGGATTGGCACCGGCGGCTACGTTCTTGAGTCCCTCGCGCACGATAGCTTGTGCCAGCACGGTGGCTGTTGTTGTGCCGTCGCCAGCGTCGTCGCCAGTCTTGCTTGCCACGCTCTTGACGAGCTGTGCGCCTGCGTTCTGGAAAGCATCGGCAAGCTCCACTTCCTTTGCGACGGTGACGCCGTCCTTCGTGATTTGGGGAGCACCGAACTTCTTTTCGATGATGACGTTGCGACCCTTAGGGCCGAGTGTTACCTTGACTGCATTTGCGAGTTGGTCCACGCCCTGCTTCATCTGGTCGCGGGCGTCGAGGTTGAATCTGATATCTTTTGCCATGATTTTATTCCTTTTTGCTTTTTCGTTATTACGTTATTTCGTTATCACGTTATTACGAGCCTTTGATTCACGAGATGATTGCCACGACGTCGCTCTGACGCATGATGAGATACTTCTTGCCCTCCAGTTCGAGTTCGGTGCCGGCGTACTTGCCGTAGAGCACTTCGTCGCCTGTCTTGAGGACCATTTCCTCGTCCTTCGTGCCTTGGCCTACGGCCACGATGGTGCCCTTCAAGGGTTTCTCCTTAGCGGTGTCGGGGATAATGATGCCGCCTACTGTCTTAGTCTCTGCAGGAGCGGGCTCAATGAGCACGCGGTCTGCCAATGGTTTTACGTTCATTTCTCTTATTTGTGTTAATTGGTTAAACATTCCATCTTCTCATATACAAAGTGCGTGCCAAACTGAATTGACACGCACTATTGTCTGCCATGACTGACAAAATTTCACACCGTCGAAGGCGACCTGTCAAACGCCGCAGGCGAAGTTGGGCATCGTCGCACGCGACGATGGTCGTCGCCGCACGCGAAGTCTGCCATCGCCGCACGCGACGTTTTCACGCCTCGCTGCCGGCATTCCTTCTTCTCCTGTAGAAGCCCATTGCCAGCAGCGCTGCAACCATCAGGCCGAGCACTGCCAAAGCGCCGTAGGCTATGGCCTCGGTGAGGTGTACTGTCTGCGGATCGAAGGTCATGACGACCTCATGCTCGCCTGCCGGCACCTTGATGGCACGCAGCACATAATTGGCTCGGGCGATGTCGGTGGGCTGACCATCGACCGTACACGTCCAGCCGGGATAGTAGATTTCGCTGAAGACAACGATGCCGCCCTTCTGACTCTTCACCTTGTACGACAGGCGATTGGCCTCGTAGCTGGTCAGTTCGACCCTCCATGCCTCGAGATTCTCACCCTCGAAGGTAGAGTCAGCAGGAGCTTTTTCTACGTTTCCGAGAATGTCCTCGAACTGCTTGCCGACCACAGCCACCCTCCGGAGATCGGTATCGTGCAAGGCAGCGATCTCTGCGTCTGCATCGGGAACATACTTGATTTCCTCTACAAACCAGCCGTTGCCCTGTGCCCAGGGGTTCTGCACCGGCAGTTTCTGTCCGTCCTTCAGTGGCAGGATGACGTACTTCGTGTTGAGCATGTTGAGCACCGCAAAGAGGCTGTCGCCATTGCACTCCTCGAGGCGTCCGCCTGTTTCTGCCACAGCCTGGCTGATTCTTCCCATCTCGCCCTGCAGATGCTCGTCGATGAGTTCCTGATAACGACGCAGCTTGGCAGGATGATATCCGCCGATGCTCTTGTGATAGAACGAGGTGGTATTGTCGTTGAAGGTGCTGACGCTGAGGTTCAGCACGCGGTAATACTTGTCCTTGTCCTCCAGAATCATCTTGTCGGCGTCCGTCTCGGGGAAAGCCTGCGCGTTGGTCTGCGGACGGGTGAACATTCCGTCATTGAGATAACGCTTGTTCACGCCCCACATATCCACGAGGCAAAGCAGGATGATGCCTGCCGTCATCGGAGTGGCCTTCAGTTTTCCGAAGCGATAGAGCAGCAGCAACGCCGTGCCGATGGCCACAACGATGAAGCTCCTCAAGGCGTCGGCAGTGAACATCGCCCTGCGCATCTCGCTCATGTTCGCAAAGATTTGCGAGGCCATCTCCTGCGGAATGTATCCGGCCGAAACGTACTGCTGCATATACATCTGGTCGGACGAAGAGATGTAGTTTCCGAAGAACAAATCCGGCATCAGCCAGAAGAGCAATGCCATTCCACCGGTCAGGCAGAAGCTTATAGTAATATAATGTACGCGCGAGAGGTGGTCTTCCCGTCCGCGCAGGCAGTCAGGATTGGTCACGATTTCCTTCAAGGCCAGCATCGCCAGCAAGGGAATCGTGAACTCGGCAATGACAAGGATGCTCGCCACGGTGCGGAACTTGTCGTACATCGGCACATAGTCGAGGAAGAAGTCCGTGAAGCCCATGAAGTTCTTTCCCCACGAAAGGAGTATGCTCAGCACGGTGGCTGCCACAAGACACCATTTCATGGGACCCTTCACGACGAAGAAACCCAGCCAGAAGAGCATCAGGACAAAGGCTCCGACATACACGGGACCGCTCGTTCCTGGCTGTTCGCCCCAGTATTGTGTGAAGGCACGATAGATGGGAGCAAAGTCCTGGCGAGCCTTCTTCATGGCCGTCTCGTTGTCGGCAAGCATTTGGCTCGCGCCGCCCTTCACGTTAGGCACGAGCAAAGTCCACGTCTCTCCCTTGCCATACGACCACATGGTGATGTAGCTACGCTCCAGTCCGCTGGAGGTTTGGTCGGCAGGGTCTTTCGTCTTCTGCGTCAGTTCGCTCTTGCTCCTCATGCTTTCCTTGCTGTACTCCCAAGTGTGATAGAGGTTGCTTAGGTTGATGCATACACCCAGAATGCCGCCGACGGCGAAGAGACACGTTGCCTTGAGCCACTGGGCAAACGTGCGCTGACGGATGGCATCGATGAGGAAAGCGAGCGACATCAAGCCCATGACGAACAGGAAGTAATAGCTCATCTGGACGTGGTTGCTGTGAATCTGCATCGCCGTGAAGAAGCCCGTCACCACGGTTCCAAGCAGGTATTTGCCTCTGTAGCACAGCACCATGCCTCCGATGGTGGGCGGAATGAAGCTAAGCGTCAGCAGTTTCCAGATGTGTCCGGCGCCGATGATGATGAAATAGTAGCTGCTGAAGGCCCACAACACCGCACCGAGTGCCGCCATCCAGACGCGGAAGTCGAACGCACGAAGCATGATGTAGAAGCCCAAGAGCATCATAAAAACATAAGCGGCATAGGCAGAAAGTCCCGGAAGTCCGAGCTGATAGACACGCTCCAGCGAGCTCAGCGTGTCGGTGCTCCCGTAGCTTGGACTCATCTGATAAGTGGGCATTCCGCAGAAGAGCGTATTGGTCCAGCGCGTACGCTCGCCGTCGTGGGTGGCTTTGTACTGTTCCATCTCCACGCCACTGCCGACGCCTCCGGTGTGGTCGTGTCCCGTCAGGACAAGCCCGTCGCGTATGGGCACAAGGAAGTACAAGGCACTGATGGCCACGAAGAACACGACGGCCAGCACATCGGGAAGAAACTTTTTCCAGTTCATAGTTCGTTTTTTTATTGCATTACTAACGAAAAAAGGCTGCACGAATGCAGCCTTTGATCTTTTTCCAGCGGAGCTGCGCAACTTATTTACGCAGGCCGAGAGCTTTGACGATGGCACGATAGCGATTGATGTCGCGGCTCTTCAGATAGTTGAGCAGGGCGCGACGCTTACCGACAAGACCAGTCAGGGCACGCTCTGTGCTGTGGTCCTTGCGGTTCTGCTTCATGTGTTCGGTCAGATGACTGATGCGGTAGCTGAACAAAGCAATCTGGCTTTCGGCACTTCCCGTGTCGGCTTTGCTCTGACCGTACTTCTCAAAGATCTCTTCTTTCTTAGCTGTGTCTAAGTACATAATTGATGTTTGTTATGTGTTGAACTTGTTTGCCGGACAGCACCACACTTCGGCACTGCCATCGCAAATGCGGCTGCAAAGATACGAAAAAAAGGGAAAAGGGAAAAGGGAATAGTGAAAAATTATAATAAAAAAGCAAAAAAACATAAATCGTTAAGTAAAAAGGCGAAAAGTGAAGAGTGAAAAACGATAATAACATCCTTCCCAAAAAGGTGATTATCATTTTTCAATCTTCACTCTTCACTTCAAGGCTTTTTCCGTTTTTCGCCTTTTCGTCTATTATCGAAGCTGCACCTTGACACTGCGCTCACCGATGCGGACGACAGCCGTCTGGCCAACAAGCAGAGACGTGCTGACGGAAGTCACAGCACCCTGGCTGACGGCTGTGCCCATGAGCTGGCCGCTGAGATTGTAGACAGCAATGTCCGTGCCTTCTGCTGCACCGCTCACACTGAGCACGCTGCCACGATTGCGGATGAACACAGGCGTGGCTTCAACCTCCGTCACGTCGACAGCACTGTTGGCCGAAGGCATGGCATCTATCCAGCAAAGCGTGCCTGTCACGACGTCGGAATTGTCGAGACCCTCCTTCGTGGCATATACATTAATAATATAAGTGACAGTGAGGTCGATGACGTCCGTCGTGTACGTCTTGATGTCCGTGTCGGTAATCTCTGTCACGAAGGTAGCACCCTCGGTGGCAGAGGTCATGCGCAACTGTCCGTTCTCGTAGAAGATTTCAGGTTTGGCACACTTCTCGACGTCTGGCAGGGGCACGCCGCCTTCTATGGTGGCGATGATAAGGAAGTTGCTCCAAGGCGCAGTCTCCTTGTAGAGATTGTAGGAAACTTCGGGCACATAGAGGCCGGTCTTGCCGTAGAGGGCAGTGGGGAAAGCATTGGATGCCGTAGCCGGCAAATCTTCACAGTAGCTGGTGATGGTCTGTATGTTGGTGCATCCGTTGAAGCAATTTTCGCCAATGACGGAAAGGCCGTCCTTGATGATGACCTGCAAGAGCCCGGTGCAACCGGAGAAGACATTTGTTCCCATGGCGGAGATGCGCTTTCCCAAGGTCACCTTGCGCAGGGAGGTGCAGTTCATGAAGTTCTCGCCCTCGTAATAGTACGTACCCCTTTGTCCAAGGGTGGTCACATAGTCTGGCAGGACAATCTCCTTAAGAGCCTTACAGTCCTTGAAGGCACGATAGCCAATGGTTCTTACGTTAGCTCCCAGCGTCACCTCGGCTAAGTTTGTACAACCTTCGAAGGCACTCGCACCGATGCTGAAGACACCGTCGCCGACAGTGGCGGTCGTCATGCTGGTGCAGTCACTGAAGGCATTGTTGCCTACGCTTGTCACGCTTTCGGGTATGTCAATCGTTTCGAGGCTGGCGCAGTCCTTGAAGCAGGCATTGCTGATGAGGGTGCAACCTTCCTTTATCGTCACGTTGCTGAGGCTGGTGCATCCCATGAAGGTGCCAGTGCCCATGCTGGTAACATTCTTGCCAAACGCCACGCTCTTCAGTGATGTGCAATTCATGAAGTTCTCGCCTTCGTAGTATGTATCGCCTCTTTGTCCAAGAGTTCTCACTTCGTCGGGGATGACAATGCTTTCCAGTTCCGCACAAAGGGCGAAGGCCTGGAAGCCGATGGTGCGCAGGGCGCTGCCCAAGGTTGCTGTAGCAAGGTGGTTGCATCCATAGAAAGCTTTCTGACCGATGGAGGTCACGCCATCGCCTATCACAGCTTCTGTCATGGCATCACACTCCATGAAGGCTTCGTTGCCTATGTTTGTCACACTGTTGGGGATGGTGATTGCTTTCAGTGTCGTGCAGCCACTGAAGGCACTGTTGCCAATGTCTGTCACAGAGTTAGGGATGGTGATATCGGTTATCCTCGGACAGTTCTGGAAACATGCTCCGCCGATGACGGTGCATCCATCCTTGATGGTAACATTGCGAAGGTTCTGGCAGTCCATAAACACGCCGGTGCCCATGCTTGTCATGCCAGCGCCGATGGTTGCTTCTCGCAACGACGTACAGCCCACAAAGGTCTCAGACTGAGGGTAGGAACCCAGTCTTAGCCCCAGTGTAGTCAAGGCATCGGGAAGCGTAATGCTCTCCAAGTCTGTGCAGAAGGCAAAAGCCTGATATTCGATGGAGGTGAGAGCAGTGCCCAAACTGGCAGTGAGGAGATGTTTGCAGTTGCGAAAGGCCCCGTCGCCTATCGTCTTCACGCCGTCGCCTGTCTGCACGGAAGTCATAAGGGTGCAGTCTTCAAAGGCACTTGCCCCGATGCTTGTGACGCTCCTCGGCAAGTTGATGCTTCTGAGCTTCACGCACTCCTTGAAGCACTCACCTCCGATGAGCTTGCAGCCGTCGGCAACGGTGACGTTGGCGAGGTTCGGACAACCTTTGAAGATGCCTGTTCCCATGCTACGGATGCCTGCGCCGAGCGTGGCGGAGGTGAGGCTCTTACAACCAATGAAGGTCTCTGACTGAGGATAAGAGCCCAGTCTTTGCCCTAACTTCTCCACATTGTCGGGTATCACGACCTCTGTCAGGTCCTCGCAACCAGAGAAAGCGCGATAGCCGATGAAGGTGACGGACGTGCCGATGCTAACGGAGGTGAGACGGGCGCAGTCCTTGAAGGCTTCGTCCTCGATGGAGGTGACGTTGTACGTCAGGCCGCCTCTCTCCACCGAAGCGGGGATGCTGACAGAGCCTGTGTAGAGTTCGCTGCCGCTGGTGACGGCGACCATACCTGGCATCTCTGTCGTGGCTGCCAATGTGATGTTGTAGTACACACCGCCTTGGGCGAAGTCGTAAGCCCAGGCAGTCGGAACAAGAAGCTGCACGAGCAGCATCAGTAAAGTAAGTCTCTTCTTCATAACTTTTTGATGGAATAAGTTAATAATAAATATGTACGTGTCTTTGTTTCCAAATTTGCCGCACTGCGTATGCGGACACTGGCGGGACTGGACGTCCTCCAAGCCCCTCAGGGCTGGCATAGTCGGGGACAAAGTTACAACAAAAAGTGAAAAGTAAAAAGCTAAAAGTGAAAAATTCTAGGCTTTCGTGCATAATTTTGTGTGTCGAAACATGTTTTGTCACTCGTCACGACACGGACCTTTCCCGAACGCAACAGGGAGCGTTCATTGATTGTTCATGATGAAGCAATTGCTTATACATGATGAAGCAATTGCTTGTACATGATAAAGCAACCAACCTGGCACGCCATGTTTGATGGCAGAGCAGGCAGGGATGGGCGAAGCAGCAGGTCGAAAGGGTCAACCCTCTGCGTCTGAGAGGATTTCGCGGAGGGGGGTCATGACGAAGTCGCGCTCCAGCATGTGAGGGTGAGGCAAGGTGAGGCGCGACGTAGAGATGCGGAGGTCGCCGTACATCAAGAGGTCGATGTCGATGGGGCGGTCGTGGTAGATGCCGTCGGAGGACTTCGTCTGTCGCCCCAGCTCGCGCTCTATCTGCTGTGTCGCGTCGAGGCAAGCGATGGGCGAAAGCGTCGTCCGCACCAGTATGGCGGCATTCAGGAACGGATGCTTGCTCTCGAAACCCCACGGCTCAGTCTCGATGAACGACGATATGCGCTCCACCTTGCCCACACGCTCGCCGATGAGACGTATGGCACGATGCAGGTTTTCTTCCCTGTCGCCAAGGTTGGAGCCAAGAGAAAGGTAGAGAGAAGACCCAGACCCTCTCCCTACCTCTCCCTTGCAAGGAGAGGAACTGTTAGCTTTGACGCCTTTATTCTTCTCCCGCAAGGAGATGTCAGAGGTCATCTTAGAAGGGTCGTTTGCCATTCCTGTGGTATCTACGCCTCTCCATACAAGGGAGAGGTTGGGAGAGGGTCTGTAGTTTGTGGGAATTCAATCGTTCAGAATCAGCATGGCATCGCCGTAGGGTCCGAAGCGGTAACGCTTGTCGGCATCGTTCTCGTTGTAGCGGAGTGCTTCCTTGTAGGCCTTCATGATGAGGTCGTAGCCTCCAAAGGCACACGTCAGCATGAGCAGCGTGCTATAGGGAAGGTAGAAGTTGGCTATCATGGCGTCTGCCAAGTGGAAGTCGTAGGGCGGGAAGATGAAACGGTTCGTCCAGCCGTGGAACTCCTTGAGCTGTCCGTCGGTGGAGACAGCCGTCTCGAGCACACGCTGCACTGTGGTGCCCACAGCCACAATCTTGTGTCCCTCGGCATGTGCCTTGTTGATGATGTCGCAGGCTTTCTGGCTGGCGTGCATCTCCTCGCTGTCCATCTTGTGCTTCGTCAAGTCCTCCACGTCTATCTCGCGGAAGTTGCTGAGTCCGCAGTGCAAGGTGACGAAGGCAAACTCCACTCCCTTGATTTCCATCATCTTCATGAGCTGAGGCGAGAAGTGAAGGCCTGCCGTGGGAACGGTGACGGCTCCTTCGTTCTCGGCAAAGATGGTCTGGAAGTTTTCCACGTCCTCGGGCATGACTTCCCTGCGCAGTATCTGCTTTGGTATGGGCGGTTCGCCGAGGGCAAAGAGGGCGCGTTTGAACTCTTCGTGTGTGCCGTCGTAGAGAAAGCGGAGGGTGCGGCCGCGGCTCGTAGTGTTGTCAATGACCTCGGCCACCATCGACTCGTTTTCCCCGAAATAGAGTTTGTTGCCGATGCGAATCTTGCGTGCCGGATCGACCAGTACGTCCCAGAGGCGCATCTCCTTGTTCAGTTCGCGCAGAAGGAAGACTTCTATCTTGGCGCCCGTCTTCTCCTTGTTGCCGTAGAGTCGGGCGGGGAAGACTTTGGTGTCGTTGAATACGAAGACATCCTTCTCGTCGAAGTAGTTGAGCACGTCGCGGAAGGAGTCGTGATGCTCTATGACGCCTCGCTTGGCATGAATGACCATGAGCCGGCAATCGTCGCGGAAGGGAGTAGGCTCCTGTGCGATGCGATCCTCGGGAAGCTTGTACTTGAATTGTTGTAGTTTCATGTTATTAATTGGCGTTATTACGTTATATCGTTATTGCGGCTATCTTGTTGCTGAAGCCATTGGTCGAAGTCATCCACCTTCATGCAGTCTTCCACACGGACATTGCCCACGCGGGTGCGGCGCAGGCTAATGAGGTGAGCACCGCTGTCGAGAGCCTGCCCAATGTCGCGTGCCAAGGCCCGGATGTATGTGCCTTTGCTGCAGACGACGCGGATGGTGGCCTGCATCTTCTCCGGGTCGAAGCCTTGAAATTCTATCTCTTCTATGACCAGGACCTTTGGCTTGAGCTCTACTTCCCTACCCCGCCGGGCAAGGTCGTAGGCGCGCTTGCCGTCTATCTTGCAGGCTGAGAAGGCGGGTGGCACTTGCTCTATGCGGCCGACGAACTTACCGAGCGCCTCGCGGACAAGTGCCTCGGTGATGTGGGCCGTGGGATAAGTCTTGTCGATGGGCTTCTCGAGGTCGAAGCAAGGAGTCGTTGCGCCGAGCTGAAGCGTTGCCACATATTCCTTGACGTGCGCCTGAAGCTCGTCGATGCGCTTCGTTGCCTTGCCTGTGCAAATGACCATCACGCCCGTTGCCAACGGGTCGAGCGTGCCAGCATGACCCACTTTGAGCTTCCTGACGCCCAGTCGATGGCTCAAACGGCTGCGGATTCGTGCGACAAGGTTGAAGCTTGTCCAGCCGAGCGGCTTGTCGAAGCAAAGTATCTCTCCTTCGATGAAGTCCATCAGTCAACCATTTGAAGTGAATGTCCCGACCACAGGAGGGCCAATATGATGATGCCCACGATGATACGATAGACGCCGAATGCCTTGAAGCCGTATTTGGCAAGGAAATCGACGAACCATTTCATGGCAAGCAAAGCTACGACGAATGCCACCACACAGCCCAGGGCGAGCATCAGGAGATTGTCCTTCGTGGCCCAGCTTGCGTCTGCTTCATCGCCGAAAAAGAGCTGCAGGAAGTCGAGGGCAGTGGCTGCTGCCATGGTGGGCACGGCCAGGAAGAAGGAGAACTCTGCTGCGGCGCGGCGAGTGAGCTTCTGTGCCATGCCACCGACGATGGTTGCCATCGAACGCGACACGCCTGGTATCATGGCGATGCACTGGAAAAGGCCGATGCGGAATGCCCTGCCCTCCGTCAGCTCTGTCCGTTCGCTTCCTTTATTAAATAGCTTGTCGCAGAAGAGCATGAAGATGCCGCCAAGCACCAGCATGACTGCCACGACTTCCACACTCTCGAGGAAGCGGTCTATCAGTCCCGACATCTTGCCGACGAAGCCTATCACGATGGCAGGAATGAAAGCTACGAGCAGTTTCCAATAGAAGTCCCACTTGTGGAGGAAGGCTTGAAGCGGTGTACTGCCGTAGGGTGCGGGCGTCCGGTTCAGGCGAAAGAATCGGTTCCAGTAGAGGCATACGACGGAAAGGATGGCACCAAACTGGATGATGATGGTGAAAGCCTTGACGAAAGGTGTGCTCTCCACGCCGAGGAGGTTCTGCGTGATGATCATGTGGCCCGTGGACGACACGGGAAGGAACTCGGTCAGTCCTTCCACAATGGCAATGATGATGGTCTCTATCGTTGTCATGCCTCTGTCTTGTTAGTGTTCATAGTGTTCTTCTTCGGCTTATACATGATGGCAAACATGATGAATACGAAGCCAAGGAAGCTCACCAGAGGTGCTACCTTGATGCGTCGGGCACTGAAGATTTCGGGATTGAAGACGCCCTCGACGCTTCCTTCGCCCGACATGAGGACGAGGCCAAGGATGACAATAGCCATCCCAATGGCCAGCAAGATGTAGTTCTTTTTACTAAAAGCCATAGTATTTACGATTTGACGATTTACGATTTACGATTTATTTACGATTTTATTATTTAGTCATTTTATTCCCTTGAAGGGGTTTAGGGAGTCCTTTACGATTTACGATTTACGATTTACGATTTATTTACGATTTTATTATTTAGTCATTTTATTTTCCCTGAAGGGGTTTAGGGAGTCCTTTACGATTTGATAATGTACTGTTTTCTAATTATTTTCTGATGATTCGTCAGCCCTGCCACTGAGTTCCGAAAATAAGGCTTCACCGTTACCGGCGGAAGGGCTCACCATTATGGGCGGAAGGGCTCGCCATTATGAAATAACGCTTCACCGTTATTGGGAGATTCCTCTTTCAGGCGCATCAGAAACTTAAATTCATTTACTTTTTTGTCGATTTCTTGATTTGGACCCTCCCCAGCCCTCCTGAAAGGGAGGGAGAACGTCTCCTCTTTAAGGAGAATTTTAGAGGGGTCTTCTTTTTAACTCTTTAACTTTTCAACCTTTTAACTTTTTGACTTTAACTGGTGGTTAGGGGTCAGTACAGCTCCGAGTCGCGCAGCTTGAGGCAGTGGGTTACGGAGAAATAGGTGCAGACAATGGTCAGCAACAGTCCGATGACGAGCACCGACACCGCCGTGATGATGACGTTCTGCTCAGTGACATAGTGCAGCACGCCTGCGTCGTATCTCGATGCCCAATAGATGCCTCCCAGGATGACAGCGTCGGCTATCAGGGCAGACGCAAAGCCTATCCAGAACCCACGGACAAGGAACGGACGACGAATGAAGCTCCATTTCGCTCCCACCAGCTTCATGGTGTGGAGCACGAAGCGATGGCTGAAGACACTCAGGCGGACGGTGTTGTTGATGAGGCTCAGCGAGATGATGACCAGCAGCAGGGCCACGGCAAGCATGAAGAAGGAGGCGCGGTAGAGATTCCTGTTGAGGCTGTCCACCAAGTCCTTTTGATACATGACGTCTGCCACAAGTCTTGATTGTCTCAGCTCTGCCGATATCCAGTCAAGGCTGTCGCCTGCCGCATACTCTGGCTTGACCTTCACCTCCATCGATATGGAGAAAGGATTCGCACCGAGGAACTCTGTCGGGTCGATGCCCATGCTTTCTATCTGTTCCTGCAAGGCCTGCTCGCGACTGATGTAGTCGATGCTGCCAACATAGTACATCCCTCGCAGAGAATCGAGCAGATGCACGGCCTGCTGCGTCTGCACATCGTCGTCGAGCACAACGGTGACGGTGAGGTTCTCCTTCACGCTGTCGGCCACGACGCGGGCTGTGAGAGAGAAAAGCACGACGAGACCCATGAGGATGAGCAGCAGGCTGACGCTGATGGTACTGATGACGGCCTGCACACGCCAAGCGATTTTACCTCTTTTTCTCTTCTTATGAGACACCTTTGCCATTTACTGCTTATATTTATTTAATAATGTACAACGTACATTCCTTTATCTTCGATTAAACCAATTTATGTTTTCCCTCCTTTCATGGAAGGGCAGGAAGAGGATTTCCCTTCAGCGTGGCGCTGCTACTCTCTGTGATGATGACGGGAACCGTCTGCCCGATGCGGAGGTCGCCACGCGGGATGATGACCACTTTGTTCTGCCCCGTGCGGCCAAAGAGCTCGTCGCGACTGCGCTTGCTCACGCCCTCGATGAGGACTTCATACTGCTGTCCGATGCACCGACGATTGGCCTCAGCAGAGAGTTCGTTCTGCAAGGCAATGATTTCGTTGAGGCGTCGTATCTTTATCTCCTCAGGCACATCGTCGGGAAAGTGCTTGCTGGCATAAGTTCCCGGCCTTTCGCTGTACTTGAACATAAAAGCGCTGTCGTAGCCCACCTCGCGCATTAACGATAGACTCTGCTGATGATCTTCCTCCGTCTCGCTGCAATAGCCGACGAAGATGTCGGTCGTGATGGCACAATCCGGTATGATGCGACGTATGGCAGCAATGCGGTCGAGGTACCACTCCCTTGTGTATTTGCGGTTCATCAGCTTAAGAATGCGGTTACTTCCGCTTTGCACAGGCAGATGAATGTGGTGGCAGATGTTGGACTCTTCGCTGATGACGCGGAGCGTCTCGTCGCTCATGTCCTTTGGATGCGAGGTGGTGAAGCGAACCCTCATCTGAGGCACTTCATGGGCCACAGCTCTCAGCAACCAAGGGAAACCGCATGGATTCTCTCCCTGCAAGGAGGCATCGGAAGGAGTCCAGCTATTCACATTCTGCCCGAGGAGTGTGACTTCCTTGTAACCTTTCTCTGCCAAGTCGCGGCACTCGCGCAGGATGCTTTCCACGTCTCGACTGCGTTCGCGGCCACGGGTGTAGGGCACGATGCAGTAGTGGCAGAAGTTGTTGCATCCACGCATGATGCTGACGAAGCCCGAGATGTGTGGGCCGCAGATGCGTTGCGGTACGATGTCACGGTAGGTCTCAGTGGTGGAAAGCTCCACGTTGATGGCTTTCTGTCCGCACTCTGCCTGCGCAATGAGGTCGGGCAGCGTGAGATAAGCATCAGGGCCTGCCACGAGGTCGGCATGATGTGCCTCGATGAGTTGTTCTTTCACCCTTTCGGCCATGCAGCCGAGCACGCCAACAATGATGCGGCGACCTTGTTTCTTCTGCAAGGCATGGTAATAGTCGAGCCTGGAGAATATCTTCTGTTCGGCATTGTCGCGCACCGAACACGTATTCAGGAAGACAGCATCAGCCTCATCCTGATTGTCCGTCACCTCGTATCCTGCCATGCCCATCACGCTGGCAACGACTTCGCTGTCGGCCACGTTCATCTGGCATCCGTATGTCTCTATGAGTAGTTTCTTTGATTTCACAATTTCGCAATTTGCAGGGGCGGCAGCAAATCATTCACTTTTCACTATTCCCTTTTTAACCTTTTAACTTTTTCACCTTTTAACCTTTTCACCTTCAAAAAGCGGAGCCTACTCCCCCATTTTCGCCGCAAAGATACACTTTTTTTGTGAGAATTGTGATTTTCTGCGAATAAAATATGGCTTTTCTTCCGTTTTTTTCAAAACAATGGATATAGTAAAAGCCCTCTCCTTGTGTGGAAAGGGCTTTGCAATAGGCTATATCTGTGTGGTTCCTGCTTACTCGCTGACGGTCCAGATGTCGTTAGTTTCGAGGAGCTCTGCAAAGTTGTGGTACTTCTTCTTTGCTTTCACTTCTTCGACTTGCTGCCAGACGCAGTCGTCGTAAGTGGGGGCCTCCACGTCGCGGATGACACCAAGCGCCACGGGCCACTCCATCTCCGCCAGCTTCAGTTGCAAGGTGTTGTCCTCGCAGTGAGCATCGTGCACCAGCACATCCGCTTCTGTATAGCCATCTTCACCCAACTTCACGGCCTTGATGTTGAAACCTTCCTGCACGATGCCGTACTCGTTATTTTCGCCGAAAAGCATCTTCTCGCCGTGACGAAGGTAGATGGCGTTCTTGGCTCTGCCTTCCTTCGAGTAAACTGCGTCGTGCGTACCGTTGTTGAAGATGACACAGTTCTGCAGGATTTCGCAGACGCTGGCTCCCTTGTGAGCGTAGGCAGCCTTCAGCACCTCGACAGTGCCGGGAGCATCTGTGGCAACGGCACGGGCAAAGAAATGACCTCTTGCGCCGAAGCAAAGTTCTGCCGGACGGAAGGGATCCTCAACCGTGCCGTAAGGCGACGACTTGCTGACGAACCCGCGAGGGCTTGTGGGGCTGTACTGACCCTTTGTCAGACCATAGATTCTGTTGTTCAAGAGAATCATGTTAAGGTTGATGTTGCGACGGTTGGCATGAATGAAGTGGTTGCCACCGATGGCGAGTCCGTCGCCGTCACCGCTTACTTGCCAAACGGTGAGGTCAGGGTTTGCCACTTTGCAACCAGTGGCAATGGCTGCGGCACGACCATGAATCGTGTTCATGCCGTATGTAGCCATGTAGTGCGGCAAACGGCTCGAACAACCGATACCACTGATGACAGCCGTATCGCAGGGAGCGACACCTATCTCTGCCATTGCTTTGTGAAGACTGGCGAGGAAGAAGTGGTCGCCACACCCGGGACACCACCGCGGCTGTCCCTTCTTGAAATCGGAAGCACTATAATTAATCATATCTCTTATTTTTTCTGTAAAAACAATTTAACAATGTATATTTTAAAACAACGGATTTAACGGATTTAACGGATTTTTCTTGTTTCTTAGATTGTAACCGATGACTGGTCATGACCTTTTCCTTATCCTATGGGAAAACGTTCTTTCACGAGTGAATTCTCTCCGAAGTTGATGAGCAAGGCCAGTTTGAAGCCTGCAACCTTTGCATAGTTTATGGCTTGCGAGCGATGTACGTCGTCCAACTCCTTGACTGCCTTTAGCTCTACTATTATTCTATTGTAGCAAATGAAGTCTGGAATGTACGTTCCCTCTAATACGAAACCTTTATAAGTCGCGTGAATGGACTTCTCGCGTTCAAAAGGTATGCCTCTGTCAGCCAGCTCTATTGCAAATGCTTCTTGATAGACTTTTTCTGTAAATCCCGGACCAAGAGCAGTGTGAACATTCATTGCAGCCCCGATGATTTGGTATGTCTCCTGTTCATATCTTAGCATTGTCCCAATCCGTTTAATCCGTTCAATCCGTTGTTTATAATACTTTCTGTTTTACATTAACTTCTTGAACGCTTCGACGAGTTCGGCGACCTTGAAGGGTTGGCCCTTGACTTCGTTGTACTGCTGGGGGACGAAGCCGTCGACTTTCATGCGGAGCCAGCCGGCAAGCTGTCCCATGTTCTGTTCGGCAACGACCACCTTCGGGTAGCGACGCAAGACTTGGGCTGTGTTCTTAGGCAGCGGATTGATGTAGCGGAAGTGCGCAAGTGCCACCTTGTGGCCCTGCCGACGCAGTTCGTCCATGGCTGCATGGAGGTGACCATAGGTGCCTCCAAAGCCCACGATGAGCAGTTCGGCATCGTCCTTGTCGCCTTCCACCTCGAGGTCGGGCACCGGGATTGCGTCGATTTTTGCCTTACGCTTGCGGGTCATGAGGTCGTGGTTCTCGGGGTTCGTGCTGATGGCTCCCGTCTTGTCGTCTTTCTCGAGCCCGCCAAGAATGTGTTCGAAGCCTTCGCGACCGGGCACAGCCCAGTAGCGAACGCCCTGCTCATTGCGCATATACGGTGTCCAGGAGCCTTTGAGTTCTTCCGGAACATACGGAGGATTGATGGCGGGATAGTCTTTGAGGTCGGGCAACTTGAAGGCAGCGGAGCCGTTGGCAACGAAGGCATCCGTCATGAGGATGACGGGCGTCATGTGCTCCAACGCCATCTTGGAGGCTGCATAAGCCATTTCGAAGCAGTCGGTGGGGCTGGCAGCGGCAACGACCGGCATGGGGCTTTCGCCGTTACGTCCGAAGAGTGCCTGCAAGAGGTCCGTTTGCTCGCTCTTCGTAGGAAGGCCCGTTGCGGGTCCGCCACGCTGCACATCGAGCACGACGAGCGGCAGCTCCATGATGACGGCAAGGTTCATCGCCTCGCTCTTGAGGCAGATGCCCGGGCCGCTGGTGCTGGTCACGGCGAGTGCTCCTGCGAACGAAGCGCCCACGGCCGACGCGCAGCCTGCTATCTCGTCCTCGCACTGAACGGTGACGACGCCGAGGCTCTTGTGCTTGGAGAGCTCGTGGAGGACGTCGGTGGCTGGTGTGATGGGGTACGACCCGAGGTAAAGCTTCAGGCTTGCTTTCTCGGCTGCAGCGATGAAACCATAGGCCGTGGCCTTGTTGCCCGTGATGTCCATGTAGCGGCCGGGCACTTTGTGTTTCGTCTCGATGCGACGGACATTGGCCACACTGGAGTGCGTGTTGTGCCCATAGTCATAGCCAGCCTGGATGACTTTGATGTTAGCTTCGGCCAATTCTGGCTTCTTGGCGAACTTCTCACGCAGGAAGTTGAAGGCCACGTCGAGGTCTCTGTCGAAGAGCCAGCACACGAGTCCGAGGGCAAACATATTGCGACACTTGAGGACAGCCTTGGCGTCCATGCCGCTTTCCTTCAGGCATTCCTTCACCATAGTGGTGAGCGGGCAGGCAATAACTCTGTCGGGGTCGATGCCCATCTCGCCGAGATAGTCGTCGGTCTGGAACTGTGCCTTCTCCAAGTCCTTAGGTCCGAAGCTGTCGGTATCGACGATGATGGCGGCATCGGGCTTGGCATAGCGATACTGCGTCTTGAGCGCTGCGGCATTCATGGCCACGAGTACATCGCAGAGGTCGCCTGGAGTGTAAACCTTCTCTGCACCGATGTGCACCTGGAATCCGCTGACACCAGTGAGCGAACCTTGCGGGGCGCGGATGTCGGCAGGGTAGTCCGGGAACGTGCTGATGCTGTTGCCCACAGTGGCAGACACGGTAGAAAAAATGTTTCCGGCGAGTTGCATACCGTCGCCGGAATCACCAGAAAACCTCACAACTACTGATTCTTTTTCCTTGATTTCCATCTTGCATTTACCATTTTACCATTTACGGCCCCCACCAGCTCCCTTTTTCGAGGGAGAAAGCGATGGCAGTAAATACACGTTATTCTCTTTTCGCTTCTAATCTTTTTACCCGCTTCAAAGGCGACGTCCCTGCGGCTTCCGTGCCCTATGCAAGCTGCCGCAGGAGAGAAGTCTGCGTGTGCATCGCAAGGCGCTCTCCCCGAGCAGACGGCCTACTCCAGAACACCGCTGAGGCTCATCCTTTTGCGCGGCAAAGATACAAATAAAAACTGAATTGAGATTAGAAATGCAAGAATAAATTCAACAATAAAAGGATTTTCGTGTCAATGCAATGGAAAAACTTGATGTTCACACGGCGAAGGCTTCTTTTTCGCTGTGTATTCTGACAATAATCTGGCATTTTTTACAAATAAGCACTAATTATACAACCCAAAAGTTGTGCGTATCATTTGTTTTATATAACTTTGCAATGGAAATTAGGGCTGAGTCATGAAGTTCTCTATTATCACAGAAGACAAAAGGCTATGGGCAGCGTGGTATGACGGCGAAGCAGAGAATGCACTGTATACATTGTTTGAACAATGGAACGATGTGGTATGGCTTCGCGAGTTCTTCAAGGCAAACATCGATGATCTGGCTTCATATTTCAAGATTACAGACGTGAACCAGGCCATTTATGACACCATAGAGGATAGCGACCGACTGCAATGCCTCATCTTGGACATCTCTCCGTGGGCCAACCTCGACAAGCTTTTCCGCCCTCTGGAGAACAGTCGTTCGGGGGAAATGCTGTTGAGCAAGGAGAAGGCAAGGCTTAAAGAATATCGCAGACATACATCATGGCTCAGAATCTATGCCATCAAACTGGAGCCAGGCACTTATGTAATCACCGGCGGTGCCATCAAGCTGACCCGAACCATGCAGGAGCGCGAACATACGCTCCACGAACTGGAAAAGATGGAGAAGGTGAGACGTTTCATGCTCGAAAACGACATCATCGACAAAGATGCATTCACCGACTACATGAGCGAACTGTCATAACCTAAAAGAAACAAGGAGGAATGAGTATGAACAGAGTGATTGAAGGACTAAAAAAGCATCAGTCTCCCACTCCGTCAAAATGGCGTGAGAAGGCTCAGTGGCGGCATCGGAACAAATCATGGCTACGCCACTCTCAGCACATTGCCATGCTCATGCTCGACAAGATGGAGGAACTGAACATGACACAAAAGCAGTTGGCCGAGCGCATGGGATGCAGCCAGCAATATGTGTCGAAGGTTCTGAAGGGACAGGAAAACCTCTCTCTTGAGTCGTTATCTAAAATCGAGGACTTTCTGGGAATATCTCTCCTACAAGAAATTATGGAGAAGGACTGACATCTTTCCCTTTTTTATCATACAGTGTGCTTATGTGCGACAATCACATCTGTACACTTTTATATGATTTCCTGAAGGGATGAGATTCGAGCAACGTCCTGTCCAATTGCCCACGCCATGGCAATAGAAAGCCGACGCAGGGAAAGGGACAATCAGACCCTACGCGAGCCGGCAGCAAACTCCACACGTGCTTTTTGCCATACGTTCACGAGCTTTTTGCCATTTACTAATGAGTAGTTTGCCATTTACTAACGAGTAGTTTGCCATTTACTAACGAGTAGTTTGCCATTTACTAACGAGTAGTTTGCCAACTACTCATTAGTCGTTTGCGAACTACGCACGTTTAGTTGGGCAATTAAACACGTTTAGTTGGGCAACTAAGCACGGGGCGTTTGGCAACGATGCCTTTCAGTCTGCCTTCCGGAACACGAGCCAAGGGATAATTCCCTGCCATTTCTTGTGCGGATAATCGGCTGGATTCCCGATGTCATGCCTTTTGCCATCCCTGCTGCGGAAGAAACTATAGTCCGTGCCTCCAGTGATGTATATGACATCGACAAAACCATATTCCGTCAGGGCGTCGGCAAAGTCCCACATCGTTTCCTTGTAGCGCGTGGCGATGTAATAGAGCCGATTGCCTTTTCTCCCTATGGCGCGACGTTCCACCTTGCCCCGAAGATAGAAACGAGTAGTGGGAATCGTGCCGTTGCTCACCAGTACGAACTGCCGGAAGAAGGAGCCTCCGCGCTCGCAGACAAAGTCCTTCACCCTGTCGCTGCGTCCCACGCCGATGACCATGCCAGCGTCCGCCATCGCCATGTAGCCCAAGCGCGAGCGGTCGCTCTGGTACTCCTTGCCCTCCGCCACGAGAGAGCCGAGGTATTGTCCGTCGGGCGTGTGGTCGGCCGAACGGCAGTAGAGATACACCGAAGCGTCGGCCGTATCCGGTTCTTCAAACTGCAGAGTGGCCTTCAGCCCGCAGATAGCATAGAAGTCCATGCGTACTCCCAGGATGCTGTCGCCGGACATAATCACCTCTGCTGCTTCCTGTCTGGGAGGCATCTGCAGTTTCTCGATGTTCTGGCTCGGGGAGACGGAGACGGGCATACCTATATTATAATAGTAGTTCCATAGCTCGTAGCACACGAGGACAACGGCCATGGCGCCCATTGCAGCGATGAAGGCAAGGACTCTCCCCCGCCATTTCCGCTTGCCAGACGGAACAAGAGGCTCGCCCGCCTGCGTCTGGGCCTGCGGCTCCTCGTCCCTTTCTATGACGATGACTGGTACTTCCGGTTTCTGCATCTTCATGTCATCCATTCTCTAACCCTTTCTCCCTTTCGAGTGATTCCTTCAGCCCCTTCAGCGCATCGCGCGAAAGACTGATGCAATGTATGGACTTATCGTCCCGCGGAAGCCCCGAGAAGACAATATGCTCCCTGAGATTCCGTCCGTGAAGCTCAAGCTGTTGCTCCGTCAGGCTGATGTAGTGGATAAATCTCGTGTTGACAATCAGGCTTCTGCCGACGCGGACAAACGTGTTGTTATGGAGCTGCCGGAATGTTTCTTCAAAGAAATGTAGCTGGAAAGTCATTGTCCGGCGCTTGCCGTCCGACAGCATGACGTCGCAATAGTTGCCGTCGGCACAGACGCAAACCAAATCTTCTGTGCAGACTCGCAACAGCATACTGCTGGTTGAAATCCTTAGCCACTCCATGTTCTACTACGTTCGCCTGCCCTAAGCAACAGACGCCTGACTTGTTTTTCCGCTTTGATGTTGCAAAGATACAACTTTTTGTGCTGACAATCCAAGCTTTTCCTCTCTTTTTTAGAACCGTGGCTGCATCGTTTCAGCCACGGCTCAAGACCGAACGGTCAGAGATACTGGTTCACCAGGTTCTTGATGAGTCTCGCCACTTCTGCCAAGGAAGCCCTTCTGTAGAGCTTGCCCTCGACCTGGCCGACCACTTCGAAATGCGTCGATTTAATCTTCGTGGCATCCGTCACGTCGTAGTCCTTGGCCTCATGAGGCGAATAGACCTCGCAGTTCGTGCCTTGCTTCTTGTAGTAGATGACCAAGGTGCGGCCGTCGCTGAACGTGGTCGTCTGCTTCACGACAAGGTTCTTCGGGACAAGGTTCATCACATCGTTCTTGCTGTTTTTCGCAACAGCCGGCGTTGAAGTCATCATGCTCATGAGCACAACGATCAAGGAAAGTAACAGATTCTTCATCACTTATCATTAATGGTTAAAAGTGTTTTAAGTCTTTTGAATGATAATGGAACACCGACAGCAACAAGTCTTCTGCCTCATCGTCCAACATGAACCATGGCGAACGGAACGGGTTTTCGAAGTTCCTCAAGACGTGTATGTTCCTTGCCGGCGTGTTGCCTTCTGCCAGAAGGAAAGCCTTCTTGCCACTCTTGCTGACCGCAACGTCGACGACCATAACGGCATGTCCGTACTTCTGGCCAGGACGTGCAGGATAAACGAACACGTCGCCAGGCTGCATATCACAGAGCCGTCTTGTCTTCATCTCGCGGCTCAAAGAATACGTACTTGCCACACCATAGAGATTGCGAAGGTAGCGTTCGAAGGCTTTCCGCGAACTGCCTCCGCCATAGCTGAGCGTCCTTCCGTTGACATCTTGAAAGCGTATGCGTCCATACTGCCCTGTCTGAAACAGATATTCTGCCCTCATCCTCATGCAGACGTCGGCACATTGTTCCGCATTCGAGAGCAAAGGCACGTCGACAACAGCATAGGCCAACGACTGCAACCGAGCGATGCCGCCCGTGTAGAGCTTGACCTTTGCACCCCTTCCCATGAGCGGAAGACTGCGCAGGAAGCTGGTGTAGGCCGCATCGTCGCCATCGATTCGCTCATAGCCCCAAGGCTCTGAGATGCTTCCCACTGTCGCATAATTGCAAGGATTGCTTGCCTTGTTGCCAAAGACAATCCACAGAGCGTATCCTCCCACGCAGATTGCAGGCAGCACGACACAAATAAATGTCCATTTGAGAAAGGTCTTCATCTTGCATTTCTTTTTATGTTTTGTGGTGCAAAGGTAGGCAGTTCTCCCAACACCACAAAATGTTTCGTAAGATGTTGTATGAACAGGCGGCTTTTATGTATGAACGTCGGAGAAGCGGAAAAGCAGGATTGGGACCGGACGGGGCGTTCCGTCTGCGTTCCAGGAATAAAGAAAAAGAGCGAAACATCTGCCGGTTGATGTTTCGCTCTTTGTTTTGTTGGTTCGGTCTAAAAGTACTCCCGCCGGGAATCGAACCCGGATTGACGGTTTAGGAAACCGTAGTTCTATCCATTGAACTACAGGAGCAGGAACTAAGTTTGTGGCCTGAGGGACGGAACGGCGTCAGCCGACATTTCTCTTAATTTGCGTGCAAAGATACAACAAAAAGAGAAAAGTGGAAAAAGAAATGTGAAAAAAAGCATCGTAAAATGAAGAAATTGTCTGTTTGACCTTTGATTCCGTGAGATGTGAAGGGCAAGGACGAAAGGAAGTCATAGGGGTGCAGGCAGACAGGAAAGGCTCTTGCAGGAAACAGCCCCTGCCGTCGTGAAGAGAAGGCAGGGGCTGAAGGTGCATATTGAAACGTTAAAAGGTTAAAAAGTTAAAAGGTTAAAGGGTTAAAACGTTAAAGGGTTAAAACGTTATAACGTTATTTCGTTATTTCGTTATTACTGGAGAACTTTCTTTTGTCAAAGTGTCTTGGCTCAGAAGGTGACTTTGATGTACTTCACGCCGTGGGTGGGAATGAAGTAATTGACGTCGGACGTGCTGATGTCCTTCTGACGCCAAAGGTCGCGGACGCTCTTGAGACTGGTGATGCCCAGTTGAGGGAAGTACTTCCTGAAGTCGACGCGGGCGTCGTTGGGCCCAACGTTGAAGATGCCCACGGCATGACTGCCGTCGCTGAGCGGACGACTCCATATCTGTATGTTGCCATCCTGCACGTCGCGCTTGGCTTGCTTGCCGAGTATGTCCTGATTGACTGCGTTCACTTCGTTGTTGCAAAGAAGGCTGACGGTGAAATCGTCCATCTGTGCGATGTCGCAGCCAATGAGCATATTGCTGGCGAGGAGTGTCCAGAGACTGATATGGGTGTACTGTTCGTCGGGCGTGAGACGGCTGTCGCGCAGATTGTTGCTCCATCCCACTTTTCCCACGATGAGCATGTCGGGATCGTTCCAGTGACCGGGCTTGGCATAGGGATAGAGTTCGGGCTGAAGCTCGAAGCCTATGTGGTAGAGGCTTGCCCAAGTGTCGGTGATGTCGCCTGTGGTTCGCCAGGAATTGGCGTCGACGGCCTCGCCCCATTTCCAGACTTCTGCCATACCATACTGGCAGAGGCTGTAGAAGATGTCGCGGGGTTGCTGCCTGAGGAAGCCCTCCATGAGCAGATAGGGACGGACATAGCTGGCAACGGTCTGCTTGTCGGGCTCATTCCTGTGCTTTCTTCCGTAGCCACACCAGTCGTATTTCAGGTAATCGATGCCCCATGAGTTGTAACTTTCAGCGTCTTGCAGCTCATGGTCAATGGAGCCGAGGTAGCCGCCGCAGGTCAAGTCGCCGGGCGAGGAGTAGATGCCGAACTTGAGTCCTTCGCTGTGGAGCCAGTCGCCCAGTTCCTTCATGCTTGGAAACTTCTCGTTGACGGCGATGGTTCCGTCGGCGTTGCGTTTGGGAGCCTCCCATCCGTCGTCGATGTTCATGTAGCAATAGCCGTAGTCGGCCAGTCCCTTGTCGATGAGAGCCTTGGCGCTGCTGATGACTTTGTCTTGAGTGACGCTCAGTCCCCAGCAGTTCCAGCTGTTCCATCCCATGGGGGGTGTCAAGGCAATCTTGCTTCCGCAGCGGATGGTGAAGCGCTGTGTCTGCTCACCCTTTGCGTTGCGTGCCTTGACGGTGAAGGTGTAGGAGCCTGCCTTGGCGAGCGATCCGCTCAGGGCACCGTTGTCGGGATTGAGCGAAAGGCCTTCGGGGAGGTCGGCCGAGGAGAACTTCATCGGCTTTTCTCCGCTCACTCCGAAGCGGAAGTGAATGGGTGAGCCCGGGCGGACGCCGTAGATGGGAGCCGTGTTGAAGCGCGGTGTGGCAGGAGCGGCGGGCGTGAGGATGTACTTAGGTATGTAGCGTGAGGCAACGCTCAGTCCTGTCTTGCCGTCGGTGAAGGAGGCTTCGATGCGCACCATGCGGTGGTTGTCGTAGGGGACGGCCACGACTCTGTCTTTCTTCTCGCCCACTGAAACCTTCATCGCCTTCTCCGAGAGCACTTGGTCTGTTTCGGGG
Organism: uncultured Prevotellaceae bacterium; assembly: GCA_947166305.1. Taxonomy (GTDB): domain Bacteria; phylum Bacteroidota; class Bacteroidia; order Bacteroidales; family Bacteroidaceae; genus Physcousia. The sequence goes on along the minus strand of CAMVDV010000001.1, from coordinate 49,804 downwards.
TCGACGACCTTGACGGCGAAGGTGCCGCTCTTGGTGGCCTTCATGGTGCTCTTGAGAGTGCAGAGGCTGCGCACACCGTCTTTGGCTGAGGTGTCTTCCTTGATGCTGATGCTGAGGTTATCAATAGTATTAGGAACGCGCACGCGCACGGGACCTTCGAACATGCCGCCCGGGTCGCCGCCGTTATACACGCGGACGGCCAGCACATTGACGCCGTCCCACTTGATGAGGCTGCTCGATGCCGGCACGCGGTAGCAGCGCTTCACGTTCCACTGGCTCTGGTATCCGTTGGCATCGCCGGGGAATCGGCCGGTCTTGCCGATGAGTTTACCGTTGAGATACGTTTCGTCGGCATCGTCCACGCCGCCGAGGATGAAATCGACGGTCTCCTTGAGGTCGCTCTTCTCGAGCATCGACCGCAGGATGTTCACGTGGAAACGGTACCATCCGTAGCCGTTTTCGATTTTGATGCCTTGCGAGGTCCATGTTGCCGAACTCTTGATGTCGCGCCACGATGCGTCGTCGGTGCCGACAGAGGCCCACGTTGGGTCGTCACCCTCGTGGAACTTGGCGTTGTCCAGCACTACGTCCTGCGCCACAGACCACAGGGAAACCATGCTTGCCAAAGCGAGCATGAAGAGACTCTTTTGCTTCATAATTGTCTGATTTAGGTTAATGATTGTGTCGTTTTAGCTTTGTTCTGCCTGCAAAGATACACAAAAAATTAAAAATTAAAAACTATATGTTAAAAAAAATAACGCCCCGAGGCTCGTTTCCCGCTTAGGTTCGCCTCGGAGCCACCTTCCGTCTGCTCAGCGGCGGTTCATCCTTTTGCCCGGAACGCCACACCGTTTTGTTTGACCCATGCGCATGGAACGATTGACCCATGCGCATGGAACCATCGACCCATGCGCATGGGTCAAACCTCACGGCAGGCAGGGTTCGGCTGAGTCCTGTGCCGTGAGCGCTGTTTTGGAGAAGGGAAAGCCTTCTCTCCGCACGCTATACCTTCAGGAAGATGCGGTGGCGATAGAGCACATAGAGGAAGAGCCAGCACACAGCGATGTAGGCCGCCTGCGAGAAGAACGCACAGGAATCCTCCGGCATCAAGCCCACGAGACCGCCAAAGAGCTTCTCCGACGTATAGGAGAAACGGACGAATCGCTGCGCAAGGTAGATGGTGATGCTGTTCATGCCGATGACCGTGAAGAAGAACGTCCAGCGACGCCACCGCAATACATCTATTATATAATAGAACAGGGCGAACATCAAAGTGGAATAGGCACCCACCACCAGCACGAACGAACTGGTCCACATCTTCTTGTTGACGGGGAATACTTCGCCCCAAAGCAGTCCGAGAGCCAGCATGACGATGCCTGCAAGCAGCATCCAAAGGACTCGGCCCTTAGCAGTGGGCAGGGATGAATGGCCAGAGGCAGGAGATTTGCCTGGACTGGCAGTATTCTCTAACCTCTCACCACTAACCTCTGCCCCCATTTTCACCCACTCTCCTGCGAACATCCCCAGCAGCGCCGTGGCAATGGCAGGCACCGTGCCCAGGATGCCCTCGGGGTCTATGCTCCCATAGAGCACACGTCCGGGCAGAAGGATGCGGTCTATGTAGCCCACAATGCTGCCCTCGGCCGTCAGGATGTCGGCACCCTGTGCATCCGGAGCAGGGACAAAGCCCGCCAAGAGCCAATAGCCCACGAGCAAAGCCGACGTGATGACTGCACGCACCCTCCAGCCTGTTTGCATGAAGATGAGGGCTGCAAACATCCAAGCCAGTCCGATGCGCCCCAAGACGCTCGCCACGCGGAGGTTCTCGAAGTCGAAATCCAACAGACCATTATAAACCATTCCCAAGAAGACGAGCAGCAGTCCGCGCACAAGAACCTTCTGGTGGATGGCCCACTCCGAACGTCCCTGGCCTCTTTGCTTCGCCAAGGAGAACGGGAAGGAGATGCCAACGATGAAGAGGAACAGCGGGAAGATGGTGTCGTGGTGTCGCAATCCGTTCCACTCCACGTGCTCCATCTGCTCGGCAAGCACAGCCGTGAAGTCGCAAGGGAACCACTCGGCAAGGCTGGCAATCAAGCCTGCGCCGCCCATGATAAAAAGCATATCGAAACCCCTCAAGGCGTCGAGCGAGACAAGGCGCTGCCCGCGCTCCGCTCCGCCCTTGGGAGAAGACTCCAATTCAGAACCCTTCATAGCCAACTCTCCTTTGTGATTAAAGATTTGTTAATGATTATGTAATTAAGGCTCTCCCCCTAACGAGGCCGGGGAAGTCAGTACCTGAACGAACTGCCTCCGGCGAACTCGCGGAGCAAGCTGGACGGCGGCACCTGGTCGCCAGGGATGCCACGGAAGTAAGCAAGAAACTTGCGCAGACGGCTCGCCTCGGCATACTCAATGTTGCGCTCCGGCACCTGCTCAAGAATGGGAACCACCTGCTCACGAATCACGCCAAGCTCGTAGAGCAACGCGCTGTTGAACGTAGCGTCGGCCAGATGCTGGAAGGGGAAAATCCACTTCTCCTCGCCAGCCCGCACGCTTGCCGCACGACGTATCGTGTCCACGGCCGAGAAGCCACGGTGCTTGTAGTCACGAAGGATGCGGCGAAGCAGACGAATGTCCGTCGTTGGGATGTGATTATGGTCGTCCAGTTGAATAGTGGTAAGCGTGGATACGTAGATACGGTACTTCTTCTCGTCGGGAATCTGCTGCGTCAGCACCGGATTGAGCGCATGGTTGCCCTCGAGGATAATGACGTCGTCCGGCCCAATCCTCAGCTTCCTGCCCTCAAAGACACGCTCTCCCGTGGGAAAGTCGTAGCGTGGCAGCTCCACCTCCTCGCCCTGCAGCAAAGCATTCATCTGCGCGTTGAAGAAAGGGATGTCGATGGCGTCGATACGTTCGAAGTCATATTCCCCATTGGCATCGCGTGGCGTGTCGACACGGTTCACGAAGTAGTCGTCGGTGCTGATGGTGTGAGGTCGCAGGCCACACGCCATCACGAGGACAGCTAGGCGTTTGGCCGTCGTAGTCTTGCCGCTGCTGCTCGGACCCGCCAGCAAAACCATGCGAACGTGACGGTCTGCTATCTCATCGGCAATGTTGCTCAGCTTCTTAGACTGCAGGGCTTCGCTGACATTGATAAGGTCTGTGGCATAACCCGCTTGGATGGCACGGTTCAGCTCACCCACTGTCTGCACACCAAGAATTTCCTGCCAGCGATGATGTTCACGGATCACGCCAAGCATCTTCTCTTGTACCTCGATTTCTTCCAGCCGCCATGGTTCTTTCTGCGAAGGGATGCAGAGCAAAAGGCCGTCGTAGAATGGAATAAGGTCGAAGAGATGCACCTCACGGGTGTGGGTGAGCAGGCAACTATAAAAGTAGTCTATCGTGTCACCCAACCTATAATAATATGTATAAAGGTCGTCTTGGCTCTCCAACAGTTGCACCTTGCTCCGCATCCCTCTTTTCTCGAACATCTCGATGGCTTCCTCGATGGGACACTGGATGCGGTGTATGGGCATATCGGCATCGATGATTTCCTGCATACGCTGTTTCAGTCGGGCCACGTCGCTGGCTTCTATCGGTCGGCCGATGCGCAGTTCGCAGTAATAGCCGCGGCAGACGGAACCGCCGATGAGCAGTTGTGCTCCCGGATAGGTGTCCTCCACGGCCTTGGCAAGAATAAAGAAAAGGGTGCGAGTGTAGGTTCTCATCCCGCTCGGCGAAGAGAGCGAGAGGAACTCCACGTCTTTGTTGTTGTAGAAACGGTAGTTCAAGCCTTGCACTTTGTTGTTGACTCTGGCCGAAACGGGACCGTATTCGATGTTGAGCCCTGCTTGTGCATAGACATCATAGAGCGTGCTGCCGAACGGCACGCTTATCCTTTTGCCGTTGTTGCGGCAACGTATTTTCAGTTCACTTGGCATCGATTTCTGTTTTTCTAACTTTCTTAACTCTTAACTCCTAATTCTTAACTTTCAACAGCCTGTTCCCAGCTTTTCCAACAGCTCTTTCATTCCTTCGCTTGCGCCCTTCATGATGTGGTGGACAGGCACGTCGCTATTCCATTCCACTGGCTTTGGGTCGATGAGATAGATGGGCGTTCCGGGCAGAACGCAACGGGTCAGGCCGGCAGCGGGATAGACATTGAGGCTTGTGCCAATGACGATGAGTATGTCAGCCTTCATGCATTCCTCGGCAGCGCGTTCTATTTCCGGAACAGCCTCGCCGAACCATACGATGAAGGGCCTGAGCTGGCTTCCGTCGTCGGCAAGGTCGCCCATGTGCACCTCGAGGTGTTCCGGGTCGAGCGTCTTGATGTATCGGGGATCATTCGGCGAGATGCTGCTCGTCACCTTCATCAGTTCTCCGTGTAAGTGAATGACATAGCTGCTGCCGGCGCGTTCGTGGAGGTCGTCGACGTTCTGCGTCACGACCGTCACGGCGTGTTCGTCTTCCAGTTTTGCCACAAGCTCATGCCCCAGACAGGGCTTCACGTCGAGCAATTGCTTGCGGCGGATGTTGTAGAAGTCCGTGACGAGTTTAGGGTTGCGAGCCCAGCCTTCGGGCGTAGCCACGTCCTCCACATTGTACTGTTCCCAAAGACCTCCGTTGTCGCGAAAGGTACTGATGCCGCTTTCGGCACTCATTCCTGCTCCTGTCAGCACTACAATTCTCATAAATGCGCCTTTTTACGTTAAAGATATGCAAATATAGAAAAAAGTTTTGGATTAGAGATTATGGATTAGAGATTATTTTGTAATTTTGCGGCGCATTTTATAATAATATATATATAACATGGATAAAATAAGCTATGCTTTGGGTCTTGGCATCGGCCAGCAGATTAAGAGCATGAACATCGAGAACTTCAGCATCGAAGACTTTGCCAGAAGCATTGCAGACGTGCTGGAAGGCAAGGAGACTGCCTTTTCCAGCCGCGAGGCACAGCTGATGTTTCAGGACTACTTCACGAAGAAGCAGAAGGAGGAGGCTCAGGCTCACATAGCCGAAGGCAAGGCCTACCTGGATGCCAACGCCAAGAAGCCGGGCGTCATCGTCACGAAGAGCGGACTGCAATACGAGGTGCTTCAGGAAGGCACGGGCAAGAGTCCCAAGGCCACCGACACGGTCCGCTGCCACTATGAGGGAAGGCTGCTCGACGGAACGGTATTCGACAGCAGCTACAAGCGCAGTCAGCCTGCCGACTTCGGCCTTGGCCAAGTCATACCAGGATGGACGGAGGGTGTGCAGCTCATGAAGGAAGGTGCAAAGTATCGCTTCACCATCCCCTATCTGCTGGCCTACGGCGAGCAGGGAGCAGGCGCAAGCATCCCGCCTTTCAGCACGCTCGTCTTCGACGTGGAGCTCATCAAAGTGCTCTGACGACCTGACGTTTCGGACAAACACGAAAGCCTGTGCAGACGTGCCCCGAAGAGGATTCCTCCGACAACGCTGAAGGGTTATTCCCGTAACGGCGAAGCATTATGCCCGTAACCATGAAGGGTTACGCCCACAACGGCAAAGGGTTATTTCCGGCACCTGCTGGAAGGGTTGACACAACATCAGGGACTCCGACAGACAGACATCAAAAGCTAACGAAGAAAGCAAGAAAGAAAACAACATCACATAAACAAATTAAACAACAAAACAACATGAAGAAGTTATCTATTCTGGCAGCCGTAGCAGTGGCTGCAATCATGGGAAGCTGCACAAACGGCACTCCCAAAGCCGACCTCAAGAGCGACATTGACACGCTGAGCTATGCCGTGGGCGTGGCACAGACACAGGGACTGAAGGAATACCTGACACAGCGCATGGGCGTCGACACAACGTATATCGACGAATTCATCAAGGGCTTGAACGAAGCAGCAAATGCCGGCGACAACAAGAAGAAGGCCGCCTACTACGCAGGCCTGCAGATTGGCCAGCAAGTGAGCCAGCAGATGATTCAGGGAATCAACTACGAAATCTTCGGCGAGGACAGCACTCAGACCGTAAGCCTGAAGAACTTCATGGCAGGCTTCGTGGCCGGCACCACAGGCAAGAACGCCCTTATGACCGTGGAAGAGGCCTCGCAGAAGGCACAGACCATGATTCAGACCGTCAAGACCCGCGTCCTCGAAGATAAGTACGGCGACTGGAAGAAACAGTGCGAGGACTATATGGCCGGCATCGCCAAGAAAGAAGGCATCCAGGAACTGGGCGACGGCGTTTACTACGAAGTCATCACAGCAGGCACGGGTGCCGTTCCCGCCGACACCAACCGCGTGAGCGTCAACTACGAAGGCAAACTCCTCAACGACACCATCTTCGACAGCAGCTATGAGCGCAAAGAACCCACAAAGTTCCGTTGCAATCAGGTCATCCCGGGCTGGACAAAGGCTCTGACCCACATGCCCGTCGGCTCCACATGGATGGTCTATATTCCCCAGGAACAGGCCTACGGAGAGCGCGAGGCAGGCAAGATTCTGCCCTTCTCCTGCCTCATCTTCAAGATTGAACTGCTCGGCATCGAATAATTATACAAGAAGATTAGGGATTAGAGATTAAAGCTATGAAGAAGTACATTCTCTTTGCTCTATGTGCCTGCCTCTCGCTCGGCGTAAGTGCAGCCAAGAAGACAGGCAAGAAGAAAAAGAAATCCAAGGATCCCGTGGAGGTAGTGGACACGGTGAGCATCGATACGTTCAGCTACCACTTCGGTCGCGCCAACAGCAACGGCCTGAAGATGTATCTGGCCCAGCGCATGGGCATCGACACAACCTACATCGCCGACTTCCTCCGAGGCTTTGAGCAGACCACACTCTCTGAGGCTGACAAGAAAGAAAAGGCCCGTCTGGCAGGCATCGAGATTCGTCAGCAGGTGGAGGAACAAGTCTATCCCGGCGCATCCAAGCAGGTGAACGACAGCACCGACTTGCTCAACAAGCGACTCTTCGTGGAGGGTTTCCGCGATGGCTTCACCGGTGAGCACGCCACCGTGCCGATGGACAGCACACAGCGCCTCGTGAAAAAGCAGATGGAGTACTACCATCGCGTCAACATGGAGAAGAAGTACGGCGCCAACCGCATCGAGGGCGAGGAGTTCCTCAAGGCCAATGCCAAGAAGGACAGCGTGAAAGTCACCCCGAGCGGACTGCAGTACAAGATCCTCACGCAGGGCACTGGCGAGATTCCCACCAAGGAATCGAAGGTAAAGGTGAACTATGAAGGCCACCTCATCAACGGTACCGAGTTCGACAGCTCTTACAAGCGCAACAAACCCGTCACCTTCCCCGTCAGCGGCGTCATCCCCGGATGGACGGAAGCCCTGTGCATGATGCCCGTAGGCAGCAAGTGGGTGCTCTACGTCCCGCAGGAACTGGCCTACAAGGACCGCGAGCAGGGCAAGATTCCTCCCTTCTCGTGCCTCATCTTCACAGTCGAACTGCTGGAAATCGAAAAAGGCAAATAATCCTCTCCGCGTGCAGCGACAGCAATCGCTGCACGCGAAAACCATCAACACCGCACGCGACGACTGACATCGCCGCACGCGGAAATCAGCATCGCCGCACGCGGAGCCTCCCCGCCTCCCTCACAGGGAGGGGAGAACCGCCTGCGGCGCTCTTTTTCTCCCCCTTTAACATTTTTACTCTTTCAACTTTTTAACCCCTTAACTAAAACTGACAAAATGAAAAAAATCCTCCTCCTTGCGGCAATGTTCCTGATGAGCTATGCCGCCAGCGCACAGAAGAAAGCCAGCGCATCGAGTCCCGACGGACAGACAACGGTGACTGTCACCGTCGCCGACCGCATTTACTACGACGTGGAGAGCCACGGCGAGCTGCTCTTCCGCCAGAACCATATCGGCATGACCCTCAGCGACCGGACACTCGGAGAGAAGCCCGTGCTGAGGGGAAAGAAACTCCAAAAGGTCGATGAGACCGTCTCGCCTATCCATCCACTCAAGTTCAAGGAAGTAAAGAACGCCTACACTCAGCTCACACTTTCCTTTGCCGGAGGCTACAAAGTGGAATGGCGTGTCTACGACGACGGCGTGGCCTACCGCTTCCTGACGAACTTGAAGGACGACATCGAGGTGCTGGCCGAGGACGGCACATGGCAGCTGGCACAGCCCGCAAGGCTCGTCCTGCAGCAGCCCGGCGGCTTCAAGACGAGCTGCGAGGAGAACTATTCCGTGGTGCAGAGCAGCGAGTGGAAGGCGGAAGACCGCATGAGCGAGCTCCCCATCCTCGTCATGGCCGGCCGTCAGAAAGTGCTCATCTCGGAGTTTGACCTCTTCGACTATGCCGGCGTCTTCCTCAAATCCTGCGGACAAGGCACGGACGCCTTCTCCATCATCCAGCCCAAGTGCCCCATCAGGTACGAGGACGACGGCGACCGCAGGCAGAAGATACTGGAGGAAGCGCCTTATGTGGCCAAGACCGCGGGCAGCCGTTCCTTCCCCTGGCGCTACATGTATATCGCACAGTCGGACTGCCAACTTCCCCTCAACACCATGCCTGAGCGTCTGGCACCGCAGAACGTCATCGGCGACACCGAGTGGATCAAGGTGGGACAGACCTGCTGGGACTGGCTCAATGGCATCCCCTATGGACCCGACGTCGCGTTCAAGTCCGGCATCAACCTTGAGACGTACAAGTACTTCATCGACTTTGCAGCACGCAACGGCGTGGGCTACATCCTCATCGACGAAGGGTGGGCCCTCAACACACGCAACCCCTTTGAGACCAACCCCGAAGTCCATCTGCCCGAAATCATCGCTTACGGAAAGCAGAAAGGCGTCGGCGTGATCCTCTGGCTCCCGTGGCTCACCGTGGAACATCACATGGACCTCTTCCGGAAATTCGCCGAGTGGGGCATCAAGGGCGTGAAGATTGACTTCATGGACCGGCAGGACCAGTGGATGGTGAACTTCTACGAGCGATGTGCCAAGGAAGCCGCCGAGCACCACATCTTCATTGACTTCCACGGAGCATTCCACCCGAGCGGACTCGACTACAAGTACCCTAACGTGCTCACCTACGAGGGAGTCAGGGGAATGGAGTACAACGGCAGCTGCAAACCCGACAACAGTGTCTGGCTTCCCTTCATCCGCAACGCCGTAGGGCCCATGGACTATACGCCCGGCTCCATGCTCTGCTATCAGCCGGAACGCCATCATGGCAACAGACCCATCTGCGCGGGAGTGGGCACAAAGGCATTCAACCTGGCCATGTTCGTGCTCTGCGAGAGCAACCTCCAGATGCTCATGGACAATCCCTGCCGCTACGACCAGTGGCCCGACTGCCGCGACCTGCTCACGAGCGTGCCGGTGAACTGGGACGAGACGCGCGTCCTGCTGGCCGAGGCCGGGCAGTACATCGTCACAGCCAAGCGCAAGGGAGGCAAATGGTACGTCGCCGGCATCACCAACAGCACGGAGCGCGACCTCCGGCTCAGCCTCAGTTTCCTGCCCGAAGGCAAGCAATGCGCCATGACCGCCTTCAGCGACGGCGTCAATGCCCACATCATTGCCATGGACTATCTCCGTCAGGAAAGCAAGGTGGGCAAGCAGAGCGTCGTGCCCATCCACATGGCGCGCAACGGAGGCTGGTGCGCCGTCATCGACACCGACAAGTAATTCCTCCGCCAGGCACAGGCCATGCCGGACATAAGCCCCCCCCTCTGCAAGTAGGGACACACCGCGAAGGCGTCTGCGATGGCAGCGCCCTTCGCCCTCTTCTTTATGCCGCGATGCCAAAAGTCGCAGGCAGTGTCCGTTGCTGCATCATGATGAAGCAATTGCTGCATCATGTATAAGCAATTGCTGCATGATGATGCAGCAACGAGAACCCTGTGGAGTTCCGGTCGGCCAAGCACGGTGAGGGATGCACAACAGCATGGTGAGGCAGACGGAGGGAAATGCTGCGAAAAGGATGATTTTACCCCTCGAATACCAAAAATTTCGGTAAAACACCGCATTTTGGAAGAAAATAACAAGTCTCAGACCGAATTTTGGAAGAAAAAAGCAAGTGAGGTTCGGAAAGAAAGCCATAACTTTGCCAACGGAAGCGATGGGAAATGCACCCCGAATTTATCATCAATGCACGCGTGAATTGCAATCGACGCACGCGTCGTTTTTCATGACCGCTGGTCAGGGCAACGTGATGGGGAAGAGCGGGCTGTCGTGATGCTCGCGGCGGACGATGCCGACGAGTTCGGCAAGCTTGTCGGGATAGAGTGCCTTCAGGTCGTTGTCCTCATGGAGGTCGGTCCGCAGGTCGTAGAGGAAAGGCTCGCCCTTGTCGACGACGAGTTTCCAGTCGCCCTGTCTGAGCCCGATGACCTGCGTCGGACCGTCGCTCATCTCCCAGTAGAGGAACTCATGCTGCCGCTGCCTGCGCGGTTTGCCGAGCAGCGTGGGGAAGAAGGAAATGCCGTCGAAGGAAGGCCCGAGGCCCCCTCCCTGCCTCCCCCGAGGGGGAGAAGCCTCGCCGCGGAAGCCGCTCCTCCTCGGGGGAGAGGCTTGGAGAGGGGGCTCCTCCTGCCCTCTGCTGTGCTCCCGCACTTCCTTCTTCGAGAAAGCGCCGCTGAACTCCATCAGGGTCGGCATGAGGTCGTAGAAGGCCAGCTGGTGGTGGCTGACGGTGCCGCCCGGCACACCGGCTCCCCAGCAGATGAAGGGGATGCGGATGCCGCCTTCGTAGGTGCTTCGCTTGATGCCCCGCAACTTGCCGTCGCGCCCGAAGAACGACGGGTCTGCCCCGCCCTCCTCGTGAGGTCCGTTGTCGCTGGTGAAGATGACGAGCGTCTGCTCTGCCAGCCCCCGCTGCCGGAGCTTGTCGAGTATCTCGCCGACGTAGGCATCCAGCCGCGTCACCATGGCCGCAAACTGAGCGTGCTTGTCGGCTCCGCCATAGTACCAACTGCCGGCCGACGTCTTGTAGGAACGCTCCTCCTTGGCAGGGAAAAGCTGATGGTAGTGCTCCACGATGCTGTCCTTCGGCTGCCAAAGCTCGGCATGAGGCAGGGTGTAGGTCAGGATGCCGAGGAAGGGCTGGTCGCTCGTCTGACGGTCGAGCCACTCGAGGGCATAGCGATGAATGAGGTCGGCGCTGTACTGAGGGCGGTTCTCGTAGGCGACGTCGCCGCTGTTCACCGCCGGAAAGCGCACGTTCTCCTCCAGAACCTCCGCCACCAGGTGCTCGTCGCCACGCCCTTCCGGGTCGTAGCGATTCAGGAAGTTCGGGTAGTAAGTGTGCGCCTGGAACTGGCAGACGGGACCGTAGAAGCAGTCGATGCCCCTCAGGTTAGGCAACGAGCAGGATGAACTTGTGCGACTCTTCGACGTGTCGGTGTTGCCGTCCGGCAGGCGAGCGTAGGTGTCGGGGAAGTCGTAGTTCCAATATCCGCCTGCCCACTTGCCGAACATACCCGTGCGGTAGCCCTTCTCCTTGAAGAGCTCGGGGATGATGGGCTGATTCATGTCGTAAGGTTCCTGCCCCACGACGTAGTAGTCGGCATTCTCCCCGAACATATTCTGCCGGAGCGTCCCTCGCCAATACTCACGGTTGCCGCGGATCTTGGCATGGCCCGTGTGCTGTCCCGTCATGAACGCGCATCGGCTCGGTGCACTCACGGGGCAGCCGGCATAGGCTTGCGTGAAGCGCATCCCCTCCTCCGCCATGCGGTCGATGCAGGGAGTCGATATGAACTTCTGTCCGTAGCAGCCCAAATCGCCATATCCCATGTCGTCACACATTATATATAATATATTATAATGTTGCCTTCCGGCAGCAAACGTCAGAGCCGTCGTGCCCAGCAGCGGCAGAAGGCAAAGTTTCCTGTCCATCATGTCGTGTTTTTGAAGCTTTTCGCCACAAAGTTACGAAAAAGTTTGGAGGGAACAAAAAAAAGCCCTACCTTTGCAGACGTTTTCAGGCTCCGATGGCGGAATCGGTAGACGCGTCGGTCTCAAACACCGATAGGGAAACCTGTGCCGGTTCGACCCCGGCTCGGAGTACGGAAGAGAACAGGCTGCGAATCGTTTGGTTCGCAGCCTGTTTCTTTGTGTAAAGGCCTTTCTTTCCCTCGTCCCTCTCGCTATTCTCTCACCTGTCCGTTGCCGTCGATGAGCCACTTGTAGGTGGTCATCTCCTCGAGCGCCATCGGTCCGCGCGGCCCGAGCTTCTGCGTCGAAATGCCTATCTCGGCGCCCATCCCGAACTGTGCTCCGTCGGTGAAGCTTGTGGGAGCGTTCCAATAGACGCAGGCGGCATCCACCATCTTCTGGAAGCGACGGGCGGTTGGCTCCGACTCGGTGATGATGCACTCGCTGTGCCCCGACCCGTATCGGGCTATGTGGCTGAGGGCATCGTCGAGGCTGTCGACCACCTTCAGCGAGAGTTTGTAGTCCATCCACTCCGTACCCATCGAGGCCTCGTCGGTGATGATGTCCACCTTTCCCTGCAAGGGCTCGAGCAAAACCGGAATGTCCTGAACGCGGTCGCGGTGCACGAGCAGACAGTCGAGGGCGTTGCAGACGCTCACGCGCCGCATCTTGGCATTCGCAATGATGCGTCGGCCTTTCTCCAAATCGGCGTCCTTGTCGAAGTAGGCATGCACTACGCCAGCACCCGTTTCGATGACGGGCACACGGGCATTGTCGCGCACAAAGTCGATGAGCCGCCTGCCGCCTCGGGGAATGACGAGGTCGACAAGCCCCACCGCCGTCAGCAGCTCCGCCGTGGCCTCCTGCGTGGGAGGCAAAAGGAAGACCCCCTCTAACTCCCCCTTTAGGGGGAGGACTTCGTGCGGCATACTTTCAGCGGGAATGAGTTCTCCCCCTAAAGGGGGAGTTAGAGGGGGTCTGGAAGTCTGGGCATTGTCTTTGAGCACCTCTTTTATAAGGCGGACAATGGCACGATTGCTCTCGTCGGCACTATGGCTGCCCTTCAGGATGCAGGCGTTTCCGCTTTTGAAACAGAGAGAAAAGACGTCGAAGCAGACGTTCGGCCTTGCCTCGAAGATGATGCCTATCACGCCAAACGGCACACTCACACGGCGCAGAAAGAGTCCGTTGGGCAGCGTCCTTTCCTTGCTTATCATGCCAAGAGGCGACGGCAGGCTGGCCACGTTGCGAAGGTCGGCAGCGATGGAGCGGATTCTCTCCGGGGTGAGAAGCAGACGGTCGTACAGGGGATTGCTCTTTTCCAGCTTCTGCAAGTCGATGGCATTCGCGGCAAGAAGCTCGTCCATGTGCGCCTCGGCACGGTCCGCCACCCTACATATTATATTATTACGCGCTTCGTCCGACAGGAGCAGCAACGCCTTGGCTGCCTCCTTGGCACGCTGGAACGTCTCTCTCATTGAACATTGAACATTGACCATTGACCATTATTTGTTATCGTCCGGTCGGCACAAATTCAGTATGGACGGTGTCCGACGGGTTCTTTATCAGCAGCGGAAGGATATCGTCGCGGTTGCCGTTGGCAATGATGACACGGATGCCGGCCTCGGCCACCGAGAGAGCCGTCTGGAACTTCGACGTCATGCCGCCTCGGCCTGAACTGCTTTTGCTCGGCAGGACAAAGCGGCTCACGTCGTCGCCAGCCGTGACGCAACGTATCACCTCACTGCCCACGTCCTGTGGATTGCCGTTGTAGAGGCCGTCCACGCCCGTCAGGAGCACCAACATCTCAGCCCCAATCATCTTGGCTATCAGGCCGGAAAGCTCATCGTTGTCGGTGAACATCAGTTCCTCCACGCTCACCGTGTCGTTTTCATTCACGATGGGAAGCACGTCGTTCTCCAGCATCACCTCCATGCAGGCACGCTGATTTTGGTAGCTTCGTTCGCTCTGGAAGTTCTCTTTGGTGGTCAAAACCTGTCCCACGTGGATGGAAAACTCACGGAACAGGTCATAATAAAGGCCCATTAGCTTGACCTGACCCATCGCCGAGAAGAGCTGACGTTGCTCCACCGAGTCGAGAGAATGACCGACGCGCAACTCGTTCCTACCACACGCCACAGCCCCGCTCGACACGAGCACCACGTCGAATCCGTTCTCGCGCAACCAGACGATTTGGTCCACGAGCGCCGAAACGCGGGTAATGTCCAGCTTGCCTCGGTCCGTGGTCAGCACGTTGCTGCCAACTTTCACTACGATTCTTTTCCTCATTGACCTTTGACAATCCGCCATACCCGCTTCAACTTTTTAACTTTTCACTTTTTAACTTTTTTCATTTTCCAAGCCCTGCTTTGAGGCATCGAATAACAGCCGAGTTGAAACCGGCATGATCAAGTTCGTTCAAGCCCTTGATGGTGATGCCTCCGGGCGTGGTAACCTTGTCGATGGCGGCTTCGGGGTGAAGTCCCGTCTCGCGGAGCAAAGCCACGGCTCCCTGCATGGTCTGCATGGCGATGCACTTGGCGTCGTCGGGATAGAAACCCATTTCGACGCCACCTTCCATTAGGGCTCGGATGAATCGGAACACGTAAGCGATACCACAGCCAGCCAACATCATGCCTGGCTCCATGAGCCGACGGGGAACAATCCTGCACTCGCCTACCCTCTCGAAGAGCGTCGCCGCCTCTTTTGCCCGCGGAGCCTCCTCAACAAAGGTCATGCTTTGACCAAACTCGGCAGCAATGTTGGGCATGGCATACACGTCGATGCGGTCGTGACGGAAACCGGCAACGACCGAGATGACAAGCTTGCCTTCCAGCTCTGGCGCTATGTCTTCGATGACTTGCTGTGCCACCCAAGGCTTTACGGCCAGCACCACAGCATCGGCTCCCTCGACGGCTTTCCTGTTGTCGAGCGACACGTTGATGTTCGGACAAGCCGCAACGAGGTCGTCGAGCGTCCGTCGAGTACGGGCGGTGGCGGTGATGTCGGTTGCCATGCCAGCCCGCGTCCACCCTTTTGCAAGGGCGCCTCCCATGTTTCCTGCGCCGATGATAGTTATTTTATTGACCATGGAACATTGACCATTGACGATTAATACTGAAACCTCATTCCCCCTAAAGGGGGTCAGGGGGTCAGAACTTCCCTCAGTTTCCCTACGAAGCTGTCGGCTTCTTGCCTCGAAAGGCACAGAGGCGGCAGCAGGCGGAGGACGTTTGTGCCCGAGCAACCGGTGAAGCAATGCTGCTCCGTGACGAGTCGCTGGCGGGGTTCTTTATAAGGAATGTCAAGCTCGATGCCAATCATCAAACCGCGTCCGCGCACTTCCACAACGTGAGGGAGGTTGGCCTCGCGCAGGGCATTCATCAAATAGGTGCCCACTTCGGCCGCATTCTCCACGAGGTGTTCCTGCTCCATGATGTCGAGGACAGCTATCGCACCGGCACAAGCCAGGTGGTTTCCGCCGAAGGTCGTGCCAAGTTGGCCGTAGACGGGCTTGAACTCCGGACTGATAAGTACCGCACTCATCGGGAAGCCATTGCAGATTCCCTTGGCGACGGTGATCATGTCCGGCCGCACACCCAGGTGCTGATGGGCAAAGAACTTGCCACTCCTGCCGTAGCCACATTGTATTTCATCGCAGACGAGTACGGTGCCGTGGGCCTTGCAAAGTGCCTGAAGCTGCTGGAGGAAGGAGGCTTCGACCATGCGAATACCGCCAACGCCCTGTATGCATTCGACGATGCACGCACAGACATCTTCCTTTTCCAACTCTGCCTTCCAGGGTTCAATGTCGTTGAGAGGCAAGTAAGTGACATGGCCATTTGCATTGACGGGGGCAATGATTTTGGGATTCGCCGTAGCCTCAACTGCCAATGATGTACGGCCGTGGAAGGCTTTTTCGAGTGAGAGGATGCGCTTCCGTCCGTTGTGGAAAGAGGCAAGTTTCAAGGCGTTCTCGTTGGCTTCCGCACCGCTGTTGACCAGGAAGAGCTGATAGTCTTCGTAGCCACAGGCTTTGCCGAGCCGTTGTGCAAACTCCCGTTGCAGGGGATTCTGCACGGAGTTGCTGTAGAAGCCGAGCGCCTCGAGCTGACGCGTCATAGCCTCTATGTAGTGAGGATGGCAGTGACCCACGCTGATGACGGCGTGGCCGCCATAGAGGTCGAGGTACTCCGTTCCCTCTTTGTCCCAAACGCGACAGCCTTTGCCACGCGCGATGGTCACATCCATCAAAGGATAAACATCGAATAGTTGCATGATTTCTTTCGTTTTGTCGTTATGTCGTTATGACGTTATAACGTTATAACGTTATGACGTTAAATCGTTGTGATGAGGCGATCAGAAGGCCGACGCTTTGAGGCGGAGACCTTCGCGCTCGTCGAGGCCGAACATCAGGTTCATGTTCTGCACGGCTTGCCCGACGGCTCCCTTCAGAAGGTTGTCGATGCAGGAGATCATCAAGAGCTGATCTTCATATTTCTCCACATAGACCAGGGCTTTGTTGGTGTTGACCACCTGCTTCATGTCGGGGCTCGACGAGACGAAATGCGTGAAGGCAGCGTCCTTATAGTAGTCGGCATAGACCTTTTTCGCCTCTTCGATGGAGCAATTGCACTGGGCGTAAGCGGTGACGAAGATGCCCCTGGTGAAGCACCCGCGCTGCGGAATGAAGAGCACACGGCCGTCGTAGCCGGGCCGGAGCTCCTGCACCGTCTGGTTGATCTCCAGCAGATGTTGGTGGGTGAAAGTCTTGTAAACCGAGATATTGTCGTTGCGCCACGAGAAATGTGTCGTTGCGCCCGGCTTCTGACCTGCGCCCGTACTGCCTGTGATGCCATTGACATGGATGTCTCCGCGAATGAGGCCCTGCTTGAGGGCGGGCAGCATGGCGAGCTGGATGGCAGTGGCAAAGCAGCCTGGGTTAGCGAGATGACGGCAGCCGCGTATCGCCTCGCGATGCGTCTCGGGCAGCCCATAGACGTAGTCGTGCTCGCCACGGATGCGGAAGTCCTGCGCCAGGTCGATGATCTTCACGCTGGAAGGTATCTCATGCTCGCGGAGGAACTGCTCACTCTTGCCGTGACCGAAGCAGAAGAAGACGACGTCCACCTGGTCGAAGGGCATGTCGGAAGTGAACAGGAGGTCGGTCTCGCCGAGCAACCCCTCGTGCACTTCTGCCACGGAATTGCCGGCATTGCTTTCCGAGTTGGCAAAGACAATCTCTGCCTCGGGGTGCCCCAGGAGCACTCTTATCAGTTCGCCACCGGTGTATCCGGCAGCACCAAGTATGCCTACTTTTATCATAGTTTTACAGTGTCGTTAGGAGTGTCAGAAAACGTCGCACGCGACGATGGGCATCGCCGCACGCGAAAACATCAATCGCCGCACGCGAAGATGGCTGTCGTCGCACGCGAAGTTTATCGCTCTTCATCGGGGTGCGCCAAGTAATAGGCGCGGAGGGCTGTGGACGTCACCTTGATGAAGCCCTTGGCATCCTCGCTTGTCCAGGCTTTTGCCGTCTCGCCGTACTCGCCCAGCTTGTTCTTCACGAGGTCGTTCGGGCTGTCGACGCCCACGGTCTGGAAGCAGTAGGGCCTCAACTCGAGCGTCACTTCGCCCGTCACATGCCTTTGGCTGCTGGTGAGCATGGCCTCGATGTCGGGCATCACCGGCTCCAGATACTGGCTTTCATGCAGGAACATACCGTACCAATTGGCCACCTGTTCCTTCCAGTACTGCTGCCATTTGGACAAAGTGAACTTTTCGAGATAGCGATGAGCGCCAATGATGAGCATGGGCGCAGCAGCCTCGAAGCCCACACGACCCTTGATGCCAATGATGGTATCGCCCACATGACAGTCGCGTCCGATGGCGAATCTTGCACCGATTTCCTCGACCTTCTGTATGGCTTTGACTTTGTCGTCGAACTTCTCGCCGTTCACCGAGCACAGCTCTCCCTTCTCAAAACCGAGCTTCAGGAGCTCCGGACCTTCTGCCGTGGGGTGCTTCAGGTAGGCACTCTCCGGCAGGCCCTGCTTCGAATCGAGTATCTCGCCGCCACAAATGCTTGTCCCCCAGAGGCCGACATTGTAGCTGTATTTGAGCTTTGTGAAGTCGGCAAAGTAGCCATTCTTGTTGAGATAGTCCACCTCCTCCTGCCGGGAGAGGTTGCCATCGCGCGTCAGGGTGATGATCTCCACGCCCGGGCACATCACGAGGAACGTCATGTCGAAGCGGATTTGGTCGTTGCCGGCACCCGTAGAGCCGTGGGCTATGGCCGAAGCCCCTATTTCGCGAGCATACCTGGCGATGGCGAGTGCCTGGAAAATGCGCTCGCTCGAGACCGATATCGGGTAGCAATTGTTGCGCAGAACGTTGCCGAAGACCATATACTTCAGCGACTTCTCGTAGTATTCCTGCGTCACGTCCAAGGTGACATACTGCTTTGCGCCCAGCTTGTAGGCGTTCTCTTCGTTCGTCTTGAGCTGCTCCGGGCTGAATCCTCCCGTGTTGGCACAGGCAGCATAGACTTCGTAACCTTTCTCCTTCGCCAGATACATCACCGTGTAGCTGGTGTCAAGTCCGCCACTGAAGGCGACAACAACTTTCTTCATATCGTGTTAAAAATAGAATCTTTGTGTTCTGAATTTGTAATTTCCCTGTTCTGTGATTTGTTCTTCCGCCTTCGCCCTTCCTGTTTCATTGTGCAGAAGAAGGACTTACGGAAGGCGTCGGCCTATTCTATCCCACGCAGGACGAGCGTCCGCATCACGTCCTTGATGACCTCGAGCGACGTGGGTTCGCCTTTATGCTTCTCCGGGTCCCACAACATTCCTGTGCAGACGCAGAACTTTCTGTTCTTGGCCTCGAGAATATCATGATTGATGCAGCCCTGACATCCATGCCAGAATGCGTCGTCGTCGGTAAGCTGATTGAAGCTAACGGGCACGTATCCCAGCGCAGTATTCATTTTCATCACGGCATCGCCGCTCGTCAGACTGAAGATTTTGGCGTTGGGCCAGCGCAGACGGGCCAGAGTGAACGTGTAGTCCTTGATGCGTTTGGCAATGCCAAGTCCCTGATAGTCGGGGTGTACGATAAGGCCCGAAGTGGTGACATAGTGCTTGTTGCCCCAGGTTTCGATGTAGCTGAAGCCCACGAACTTATCGCCGTGCAAGGCCAGGACGGCCTTGCCTTCCTTCATCTTCGTGGCCACATATTCGTGTGTTCGCTCGGCGATGCCCGTGCCACGCTTGCGGGCGGCCTCGCGGATGGTGTCTATGATGGTATCGACATACACTTCGTGACTCTCGTCAGCCACCAGCACCTGTATGTCTTCGCTCTTTACTTCGTTCATTTCTTTTGTCTCTTTCCTCCTCTTTTCTCTCTTAATATATATAATAATGTATAGGCTCTTCCTATCCCAGCTTGGGGAACATCTCGCGCACTATCTGCCCGGCTTCGTTCCTCTCCACGCCCTCCGCCAGCACGATGATAACGGTGTCGTCGCCCGCCACGGTGCCGAGGAAGTTAGGATTCTTGAGGTTGTCGATGTCGTAGGCCACCATGCTGGCATGGCCAGGCGGCGTATGCACCACCATAAGATTGCCGGAAAAGTTCAGACGCCACTTGGTCTGATTGATTTCATCCAACGTCGGTACAGGCTCAAACTGCCCTTCTCGAGGCAAGGCATACACGCTGAGTCCGCTGCGCACACGCACCTTGCTGATGCGCAACTGCTTGAGATCGCGGCTCAACGTAGTCTGAGTGCTGACGAAACCTTCTTGCCTGAGGGCTGCCAAAAGCTCCTCCTGACTCTCCAAGCTGTTCGTGCTGACAATTTTACGAATGGCTTGCAACCTCGCCTTCTTGTCCTGCTTGTCCGTTTTCGCTTCCATATCCATCTACTTTTTTTAATAATTCGACTGCAAAGGTACAACATTTTATGCAAACTGCAATAAGAAAAACGCATAATATGCACCTGCCTCATGCTTTTTTCTGCATAAGGTATCGTTTTCGCCGCATACAGTTATCGTCAGTCGAGCACACGAAGCTGCACCAACTCTATCTTTGTGGTGGTCTTCTTCGTTACCTTAAATTCCCAACGACCAATGCGGACAGGTTCGTTGAGCTTGGGGAAGTTCTGGAACTCATGCAAGATAAATCCGCCTACAGTCAGGTACTCATCGCTCTCAGGCAAGTCGAGGTCGAGCAATTCATTGGCCTGTGCAATCTCCAAACGCCCTGAGAGCAAGTATTCACCGGGTGCGGTTTGCCTTGCCGTGTAACTCTTGCTGTCGTGTTCATCCTCTATCTCTCCGAAGATTTCCTCAACAAGATCCTCCATCGTGACGATGCCACTCGTGCCTCCAAACTCGTCGACTATGACCGCCATCGAGCGTTTTTGGTTGATAAAGATGCCGAGTAACTTCTGTGCATTCATTGTCTCAGGCACGATGGACACTTCGTGGATGTGTTTTGTCCAGTCCTCGCCGTCTGCAAGGCGGAACATCTCTACCGTGTGGATATAGCCGATGATGTCGTCGATGTCTTCCCTGTAAACAATAATTTTGCTGTGTCCGCTCTCCACGAACTGAAGTCGAAGCTCCTCGAGAGAAGTCTCAACCGAGACAGCAGTAATCTCTGTTCGCGGAACGATACAGTCTCTCACCTTGACCGAACTGAAGTCAAGGGCATTCTGGAATATCTTTACTTCGTCTTCGATGTCCTCTTCGTCGGCAGCCTTCTCGATGTTGCTTTGTATAAGGTAGTCGAGGTCTTCGCGCGTAAAGGTCTTTTCGGGAGCTTGCTTCTTTACCTTCTCGCCAAGCATCCACAGCAAGAGTTTGCCAAGCGAACTCGTAAATTTGCTGATAGGCCAGAGTAATATATAAAATATGTATGCAGGCAGAGCAAAAACACGCATCATTTTGTTGGGATTGATGCGGAAGAGTGTCTTCGGCAAGAACTCGCCTGTGACGAGAACGATGAAGGTTGCGATGATGGTTTGCAAGAAGAGGCAGAGGGCATCGTTAGGACAATTATCACCCGGATAATGGATTCCGAGGGGAATAAGGACGAGGGCATTGACTATCCTTGCCATGAGAATACCATAGATGACCAAGGCGATGTTGTTGCCAACCAAAAGCGTTGAGATAAAACTGTTAGGGTGGCGATAGAAAGTATCAATGAGGCGCGACGAGAAACCTTGCTGCTCTCTGTCCATCTCGAAACGGAGTTTGCTGCTCGAGACGAAGGCTATCTCCATTCCCGAAAAGAAGCCCGAGAAGAGAAGCACGACGATGGTGCCTATAATGGTTGATGAGTCGATGTCCATGGTTTAGGATTATGGATTAGGGAATAGGGATTAGAGATTAGGGGGTTGATGTTGATAACTCTTGTCTTGTCGGTTCTTGTTCCTCTACGGGGAAGGTGCCAACGGAGTTGAGCACGGAGTATTTTGTCATTTGTTCGTTGCTGTAGAAGTTTGTCCCTTCGAGCTCACGGTCTGGCGTTGTGATATGCATGTACTGATGATTCCACATTTCATGTGAGTTGAGATCCCAGAAGAGTTCGTTGGTGCGGAAGACGTCGCCGTTGACGTTGCGCACCACGACCCTGCCTCTGAGTTCCCAGAGCTGTTGTTTGTGCAGATAGGCTGTGTCGGACTGCACGAAGAGGTCAACGTGGAACTTCTCATCGAAGCGCTCCATGAGTATTCCCTTCATGAACTTCCATGTGGGAAGCTCTCCGCCGGTGCCGTTATAGATGTCCCATTCCTCCACAACCATATGGTATCGCATGACGCCACTGTCGCTGATGAAGGTGTTAATGCCGGTGGAATGCATGAAGAGGAGCGAGTCCTTGGCGGGGATGGGATCGGCAATGTGCTCCACTTCGCCCGAACATCCGAAGGAAAGGAGAAGGAGAAGAAGAAGAGGAAAGTTGAGAGTTGAGAGCCGAGAGCTGTGCCGACTGGTCGAAGATGCCTGAGTTGAAGGTTGAGGGGAAAGGCGTTTGCGCAACAAGGACAAGGCCTGAGGGGAAAAGGACAAGGCCGAAAGGGAAAAGGGGAAGGCGGGAAGCCGGAAAAGGCTCTTCCCTGGCCTTTGCTTCTGCCTTTCGTCTTTATCGTTGGCGGCTGCGTCGATGCTTTCCATTGCTGTCCTTTCGCTTTTTCTGGGTCTTGCCTTCTGCTTTTCCTTACTCAATCTTGTACTTCAGGAACCAGCGCTCATTGAAGGTGATGCCGAGGTTGATGAGGAAATAGTCCTCCTTGATGAGCCCGGAGGCTGAGCGTCGCAACCATTGCACGCCGACGTTGACCACGGAACGATTGTTGTGTCTGTTCATGATGGGCAGGCCTGCTCCCATGGTGAGGCGCAGCTCCATGGGTCCTTTCATGTCGTTCACCTTGAGATAGGGCGTGGAGTAGCTGAAGCCAGCGCGGTATTGTATGCGCTTGAGGTAGCTTTTGTGGAGGGGATCGGGCGTCCATTGTGCGCCGGCGGCAATTTTCGTGCGGTCGTCATAGTAGCCTTTCATGGGAACATAGTCGCCCACTGTCTCGGATGGGACGCGGCATTTCGACCACCATTCGTGCTGGACGTCGGCTGCCACCACGAGCGTGTTCTTGTGTTGCCAAGCGGCTCCCGCGCCGAAAGTGAAGGGGAGGCTGAACGGCGAGGAAGCCGTCCGCGTGGTGGTGTCTGCGTTCTGCGTGAAGATGAGGAGCGTGGCGTCCTGCGCAATCTTGTGCCCGATGCCTGCCGTGGCACCGATGTTGAGCCAGTCCTGCTTGGTGAGGCGCACGGAATACTGTGCTCCGAGGTCTATCTTGTAGGTCTTGAGCGAGGCGGAACTGCTTTTGATGAGGCTGTTGTAGGACGAGCTTACCACGCCTCCCTCACTGAATACGGGCAGGAGCAAATGGTTCCACCCGCCCCAAAGGAAGCCGACGTTGGCTCCCACGGAGAAGTTTTTGAAGGCTTTCCACCCGAGGCCGGCGTAGAATTGGTTGAGGCCTCCGCTGCCAGTGTAACTGGTGCTGCCGGTGATGGGCAGGGTGGAGTTGGCGTCGCGGTCGATGGTTTGCTCTGGCGAGGAGAAGTCATAGCCGATGCTGGTGTAGGGCACGAAGCCGAGGGCAAGGCCGAGTCCCCTGCCGATGTGCATTCCTGCGTGGACATAGTCGAGGGATGCGTTCTTAGCGCCGACGGTTGTGGAGCCTTGCACCATTCGTCCGAAGGAGGCAGTCATGCCGACGTCGAAGATAAGGCTGAGCGAGTCGATGGAGGAATACGAGGCAGGATTGAGGTTGTTGATGCGGTTGCCGATGCGCACGCCGAGTCCTGCGCCTCCCATCGACTTGTTGAAGCCCGAGGACTGGTCGTTCAGGAGTCCGAGACCGAACCTCGAGTAGGAGGAATTGGTGCCGCTCACCTGTGCCGAGGCAGTGCCTGCGGCGAGGAAGGGCAGTAGGAGTGCGCCGACGAGCAGTAGCCAGGCCTGCCTCATCGCCTTTCTGCCTGCACCCAGGCGCGGGCGTCGTATGTCGCTGTTGCTTGCTTTCATTGGTTCTTCAGTTGGTTGTTGAAGTCGAGTATCCTGTTGAGTCCGCGTGGGACGATGTATTTGTCGGTGAAAATGAGGTTCTTGATGTCGACAGAGAAGTTGATGCGGTCGCCTCCTGTAAGGAATACTTCGAGGTGAGGGAACTTGGCTCGCATGGACTTGATGTAGCCTTCTATCTCATACTTCATGCCTCGGAGCACACCGCTGCGTATGGCTGTCTCGGTGCTGTAGCCCATTCCGGGCACTTCTCCCTCGGGGTCGACGAGTGGCAGGCGTGCCGTGAACTCGTGGAGGGCGCGTAGCCTCATGAGCATCCCCGGCGCGATATTGCCGCCCCAGTAGTTGCCTCGGGCGTCGATGACCTCGTAGGTGATGCACGTGCCAGCGTCTATGATGAGTAAGTCCTTGCCGGGCCTCAGAGAACTGGCGCCGACCACGGCAGCCAGGCGGTCGCTTCCGAGCGTCTGGGGCGTGCGGTAGCGGCTGGTGATGGGCACGGGGGTGTCGGGAGAGAAACGCAGGATGGGGAAGGACAGACGGCCCAGTGCCTCCTCCTCGCAGGGGGAGAGCCCTCTGACGGAGCCGACGATGCCGCAACGGAACGCGTGGCGCTCCACGAAATCCTCCAGCCCGGCGAGCTTTCCGCTCTCCGAGCGCACCTCCTCGACAGGCTCGTCGCCACGGAACGCCACCATCTTGCAGGTGGAGTTCCCGATGTCTATTACCAATTTCACGGGTGCAAAGGTACGAAGAAAAGTTGAGAAGTTGAAAAGTTGAAAGGTTAAAAAAGATGTATAAAGCAAGAAAGTTGAAAATGAAGAGTGGAAATATGGAAAAATGAAAGCCTTCAGTCTCCCTGTAGGGACGCGCCGTGGCGCGTCCGCAAACGGAGTTTTACACGTCCGAAAACGGAATTTGTCACGGCACGGCACACCGAATTGTCCGACACGGCACACCGAATTGTCCGACACGGCATGCTGCATCCTTTGCATGGTCATGATGCTGCAATTGCATGGTCATGATGTTGCAATTGCACGGTCATGATGCTGCAATGAAAACCCTGTAGGGTGTTGGGCAACACGATGCTTGCGGACGCGACAATCCCTGTTTGCGGACGCGCCACGGCGCGTCCCTACAGGGCGACTGAAGGCTTTCGATGCTCAGCTATGCCTGCTTGCGGACGCGCCACGGCGCGTCCCTACAGGGAGACTGAAGGCTTCCCATTTTCCGTATTTCCACTCTCCATTTTCCACTTTCTTGCCTTATACCTCTTTTTTACCCTCTCAATTTTTTAACTTCTCAACTTTTCTTCGTACCTTTGCGCCCGTGTTTAATAGGATATCACTATTTTTGTGCCTCCTGCTGGGTGCTTTCGGGCATCTGACAGCCACGGAGGACAGCATCCGCGTGACGCTGCTTACCTGCTCGCCCGGAGAGGAAGTCTATTCCCTCTACGGGCATACTGCCATCCGATGCCAAAGGATTTCCTCCGCCTCGCCCGCAAAGGAAGAGCGGAAGGAGCGCATCGAAGAAGGGAAGTCCGGGGAAGGGCCGACGGAAGGCTCGGAGGGAAAGACTTCCTTCGACGACGTTGTCTTCAACTACGGCGTCTTCGACATGTCCAAGCCCCATTTCGTGTGGCACTTCGTGCTCGGCCAGACCGACTACATGGTTCAGGCCATCCCCTGGGAATACTTTGTCCCTGAGTACGAAGAGCGCGGCTCGAGCATCACGGAGCAGGAGCTGAACCTCACCACGGCCGAGGCCGAGCGGCTGACGAAACGCCTCGTCGAGAACTGCCGCCCGGAGAACTGCAAATACCGCTACAACTTTCTCTACCGAAACTGCACGACCATGGTGCGCGACATGGTGGAAGAAGTGGTCACCCCTGCTTACATCCTCTATCCCGACACGCTGCCCCACCTCACAGCCCGAGAGATTCTCCATGGCTACACCCGCCTTCATCCCTGGGCAGAAGTTGGCAACGACCTCTTGCTCGGTGCCGAAGTGGACACCATCATGTCCGAAAGGGCGGCAATGTTCATTCCCCAGAACCTGAGCACCTGCTTCGACGGTGCCTTCATCCTCAACCCCGACGGCGACCGGCGGCCGCTCGTCAGGAGCAAGGCCATGCTCCTGCAAGCAAAGCCAAAGCCACAGGCCCTCCAAGCCAGCGGCAACGACTGGCGACAGAAACTCACTTCGCTCGTAGGCGAACGGCCCGTGGAGAGCGCACTGCTGGCCTTCGCCCTGCTCTGCATCGCCATCCTGCTGCTGGAGCGTTGGCTGAGGCGCATCATCTGGCCCTTCGACGTGCTCATCCTCCTGCTCCAAGGCGCGGCAGGACTGCTCCTGACCTTCATGTTCTTCTTCTCCGAACATCCAGGCGTAGGCTCCAACTGGCAGATATGGCCGCTCTGCCCACTCGCACTGCTCGGAATCCCGATTGTCATGAAAAGCCCCGGCGGACGAGGAAAAACTTTCTGGTACGCCGCATATTTCGTCGTTTTGGCACTATTCTTGTTATTTTCTCCATGGATACCGCAGGAATTTGCAAAAATAACCGTACCTTTGGCATTGTGTATGCTCACCCGTCCGCTGAGCTACCACATCGCAGGCAACAGGAAACCCGTGAAAAAGCAACCGCATAAGAAGTCATCCCGATGAGCAGAAGCATGCAGGACCATAGCAACCACCATTCCCTCGGGGGAAGCAGGGGAGGGCTCTTCCTCTCCTCGCTCATTGCCTTGCTCGCCATGACGAGCGCCCAGGCCCAGCAAGCCCAGGGCGTGCCGTCGCTCGTGGTGAACATCATCATCGACCAGCTCCGCAGCGACTACATGGATGCCTTCACCCCGCTCTACGGGCAGGGAGGCTTCCAGAGGCTCAAGGAACAAGGTCGCTTCTACTCACAGGCTGAATATCCCTTCAGTTCGCCCGACAAAGCCTCCGCCGTGGCCTGCCTCATGACAGGCACAAGCCCTTACGACAACGGCATCCCCGGCACTCATTGGCTCGACAGGCAGACGCTCAGGCCCGTCTTCTGCGTGGACGACGACAAATACCCCGGCATCCTCACCGACGAGAAGTCCTCGCCCAGGGCACTCGCCGTCTCCACCATCGGCGACGAGCTGAAGGTTTCCAGCGACGGGGCAAGCCTCGTCTACTCCATCGCCCCGACACGCGAGGCCGCAGTCCTCGCCGCCGGACACGCAGGCAACGGCGCGTTCTGGCTCGACGACTGGACCGGCCGGTGGGTCACAACGTGCTACTACGACGCATACCCTGCCTGGGCCACCGAATACGACAGCCAGCAGTCGCTGCCAAGCCGCATCGACGACCTGCAATGGAAGCCCCTGGACGACGCCGTGACAGACTTCCGCTACTTCGTGGCAGGCGGAGGCAAGGCCAAGCCCTTTGTCCACAAGTTCAAGAGCAACCGCAAGTTCCGCGAATTCAAAGCCACCGCCCTCGTCAACGACGAGGTGAACCGCTTCGCCAAGCTCACCATTGAGAAGGCAGGACTCGGCACGGACGCCGTAACCGACATGCTCACCATCACATACTATGCAGGCGCATACGACCATCAGTCCGCCATGCAGTACGGAATGGAGATGCAGGACACCTATGCCCGCCTCGACCGTCAGCTGGCAGATCTCTTCAGTTTCGTGGAAGAGAAGGTGGGTATGGACAAGACGCTCTTCGTGGTGACCAGCACGGGCTACGCCGACTCCGAAGAGATGATGGATTTGAGCCGCTACCGCATTCCCACCGGCGTCTTCTCCATCACCAAGGCGCAGGCACTGCTCGGCATGTACCTCATCGCCGTCTATGGTCAGGGCAACTATGTGGACACCGCCATCGACAACCAAATATACCTCAACCTGAAGCTCATCGAGAACCGCAGCCTCAACCTTGCCGAAGTGCTCGACCGCTGCAGTGCCTTCCTCATACAACTGAGCGGCGTCAAGGACGTCTATACGAGCCAAAGGCTCTCGCTCGGCGCATGGACACCGGGCATCAGCAAGCTCCGCAACGCCTACAACCCCAAGTGCTCGGGCGACATCCTCATACAGGTCTCCCCGGGATGGGTGCTCAAGAACGAGGACACCCAAGAGCAATCGCTCAGCAGGGAGTCGTACATGAGCTTCCCACTCTTCTTCCTTGGCGCAGACATCGTGCCCGAGAAGGTGCGCATACCCGTCACCATCGACCAGGTGGCGCCCACCATTTCGCAGGCACTCCGCATCCGTGCACCGAATGCCTGCCCGCAGGCTCCACTCAACTACTGACAATTTAATCAATAACGTACAATACATTATATATTATATATGGACATATCCAAGTTTCTGGTCAAGATATTCGGCGACAAGAAAAGCCGTGACCTGAAGGCCTACCGCCCCATGGTGGAGGCCGTACTGAAAGTTTATCCCGAGATACAAGCCCTCTCGAACGATGAGCTCCGCGCCCGTTCGAAGGCAATAAGGCAGCGCATTCAGGACTCCGCCAAGGACCTCCGCGCACAAATCCAAGAGCTGAAGGACAAAATCCCTGCCACCGACATACAGGACCGCGCTCCCATCTTCCAGCAAATCGACAAGCTGGAGAAGGACGTGCTCGACACCTTCGAGAAAGCCCTCGATGCCGAACGCGCCGAAGTCTTCGCCATCGTCAAGAGCACGGCCGAGCGTTTCGCCAAGAACGAAACGGTGGAAGTCACCGCAACCGACTTCGACCGCGACCTCGCCGCATCCCACGACTTCGTGGACATCGAAGGCGACAAGGCCATCTACCACAACCATTGGGTGGCAGGAGGCAACGACCTGAAGTGGGACATGGTGCACTTCGACGTACAGCTCTTCGGCGGCACCGTGCTGCATCAAGGCAAAATAGCCGAGATGTTCACGGGCGAAGGCAAGACACTCACCGCCACGCTCCCCGTTTTCCTCAACGCACTGACAGGCAACGGCGTACACGTCGTCACCGTGAACGACTACCTTGCCAAGCGCGACTCAGAGTGGATGGGCCCCATCTATATGTTCCACGGACTGAGCGTCGACTGCATTGACAAGCATCAGCCCAACAGTGAGGCACGCCGCAAAGCATACCTCGCCGACATCACCTTCGGCACGAACAACGAGTTCGGCTTCGACTACCTGCGCGACAACATGGCACAGAACCCCAGAGACCTCGTGCAGCGCTCACACAACTACGCCATCGTGGACGAGGTGGACTCAGTCCTCATCGACGATGCCCGCACGCCCCTCATCATCTCAGGCCCCGTGCCAAAGGGCGACGACCAACAGTTCGAGCAGTATCAGCCCTTGGTGGAAAGGCTCGTCGGCGTGCAAAGACAGCTCGCCACACAGTATCTTGCCGAGGCAAAGAAGCTCATCACCGAAGGCACAGAGAGCGGCGACAAGCAGAAGACTGCCGAGGGATTCCTCGCACTCTTCCGCAGTCACAAGGCACTGCCTAAGAATAAGCCCCTCATCAAGTTCCTCTCCGAGCCAGGCATCAAGGCCGGAATGCTCTCCACCGAGGAAATCTACATGGAGAACAACAACCGCCGTATGCCCGAAGCCACCGATCCGCTCTACTTCGTGGTCGAAGAAAAGATGAACAGCGTGGAGCTCACCGACAAAGGCAACGACTGGCTGGCATCGCAGGTGAACGACCCCGAACTCTTTGTCCTGCCAGACATCGCCACCATCCTCTCGCAGATTGACCACTCCGGCAAGACCGATGAGGAGAAGATTGAGGAGAAGGACCGCATCTTCAACGACTATGCCACGAAGAGCGAACGCGTCCACACCATACAGCAACTGCTGAAGGCCTACACGATGTTCAACCTCAACGACGAATACGTCATCCAGGACGGCGAAATCAAAATTGTGGACGAACAGACAGGCCGCATCATGGAAGGCCGACGCTGGAGCGACGGACTGCATCAGGCTGTCGAGGCCAAGGAACATGTGCAGGTGCAGGCCGCCACACAGACCTACGCCACCATCACATTGCAGAACTATTTCCGCATGTACCACAAGCTGGCTGGCATGACAGGCACCGCCGTCACCGAAGCCGGCGAGTTCTGGGACATCTACAAGCTCGATGTGGTGGAAGTGCCGACGAACCGCCCTGTCATCCGCAAGGACATGAACGACCGCGTCTATCGCACACAGCGAGAGAAGTACAAGGCCGTCATCGAAGAAGTCGAGCTGATGCGCACCAGCGGACGTCCAGTGCTGGTCGGCACCACAAGCGTAGAAATCTCCGAGATGCTCTCCAAGATGCTCCAGATGCGCAAGATACCTCACCAGGTCCTCAACGCCAAGCTTCACCAAAAGGAAGCCGACATCGTGGCATTGGCCGGTCAGAGCGCTATGGGCACCGTCTTCGTTGCAACCGACGGACGTGCCTTCACCGAGCGCACGGCAGCCGTCAACTATCAGACACGCATTGAGGCCGAGGCAGCAAAGAAGGAGAAGCGCGAGCCTCGCGAAGCAGCTGAACTCATCAAGAGCGAAGAACGTCTGCTCGGCACCGTCACCATCGCAACGAACATGGCAGGCCGTGGCACCGACATCAAGCTCTCGCCCGAAGTGAAGGCTGCAGGCGGACTTGCCATCATCGGCACAGAACGCCACGAAAGCCGACGCGTGGACCGTCAGTTGCGCGGACGTTCCGGACGTCAAGGCGACCCGGGTAGCAGCGTCTTCTTCGTCAGCATCGAGGACAAGCTCATGCGCCTCTTTGCCAGCGAACGCATCGCCAAAGTCATGGACAGCCTCGGCTTCAAGGACGGCGAGATGATTGAGCACAGTATGATTACACGCAGCATCGAGAATGCACAGAAGAAGGTTGAGGAGAACCACTTCGGCGTCCGCAAGAACCTGCTTGAGTACGACGACGTGATGAACAAACAGCGTACCGTCATCTACGAGAAGCGTCGCCATGCCCTCATTGGTGAACGCCTCGGCATGGACATCAGCAACATGATATGGGACCGCGTCTGCAACATTCTCGAGAACAATAAATACGAAGGATGCCGTATGCGCTTCCTCGAAATCATGGCAATGGAAGTGCCCTTCACAGCCGAGCAGTTCGAGACGATGAAGCTCGACGACGTGGCAGAACTGGCCTACCAGAAGGTACTGGAACGTTTCCAGCAGAAGACCGAAATCATGAGAAACAACGCCAACAAGGTGGTGACGCACATCTATGAGAGTCCGCAGGGAACGATGTACGAAAACCTCATGGTGCCCGTCATTGCAGGCAACCGGCAGTACAACATCCCGTCGAACCTCAAGGAAGCCTACGAGACGCAGTCAAGCTCTGTGGTGACAGCCTTCCACAAGGCCATCATACTCCACATCATCGATGACGCATGGAAAGAGAACCTCCGCCTGCTCGACGAACTGAAGCACAGCGTACACAACGCCAGCTACGAGCAGAAGGACCCCCTGCTCATCTTCAAGCTGGAGAGTGCCAAGCTCTTCGACGACATGATCAATCAGATAAACGACCGCACCGTAGGCATCATCATGCGTGCCATGATACCCGAACTTCAGATTCAGGATGCACCGCAGCAACAGGAAGAGCCTCGCCGCGAACAGCCACGCCTGCAAGAGTCGCGCGGCGACTTGACCGATGCCGGACAGCAGCAGGCTGCAGCACGCGACACACGCGACCGTCAGCCCGTGCAGCCCATCCGCCGCGAGAACTTGCCCGGACGCAACGATCCCTGTCCCTGCGGTAGCGGCAAGAAGTTCAAGCAGTGCCACGGAAGGAACCTGTAGCCCGCGCCGCCGCACTCCTGTCCTCCCCTGCTCCAAAGGACACTTGAAACCATAAGACTGGAAAGGAGGGCCGACGAAATGCCTCACGGCGAGACGTCAAACACAGCGTGCGGCGATGGCAAACACAGCGTGCGGCGATGGCAAACGCGGCGTGCTGCGATGGCAAACACAGCGTGCCGAAGTTTTCACAGAGCCATCCGTCGGAGAAACCTCCCCTAAACATGAATTGAAAACAAAACATAAATAAAGCGTTATGGAAGCAAGCAAACAGACAATCCAGCAGATTGAGCGCACGCTGCGCAAGGTCATTGCAAAGTTTCCCGCCGAGGCAGAGCCTGTCATGACGGACATCCATCTCCTGGTGAGCAACTACACGGGCGAGATTCGCACCTACAACGACGACGACGAGGAACTCGACCGTTGCGTCGTAGAGGAATGGATTAAGAACTCCGACGAGCAGTTCTACGAGGACATCGTCCCCATCCTGCGCCGTTGCATCGAGAGCCTGCGCCCGAGCATCATGAAGATGAGCATCATGCAGCCCTTCAGCTTCGTCCTCATCGACGAAGACCACGAGACGCTCCAGGACTTGGTCATCATCGACAGCGAGGAGACAGTAATGCTCGACACGACGCTGCTCGACGGCTTTGAAGAAGACCTCGACGCCTTCCTCAAACAGCTGCTGGAGGACTGAGGCAAGCCTCAATACACAATTCATAATCCATAGATGCAACTGCCTTGACATTAGTCTGGTTGTATGTTTATGGATTATGAATTGCGAATTATGGGTTAATAAGAACTTTTTCTTCGTGTAAATGACCTTTATATGAAAAAAAATGCGTACCTTTGTACGCTATTTAAGCCAATAATATAATAAACAAAACATAAACAAACAATGGCAACTTTACAAAAAATCCGCAACAGAGGCAAGATTCTCATCGCAACGGTCGGTCTTGCTCTGTTTGCATTCATTGCCGAGGAGTTCGTGCGCTCTCTTTCCTACACACAGACAGAGCGTCACCAGCGCGTCGGCAAAATCTACGGAGACAAAATCAACGTACAAGAGTTCAACACACAGGTCGAGGAGTACACCGACGTCGTGAAGTTCACGCAAGGCATCAGCTCTCTCTCCGACGACCAGCTCTCGATGATGCGCGACCAGGTGTGGCAGACGCTCGTCAACGACAAGCTCATGGAGCACGAGTGCGAGAAACTCGGACTCAACGTCACCGATGCTGAGATGCAGGACATCATCAACAACGGTCGCAGTCCGCTGCTCGCACAGACTCCCTTCCGCACCGCTCAGGGCAAATTCGACGTCAACGCACTCAAGCAGTTCCTCAACCAGTACAATGAGGTGATGACCAATCCCCAGCTCGGCAACGAGGTGAAGGAGCAGTACCAGCAGATGAACAACTACTGGAAGTTCATCGAGAAGACAATTCGCCGCCAGACGCTCAACGAGAAGTATCAGGCTCTGCTGAGCGGCCTCATGGTCAGCAATCCCGTTGCTGCCAAGGCAAGCTACGAAGGTCGCACCAACGAGACGGACATCCTCATGGCTGCACTCCCCTACTCCAGCATCAAGGACGACGACGTGAAGGTGGAAGACAGCGAGCTCAAGGCAAAGTACGAAGAGATGAAGGAGATGTTCCGCACCAACGAGGAGACACGCGACATCAAATACATCGACATCAAGGTGACTGCCAGCGATGCTGACAAGGCCAACCTCCAGAAGGAGATGGAAGGCTATGCACAGGCTCTCTCCGAAGGTGCCGACCCTGCCAAGACTGTCCGCGAAGCTGCAAGTCAGGTAGCTTACAGCCCGCTGCCCGTCAGCGCTAAGTCTCTGCCTCACGACATTGCCGAGAAGCTCGACTCGATGAGCATCGGCTCGCAGGTAGGTCCCTTTGTTCACGACCACGACAACACGGTCAACGTAGTTCGCCTCATCAACAAGGTCACGCTGCCCGACTCAGTTGAGGTTCGCCAGATTGCCGCTCCAGGCAAGGACATGGCTGCCATCGAGAAGACTGCCGACAGCATCATGAACGCTCTTGCAACAGGCGCAAACTTCGACACCATCGCCAAGAAGTACGACCAGCCCGCCACAAAGACATGGATTACGAGCAGCCAGTATGAAGGTCAGACGATAGACGAGAACAACCGGAAGTTCCTGAGCACCATCACCAATGCTGCCGTGGGCGGCTACAACAAGATTGTGCTCGACGGCCAGGGTGTCATCATCGCTCAGGTCACCGACCGCAAGAACTTCATCACGAAGTATGACGTGGCTGTCATCAAGCGCGCCATGGACTTCAGCAAGGAAACCTACGGCAAGGCATACAACGACTTCAGCAGCTTCCTGGCAGGCAATGCCAAGAGCGAGGACATCGAAGCCAACGCAGCACAGGCCGGCTACACCGTGCAGACACGCAACAATATGAGTTGCACCGAGCACAACGTGGTGAACGTACGCAGCACTCGCGACGCTCTGCGCTGGATATTCAACGAGAAGACAAAGGTGGGCGACGTTTCTCCCCTCTATGAGTGCGGCGACAACGACCACATGCTCGTCATCATGCTCACCGGCATCCACAAGAAAGGCTACCTGCCTTGGGACGACGAACAGATTCGCACCTTCCTGACCGGCGAAGTGATGAAGGACAAGAAGGCTGCCATGCTGATGGACAAGCTGAAGAACGCCAAGGACATTGCATCTGTAGCCAAGATAGAAGGTGCCGTCACCGACACCATCAAGCACGTCACCTTCATGGGCAACGCCTTCGTTTCGAAGATTGGCGCCAGCGAGCCTGCACTGAGCGGCTCCGTAAGCAAGGCCAAGAAGGGCGACTTCAAGACAGGCGTCAAGGGCAAGTCTGCCGTCTATGCATATCAGGTGCTCGACCAGAAGAAGACCGACGTGAAGTTCGACCAGAAGCAGGAAGAGCAGAGACTGCAGCAGACCATCGGCCGCAACGTTTCGGGAGCCATCAACGAGCTCCTGCAGAAAGCTGACATCAGCGACAAACGCTACATCTTCTTCTAAATCCGAGAGGAAAGACAAAAGAACAAAAGGCTCCGTGCAGACATCGCACGGAGCCTTTTTTGTTGTTATGCACCGAAGAAACAACGAACAAACATATCGACGAATAGCAACCACACTCACGCTGTGTATGGACGCACCTCGGAACCCATGTAGGGACGCGCCGTGGCGCGTCCGTATTTTCAACGCCGTGGCGAAGAACGATAAAAGAGCGAAGAGCGAATGAAAACAGGCCGAATTGCGGACGCGCCACGGCGCGTCCCTACAGGCGAAAGCAGTCCGTCGCCCAATTCATTACGTTATGCTCAATGTATTCGGCAATTCTGTTCCCATCGTGCGGGCCGCGAATCAAATGGTCATGATAGCGTGGCTGCCATGCAAAAGCCAGGGCTTCCCTTCGTGCAAAACGAGTCACTGCTCCTTTTAGCTGACCAATGAACGACGAAAGTACCGTGTTGGCACACTGACAGTTCGCCCCAACTCGTATCAAGAGACGTTCCCCCCTTGTAGGGACGCGCCGTGGCGCGTCCGCATTGCACGGTGACACCTCAGATGTGACTTTCACAATTGCATGAAAATGATTCGGCATAACCACGAAGCAACGGACAAGGACATCCGGGTGATGAAAGGCATTGCTGCGAAGTTCGTTATCGAGGAAGGTACCAATTGGCGTGAAACGCATTGTGTCCTCAACCACCTCTCCAAAGTAATGCACCTTGTCCTTGGTGCATACGGTCACAAAATAGTTCCCGTCGTTATAGTCGAGCCAAGCAGCCCTGGGTGACTTACGTTTGGGAAGTGTTGAGTTTTCCATTTGTTTGATTGCAGGGACGCACCATATTAGATTGTTATGCAAATTTATAAAGAAATCCCCAATTATAGGTCGGCAGAATAAAGGAATTCCATTTTATATAAGGGAATTGACACAATCGCCTGTAGGGACGCGCCGTGGCGCGTCCGCAATTCGGCCTATTATCATACGCTATTCGGCCTGTTATCGTACGCCGCCACGGCGTTGAATACACGGACGCGCCACGGCGCGTCCCTACATGGATGGCGAACTTAACACGGTTAATTGGTGAACTAAACACGCTTAGTTGGGAAACTAAACACGCTTAGTTGACGAACTAAACACGGTTAGTTGGCGAACTAAACACGAGTAGTTTTGAAGGTTCTCGCAGACTGTGGGTTTAGGGACGTCGTTCGTTCGCAGGAAGCATACAGGCAGAGCCAGCCTTTGCAGGCAGTATAGAAACGGAGAAGGGGCGACTCGGATGGAGCCGCCCCTTCTTGTCGGGGAACTGTGCCCGTGGCACAGCGGAAGTGCTTACTTGCGGAGAGTCTTGCGACCCTTCTCGACTACGATGCCCTTGTAGTTCTTGCCTACGCGCTGGCCTGCGATGTTGAAGCGAACGGCATCAGCATCGGTCTCAGCATTGATTTCGGCAATAGCGTCGGGACTGCTTGCAGGAACAAGCTGTGCACCGGGTGCGAACACTGCGTTGTAGTACATCTTGTCGGTGTAGTCGGCGTTCTCCACGAGATAGTTTGTCGTGGTGAAGATGCCCGTCTCTGGGTCGTAGGTCATGGTGAGGTTGGTCACGGCGGAGCCGGTATTACCCATGAGGAAGAGCATATTGTAGTATGTCGCGTCCTCGTACTCCTCCGTCATGGTGCCGAGATACTGGCCATTGGCGAAGGTGTAGGTGTTGCTGCCGTCGTTCGTACCCTTAATCCATGTGTCGGTATCGACAGTGCCGATGCCCTGAACATAGACGTCGTCGCCCACCTTGGCAACCTTCAGGCCGCCCTTGGTGACTTCGGTAGAGGTGATTGTCTTGCCGATGAAGCCGTAGGTCTCCACCTCTGCGTCCTCGGGCAGGCTGACAAGCTGAGGATGAACAATGTCGTACCAACCGATTTCAGAGACATTGGTCTCGTCGCCACCAGTGTAGATGCTCTGCATGCCAATGCGCTTCCAGCCATTGATTTGCATGTTCAAGTAAACCTTGTCCACAAAGAAGTCGAAGGCAACGGGATTGCCATCTGTATCGGTGTCGTCGAGGAAGCCGTAAGGAACGACAGTCATATTCTCATTGAGGTACTCGTAGAGATCGGTGGTGAAGGTGACTTCCTTAGCCTCGCCGTCGCCCTCGTCGTAGTAGAACTTGTAGGAGAGCTTAGCCTCGTCGATGGGCAGACCTTCTACGTCTGTGACAGGAATGTTCATCTCAGCCACATTGCCATAAACGGTGTAGCGGATGTTCTTGACATTAGGAGTGGCAGGAGTGGCAGCACGAGCCATGTCGACAGGCTTGATGACTGCACCGGCCTGGATGTTGTTGTAGGCGTAGCGGCTGTCCGTGTAGTTGGCATTCTCGACGATGATGCACGAAGTGACGAGCGAGTCGCCGTCGGCATAGTATTTCATCCTGACATCCATCACGCCGAGGGTGCTGTTGTAGCCCAACAGGAAGATGTTATAGCGGACGCGCGCGTTCTGGAAGACACCGAGGAACTGGCCCTTCGGGAAGGTGTAGACATCAGTATCTGCACTCTTCGTACCCTTAATCCACGACTCGCCATCAACTGTGGCAGCGCCCTGGATGTAGATGTCGTTGTCCACCTTAGCCACCTTGACGCCCCTCTGGAATGCGCCATCGCTGTCAGTGCCGGAGAAGACATAGTAATTGACCTCAGCACCTTCGGGCAGCTCGGTTGTTGTGGGACGTGTGGGAGTGTACCAGCCTATTTCGGAAGCATTGGTCTCGCCGCCGCCTGCATAGATGCTCTGGATGCCGATGCGCTTCCAAGCGCTGTCGTCCATGTTCAGATATACAGATGTTGCATCGAAGTCGTAATTATCGGTGAAGCCGTAAGGAACGACAGTCATGTCCTCGGTCAGCTTAGTGTAGAGGTCGGTGGTGAAGGTGATTTCCTTAGCCTCGCCGTCGCCCTCGTCGTAGTAGAGCTTGTAGGAAACAAGGCTGTCAACCAGACCCTCAGCGTTGGTGTCGAGGAGAGGAATGTTGAACTCGACGATATTGCCGTTGTCAGTATAGCCCATTCTGGTGACAGAAGGAACGGAAGGAGTAGCTGCGCGCTCCATAATCTTGGCAATCTTCGTGGTGTAGTAGAACTCATACACAGATGCCTGAACCTTGTCCTTGTATGCATTGGAGCCAAGCAAGCTGTTGGCGTCATCGTTGGTGAACTTGCCAGCCTCCTCGTCGTACGTCATCACATAGTCGCTGATGCCAGAGTTCAAGTTGTAGCCGATGAAGAAGAGGGAGTCGGCACCGCCAAGGAACTGACCTGACTTGAAGGTCAGCTGGTCGCCGTCCAACGTACCCTTAATCCATGCAGCAGGCACTTCAGCAGAAATGCCCTGCACATAGACGTCGTCGCCATCGAAGCCAACCTTCACGCTGCGGGCAGCCTGCTTTTTATCAAAGTAGTCAGTGCCGGAGAATATCCAGCTCTCTGTCTGCAGTCCTTCGGGAACCTCAACCACTGTGGGCACTTCGGGCACGCTCTCAGCAATGCTGATGGTAGCACCGGAAGCCATATTGAGCAACGTATATAACTTGTCTGTGTAGTCGGCATTCTCTATGATGCCTGTAGTGAACACATACTGACCGTTGGCAGCATCAACCGTCAGCACGGCGTCCGTCACCTTGCTGTCTGCATAGCCAATGAAGAAGAGACGGTCTTCGTCGTGGTAAAGACCAAGATCCTGACCTGCGGGGAAGACGTAGTCGCCGGTGGCATTCTTCGTGCCCTTCACCCATGCAGTTTCGTCCATAGAACCAAGGCCACGGATGTACATATCGTCGCCGTCGAAGGCAACGCCGACAACTCTGTTAATGGCAGCACCGGTTCTATTATTTGCACCGACGAAGTCGTGCTCAGTCACAGTCAGACCTTCGGGCAGAGTGACTTTGAAAGGCCATCTGGGAGTGTACCAAGCTATCGCGCCTTCGTTGCGCTCCTCGCCACCATAATATATGCACTGGATGCCTACAGACTTCCAAGTGGCGTGATTCTCCATGTTGATGGCGAGTGCGCCACTCTTGATGTACGAGCCATCGGTGAAGGTGGAAGGAATCTCCTCCATGTCCTCTGTGAGAGCAGGATAATCGGCCGACGTGAACTTAGCAGCAAGCGTGTCGCCTTCTGCAGTGACGTACCAGAGCTTGTAGGAAATCTTCTCCTCAACCAAGCCCATTGTACTTTCATCATTCACTTTGGCAAGTGCAAACTCGAGGACATCGTCGCCCGTCACCTTGTAGTTCATTGAAGAGATAGCAGAAACTCCAGGAACGGCTGCACCATCTGCTATAGGTAAGAATTCATAGCCATAGCAGAACTGCCATACTGAACGATCTATCTTATCCTTATAAGAATTGATTATCGGAGCCTCAGGACCTTCCTCGAAGACACCGGTCTTTGCATCATAAATCAGAGTGTATTGGTCAACAACGTCGAAGTTATCGTTGATAGCAACAAAGTAGAGACTCTCTTCTGTTGACAGTAACTGACCAGAGGGGAACACCACGGTGGAGTCATTCTCGAACGTACCCTTAATCCATGCTTCTGGATAGTCGTTTGACATACCCTGGATATAAACCTCTTCACCATAGATGCCGATGTTTACGTTGCCTGAAACATCAACTTCGTCAAAGTAATCATATGCCGTGAAAGCATACTTCTCATACTCCAAGTCGCTTGGAATCTCAACGGGAATCTCGGGCTCACCATTCAAAGGAACGATGGTTACGTTCTGCATATAAGCATAGAAACCAATTTTTGAGGGGTCGCCGTTATCCAAAATTGCATCAGAGAAAGTGAAGCTGCTTTCCTTTTCGTCGAAGTCAGCAACAACGTCCGTCAATGCTGTGCCATCACCATAGCCGCCAAAATAAAGGTCAACACCGGGATTGC
This sequence comes from uncultured Prevotellaceae bacterium, assembly GCA_947166305.1. Classification (GTDB taxonomy): domain Bacteria; phylum Bacteroidota; class Bacteroidia; order Bacteroidales; family Bacteroidaceae; genus Physcousia. The sequence goes on along the minus strand of CAMVDV010000001.1, from coordinate 10,524 downwards.
CCATATACTGACCGGCAGAGAAGATGACCTGGTCGCCTGTCTTGTTGAACATACCCATCACAAAGGAGTTGGGCATATAGTAGCTCAAGCCCTGGATGTAAACAACGTCCTCGTCGTCAGCGTCCCAGACAATTTTAATCTGGCGGGTAACGCTTTCGTTCTGGGTCTGACCATAAGAAGCAGTGGCAGTCAGGGTGTAGTACTCGACATCACCGCTTGCAGGAGGTGTGACAACCTCAGCAGCCTTGGCGCGTGCATTGGCACGACCAGTGGAGGCACTCTGCGAAGAGGTGCCCTTCGCATTCACGGCAAAGGCAGAACCAATCTTGTTCTGCTTCACCCACTTCGTCTGGACCTTAGTCTGACGATTGAAGGCAATGTCCTTCTGAACGGAGAAAGACTTCTGTGCAAAGCCTACTGCCGAAAAGAGGACTGCCATCAGCATAAGAGTAAAATTCTTGATCCTCATAATGCGTAAATTTAAGTTAGTTAATAAATATGTTGATTATCTGCTTTCCAATTCTCAATGGTCAATGCTCAATGGTCAATGACAAACGACTACTCTGCCGCATCCTTTACGAGGCGGAAGGACTTGTCGACTTCCACAGCCTTGTACAGAGCCTCCGTCGGCACGAAGTTGCTGTTGGCCGTTAGGTTGTAAGTGCCAGCCAGCTCAACGGCAAGCTCACGCGCAAGCGACTGCACGGTGGCATTGAGCGACTTGAAGTCGTTGTCGGTGGTGCCATTCTCGTCGTAGGCAATCGTCATCTGTCCCATGGCAGGAACGGTGCGCTTCAGGCTCAAGCCGCCGCGTGTGAGCGAAGCCTTCGTCTTGCGTCGGTTGGAGTACCACTCTATGACGAGGCCCATCACGCTGTTGGAACCAGTTGCCACTGCCGAGCGACCAAGGCCGACGCGAGGCTCATAGACCTTGTCGGCCTCGCCGAGAGCTGCCATCAGTTGGTCGTACTTTTCCTTCAGGCTGCCCGTGATGGTCGTGGCATCAAACCACATGACTTCCTCCAACTCGGCAAGATAGGTGTCCCACGTTGCTATGATGCGCACAGTGCCATCTTCGTTGACAAGCGCCGTGCCGTCCTCGTTCAGCTTGAATTCCTTGAAGACGTGGCCGCCGATGGTGTCGGGCCTTTCGTTGATGAAACCTGTCGGCGTGAAGCAGCAAGACAGCGAGTCAACAAGCAGCGGGTTCTTGAGGCGCTCCGACATACGGTAACGTCCGTTGCGAAGACCGGAGAGGAACAACGTCTGCTCGTCCGATATAATATAATAGGAATCGATAGTCTCGCTGCTGATGCGGTCTTTCATCGCCTTGGTGTCGGCCATGTAAGTCTGCCAGTCGCGGTCGGCCTTCACCATGCGGATGGCTGCATCGTAACGTTCACCGCGGAAGGTAATCTCATTCTCGCTCATGGACGTCACCACGAGGTTCTGGTCGCCCTGCATTCCTTCGCCGTCCTGAAGGATGATGTTGGGAGCTGCCCAATAAGCGACAGGGTCGACGAAAGGTGTCAGCACATCGTTCCAACTGTTGAAGGCAAGCACGAGTCCGTCCTCGCGAATCACCTCATAGAGGCTGGATGCCTCGGTATACTTGCCTGCATTGTTGTTGCGAAGGTAGCGATGGTCGCTGGCAAGCGTCACCTTGCCGCTCTGCTCAAACTTGGCAAAGATGTTGAAGCCCTCGAACACAGCGAGACCGCGCCCTACATGATACTGCATCACCCATCCATTGGGAGCATCCACAAGGATGTCCTGCAACTTCTGAGAGTTATGCTCGATGCGCAGGGCTGCGCTCTCGTCGAAGAGGTCTTCCTCCTCGAAACGCGAACAGCCTGTAAACGCAATGGCTGCCAGCGCCACAAACATTGAAATATATCTTATCTCTTTCTTCATCATAGCAGATTATTATTTGAGCTCGAAAATAGTGACTTCGTTCTTGAGATAGTCGTTGATGTTGTCCTGACGACGCACGACCTCGCGGCGGAGCGTGAAGGCATAGAGTCCCCAGTTCTCCGTGTACCACTTCGTGGCAATGTCCAGCTTCTTGAGCAGGGCATTGATGCCTGTCAGGTCTTCGTCGGCAGAAATCTTCACCCAAGGCAGGAAATCGTCCTTGAAGGAAGTGAAGCGGCGGAGTTCCTTATACTTATACTCGTCGACATAGGCCGTGGCATCCTTGTTGACAACCTGATGCAGGTGTGTGTTTGGGTCGCCAATCAGCCGGTGCTCGTCGAGCACATAGCGGTTCGTGGGGTCATACTCGCCTGTCTGGTCGTTGTACTTCGACTCTTCGTAGAGCATAAAGTTGTTCCAGTGAGACTTCGGTGCATCGAGATTGATGTCGAGGGAGTCGATGAGTTCGAGGATATCCTCCTTGTCGCCCTGACGGACACCCATGGCAGTGGCATTGATGATGCGGTTCATCCAGCGGTGCTTGGTGTCGGTGATGATGCAGGAAAGCGTTTCCACGAAGTCCTCATAAGTGGCAGAGGAGGCATAGTGGGTGACATATCCATGGGAATGCGTCCAGACAGAGTCGCGGTCTTGCCAGTTGATGGGGTCGTAGCTGCCAGAGGTGACCTGACCGAAGGTGACGGGATAGGACTTCGTCTGATGCAGGATGTGAGAGAACTCATGGTGCATCGTGTGGAAGTAGTTCTCGTTGAGGATATTCACGTCGGCACCGTTGTAGGTAACGCCGTCGCTGTAGGGTTTCATCTCATTGATCTTGTAGAGCGTAATCTTCACGCCTCCCGATGCTGTACCAAGCACTTCGGAGCCCGTGGTGGGGTTAAAGCCGGAAGAGCCGATGAAATGGAAGATGCGCGGCCCGTACTTCTTCATGAAGTCTTCGCCTGAGAACTTGGTGTAAACGTCGTAGAACAGATACCTGATTAAGTGTGCCAGGAGTTGCGAACGGTTGTAGTCGGCAGGCGTGAGCTGGAAGTTCAGGTCGGAAGCCGAGAGGTCGAAGCGATACTTCACGTCGACATTGTAGGGGACCACGAAGTTATCGTACAGCCACTGGTCGAAGGGATAGGTTGCCTTTGTCTCGTCGACCGCAGGCACACTGGTGTCGAAGATAGAGTCACCGAAACTGTCTCCGCCACGGCATGAGGAGAATGCAGCAATCATTGCTGCCATACCTATTATATATAATGTCTTTCTCATCATTTTCATGATTGATTATAGTTTTTCGTCGCCAATCTTATCAATGTCCTTGTCTGCGGGAGTAGCGTCAACAGGCACGGGTACGGACTTCAGGCCGTCGCTCTGATTGCTCATAGTCTTTGTGCGGTTGTTGGAGGGATAGCCTGCCTCGATGACGTTCTGCGGGATTTGCAGGACGCGGCGAGGGTCGTCCCAGCGGAGGTAGTCGTGATGGACATCATCCTCGTGCGGGTCGCGATAGGCATGGTGCACGGTGATGCCGTAACGCTTGATGTCGAACCAACGGAGTCCCTCGAACATCGTCTCGATGCGACGGAAGTGAAGGATGCAGTCAATCAGTCGTTTGGAATCATCGCTGAGGCCATCGTAGGTCCACTCCGGACTCATCTCCATGGGATGCAGTTCGCTCACATAGATATTCTTGGAAGGTTCTCCCTTATAGAATCTGTTGATGCCGTCTTGGGTCAAAGGCTCGTCGACCATGTGGGAGGCGGTCCAGTAGCCCAGGTCAGTCAGAGCCTTGTCTGTCTGGCCAAGATAAACCTCAGCCTCGGCACGGCAAAGCAGTGTCTCCTCAGCGGTGAACGGCTGATAGATAATGTGGACGAAGCCGATGCCGGCTATCTTGTCGGTGTACTCGAAGTATTCATATACACGGAAGAGCCAAGAGCCATAGGCCTGACCTGCGCCCCACATATAGATTTTGCCGTCGAATGCCTTGAGTCGGCTGCTCCAGTTGGGACCGCCACCCTCGTAGAGGATGTCCTTCGTGGCACTGACTCTGTCGGCTGTGCTACCGCTGTTGATGGCATATCGACAGGCAGAGAGCATACGGTCGAAGAGGGAATAGGTGGCTTGCAGCATGTAGTTGCAGGGAGCAGTCTCGTCGTTGAAGTCGTTGAGCAAGGTGTTGATGGTGTTGGAGCTCATCGTTGCCCACTTGCGGAGTGAGGATGCGGGATTTGTGCCCAACGCTGCGGTGGCATACTTCACGCACTTCTCGTAGTCGCGCTTGTAGAGATAGAAGCGGGCAGCGAGGGCATTGGCTGCATTGCGGTTGAAGTGGTAGGCCGGCACCTTGTACTTAGCATCGTCCACGAGGTCGATGCCTTCGAGAATGTCCTTCTCTATGAGGCGATAGACCTCGGCCACGCTCTTGCGAAACTTGGGGTCGCTGTAATCCACGGTAACGGTTTTTTCCACTTCGCTGACGTATGGGATGCCAACGTCTTGGGAGCTCTGCGTCTCGTCCTTGTATGCTTCGGCAAAGACGTTGACGAGCACGAAATGGAGATAGGCACGCAGGAGGTGAGCTTCGCCCCAGGAGTGTGAAAGCTCGGGGTCATGAGCCGGGTCGCTGCTCATCTCGAGCATAGCTTCGATGGCATGGTTGGCCACGGCAATGCCCTGATAATAGGACTCCCAGACGGTGTAGGGCGTATCGTCCTCGCCTGTGCTGTAGTTGTCGATGTCCTCCCACTCGTATGCCTGTTCGTGGAAAAGTGCATAGGCATCGTTGTGTGTGGCGGGAACGACGACGTTGTTGTCGACGAGGTTATCGCCGCTGAGCTCACAGATGACGGCTGGCACCGAAACGGGATAGCCCGATGTGAGCAACTGCTTGATTTTGTCGGGGGAGGATGTTATCTCCGTGCGATTGTCGGGAGCCTCATCGAGGGCGGTGCAGGAGCATACACAGAGTGTGCACACCATGCACATGGCATAAAGGCTGTATATTGTTCTTTTCATATCCTTCATCTTGTTTCTTTGTTCTGTTCAATTAAAAGCCTAAGCGCACGGTTGCGGTGAATTGTTTGGAGATGGGGGCTGCCACACCGCCGGAGTTGATGAACTCGGGGTCTTGGCCGTTGAGTTTCTTGTCGGCGTAGAGGAGGCAGAGGTTCGTGGCTGCCACCTTGACGGAAGCACGGTTGATGAACGTGGTCTTCTTGAGCCAGCCTTCGGGCAAGACGTAGGTGAGTGCAACTTCCTTGAGTCGGAGGAAGCCGCCCTTGGCAATACGTTCCGTAGAGTAGTTGTAGGCATTGTAAGCGGTGCGCATTGTGGTGCCGCCGTAGCGGTCCACCTGGTTGCGCGAAGCAATCGTCGGGATGTTTGTCACGGCTTCGTCGCCTGCCATCATCCAGCGATTCTTGAACTCGCGAGGCATTGCCGAGAGGTCACTATAGGCGTAGGAGAAGACGGGGTCGAGGCGAACGACGTTACCTCCGGCGTATGTGAGGAAGAGGTCGAGCGAGAGGCTGCCCCACTTGTTGCTCTTGTAGCTGAAAGTGTTGTTGAAAGAGCCGTAGAACGTCGGGTCGGAGGGACCTTCATAGACAAGGAAGTCCTTCAGATGCTCGGTCTCCTGGAAGTTGACGTCGCCGACTGTCTTCTGTCCAAGCTCGTTGTAAACCTGCGGAAGGCCCTCGGAATTGAGTCCGGCAAACTGGTAGCTGAAGATGGAACGCACGGGGTATCCCTCGATGGCATAGCCCTGTCCGGTGACGAGGTCGACGGCGCGGCTGGCCACTTCGAGCGAGGTTATCTCGTTGGTTGCCTTGGAGAAGATGAAATCGGAAGTCCACTTGAAGCCTGCCTTGTCGATGTTGACGGTGGAGAGGCCAAGCTCTACGCCGCGCGACTTCATGTCTGCCACATTGGCATACTTGCCAATCTCGCCGCCGGCGCCTTGCGTATAGGTGCGACCGATGAGGTCATAGTTGTTACGGCCATAGACATCGAAGGTCAGGGCGATGCGGTCCTTGAGGAAGCTCAGGTCGACGCCGAAGTTCCATTCGTGCTTCTTCTCGTAGGTCAGCTCGGAGTTGCCGAGGGAGGAGATGTAGATCTGTGTCTCGGCGGCCGAGGTGAAGGGGCGCCAGGAGTTCTTCGTCATGAAGATGGCTTCGGCGTTGGTCACCCACGACGGGCCTGTGTCGGCAGTCAGGGAGTAGCTTGCGCGGAACTTGACTTGCGAGAGCCACGACTTGGTGCGCTCCATGAACTTCTCATTGGTGAGGTCGTAGGAGCCGGAGACGTTCCATGTGGGGAGCCAGCGGCTTTGGTGGCTCTTGCCGAGGCGGTTGGTTCCTTCGTAGCGGAACGTGCCGTTGATGGTGTAGCGCTGGTCGTAGTTGTAGTTGACCTGCCCATAGTAGGCCAGGGTGTTGGTCAGGGTGTAGGACTCGCCGAAGTATTCGGTGTTTTCCTCGTTCATCTGCTTGAGCCAGAGGTAGGGTGTGTAGGTGATGCCACCGTTGTCGAACTGATAGCCCCAGCCTGTCCAGGTAGTTGCGGTGCGGCGCACGGAGGAATACTCCGTTCCGACCATGCCATTGAAGGTGTGGCGGTCGGCCCAGACGTTGTTGTAGCTTGCCATGAAGCGGAAGGTGTTGGACCGCATGTTGTCGTCGTATTGATACTTGATGCCGCCCGTGGGGAGGATGGACTCGGGGAGTGCCAGCTCATTGTCGGGGTCGGTGTAGAGCAGACTGTTGTTGTCTCGGATGGTAGAGTTGTCGTCCTGTGCATCCACGCCTGCACGGTAGGCGTTGGCTTGGTTGGCCTTGTCCATGACGTTGTGCTGACGTTTGGTGTGAGAGATGCGGGATGAGATGAGACCGCTCAGGCTCAGCGCCTTGATGGGCTTGTACTCCAGTTCGCCACGGAACATGAGTTCGGTGACTCTGATGTCGTTGTAGTTGTATTCAAGCTCGTCGAAGATGTTGAAACCGGTGTAGAATCTGGTGTAGTTGATGTTGGGATCGAGGCAACGGCTCGTGTTGAGTGCGTAGCTGAACGGGTTAATGTCGAAGTCACGCTTCACCTCGCCGGTGACGACGTCGGTCGTGCGGTTGAGCGAGCCGGGGGCTTCCTGGTCGCGGTAGCTTCCCTGCGCGGCGAGCTTCACGGTGAGGAGCTCGGCACCCTTGCGGCCTTTGAGGATGTCGTAGGAGGTGTTGCCGTTGAAGGTATAGCGGTACACGCCGCTACGGTTGACGAACTGGCCGGGATCGGTGAGCACCGATGCCGAGAAGTAGTTTTGCGAACGGTCGGTACCGCCTGAGATGCTGATAGAATGGTTCTGCTGCAACTTGTTGGTGAAAAGGAGGTCGAACCAATCGGTGTTGCGGAATTCGGCGGCCTGCAAGTAGGCATTGCGCGCGGCCTCTGTGTTCTGGAGACCGTATTTGCCTGTGATTGGGTCGTAGGAGCGCAGTTGCTGGAACATATAGCCGTAGATGCCGGTGTTCTGAGCGTTGACCATGTTGTCGAGCTGAAGCCAGCCCTTGTCGTACATTTCCTTGTAGACGCCCATCACTTCCTGCGAGTTCATGATGTTGTAGTCGCTGTAGCGTGGCTTGAAACGGGTGGTGAATTCGCCGGTATAGTTGATGCTTGCGCGTCCCTTGGAACCTTTCTTCGTGGTGACGACAATCACGCCTCCCATGGCACGGGCGCCGTAGATGGAGGTGGCAGAGCCGTCCTTCAGCACGGTGAAGGACTCGATGTCGTCGGAATTCAGTCCGGCCACGGCCGAGGAGATGAGGGTCTTGGCGTCGCCGGAAGCGAGGTCGTCGGCGCTGACGTCGACGTTGTCCTCATAGATGACGCCGTCCACCACCCACAGGGGCTTGGAGTTGCCGTAGATGGAGGTTGCGCCGCGGACGCGAATCTTGGGCGATGCGCCGAAAGTGCCCGTGACGTTGGTCACCTGCACGCCTGCCACGCGCCCCTCGAGCGAGCGGCTCACGTCGGCCATACCCGAGAGCTTGATCTTCTCGGCGTCCACCGTCGTGGCGGCACCCGTGAAGAGTCGCTTGTCAATCTGCTGTTGTCCGTTCACCACGACCTCGGTCATCTGTACGTCTTCGCCTTGCATCATGATGCGCATGCCGTCCTTGGCCTTCACTTTCTCAGTGCGCATACCAATCATCGACACTACCAATGTGGCGTTCGACTTCACGTTCTTGAGCGTGAAGTTACCGTCGAGGTCCGTAATGGCTCTGTTCTGAGTGCCTTCCACCAGGACGTTGACGCCCATCAGAGGCTCGTTGTCGTCGGCAGAGAACACTGTGCCTGAAACGCTTGTCTGGGCCATTGCCATCCCGACGTACAGGAACAGCGTTGCCAGAACAAGGGTCATTCTTTTACATGAAAACATTTCTTTTTATTTATACTTTTTTGTTATTCTACTTCCTTCTGCGCTCATCGTCGCCCTGCCCGTCCCTTTCTTTTTTCCTATACATTATATATATATATATGTACGAAAAAAGTATGCGGAAACATATCGGTTTTGGCCGATATTCAATGCCGGCAAACGCATATTTTTGCGCATTTGGCTGCAAAGGTAGTTAAATTCTTCCAAAAAACTCATTTTTTTGCAAGAAAAATGTTAAGATATACCCACTTTTAACATTTTAAGTATCAAAAAGACACTTTGAGGGTGTCGAAAAAGAGGCAAAGGTGCATTTTAAGACATAGAATTGTATGCGACGGAAGTTGTCAAAATATGCGAATCTCATGCCCTGAGCTTTCACGCCCCGCCCGGCAGGGTTATGGCAGAAGGCTGTGGCGTTATGAAACACAGGCTGCGACGATATGAAACACAGGCTGCGACAATATGAAACACAGGCTGCGACGATAAGAAACACAGGCTGCGACGATAAGAAACACAGGCTGCGACGATAAGAAGAAGGCCTGCGGATGTCGTGGCGGACATCAGCAGGCCTTCTTTGAGAAAGCTGCCGCAAAGGGCAGACGAGGTTAACCTAAGTTCTTGACGGTGGCTTCGAGGGCAGCGATTTTGCTCTGCGCATCGGCGAGTTTCTTGCGTTCTAGCTCCACAACCTGTGCGGGAGCGTTCTGCACGAAGCGTTCGTTCTGCAGCTTCTTCTCGATGCCTGCCATGAATCCTTGCAGTCGCTTGATCTCGGCTTCGGCTTTCGCGCGCTCGGCTTCCGTGTCGATGAGGTTACCCAGGGGCACAGCATATTCGTCCGTACCGACAAGGAAGGCTTGCGTGCCCTCGGTCTTTTCGGCCACATTCTCAATGCCGCTCAGTCCGGCAAGCTTCACAATAATCTCTGCAAGAGCAGTTTGGCTTGTCACGCCATGCTTTGCCTCACCGATGACTTGCAGTGCCAAGGGCTCGCGCGGCGAGATGTTTCCTTTCTGACGGATGGCACGGATGCCGCTCACCACCTGCTTCATCTCTTCCACCAGGGCGATGAGCCGGCCGTCTTCCGCCGTAGGTTCTGCCGTCTTGAAGACCGACACCATGAGCGATTCGCCGTCCTTTCGTTCGGCAATATGCTGCCAGAGTTCCTCGGTGATGAAGGGCATGAAGGGATGGATGATGTGCAGAAGCTGGTCGAAGATGTGGAGAGTCTGCTGGAGCGTCTCGCCGTCGATGGGCGCTTGGTAGGCGGGTTTTATCATCTCCAAGTACCATCCGCTGAACTCGTCCGTGAAGAGTTTGAACGCGGCCATCAGGGCTTCGTTCAGACGGTACTTGCTGTAGAGGTCGTTTATCTCGGCGTATGTGGCGTCCACCTTCGCCTGCATCCATCGGATGGCAGTCTTGTTGGCTTCGGGCTGAACGAGGTCCGAGCCGACTTCCCACTGCTTGACGAGTCGGAAGGCATTCCACATCTTGTTGCAGAACGCCATGCCTTGGGCACAGAGGGCGTCGTCGTAGAGAATATCGTTGCCCGCCGGTGCTGCCAGCATCATGCCCATGCGGACGCCGTCGGCTCCGTATTTGGCGATAAGCTCCAGCGGGTCGGGCGAATTGCCAAGGCTCTTGCTCATCTTGCGGCCAAGCTTGTCGCGCACGATGCCTGTGAAATAGACGTTCCTGAAGGGGATGTCGCCCATGTACTCCTCGCCTGCCATGATCATGCGGGCCACCCAGAAGAAGATGATGTCGGGGCCTGTCACCAGGTCGCTCGTGGGGTAATAGTACTTTATCTCTTCGTTTCCGGGATTATTGATGCCGTCGAAGAGCGAGATGGGCCAGAGCCATGAGGAGAACCAAGTGTCGAGAGCGTCTTCGTCGCGGTGGAGCATGTCCATCGTGATGTTCTTTCCGTACTTCTCCTGTGCTTTGCGGAGCGCCTCTTCGGGTGTCAGGGCAACGACAAAGGCTTCTTCCTCGCCCTCGATGAAATAAGCCGGAATCCTGTGACCCCACCAAAGTTGGCGGCTAATGCACCAGTCCTGGATGTTCTCGAGCCAGTTGCGATAGGTGGTGACGTACTTCGTGGGATGGAACTTGAGCTTGCCTTCGAGCACGGGCGGCAGGGCGATGTCGGCCATGTGCTTCAT